>CAMMNN010000045.1 GCA_946498245.1 uncultured Clostridium sp. | reverse complement strand
ATGTCCCCAGGATACAGGATGTGTTCTGTATGATGGGGATATTGCGGTTTATAGGCTGCTCCTGCCGCCTTACGGATCACGTATTGTCCATAGACGCGTCCGGGAGTCTGCGGGCGGAGATTCCGGAAAACTATATGAAAGCAATGAGATCCTCCATTATGATGCTGGGGGCTCTGCTGGCGCGGCAGGGGGAGGCCCTGACCCGCTACCCCGGCGGCTGCCTCATTGGGAGCCGGCCCATTGACCTCCATATTCAGGCATTAAAAGCTTTCGGAGCGGAGATTTCCGAGGAATCAGGCAATATTTATGCCAGGGCTTCCGGATTGAAGGGGGCCTGTATTCATTTTCCCTACCCAAGTGTGGGGGCCACGGAAAACGCTCTTTTGGCTGCAGTTTTGGCGGAAGGAACCACACGGATAGCGGGGGCGGCAAAAGAACCTGAGATACAGGAGCTGTGCCTTTTGCTGAATCAAATGGGCGGGCGGATTACCGGCATAGGGACGGACTGCCTTACCATAGAAGGGGTTTCGGAGCTGTCCGGAACTGTGCGCCGGGTGCCGGGGGACCGGATTGTGGCCGGAACCTATCTGGCGGCGGTTCTGGCCTGCGGCGGCAGCGCCCGTTTGGAGGAAATCAATCCTGCTCATATGGAAACCGTCCTCTCTGTTTTTCGGGAAAGCGGCTGCCGGATCCATGCGGGAGAATCCAGCATGGAAATAAGGGCGGAGAAGACCCCGGAAGGCTTTGACATTGTTACCCGCCCCTATCCCGGGTTTCCTACGGATCTCCAATCCCCTGCCATGGCGGTTATGGCAGTGGCCAGGGGGGAGTCTAAAATCATAGAGAATGTATTTGAAGGTCGGTACCGCACAGCGAAGGAGCTGGAAAAAATGGGGGCCCGGATCCGGATACAGGAAAAAGAAGCCCTGATCCGGGGCTGGGGAGAAGAGGGAAAGCTTCGGGGAGCCAGAGTAAGGGCTACGGATTTGCGGGGCGGAGCCGCCCTGGTAATTGGGGGCCTTGTGGCGGAAGGCGTTACAGAAATTGAGGACTGCCGCCATATCTACCGGGGCTACCAGGATATTTGCGGAGATCTGAGAGCATTAGGAGCAGACATCCGGGAATGGGGCTTGTCAGGCCCATAAAGCCGGGGATGATAAACAGGCTGAGAAAGCAGGTTGATAACACATGACAGGAAGAAAAAGGCATATGAAGATAATCCTGGCAGCAGCTTTTGCGCTGCTGCTGGGAATAGCAGTATGGTCTGTCCGGATTACGGATATTACGGTAACGGGCAGCACACGCCATACTCAGGAAGAGATGATCGAGCTGCTGTTTCCGGACAGCCTGGACAGAAATACGTTGTACTGCTACTATAAAGACCGGTTTGAGCCCCATCTGAAAATCCCTTTTGTGGCGGATTACGATATGATTTTCAGAAGCCCCTTCCGGGTAGAAATTATGGTATATGAAAAGAGCATCGTAGGCTACGTTTCCTATATGAACAGCTATATGTATTTCGATAAGGACGGAATTATCGTAGAGAGTACCAGCTCGAAACTGGAAGGGATTCCGGAAATTTCCGGTCTGGAGTTCGGGCAAATCGCCTTAAATGAGCCCCTGCCCGTCCCCAATGAAAAGATTTTTTCTGAAATCTTAAATCTCACCCAGGTGCTGTCTATTTATGAATTGGATGTGGATCAGATTTCCTATGATGATAAAGGACAGGCATTCCTTCTTCTGGGAGATGTGCGGGTGGCATTGGGAAGCAGCGACAACATGAACGGGAAGATTTCAGAGCTGAGGGATATGCTTCCCCAGTTGGAGGGCCTGAAAGGAACGCTGTATTTGGACACCTATGACGAAATGGACAGCGACGCTATGTATTCCTTCATTCAGGACTAAGGGGGCATGAAACTTGTGAATTTGTTGAAAAAAACCTTGATATTTTGACAGAAATCAAATATAGTATAAGGTAAGCAGGCCGACAGGCCAAACTATGTATACTCTCGGCAGACAGCAGGAGTGCAGGGCACGAAGCTGTCTGGCTTTCATAATTTGTGATGGCTGCGCCAGCAGCCGCTTCCGTGGAGATAAAAAGTTGAGAAGGGTTAAAGGAGGATATTGTCTTGTTAGAGATTAAAATAAATGAGGCGGACAACGCCGCCAGAATCATTGTAATTGGCGTAGGAGGAGCCGGAAACAACGCGGTAAACCGCATGATCGACGAAAATATCGCCGGAGTGGAGTTTATCGGGATTAATACGGACAAGCAGGCACTGCAGTTCTGCAAGGCTCCTACGGTTTTACAGATTGGAGAGAAGCTGACAAAGGGACTTGGAGCAGGAGCCAGACCGGAGATTGGAGAAAAGGCGGCGGAAGAGAGCTCTGAGGAACTTTCCCAGGCCATGAAAGGCGCAGATATGGTTTTTGTAACCTGCGGTATGGGCGGTGGTACAGGAACTGGCGCGGCTCCCATTGTCGCCCGCATTGCCAAGGACATGGGAATTTTGACAGTAGGCGTTGTAACGAAGCCCTTCCGCTTTGAGGCGAAAACCCGTATGACCAATGCTCTGTCGGGAATTGAACGCTTAAAAGAAAGCGTAGATACCTTAATTGTAATCCCCAATGATAAGCTTTTGGAGATTGTAGATCGCAGAACCACAATGCCCGACGCCTTAAAGAAGGCTGACGAAGTGCTTCAGCAGGCGGTTCAGGGAATTACCGACCTGATTAACGTTCCGGGCTTAATCAATCTGGACTTTGCGGATATTCAGACCGTTATGATAGACAAGGGCATCGCCCACATCGGCATCGGAAAGGCAAAGGGCGACGACAAGGCCCTGGAGGCAGTAAAGCAGGCCGTTTCCAGCCCGCTGCTTGAAACCACCATTGAAGGCGCAAGCCATGTAATTATCAATATTTCCGGAGACATCAGCCTCATCGAAGCAAATGAGGCCGCCAGCTATGTTCAGGAACTGGCCGGCGACGACGCCAATATCATCTTTGGCGCTATGTATGATGAGAACGCTCAGGACGAAGCCAGCATTACCGTTATTGCTACGGGTCTGGACACCCACGGCGCCAATACTCCGGTCAACAAGGCTATGGCTGGCTTTAATACAGGTTCCTTTAAGCCTAAGACTCAGCCTGCTCCCAATGGACAGGCAGCTTCCGGGGCTCAGAGGCCCCTTCCTAAAAACAATAGTGAGGCGGCGGCTACAAGCTCTAATTTTACTCCTCAGGCCGGTGCAGCTCCCTACCGTCCCATAAACAGAGGGGAAATGCAGATTAATATTCCGGATTTCCTGAAAAATAAACGTTAAGAAGAACGATTCCTTAGAAAAACGCTCATTTCTTTGTCTCTTTTTGCAGAAGGAGACAGAGGGACGGGCGTTTTTTCATGTAAGCGGTTTCCTATTGCATGAAAGGCTTCGGCGGGGACACGCTCCGCCCAGAGGAAAATGGATCAGGCTCTTTGGCTAAACGGTGCAGTGAAAACTGTGCCGTTTTTTGACGACAAAAATTAGGAATATCCTCCCTGAATTTGACAAATTTTGTTCACCCCTATGGCTATAATGAGGAGGTCAGGCAAGAGGAGGGATGGAATTGACAGTAACGGTTTATCTGGATCAATTCTTCCTTGTAAATTTCGTCATGGACTGTCTGCTGCTGCTGTTGGTAAGGAAGCTGGCCGGGATAGAAGGCTCGAAAAGGCGGATAGCCTTGGGAGCCGCAGCGGGATCGGGAATTGCTGCCTTAGGGCTGGTTCTGGGCCTCACAGCAGGCTGTCTGTGGCTTTGGAGAGGCGCAAGCCTAATTGCCGGGGCTGCTGTGATGATTCGTGCGGCTTACGGCCCTTTGCCGCGCCGGGAATTTCTGAAGGCCGCCGTTTCTCTCTGCATAACAGCCGTGCTCATGAGCGGGGCTATTTACGGGCTGCAGTCTTTTTTTCGCCTGGGAAGCCTGGTGTTTTTAGGGGCAGGCGCCTTTTTTGCCGTCCGGGCAGCCATTGGATTTTTGGTACAGAACCGGTGGGAGAGACAGAGGATTTACCAGGTGCGCCTTCGCTATAGGGGCCGGGAATGCCGCATTAAGGCCCTCCTGGATACGGGAAACCAACTGTATGAGCCCATATCCCGCCGTCCTGTCCACGTGTTGGACAGCGCAGCGGGCCGGCGGCTGGTAACTGCGGTTCCGGCGGTTATGTACATTCCCTACCGCAGCGTAGGACAGCCGGAGGGGATCCTTCCGGCCATCTATCTGGATGAAATGGAGGCCGAAAAGGACGGATGCCTTTTCCGGATAAAAAAACCTCTGGTCGCCCTTTCTTCTTGTCCCCTTTCGCCAAAAAATGAATATCAGATGCTGCTGCACGGGCGCTTTCCGGAAGAGGGCGAATGCAGGGCAAACTATGATAATAAGGAGGAAAACCTATGATTATTAAAGTATCCATACCCAGCCGGTTTCAGTTTAAAACGTCCGCCGGATTTAAGACCCTTTTAATGCAGAAGCAGGGGGAGGTGCACTACATAGGAGGGGCGGACATTCTGCCGCCGCCTCTGGACGCTCAGAAAGAGGCAGAGCTTATAGGAAAATTAGGCGGTGAAAAAGACAAGGAGGCCAGATCCGGTCTGATAGAGCACAATCTCCGTTTGGTGGTGTACATTGCTAAAAAATTCGACAATACCGGCGTGGGCGTAGAGGATTTAATTTCTATCGGAACCATTGGGCTTATTAAGGCCATTAATACTTTTAACCCGGAAAAGAATATTAAGCTGGCCACCTATGCCTCCAGATGCATTGAAAATGAGATTTTAATGCATCTGCGCAGAAGCAGCAAGACAAAGCTGGAAGTCTCGATTGATGAGCCATTAAACGTAGACTGGGACGGAAACGAGCTGCTCTTGTCCGATATTTTAGGGACGGACGAAGATGTGATTTACAAAGACATTGAAGGAGAAATTGAGAAGGATCTTCTAAACGCGGCCATCAGCAGGCTGGATCCTCGGGAAAGAAAGATTGTAGAGCTGCGTTTCGGCCTCACCAGTGAGGACGGCAGCGAGATGACACAGAAAGAGGTGGCGGATCTTCTGGGAATTTCCCAGTCTTACATATCACGGCTGGAAAAAAAGATTATGAAACGGCTGAAAAAAGAAATGGTGAAGTTTGAATAAAAAGCAGCGGAAATGGCAAACCTATAACCTATCTAATATGGCCGGGAACGTAAAACAGGTTCCCGGCCTATTCTTTATGCAGATTTATCTCTCTTCAGCTTTTCCACTTCTTCAAGGGGAAGGCCAACATATTCGGCAATTTTTTCAGGCGTTAACGTACCGTCGGTTAACATTCGAACCGCTACTTCTATCATACTGTCTTTCACTGCCTGATTTCTCATATCTTCCATAGCTTTACACATGACCGCAATTCCCTCCTTACTTTCTTTAAAAAATCTTACTCGCTCTGCCAGAACACCATAGTACATATCCGCAGGATCTGTACAGGAAAAATCATGCATTAACTTGCCAATTGGTGTATCATCTCGATATGCCCCATTCACATACAGAATATGGGAACCATCCTCAAATTTTTCGCCAGTCCCTAAAAAACAACGTTCAATTTGGTATAAAGGTTTCCCTCTGCCGATCACATCATTCTCCGTTATAAAAACCACATAGGTTTCAGGAAGCGTATCAAAATCTTCTCCCTTTCTTAAAAGATTTGCGTCCATCATACTGCTATTATAACGCGCTCTTTTCCTTCCGGCACCTCTATCAGTACGCTGAATTTCTATATTGAATTTGCGCCCCGAACTGTCCGTTGCCAATACATCTAACCTTACAGACCGGTTCAATAGATTTTCTACAAATACCTGTGTGCGGACATCTTCCACGTTTAAATCGCTCTTGTCCAACACAATTTGTAATACTAATTCGATACACTCTGTATTGCCTTCAAAGCATTTCGTGAGAAAATCGTCATCAAGCAGTCGAAAACCTCTAAGCCGTTGTAAATCTTCCTGATGTTTTTGCTCCATCATTTCCGTTACCGTCAAATTTCTCACCTGATTTCTTTTCTTTTGTATATTCATACTACCATAAATTCAGGACCGTTTCAAGATTCGCTTCCCTTTAGGATAGCGTAAGTGGCGGTTTGCAGATTTCTGTCGAATTTAATCAAAAAGCCCTGACAACTCCTTAGTGAGAGTGGTATAATATGAGCACTTAGTGAGGTATTATCGAACTTAGTGCGAATAGATACCCGAACACTTAACGAGGTGTTTCACGAGTTTAGTGAGAGTGGTATAATGTGAGATGTGCTCATCTCATTTTGGACATTAAAGGGGCGGTTAAAATGGATCTTTCCTTCGATATGGCGTTAGACCAGAAACAAACATTATCTCAGGCGCAGTTACGCTCTCTGGAAATCCTGGCTATGGACAGCGGGGAGCTGAACCGAATGCTGTACGACGAATATTTAGAAAATCCCATGTTGGAATATTCCGGCAAAGAGTACGGCCCTGTAGAGACTCAGGGACTGGACAGGGGCGAGATGCCGGTTCCTTTTTATTCTCACGGGGAGGATCTCAATGAAAAAAATGACGGGAATATCCCGGCCCCGGATAAGGATACGGTGCGGAGTTACTTGTTATGGCAGCTAGACAAGGGCAGATACAGCCCGAAAGAATGGGCCGCCATAGAGTATATGGCGGACTGTCTGGACGACAGCGGCTTTTTTTCCGGGACGCTGCAGGAGGCGGCAAAGGCCTGTAACATCACAGAAGAGGCCGCCGGACAATGTCTGAAAGACTTGCGGGAACTGGAGCCCTGGGGAGTATTTTCTTCGGATCTGAGAGAATGTCTGCTAAAACAGCTTCAGATGCAGGGCCAGGAAAATACGAATTTGTGGAAAATCGTTGACGGGTATCTGGAAGCAGTAGCTGCCGGACGGATCAGCCAGATTTCCCGGGGACTGGGCCTGTCTACGGCGGAAATCCGGAAATGTATCCAGCGCATCTCTCTTTTGAACCCCAGGCCCTTAGCCGGATTTGGGACGGAACGGGCCCATTACATAGTGCCTGACGTAATTTTGAAAAAGGAAAACGGGCAGTGGCAGGGAGAACTAAACGATAAATGGATTGAAGACTACAGGATAAACGATTATTATCTTAAAATGATGAAAGAAGCTTCTGACGAAGAACTGATTTCTTATTTTAAAGGGAAGGCAGAAAAGGTTCAGTTTCTTATGGCCAGTATCCAGCAAAGGAGAAAGACTATTCTGGCTTTAGCGGATTTGATGATGGAAAGACAGGCGGAGTTTTTTGAGGGGAAAGGCCCGTTAAAACCTATGACAATGAGCGAAGCCGCAGAGATTTTGGGGATTCACCCCTCCACAGTCAGTCGGACGGCAAAAGGCAAGTATCTCCAATATCCCGGTGGAAGCGTTCCCATGAAATCCCTCTTTTCCGCCTCAACGGGCAGGGAGGACGTAAGCTCCATGGGAATCCGGCAGCGTATTCGGGAACTCATAGAAAAGGAAGATAAGAAAAAACCCCTTAGCGATAAAAAAATAGCAGAACTTTTGGAAGGGGAAGGAATGACGGTTTCCCGGCGGTTCGTGGCAAAGTGCAGAGATGAAATGATGATAAAAGGAAGTTTTGAAAGGAAAATATGAAAACATAGGAAAAACAGTTGAAATCTTTCTGAATGTTTTGTTATAATATAGACAGCGTCAGAGCAATATTAGAAAATCTGTTCTTTGAATGTGAGGCGGCCCAGTTTACAGAGCGGCTTATAAGGGCAGATAAGTGTGGCACGGATTTTGCTTTATAAAAAGTCAGAAGACAGGAAAATGAAAGGAAATGCGTGACAGATGATGTATGACGGAGAATGTTTTCTGGTGGTGGGGCACGCCCAGACAGCCAGAAATACAAACTTAAATGACGTATACGATACGGTATCCGTTCAGCTTCAGGTAAAAAAGGATACCAAGGTAGTGGTAAAGGCCAATTTAAATGTGATTTCTCCCCTGACCAACCGTTTTTTTCAAGAGATTGTAGTGGGCTACTGCATGGACGATCCCATAGAACCCATATTGGACACTATTCGGGAGAATATGCTGACTCCATCTACAGGAAGCACGGTGCAGGCCATGAGAAACGCCTGGATCCGCTACAGGGACAGTAAATTCTGTACCCGCAAATAAAACAGAATACCAGGTTATTTTCGGAAGCGTTTCCCGTAAAAAAGGAAGGGCAGGAGAAGAAGATAAAGCCTGAATAAACCATTTCACAGGAATGGTTTATTCAGGCTTTTTTGTTTCATAGGAAACTTCGTTTCTATGAAACAAAAAACGCTCCGCGCGGATCGCACTGCGGCGGTATGGAAGCTGTCGCGGGAGCGACCCGCCGCAGGCGGAGAATCCTGCAGAGCAGGATTCTTTTTATCTTTATTCATTTTTTAACACTATTTTAAAGGAGGTATGTTTCATGGAAAGCTGCTGCATGGAAGTATTGACCAATCAGGAGGAAAGGATCCTGAAGAAACAGGGACAGCTCAGTCCCAGAAAACGGATTAACGGATTTTTAAAGGGATTCCGGGACGACGTTCCCAGAATCGACATCCAGAGGGCTGTATTTTTTACAGAGTCTATGAAGGAAACAGAGGCATACCCTATGGTTCTTAGATGGGCCAAAGCCATTGAGAATGTGTGCAGAAACATTGAGGTGGTGATCCAGGAGAATGAACTCATTGTAGGAACCTGCGGAGGAAGAGGACGTCACGCCATACTTTATCCGGAACTGAGGGCCGGGTGGTTTTCCAAAGGTCTGAGAGACACCCAGAAAAAGAATGCCTACCGTATTTCCGATGAAGACATTGCTGTTTTGGAGGAGAAAGTCATTCCTTACTGGAAAGGGAAAACGGCCCATGAACGGTATTTGGCCCTGATGCCGAAAGAAACCAGGGACGTAATCTACGGGGACGACGATTACGGGGCTACAGGACTTATGCAGGATAACTCCAATGTTTCCAGCGTACTCAATTGGAGCGGAGAATACGGAAAGGTTCTCACCAGAGGATTAGAGGGAATAAAAGCCGAGGCCCAGGAGAAAATCGAAGCCATTCGGAACAATCTGACAGAAAACCACTATGACAAACTGCCGTTTTTGGAGGCAGTGGTGATAAACTGCGACGCCTTGATTTTGCTGGCCAGACGCTATGCAGACAAGGCGCGGGAGATGGCAAAAGAGGAGCAGGATCCTATTCGCAGGCAGGAACTGATGCAGATAGCGGAAAACTGCAGCCATGTACCGGAAAAACCGGCCAGAAACTTCTGGGAGGCCCTGCAGTGCCAGTGGTTTGTCCAGATGGGTTACAAATTGGAGCAGGCCATTAACGGCGGCATTGCCATGGGCCGCTTTGATCAGTATATGTATCCCTTCTATAAAAAGGACAGGGACGCAGGCCTTCTGGATGATGAAAAGGCTCTGGAGCTAATGGAATGTCTGTGGTTAAAGATCGCGGATTTCCTTCAGTTTAACGCTACCAATGCAGGAAACTTCTGGGAAGGCTATGCTCATTTTGAAATGCTGACATTAAGCGGTCAGGACAGGCAGGGAAGGGACGCTACCAACGAATTGACTTACCTGGTTATCCGCTCCAAAAAGGAGTTCCCCCTTCACTACCCGGATCTGATGGTACGCCTTCACTCCGCCTCTCCGGAAAGACTGCTGCGGGAAACGGCGGAGCTGGTGAAAGAGGGAAGCGGATTCCCCAAATTCCTCAATGACGAGGAGATTATACCGGCGCTGGTCAATAATGGGGCCCCTGTGGAAACGGCCAGAGATTACGCCGGATCCGGCTGTACGGAAGTCCGTATGCTGAATCTGGACACCTATATGCCCGTAGGAGGAAACATCAATCTGGAATCAGCTCTGGAAATGGCTTTAAACGACGGGTATGTGCGGTACGGGAACAATTACCGGCAGCTTATGGTTCCGTCGATTCCTTCTCAGGAGATCCATTCCTTTGAGGACGTGCTGAACAATTACAGGGAAACCTTTGACTTCTTTGTACGCCACTTTATGAAGCGGCAGACGGCTTTGGAAATGGCCAATAAGGAACTGCTGGCGGCCCCCTTTATGTCCTGTCTGCATGATTTGTGCATGAAAAATGCTGTGGACATTCACCAGCCCAATATTCCGGGAAGTATCTACAAAGATCCGGGAGACGTGAATATCAACGGATTTGGAACTGTGGCTGAAAGTCTGGCGGCTTTAAAGAAACTGGTTTTTGAAGATAAAAAGTATACTCTTGGCCAGTTAAAGGAAGCGACGGATCACAACTTTGAAGGGTACGAGAGAATCCGCCAGGATCTGTTAAACGCCCCCAAATACGGAAGAAACGATCCCTATGCCGATGAGATTGCCCGCCGGCTGGACGAGATTTTGCTGGAAACGGTTCATCAGTACAACACGCCTTACGGGCCAAAGCACATTAAATTTGTCCCCGTGACCTCTCATGTAGGAATGGGCGGAAAAACGGGAGCCACTCTAAATGGAAGACTGGCTGGTCAGGCCCTTTCGGAAGGAATCTCTCCCACCCAGGGAATGGATAACCAGGGTCCGGTAGCTACGCTGCTTTCCATTGACCATGCCAAGAGCCGCAAGTACGCCAACAGCTTTTCCAGATTATTAAATATTAAGTTAAGTCCTCAGGTAGTGGCGGGAGAAACAGGAACAAAGAATCTGGAACGCCTGTTAAGGACCTTTGTGGATCTGAAGCTGTGGCATATCCAGTTTAATATTATCCATCGGGAAACACTGTTAAAGGCCCAGAAGGATCCGGATTCCTACCGCAATCTCATTGTGCGGGTAGCAGGCTACAGCGCCTATTTCACGGATTTAAGCCCTGCTCTTCAAAACGAAATTATCGCCAGAACGGAGCACGAGGAAATTGCGTAAGAAAACGGGAGAAAGGGTGAAACATGAAAAGTAATCGAAAAGGAGTCATTTTTAACATTCAGAAATTTTCTGTCCATGACGGCCCCTCTATCCGGGATCTGGTGTTTTTAAAAGGCTGCCCTTTGCGTTGCGTCTGGTGTTCCAATCCGGAATCCCAGAATCCAGGCCCGGAGCTGGGCTACAATGCCAATAAGTGCATTGGAACCGCCTCCTGCGGAACCTGTATGGAGGCGTGCCGCCAAAAAGCCATCGGGCCGGACGGAAAGGGCCGGATTCAGATTGACAGGAATCTGTGCCGGGTTTGCCGCGACTGTGAAGATGACTGCTGCGCCAGGGCTCTGACGGTATTCGGAAAAGAGATGACAGTAGATGAGGTTCTGGCCGCAACGCTGAATCAGGAGAGAAGCTGGAGATGCAACGGAGGCGTGACCCTCAGCGGGGGAGAACCTTTAATGCAGGCGGATTTCTGTCAGGAACTGCTGCGGGAATACTGTAAAAGAGGGATTCACACGGCCATAGAAACCACAGGACGGGCCTCCTGGGGGGATTTAAGCCGGGTGGCGAGGTACTGCCAACTGATCTTTTATGATGTAAAGCTGATGGACGAGGAAAAGCACCGGAAGTATACGGGAGTGGGAAACCGCCTCATACTGGAAAATCTTTTTATGCTGTCAAAAAACTATCCGGAAAAAGATTTAATCGTAAGGACGCCGGTAATACCCGGAATCAATGATTCGAAAGAAGAACTGGGGAAAATAGCAGCCTATTTAAAGACATTGCCCCACTTAACGGATTATGAGCTTTTGCCTTATCACGCCTTTGGCAGCGGCAAATACGGGCAGATAGGCCGCAAATATTTTTTGGAAGGAGTGAAGGCTCCGGAAAAAGCAGTAGTTTCCCAGTGGAATGAGGAGTACAGAAAAGAGATACTCGGAGAAGATTTAAGAGAAAAAGCAACGTAATTTCTGCTTTGTACAAAAAGAGGATGTCCCTTTTCTATGAAGGCAATTCATAGTTTTGGGACATCCCTCTTTAATCATTTAAAAGCTCATGGATTTTTACAGCAATGGTTACAGTAGCCCCTACCATGGGATTGTTTCCCATACCGATAAATCCCATCATTTCCACATGGGCCGGAACGGAAGAGGAACCTGCAAAGACAGCGTCGCCGTACATACGGCTCATAGAGTCCGTCAGGCCGTAGGAAGCAGGGCCGGCGGAGGTTTCGTCCGGACCCAGGGTCCTTCCTATGCCGCCTCCGGAAGCGCAGGCGAAATAATTCTTTCCTTTCAGAAGGCAGTTTCGTTTGTAGGCCCCTGCTACCAGATGGGAGAAGCGGACCATATTAGTGCCGTTGCCGGAGATAGATACGTCTACGTCTTCCAGTTCCATAATGGCTACGCCCTCCCGCATATCGTCGGCTCCATAGCAGCAGACCTGGGCGCGGCCGTCCTTAGAAAAGGGAATCCGTTCCGCAACGGTCAGGACTCCGGATTTGTGATCAAAAGCCGTCCGGACATAGGTAAAGCCGTTCATGCGGGAGATGATTTCCGCAGCGTCCTTGCCAAGACCGTTGAGAATAACCCGGATAGGCGTTTTACGGACTTTATTGGCGGAACCGGCGATGCCGATAGCTCCTTCTGCCGCCGCAAAGGATTCATGGCCTGCCAGAAAGGCGAAGCAGTGTACGTCTTCTGACAGAACCATGGAAGCCAGTTTGCCGTGGCCTCTTCCTACCTCTCTTTCTTGGGCCACAGAACCCTCCAGACAGAAGGATTGCAGGCCCTCTCCTAGTTCCAGGGCCGCCTGGGAAGCAGAGGAGACGCCCTTTTTAATAGCACAGGCAGCGCCGGCAGTATAGGCCCAGCCAGCGTCTTCAAAAGAGATGGGCTGTATCTTGCGGACAATGGAGAAGACGTCAAGACCGCGGCTGCTGCAGATAGCTTTGGCTTCCTCCAGATTGGAGATGCCGTTTTTTTGGAGATAGCTGTTAATAATGGGAAGTTTGGGGCCGGAATTTTCAAATTGAATCATAGTGTCACCTCGCTTACTGTTTTCTGGGATTAATGGTTTGGGCGGCTTCATCAAACCGTCCGTAGGTACCGGTGGCTTGTTCCAGGGCGTCCTCAGGGGAAATTCCGTCGTCCACCAGGGCCATCATTTTTCCAAGGTTGACGTACTGGTATCCGATAATCCGGTTTTCCTCGTCCAGAGCGATGCGCCTGACGTAGCCGTCTGTCAGCTCCAGGTACCGGGCGCCTTTGGACAGAGTTCCGTAACAGGTTCCTATCTGGCTTCTTTTGGCGCTGCCCAGGTCTTCCAGTCCGGCTCCTACGGCCAGACCACCTTGGGAATAGGCTGTCTGGGTGCGGCCGTAAGCCATGGCCAGAAAATATTCTCTCATAGCCACGTTAATGGCATCGCAGACCAGATCCGTATTTAAAGCTTCCAAAAGGGTTTTTCCGGGAAGAATTTCCGCCGCCATAGCGGCGGACTGGGTCATTCCGCTGCAGCCGATTACCTCAATGAGAGCTTCCTGAATAATGCCATCTTTAATATTCAGGGACAGCTTGCAGGCTCCCTGCTTCAAGCCGCAGGTTCCGACGCTGTGACTGAAACCGGAGATTTCTTCAATTCGGCGGACCTTGGTAAATTCGCCCTCCTGGGGGATAGGGGCGGCTCCGTGATTGTAACACCGTTTGACAGGAACCATTCCTTGTACTTCCTTTGTGTATTCCATGGTTCTCCTCCTTTTATAGTAATTCCTATTATATTATGAAAGCAAGAACCATGCCAAATTTCGGATTGGCACTGGGATTGCTGTATAGTCTGACAGAGAGTGCGCCTGCCGTGCAGGTCTAAAACTATAAGGAGGAAAAGCCTATGAAAATTATCAGTAAAGCAATGAATGGGGGAAGGATCCCAGATGAATACGGAAAACGGGGAACAGAGAAAAACGGATTTGGAGTGCCTACACGGTCCATTCCCCTGGAAATCTGCGGAGCGCCGGAGGGAACCGTGTCCTATGCCCTGATTTTGGAAGACAAAGACGCTGTGCCAGTGTGCGGCTTCACCTGGATACATTGGATTGCGGCCAATATTACGAAAACGGTAATCAAAGAAAACGACAGTGCCGGTGCGAAAGACTATGTTCAAGGCATTAACAGTTGGCTGGGTTCCCTGGGAAGAGAAAACGCTTTTGGATATGGGGGAATGACTCCGCCGGACAGGCCCCACACCTATGAACTCCACGTTTTTGCCCTGGACAGTCTGCTGAAACTGGAAAACGGATTTTTTATGGACGACCTGCTGCTGGCTATGGAAGGCCATGTGCTGGACCAGGTTACGGCCAAAGGTATTTACGCCAATTAAGGGTTTCAGTCCTGATTTCAAAATTGAAACAAAATGATTCATAAAAGAAACAAAAGGGGGACGGAATATGGGGGAAGTCGTAAAAATGGCTCTGATAGCCACTTATCCTAAGGTGGCCCGCCTGTTCTTACAGTTAACGGCGGAAAAGCCGGGGATTGAAGCTGTCAGCAAATACGCGTCATTTGAACGGGCAGTGGAGATTGCAAAGGAGCTGGAAAGAACTGGTCAGGCTGATGTAATCCTCAGCCGGGGCGGGACAGCGGCCCAGATCAAAAATGCCGTTAGCATTCCCGTGGTCTTTATCCCTGTTACGCCCTTCGATGTAATAAAAATTATCCATCAATTGGATCCCGCCATAAAAGAAGCCGCTTTTATCCATTACCGGAAAAATGTGCTGGGAATCCAGGAAATCGCCCGTATGTATCAAATCCGGATAGAAGAATATTCTTTTGTCAATTACCTGGATATTGAAAATGCCGTTAAGGACGCAAAAAGCAAAGGGATCCGGACCATTATCGGCGGGGAAGTGGCCGTAAGGGTAGCCAAAAACATGGGAATGGAGGGCTACCAGATCAGCGCCGGCAAACAGGGCGTTGACAGCGCCATTGAAGAGGCCCTCCATATGCTGGACGAAAAGCGCAAGGAGCAAAAGAAAGCCCTGCAGATGAAAACGGCCTATGATTCTCTGAAAGAAGGGATTATCGTCATGGACGAAGAAGACCGGATCGTGATTTTAAATCCCATAGCCGCTAAACTGCTGAAAAACCAATACAAAACGGGAGATCGGGCCGGAGAAGACGTTATCAGCAAAGAGTACCGGGATTTCTGCCAGAAGGGCCGGGACGTTCCCGTGTATTTAAAGCAGTTTGGCAAAGCCGTTTATACTGTGGCCCATTTTCCTGTTTTTAAAGACGGAAGGTTTATGGGAATCGTCAGCCGTATGGAAGATGTGACAAAGATCCAGGAGATGGAGCAGAAAACCCGGAAAGAACTCCATTTCAAGGGCTTTGTGGCAAAGTACTGTTTTGAAGACATTATAACGGAAGATTCTTCCATGAAAAAAGTGGTAACCCGTGCCCGGGTTTATTCCAGAACGGATTCTTCGGTGCTGATTCAGGGGGAATCCGGCACAGGAAAGGAGCTGCTGGCCCAAAGCATACACAATGGAAGCCTGCGGCGGGAAGGCCCCTTTGTAGCAGTAAACTGTGCAGCCATACCGGAAAACCTTCTGGAGAGCGAGCTTTTCGGATACGAAGCCGGGGCCTTTACCGGGGCCAGAAAGGAAGGGAAGGCGGGCCTTTTTGAGATGGCCCACAGGGGAACCCTGTTTCTGGACGAAATTGGAGAGATTTCCAAAAATCTGCAGACCAGACTTTTAAGGGTCCTGCAGGAAAAAGAGATTATGAGAGTAGGAGGAAACCGGATCATACCTGTAGATGTAAGGATTATCAGCGCAACCAATCAGGATCTGAAAGCTTTGGCAAAAGAGGGGGAGTTTCGGGAAGATTTGTATTACCGGCTAAATGTTTTGGAGATTAAAATTCCGCCTCTCAGGGAGCGGAGGGGCGACATTGGGGTGCTGGCCCGGAAATTCCTTTCAGATTACCTCAGCCCTTCTGAGGAAATCGAAGGGATCCTTTCCCTTTTGTCTGCCTACGACTGGCCCGGAAATATCCGGGAACTGGAAAACGCCATGGAACGGTACGGAGTCCTGTCTGCGGTCCTGGATCCAGAAAGCTTCCGGCAGGAAGAAATCGGAGAGATCCTGGGAATCAGTGAAGTAAAAAGAGAGGAAAAGACCATGGAACTGGCGATACCCGCCGGAGAGGGGTGGAATGAGATTATGTGCAGCGTAGAGCGCCAAATCGCCCGCCATTATTTGGAAGAATTTGGAAACAATCAGGAAATGGCGGCAAAGGCCCTGGGAATAGGAAGAACTACATTTTGGAGAAAGTTAAAAGAAAATTGAAGTTTGGCACAGATGTTGCTTCCTATAATAGACGAGGGGCAAGGGAAAGCAAAAAGCAATCCGAAGCCGTGAAAGATTGATACGGAGGTGCGAAGATGGAACAGCAAAAAGGAGCGCTGGAAGGGGTAGTGGTGTTAGATCTAAGCAGGGTTCTGGCAGGGCCCTACTGCAGTATGATCCTTTCCGATATGGGAGCGGAAGTCATTAAAGTGGAAATACCGGGCACAGGGGACGATACCAGAGGCTTTCCGCCTTTTAAGGAAGGGAAAAGCGGTTACTTCATGAATATGAACCGCAATAAAAAAGGAATTACCCTGAACCTGAAAAAAGGGAAAGAGGTCTTTTTGGATCTGGTAAAAAAGGCGGACATTCTCATTGAAAACTACAGGCCGGGAACCATGGAAAAGCTGGGACTGGGATATGAGGAATTGAAAAAGGTCAATCCCAAACTGGTATATGGCTGTATTTCCGGTTTTGGCCATTACGGGCCCTACAGCAAGAGGCCGGGATATGACATTGTAGGTCAGGCCATGAGCGGAATTATGAGCGTCACCGGCTGGCCCGACGGAGAAGCCACCAGAGCCGGAGCGCCGGTATCTGATACTGTGGCGGGAATTTCCCTGACTGCCGGAGTGCTGGCAGCTCTTCATTATGCAGAACGGACAGGCATTGGACAGAAGGTAGATATTGCTTTGGTAGACAGCCTGGTAAGCGTCATGCAGATCATTAACCAGATTTACCTCATTGGAGGAAGGCTGCCGGGGCGGACGGGAAATGCCTATGAGTCCACAGCACCTTACGATACCTTCCCCACAAAGGACGGACAGCACGTAGTAATCGGCGTGGCAAACGATAAATTCTGGAAGCAGCTCTGTGAGTTTATGGGAAAGCCGGAGCTGATTACGGATCCGGAAATGGCTAAAAACGGGGATCGGGTGAGGAACCGGGACAAAATTAAACCCATTGTAGAGGAATGGACGAAAACCCAGACGGCTGAAGAGCTGGTGAGCAAGCTTTTGGAAATCGGCCTTCCCACAGCCCCCATTTACAATGTAAAGCAGGTGACAGAGGATCCTCATATTGCCGGGGCCAGAGAGATGTTTATTGAGATAGAGGATCCGGAAGTGGGAAAGATCAAGGTTACCAATTCCCATATTAAGATGTCGGAAACAAAGGCGGGATTCAGAAGTCCTGCGCCCATGCTGGGGCAGCACAATGAAGAGATTTACGGCGGACTTTTGGGATACTCTCCGGAACGGATCCGGGAAATGAAAGAAAACGGAACAATCTAGGGAGGACAGAAAATGGAAATACCGAGAAACGTTACCGTAATTGAAGTAGGTCCCAGGGACGGCTTTCAAAATGTAAAAGAGATGATTCCTCTGGAAGACAAACTGGCCATTATCCAGGCCCTGATTCAGTCCGGCGTACGCCAGATGGAAATCACTTCCTTTGTAAATCCAAAGTGGCTGCCTCAGATGGCAGACGCCGCCCAGGTAGCGGAGGCCGTCTTGTCCCAGGCGCCGGAGGATTTCAGGGCCATTGCCCTGGCTCCTAATCTGCGGGGAGTGCAGAATGCAGTAAAAGCAGGCCTGAAAGATGTGACATACGTAATATCAGCCAGCGAATCCCACAACCGGAAAAATGTAAACCGCAGCAGAATGGAATCCCTGGAAGAACTAAGTAAGATTATGGCGGAATTTCCCCATACGCATATACGGGTTTCCCTGGCAGTCAGTTTCGGCTGCCCCTTTGATGGAAACGTCGGGCTGGAACAGGTTGTTTCCATGGTGGAAAAGATCCGGGAAGCAGGAGTGAAAGAATTGGTACTGTGCGATACCATTGGGGTGGCAAATCCCCTGCAGGTACAAAACACCGTAAAAAAGGTAAAAGAAGAATTTCCGGATATGAGCCTGGGCCTTCATTTCCACGATACCAGGGGGCTGGGAATTGCCAACATTTACGCAGGCCTTCTGGCAGGAGTGGACGCCTTTGAAACCAGCGTAGGAGGGCTGGGCGGCTGTCCCTTCGCGCCGGGAAGCGCAGGCAATACGGCAACAGAAGATATGCTGAATCTGCTAAATGGTATGGAAATTCACCATGGAATCCATATGAAGGCCTACATGGAGGCAGTAGAAACCGTAAAGGCCAGAGTAAAAGCACCCATTACGGGCAGAATGGCCAGTATGTGCAGGGCTGGCGTCTAAAAATGCCGGAGAGAGGAGAATAACATGAGCGAAGAAAGACAAGAGATGAATTATGAGGAGTATGTAGCGGCCTACGTAGAAAGAGCCAGAAAGGCCCAAGCTGTTATAAACCGCTATACCCAGGAACAGGTGGATCATTTAACGGCGGTTTTGGCCTATGAAATGACCAGACCGGAGATAGAGCATGAGCTTGCAAAAATGGCCCTGGAGGAAACGGAACTGGGAGACTATGATTCCAAGGTAGCCAAAATTGAGAAAAAAGTAAAAGGCATGTTTATGGAGATTAAACATGAGAAAACCGTAGGCGTGGTGGAAGAAATTCCGGAAAGGGGAATGAGAAGGATTAAAAAACCCGTAGGCGTCATTGGTTCCCTGATTCCCAGCACACAGCCTGAAATGATTCCCATTACCACAGCCCTGTGTACAGTTAAGAGCCGGAACGCCGTTATTATGTCGCCCCACCCAAGAGGAAAGAAAACCACTTACCATACTGTGGAACTTATGCGGGGCCTGCTGAAAAAGCATGGAGCGCCGGAAGACATTTTACAGTGCGTAGACGTAGTCAAGGTCCCCATCACCAATGAAATCATGAAGCAGTCAGATCTGGTTATTGCCACCGGTGGAGCCGGCATGGTAAAGGCAGCTTATTCCTCCGGAACTCCGGCTTACGGCGTAGGAGCCGGCAATGCCATTATGGCCATTGATGATTCTGCGGATTTAAAGGACGCTGCCCATAAAATCATGTTAAGCAAAACTGGGGATCTGGCGGCAGGCTGCTCCTGCGACAATGCCTTGGTAATCTTTGAGAGCGTATACAACGAGGCCATAGCTGCATTAAAAGCAGAAGGCGGATACTTATGCAAACCGGAAGAACACGATAAGATCCAGAAGGCTATTTTCCCGGAATGGCCTGCCAATCACAATCTGAACCGGGACATTGTAGCAAAGCCCATTAATGTCATCGCTGGCATAGCGGGGATAGAAGTTCCGGAAGGGACACGGTTTATTATGGTGGAAGAAACGGGATCCGGCGTGAATTATCCCTTGTCGGGAGAAAAGCTGTGCATGGTACTGACTGTTTATAAGTGCCGGGACATTGACGGGGCCATTGCCCGGGTAAACGCCAATCATGCATACTCCGGAGCCGGTCACTCCTGCGGAATTTATTCCAACAATCAGGACAACATTCTGAAATTTGCCCTGGAAACCCATACCAGCCGGGTAAACAATAATCTTCCCAACAGTGTGGTAAATACCGGGGACTGGAATGCGGGCCACCCCTTCTCTCCGTCTTTAGGCTGTGGTACCTGGGGCGGAAACATTACGTCGGAAAACATCCAGTTAAAGCACTATATGAATGATACCTGGCTGGCCACAGGCATTTGCCGGCCCGTTCCCACAGACGATGAACTCTTTGGCGATACTGGCGTTATGGGCTGAAAAGGCAGAGAGAAAGGAGTTGCCATATGCATCCTGAAATGAAGGAGTACCGCTGCTCCATTGTACGGGGCGGCACCAGCAAAGGTATTTTTATTATGGAAAACGAGCTGCCTGCAAATCAGAAGGAGCGGGACTCCTTAATCTGCAAGATTTTTGGAAGTCCCGATGTCCGGCAGATCGACGGCCTGGGAGGGGCGGACGTCCTTACCAGCAAGCTGGCTATTGTGGGGCCCTCCGCCAGACCTGACGCAGATGTGGATTATACCTTTGGCCAGGTTAGCTTTGAGAAGGCATTTATTGACTACAAAGGAAACTGCGGAAATATTTCCGCGGCAGTAGGCCCCTATGCCATTGATAAAGGGCTGGTAGCGGCAAAGGAACCGGTAACGAGCGTCCGGATCCATCTGACCAACAGTCATCAGATTTTAACCGCCCAGGTTCCCGTAAAAGGCGGCAGGGCAGAGGTGGAAGGAGACTGCTCCATTGACGGCGTACCGGGGACAGGGGCTCGGATCGACCTGGATTGGTCAGAAATTACGGGAACGGTGTGCGGGAAACTGCTTCCCACAGGAAATCCCCGGGACGTATTTTCTATTGACGGGAAAGAATACCCCGTTACTTTAGTAGACGCAGGAAATCCTCTGGTATTTATAAAGGCGGAGAGCCTGGGAATGAAAGGGACGGAAACGCCTGAGGAAATTGAGGGCAGCAGAGAGCGAATGGAGCTTATTGAGAAAATACGCTCCCAGGCGGCAGTATGCTTCGGCTTGGTGAAAGGGCCGGAAGAAGCTTACGAAGAAAGCCCCTATAATCCCTTCTTTGCCATTGTCAGCAGTCCGGCGGATTACCAGTGCTTTAATGGAGGCGCAGTAGCCGGAAAAGATGTGGATTTAGTCTCCCGCCTGTTGTTTATGCACCATATGCATAAAGCCTATCCCATTACTGGAACCGTATGTACCGGCGCGGCTATGAAGATCCCGGGGAGTATTCCATGGGAAGTGATGAAAAAAGAGTCCAGAGACAAAGAAACTCTGTATATCGGCCACCCGTCGGGACGGCTGGAAGTAAAGGTGAAGGCTTCCATAAAAGATGGAACCATTAAAATGGACAGCATCAAGGTATTTCGCACAGCCAGAATGATTATGGACGGCACTGTGTACGTAAGAGAGAGCTGAGAGAGGGGAAATGGGACTATGGGACAGACAATGTCAGAGAAGATATTGGCCAGAGCGGCAGGAAAAGAGCAGGCAGCGGCCGGGGAAATCCTCTGGGTTCAGGTGGACAGGGCTATGATGGACGATATTTTAGGCCCCAGAGTCGAGATTGCCAGACATATGAAGGAAATCCGGGACGAGGTCTGGGATCCGGATAAGGTGGTGATTATTTCTGATCATTATACGCCTCCGGCATCTATTCAACAGGCTGAAATCGTGAAGTTTACCAGGGACTGGGCCAGAGAACACGGGATCCGAAATTACTTTGAATTTGTAGGGCCCTGCCACCAGATTATGGCGGAGCATGGCTTTGTGAGGCCGGGAACCGTGGTAGTGGGAACGGATTCCCATACCTGTATGGGCGGAGCTTTAGGAGCCTTTGCCACAGGCATTGGTTCTACGGAAATGCTGGGCGTCCTTTTAAAAGGAGAGATCTGGCTGCGGGTTCCTGAGACTATCCGGGTGAATTGGGAAGGAACTCTGGCAAAAGGCGTCATGGCAAAGGACGTTTCCTTAAAAACCATCGGAGCCATAGGCCATGCGGGAGCCACATACAAAACCGTAGAATATACGGGAAGCGCCATTTCCGCTATGGAAATGGACGAGAGAATGGCTATTGCCAATATGGCTGTGGAAATGGGAGCGAAAGCAGGCCTTATAGCCCCTGACCAAAAGACAGAAAAATTTCTCAGAGAGCACGGCGTGGAAGGCTGGGACTGTAACCTGAAAAGTGATGATGACGCTGTATTTTGCCAGACTCTGGAGTTTGAGGCAGAGTCATTGAACCCCATGGTGGCCTGTCCCCATCAGGTGGATAACGTGGCGGAAGCCGGAGATCTGGAAAAGACTCCCATTAATCAGGCTTATATCGGATCCTGTACAGGAGGCAGATACCATGATTTGGCAGAAGCGGCCCGCCTTCTGAAAGGGAAAAAGATTGCTTCAGGGATCCGGCTGCTGGTATCCCCGGCCTCAGATGAGGTTTGGAGGAGAGCGGATCAAGACGGGCTCCTCCGGACTTTGGCGGAAGCGGGGGCTGCGGTTTTAGCGCCTACCTGCGGCGTCTGCGTAGGGCTCCATTCCGGTATGATTGCGGCGGGTGAGACTTGTATTTCTTCCTCAAACCGGAACTTTATCGGCAGAATGGGGAGCAAGGAAGGTTCCATCTATCTTGGTTCTCCCCTGACTGTGGCGGCCAGCGCCCTGACAGGCTATATCACGGATCCAAGGCAGGTTATGTGAGAGGAGGAAGGTTATGGACAAAAAAGAAGGATATGTAATAAAATTCGGGGACAATATTAATACCGACATCATTTCTCCTCCCCAATATATGGAACTGGGAATTGAAGCCAGCGCTCCCTATGCCATGAGCGCCCTGGATCCGGATTTTGCAGAAAAAGTAAAAGAGAAAAAAATCATGGTAGCCGGAGACAATTTCGGTTCCGGATCCAGCAGGGAAACTTCTCCTCTGACGCTGAAATATTTGGGAGTGGAAGCCATTGTAGCGAAGTTTTTTGCCAGAATTTTTTATCGCAACGCTATTAATGTGGGACTTCTTGTTGTAGAATGTAAAGAGGCCGGACAAATTCGGGAAAATGACCGGATTCGGATTGACTGCAGAGAGGGAAAAATCCAAAATCTCACGAGAAATGAGGAATACTGCTGTACCAAAATTCCGGAACATCTTTTAAAACTGATGGAGGCCGGAGGACTGGTAAATTACCTGAAAGAAGAACTGCAGGAGGAAACCGTCCATGGCAACCTATGAGGAAATCAGAGAGTACAGAGATCGTCATAACGCTTTCGGGGCGGCCCTGGGGATCCGGACCGTGGAGATAGAGGACGGCAGGGCGAAAGGCCAGATGGAGATCAAACCGTTTATGCATAATCCGGTGGGCTCTGTCCACGGAGGCTGTATTTTTTCCCTAGCCGATACCATTGGCGGGGCTGCCGCCGCATCTTGCGGCGGAAAAATGACTACAATATCCAGCGATTTCCACTACCTTCTTCCGGCCATAGGGAGCCGAAAGCTATATGCCCAGGCAAAGGAAATCAAACGGGGAAAGCGGATCAGCGTCTGTGATGTGGAGATCCGAAATGACGAAAACAAATTAATCGGAAAAGGAACCTTTTCTTATTATAATATGGGGGTTCTTTTACCGGAAAATGATTGCGTATTGGAGGAATAACTTATGAGAAAATGGAGAAAAGCGATAGCAGCTATGTTTGCGGCAGCGGCAGTAGGAATGTTAGGCGGCTGCAGCCAGAATACAGGAGGGGAAAACCAGGGATCCACTGCTGGCAGTGACGAAGTCTATACCCTGAGAATTTCCAATATCCAGACCCAGACCAGCCCCATTGGTCAGGCCCTGGATCATATGATTGAACTGGCGGAGGAAAAGTCAGGAGGCCGCCTTCAGTTTGAACATTACCCCGGAGGAACCCTGGGAGCGGACCGGGTAAACATTGAAAACGCCCAGGCAGGAACCGTGGAGATTGGAAACAGCTCTACCTCTAACCTGACTACATTTATTGGAGAGTTTAACGCCCTGGAGCTGCCTTACGTAACGACTCCGGAAAATGATGAGCAGTTTTACGAAAGCCTGGACAACGGGGAATTGGGCCAATACTTTGAAGAAAAATTTCATGCCATCGGCCTTCAGCCTCTGGCCTACTATTCCCAGGGCTATCGTATATTCCTGACAGTCCCGGAAACACCCCTTACCTGCGCCGCGGATTTTAAAAACGTAAAGCTGCGTTCCACCAGCTCAGAAGTAGAAATCGCCCTGGACGACGCTTTAGGAGCGACGCCTACACCTATTCCGGCCAATGAAACCTATACAGCCATGCAGCAGAGGACAGTAGAGGGAAACAACGGAGCCATTGCCTTTGCTTACGACAATAAGTATTACGAAGTCTGCAAAAACGTGCTGGTTTCCAATCACAATTTCCTTATGAACGTAGTAGTCATTAATAAAGACATATACGATTCTCTGCCGGAAGATCTTAGGCAGATTCTGGACGAGTCCTTTGCGGAGTCGGAAAAATTTGAAAGAGAGCTGATGGCAAAGGAAAATGAAAACGCTATCCAGGCATTTAAAGATAACGGCTGTACAGTGACAGAACTGACAGGCGAAAATTACGAAGAGTTTGTAGGCATTGCCACCTCCATCTGGGATCAGTTCCTTTCAGACACCTCTGTAAAAGAAGCCTTCGACATGATTCGCAAAACCCAGGAAAACTAAGACAGGAGGAAGGATAACAGATGGCAAAACGGTTAAAATATCTGGACGAAAATATAGAAAAAATATTGTGCTGTATCGGCCTTCTGGCAGCCATTGTAAGTATTGTGTGGCAGGTATTGTACCGTTACCTGTTTACCAGATTTACCGCAGGCGGAACCGGGGCTGTGTGGTCGGAGGAGCTGGCCAGATTTGCCTTTGTATGGTTTACGTATCTGTGTGTGCCAGTGGCCATAAAAAAACAGAACCTGGTAAAAGTAAACGCTCTTTATAAAAAATTCCCCAAAGGTTTTCAACAAATCCTGACTGTGACCATGGATATTCTGATGCTGATTTCCAACGGATTTCTTTTATACTACGGCACGGAACAGGTTATTCGTATGCTCAAGCTGCCTACCAAAACCCCGGCCATGCTGATTCCGTACTGGATTCCTTACCTGATTCTTCCAATCGGCTTTGCCCTGATTACGGTGAGAATCATTCAAATGGGCTGCAGGCATATCAAGGAATCTGGTCTGACAGACGCGGCCATAGGAGCAGTTCTGGCGGCTGTGATGTTTATCCCTTACTTTCTCCATCTGGAAATCGGGGCGGCGGCTTGCCTGTTCGGCTATTTTGCACTCCTGGTTTTAATTAGCTTCCCCATTGCCTTTTCTTTGGTATTGTCGGCCATTATGACCATACTGATTGCGGGAACTCTGCCTTTAAGCTACCTGGGTTCTATTAGTTTTACGTCATTAGATAACTCTACGTACCTGGCCATTCCCTTCTTTATTGCTGGAGGCGTCTTTATGGGAGTAGGGGGACTGACAAAAAGACTGATTGATCTGGCAGATGAACTGGTGGGAGGTATGTACGGAGGAATTGCTCTGACATCAGTTCTGGTATGCATGGTCTTTGCCGCCATGAGCGGATCCGGTCCGGCAACAGTGGCCGCCATCGGAACTATGACTATTCCGGCTATGGTTGCCAGAGGATACGATAAGAACTATGCAGGAGCCATTGTGGCGGCTTCCGGGGCCATCGGCGTGTTAATCCCACCCAGCAATACCTCTGTAGTTTACGCAGTAACGGCGTCGGCCAGCGTAGGAAAAGCCCTGATGGCTGGCGTAGTACCGGGAATTTTAGTAGGAATTGTGTTGATGGTATTTTCTTATTATATTGCGAGAAAAAATAACTGGAAAGGAGAAAAGCGCCAGCATTCTGCAAAGAAGTTTGGAATGCTGATCTGGGAAGCCAAATGGGCTTTTTTGGTACCCGTAGTGGTTTTAGGAGGCATTTATCTGGGCCTTCTGACTCCTACGGAATCAGCAGCTATGGCGGCGTTTTTAGGGCTTGTAATCGGTATTTTCGCTTACAGGGAGATTACCAGAGAGAACTTAGTGGACTGCCTGGTGGAATCGGTGCTGTCTTCCTGTACCGTTTGCCTGCTGTTGGGAATGGCCACGCTTTTTGGAAATATCCTGGCCATGGAGCAGATCCCTACCAAAGTGGCAGAGGCCATGATCGCCCTGACGGACAATAAGATTATTATCCTGATTCTGATAAATATCCTCATGCTCTTTGTAGGCTGTATCATGAACGCCTCAGCAGCTATTGTAATCCTGGTGCCCATTCTGCTGCCTATTGTAACGGCAGTAGGAGTAGACCCTATTCACTTTGGCATAATCATGGTTTTGAACCTGGCCATCGGGTTAGTAACCCCACCGGTAGGCGTCAATCTCTTTGTGGCCAGCGGATTGACGGAAACAGGCATCGAGGAAGTGGCCAAATCGTCCCTTCCCTTTATCGGAGCTATGCTGCTGGTGCTGATTTTAGTCACCTTTGTGCCGGAAGTCAGCCTGTGGCTGCCGAATATGATGGCGTGATAACAAAGGGGCCCGCCTGCGGCGGGCCCCAAAATTGTCTGTAAATCTTATACCTTCTGATATTTTGCTACATATACCGGGAAGGTATCCGTTCCCTTTACCTCTTTGCCGGCAGTAATGGTTACATTTTTATCAGAGATAATGTACTCGATATTGGCGTCCGCCTCTACTACCGTATCCTGCATCAGCACGCAGTTTTTCACTTTCGCGCCCTTGGCAATCTTTACGCCGCGGAAGAGGATGCTGTTTTCCACTTCGCCTTCAATAACGCAGCCGTCGGCGGCCATAATGTTTTTGGCCTTGGCCCCTGAAATGTAGCGTGTGGGGTTGTCGTCGCGGATTTTGGTGTAAATGGGACTGGCGGCGAAGAGAGCATTGACGTTCTCTTCCTTCAGCATCTTCATGTTCTCGTCGAAGTAACTCTTCATGTCGCTGATATGGGCAACATAGCCGTCATAGCGGAAGGCTTTTACTTTCAGCTTGTCTAACTGGGGAGCCAGAATGTCGCGCTCAAAGAAGACATAGCCGTGAGCGTAAGCGTTGCTGATCTGCTCAATAAGGAACTCCCGTCCCACAATGTAGATATTCATGGAGAAGTTCTGGATGCCGGGGGCCTTGGAATTAATCATCAGATCCTTTACCCAGCCGTCTTCCATAGACAGAGTATAGTAAAGATTCTTATTTTCCACATGGGCGGCAAGGGCGCTGGCGGGGATCTTTTCTTCCGTGTAAGCTACGGTTACATCGGCTCCGCTTTCTACATGAGCATCGATCATAGCGTTAAAATCGAAGTTCACAGCGATGTTAGCGTCAGACATTACTACGTATTTTTCCTTCTGGGAACGCAGGAAATCCAAAATGCTGGCCAAAGCTTCCACTCTGCCGTTATAAACTTTTACAGTTTTCTCCGCAAAGGGAGGAACGATATTTAAACCGCCGTTTTTACGGGTTAAATCCCACTCACGGCCGGAGCCCAAATGATCCATAAGGGAATGGTAATTTTTGCGGACAATGATAGAAACATTGCCAATGCCGC
The DNA here is from genome assembly GCA_946498245.1 of uncultured Clostridium sp. Taxonomy (GTDB): domain Bacteria; phylum Bacillota; class Clostridia; order Lachnospirales; family Lachnospiraceae; genus UMGS1370. Next base: position 1,373 of record CAMMNN010000045.1, on the reverse strand, counting down.
AGTTTACCATGCTGGATAAGATAAAGTCTACCATGCGGTAACGGCTGGCAAAGGGGATGGAGGCCATAAGGCGCTCGCTGACCAGCTCCGGTACCAGAGAATCATAACTGTTTGGGAAAATGATGCCCAGTGCATCTGCGTTGGAATTTACCATTGTTCTTCACCGCCCTTTACATTATTATTTACCATGGCATTGGGGCCGATTTTGGCATTGTCCCCAATATAAACGCCGGAACCGATGGTAGCTACACCCTTTTCATCGCCGGAAGGCATAGCTCCTACAACGGCGTTTTCACCGATAACCACATTTTCCGCTACGATACAGTGCTGTACCACAGCGCCGGATTTAATTGTGGTTCCGCCCATAACGACGGCATCCTCTACTACGGCTCCGGGCTCAACCTGTACGCCGGCAAAAAGAATAGAGTGCTTTACAGTACCGGCTATGCGGCAGCCGTCGGTGATCATGGAGTTTTCCACTACAGCGTCAGAGGTAATTCTGTGGCCTGTCATACCGCTGTTGCGGCTGTAAATTTTCCAGTCGTCGTCGAAAAGGTTAATGCCGCTGTGCTCCGGATCCAGAACTTCCATATTGGCTTCCCAGAGAGAGGAGATGGTTCCGACATCCTTCCAGTATCCGCTGAAATGGTAAGCGTACATATTCCGTCCGTCTCTTAAAAGGTTGGGAATGATATTGTTTCCAAAGTCATTTTCAGAATTGGGATCCGCTTCGTCTTCAATGAGGTATTTCTTCAGAATATCCCAATTGAATATGTAGATACCCATAGAAGCCAGATTAGACTTGGGATTCTTGGGTTTTTCCTGGAACTCGGTAATCTTGTCGTTTTCGTCTGCTACCATCAGGCCGAAACGGGATGCCTCCTCCCACGGAACCTCCATAACGGCTACACTGAACTCCGCGCCTTTCTCCTTGTGGAAACGGAGAAAATCGCTGTAATCCTGCTTGCAGATCTGGTCGCCGGATAAAATAATAACGTACTGCGGATTGTAGCGCTCGATGAAAGAAATGTTTTGGTAGATAGCGTTGGCAGTTCCTTTGTACCAATCGGAGCCGGATGCCTGCTGATAAGGCGGCAGGACATGGACGCCGCCCTGGAGACGGTCCAGATCCCACGGCTGGCCGTTGCCGATGTATTCATTGAGTACCAGCGGCTGATACTGAGTAAGAATACCTACTGTATCAATACCAGAATTAACGCAGTTTGACAGCGGAAAATCGATGATTCGATACTTGCCGCCGAAAGGAACTGCAGGTTTTGCCAGCTTCTGGGTCAGCGCATATAAGCGGGAACCCTGACCGCCGGCAAGAAGCATTGCAATCATTTCTTTTGCCATTTTTCTTCCCCCTGTTT
>CAMMNN010000044.1 GCA_946498245.1 uncultured Clostridium sp. | reverse complement strand
CTGTCTCGGGACAAACCGCCGGGACCCAGGGCTGAAAGACGTCTCTTGTGAGTCAGCTCGGATAGCGGATTGTTCTGATCCATGAACTGGGAGAGCTGGGAACTTCCGAAAAATTCCTTCACTGCCGCTGTTACCGGTTTAATATTAATAAGGGACTGGGGAGTAATTCCTTCCATATCCTGGGTAGTCATACGCTCCCGTACCACACGTTCCATACGGGACAGACCGATGCGGTACTGATTCTGAAGCAGCTCGCCAACGGCACGGATACGGCGGTTACCTAAATGGTCAATGTCGTCGGCATTTCCCACTTCCTGCTCCAAATGCATATTATAGTTAATAGAAGCCAGAATATCTTCCTTTGTAATATGCTTAGGAATCAGCTCGTGGATGCTGCGGCGGACAGCCGCCTTCAGCTCTTCCTCATCTTCCGTTCCCACTTCCGAAAGAAGAGCTTCCAGGGCAGGATAATATACCATTTCCGTAACTCCGGCCTCTGACGGTTCAAAGGGAACGTAAGCAGCCAGATCTACCATCATATTGGAAAGCACTTTCTGCTTCCGGTCCGGTCCTTCAATCCAGACAAAGGGAACTGCCGCATTCTGAATCCGGTCTGCCATCTCTTTATCCAGCTTGGTGCCGGCCTCTGCCAGAATCTCTCCGGTGGAAGTGTCAACAACATCCTCCGCCAGCACATGGCCCTTAATCCGGTTTCTAAAGGCAAGTTTCTTATTGAATTTATAGCGGCCTACTTTTGCAAGGTCATATCTTCTGGGGTCAAAGAACATACTGTTCAGCAGGCTTTCTGCGCTGTCAACGGATAAAGGCTCGCCCGGACGTATCTTTTTATATAACTCTAATAAGCCATCCTGGTAATTGTCAGACGTATCCTTACCAAAGCTGGCTAATATTTTCGGTTCTTCGCCGAACTGATCCAAAATTTCCGCATTGGTACCGTATCCCAGTGCGCGGATCAAAACAGTAACCGGAACCTTTCTGGTACGGTCAACTCTTACGTAGAAAATGTCATTGGAATCCGTTTCATACTCCAGCCACGCGCCGCGGTTGGGAATCACGGTACAACTGTACAGTTCCTTTCCTACCTTATCATGAGCAATTCCATAATAGATACCCGGGGAACGAACCAACTGGCTTACAATGACACGCTCTGCGCCATTAATTACGAAGGAACCCGTATCTGTCATAAGCGGAAGATCGCCCATGAAAATTTCGTGCTCATTAATCTCATCTTTGTCCTTGTTGCAGAGTCTTACTCTCACTTTCAAAGGAGCCGCATAGGTCGCATCGCGCTCCTTGCATTCTTCGATGGTGTATTTAATGTCGTCTTTACATAATGTAAAATCTACAAACTCCAGGCTTAAATGGCCTGCAAAATCTGCAATCGGAGAGATGTCTTCAAAGACTTCCTTGAGTCCTTCGTCTAAGAACCACTGATAGGAGTTTTTCTGAATCTCAATCAGGTTCGGCATCTCAAGGACTTCTTTTTGTCCTGAGAAGCTCATTCTCACGCTCTTCCCGGCCGGCACCGGACGCATCTTGCTTTTCTCCATTGACGTTTCACCCCTGTTTTCTTTTCACGTTTTGCTTTTGGGCGCAATTGACCCATAAGGCCCAAATCGCCACAATAGTGCACATTCCAGTTTATCATAAACTTGTCAATGTGTCAAGCATTTTTTGCTTGCCTTTTTTTCAAGGAAATGGTATACTTAAAATACGAAACACAAAGGAAATTATTGGAGGTACTGCCCAATGAACGCAATTCTAACTGTTATACTCTGGATTCTGGTAATCCTCATCATAATTCTGGCTCTTCTCTATTTTTTCGGCAGAAAATTAGAAAAGAAGCAGGCTGCTTCTCAGGCAATGATGGAAGCTGCCAAACAGACGGTGTCTATTTTGGTAATTGATAAAAAGAAATTGAAAATCAAGGAATCCGGTTTGCCTAAGATGGTTTATGAACAGACCCCCAAATATATGCGATGGGCAAAGCTTCCTATTGTAAAAGCCAAAGTCGGACCTAAAATCCTCACCCTCATTGCGGACGAAAAGGTATTCCAGGTTCTTCCGGTTAAGACAGAGGCGAAGGTGGTCATCAGCGGTCTTTACATTACAGACATTAAGAGCGTACGCGGCGGCTCTATCCCTTCCGCTCCTAAGAAGAAATCTCTCAAAGACAAATTAATGTTCTGGAAAAAGTAAATAGTTAAATTTTAAGCTGTGCGGCTTGCCGCACAGCTTTTTTAATGGTGCGCCGTTACATTTCTATGACATCTAACTTATCGATTATCCAGTTCAACTGAAGAGTCTGGTAATTTTCTTCTATCAAATCAGAAAAAAGCAGTGCAGCTTCCCCCTCCAAACCAGTTTCATCTTCAAAGTCTTCCAGTATCATCCAACGGCTGTAATGATTCCCAACATAATACCTTACAAGAAAATCCATATTTTTAGCGATGTTTTCCATTTCCTCCCCTGTCAGGCCAAACTGCAGGCCGTTGGTTGAGAAACTTTTATTGTACCGCAATATATAATTCTTAAATAAAAACGCAAAAAGAGAAAGCACCTCATCTGTATCCTTTTTTCTTATGGGTTCCATAACAAAAAAAGTTTCCAAAGAAACCAATGCACATTCAACAAAAATTTCTGCGATCCCACCATCGCCCATTTTCTCTTTTATTTGTTCCAAGACACTTTCTTTTTTGTCCTTTTTCAGTAAAACTCTCAACTCTGATAAAATTTCATTTGCCGCTTGACGCAACTCTTTATCCTCAATTTTCAGCAAATCGCCTTGTTCCCTAAGCGTATCTTTCCAATGAGTATTCTGTTTGTTCAGTTCTTTTATAATCTCTTCAATTCTATCCATTTGTTCACCACCATTTTGTTAATTTTCTGCTTACGCAATTTGCTTCTGACATCTGGCCATTTCAGCCTTTTTAAAGGGGAGGGATTCTTTCTTTTTGCTCATTCCAAGGGATATGCTGACTTTTTCCAAATAAGCCCCGTCCTTCTCAGGCCATAACAAAAGACTTTTCTCTAAATAATCCGGGCTGATTTTTTCAGCATTGCCTTTCAATGTTTCCGCAATATATTCCCTTCCTTCTTCTGTCAATTCATACAAAGCTGCTTTTCCCTGATAATACTTATCAACCGCATGGGCTTCCTGAAGCTCTTTCATAATTTCCGTCAAATGGCTGTAACTAATTCCTTCATTTCCGGCAAGGTTTTTATGCCTCTCTCCAGGGTGTTCGTACAAACTTCTTAATATATTATAGTAATGAGCCTTTTGACAAAGCCCGCTTATGCGGGAGGCGAAATCTGTTCTGTCCACCAAATCCCTGTAAAGATATTCCATTAGCTTTACAATCCCAGCAAATTGTCCCATCTGAAAAAAAGCATCATTTTCTTCAGATTCTGCTGTCCTCTGAAACAGTTGGGAAAATTTCTGTCCCTGGCGAAGCTTCTGCAGCAGAAGTTCTTTCTCTTTGCGCTGATAATTCCGCAATACTTCATATAGGTACTCTTTTACCAGCCTTTTTAGCGCTTCTCGCAAAACATCTTCAAATTCTCTTGTGGTCGCTTCCGCACACAGTTTTTTCATTTCTTGGTAATCCTCTTGGCCATAAAACATATTCTTCCTCCTTTATATTTTTTTAGTGCAGGCGGGCGAGCTATAACGCCACAGAAATCATATCTTCTATGATATTCTATGACGTTTTTCCTCTCACCAACCATTATGCATACCAAAGCGCCATTTCCTATGGAACGAAATAAAAATCTCCACAGAAAAGACACGCTTCCTGACAATTTCCTTCCCGGCACTCTTCCGGCCGGATAATGGGAGCAATCCCGCGGCTGGGTCTATTCGTATAACGCGGATTCTGATTTTTCCCGCTCTTTAGAACGTATCCAATTGTATTCAGTTTGTCTTGATCATCAGCCTTTACCATGTATTCAGCGGAGCAGCAATTCCCCTGCATCACGCAGCAGTCTGAATATTCGCAGGCATTGGCCTGAGTCTTAAAATCGTACTCACCTGTAGACATACAAGGAACCAAAATCAAAGTTCCTTTCAGCACCTGAAGTACCATCTGCAAATACTCGGTCATGAGAAAATCTTTGCAAATCATAATCGCAATCCGCCCCAGTCCCCGGCAATGCAAAAGATACACCGTATGATCCGGATTAATATCCTCCACTTGTCTTTCGCCTCCCGGAGCAGTAGGCCCCTCGTAGGAATACTGCTTTTCCTGCCTGCATATCACTTCGCCATCTCTGGACAAAACCACTGCATAATTTTTATGATTTTCCCAAACAGAAGGCAAAACAATTAAAAACGGATACTCTTCGTTATTTTCCATAAAATAGTCCTGCAAATATTCCGCAATGCCGTCTACGACCTCTGGACTTCCAACCATTTCAGGGAAAAATACAATATCGACCTCTGCCTTTTTTGCCTTATCCAAAACTTTCAGCACTAATTCTTTTACCCTTTTCCCAATGCCTGTGCTGTCAACAGAAAAATATGCAACTTCCTCTCTCACTTCCGAAAGAACGTCCAGCTTAAGCGTTCTGCTGAGGGGAGAAAAGCCAATTCTCAGACGCCGCAAATCTTTCGCCCGCTCAAAAGGAAGGAAGTTTAAAAAAATGTGCTTTATATTTTTGACCTTCATCTTCTTCAGATCTCTCTGGTCAATATAGTAAAACGTTCTCAGCAAAGAGTTAATGTCATTAAAATGCTGGCCTCTCCTGCTGCTCCTTTCCCACGCCGCAGGCAGGTAAGGCAGCAAAGCTATCTCAGTTTCCAAATAATTGTCATTGAGAGCGCAAACCGTCTCAAAGCTGCCAAATGCCTCGATTTCTGATTCAATTCTTTTTTGAAGCCCTTTGTCCAGGCAGCACAACAATTCAAAAAGCAAGAATCCCTCCTCATTTCTATCGGCAAAGCCCTCATCGACAAAAGCTTCCAGTTTTTGAATCATATTCTCATCTACACCCGTATCTCCCCGAAGTTCTCTGACCGTATCTGACTCCGCCTTAAACAATGCCGGAAAATACTTCTTTAGTCTTTTTCTCACCTTGCCCCTATGTAAGCTGCGGTATCGCTCCACTATTTCCGGTACTTCTTCAATAATGCTGGATAATTTTCTAATAATTTTGGCAATTACATTATACAACCTACGATACACACGATCATCTCCTGCCCTTATCCGCTTGAACAATCTTTACATGCATATTATAGCATAATCCACATCTCATAGCAATCTTTTTGTTCAGTGATAGTTCAGTAGAGCTTTTTTATTTCGTAGAAACGAAGTTTCCTACGAAACAAAAAAGCGTCCTCTCCGGCTTAAATCTCCCGGCAGGACGCAGTTTTTTTAATCTCTATTCTCTTTTAATTCCCCAAATGGATAGCCGCCTGATCCCTGGACTGGACGTCAACGACGATATTGCACTCGGAAACGTGCTCGTAATTAATGTCCAGGGAGTAGTTGACCTGAACCTTCAGGGCGTGTTCCTTCTCATCTACCTGAATGTTTCTGGTATTGAGCCCTATCATCATCTCCCCCATAGGAGTCGTATAGGAAGTCAAACGCTTTTTGTCTTTTTCAAATACCATATGGACGCTGGCGATGCCGTGCTTAATCACATCCATGCAGTCCGGCCCCACTTTTATGGTATTTTTTATTACGCCGTCAAAGCCTTCCATTACCTCGTCGTATATGATGTAATGCCGGCCGTTTTTCTGGTAGTAATTGCCGGCTGTGATTACTTCAATATTATCGCTTTCGCCGCCCATTGTCTGAAGGCCGCTGACGCTTACTAATACATCTTTTGTCATATTCCTCTCTCTTGTCCCTTTCCAACCAACTCAATAGTTCTCAATATCGATTTTTCTCGTTTCTTTCACCTGCTCCGGCAGAATAGCAGAAGCAAAGCTGGTGAATTTTTCCGCTAAATCGCTGACATAAAATTGGTATTTCTCTCCTGCTTCCTCTACTGTCTCGGGATCACAGAGCAGATTTTTTTCACCCAGAAGGCGTTTCAGCTCAATCGCCGTTTCATAAGCCGGATTAATCAGGGTTACATTTTCTCCCATAAGCCGTTTTACCGTAGAACGCAGCAGGGGATAATGGGTACACCCCAGTACCAGGGTGTCAACATACTTTGATTTTAATTCGCTGAGATAGCGGGAGGTCACCTCATCAGTAACGGAATCGTGAAACCACCCTTCCTCCACTAAAGGAACCAGAAGGGGACAGGCCTTGCTGCTTACTTTCACCTCCGGCATCATTTCCCGGATTACACTCTCGTAAATACCGCTGCGGATAGTTCCCTCCGTGCCGATAATTCCGATTTTCCCGTTTTTGGTAGCGTCCACAGCGCTTTTGGCTCCGGCATGAATCACTCCAATAATGGGAATATTCACATCTTGTTTTACCGTTTCCAGCGCATAGGCGCTGGCAGTATTGCAGGCAATTACAATGGCTTTTACTTTTTTTGTATTCAGGAAGCGGATAATCTGCCGTGAAAACCGGATAATCGTGTCCCTGGACTTGCTTCCGTAGGGCACTCTTGCCGTATCGCCAAAGTATATCATTCGTTCCTGGGGCATCTGCCGGATAATTTCCCGGGCCACTGTCAATCCCCCGATTCCGGAATCAAATACTCCGATAGGGGCGTTTTGAGTTATCATAAGGGCCTCCTGGCCTGAACGGTTTTTCTGGACAGACCGTGCTCAATAAGCCGTGTAATCAGGCTCTTTTTATCAATTCCTCTGGCTTCCCAAAGCATGGGGTACATACTGATGGCCGTAAAACCGGGCATTGTATTGATCTCATTAAATACGACTTCTCCGTCTTCTTTTACGAAAAAGTCTACTCTGGCCAAACCGTAGCCGTCTACAGCCTGAAAAATCGCCGCTGCATTTTTGCGGATGGTTTCGGCGGCTCCCTCAGGCAAATCAGGATCTGTAACGGTTCTGGAGTCCTCGCTGTAATACTTTGCCTCAAAATCGTAAAATTCCGCCGCCGGCAGGATTTCGCCCACCCCGGAGGCAGCCACCGGCTCCTTTCCTCCGCCAAAAACGGCGCACTCCACTTCTCTTCCGAAAACAGCCTCTTCCACTAAAATTTTACGGTCATGGCGGGCTGCTTCTATAAGGCCTTCTTTCAGTTCTCCCCTGTTTTCCGCCTTTGATACTCCCCGGGAGGACCCGGCATTGCTGGGTTTTACAAAAACCGGGTAGGAAAAGCGGGCTTCCACCCGTTCTATAACCCCTTCTATTTCCGACAGTTCTTCTGCCATTACCGGCTCATAGGCCGCCTGACGGATCTTTAAATTCTCAACAATGATTTTTGTGTATAATTTGTCCATGCTCAGAGCCGAGGCCAATACCCCGCAGCCCACATAGGGAATGCCTGCCAGCTCCAAAAGCCCCTGAACGGTACCGTCTTCCCCGTATAAGCCGTGGAGAACCGGGAACACTCCGTCAATATAGATTTCTTCCCAATTGCCCTTTTCTCCTACCAGAGCGCAGTGCTTCCCCGCGTCCGGAAGAATCATGGCTTCTGTCCGGCTATCTCTCCAGGAGCCGTCCTTTATGGATTCCAAAGAAGGGGCCTTCAGCCACCTCCCGTCTTCTGTAATTCCGATTAACAATGGGAGGAATTTCTCCGTATCAATCTGTCCCGCCACATTAACGGCGGACATACAGGAAACGATATGCTCGGAAGACTGGCCTCCGAACAATACCGCAATGGTCTTTTTTCTTTCCATGATTTTCTCCTAATCTATTTTTACAGTCTTTCTGTCTAATGCCTTGACGATAGTAATTCTTATTTATCCGGTGTTTAAATTATACCACACCCGTCAACAATTACCAATATAAAGTTTGATGAATGGAGATTATTATGAGTATTCGAAGAAATGGGCTGGCAGCAGGCATCTGCTTCGTTATTGCCCTGATTCTCTGGTTAGCCGGTCTGGCAGCGGATGATGAGGCTCTGGCCAGCCGCCTTGGCCGCCAGGTTCTGCGTTTCCACGTAATTGCAGACAGCAACGATCCAAACGCCCAAAGCCTGAAACTTTCCGTCCGTTCTTTCCTGTTGGATCGGATTTATGAAGATGTTGGAGAAAGCGCTTCGAAAGAAGAAATTCTGGACTATCTGGCAGGCTCCGAAGAAAGTCTGATAAAAGAAACCAATGAGTTTATCCGCCTCCATGGCGGAACCTATGAAGCTTCCCTGGAAATCGGGGAAAGCTATTTTCCTACAAAGGTATACGGGGATATGGTTTTTCCTGCCGGAAATTATGAGTCTGTAAAGGTTATTTTAGGGCAGGGAAAAGGACGCAACTGGTGGTGCGTCCTCTATCCTTCCTTATGTTTTGTAAGCGATACTCAGGCAGTCGTTCCTGAAGCATCGAAACAGCAGCTTAAAAATGTGCTGGCAGAAGACGACTTTCAGTCTCTTCTGTCCGCTCACCCAAAGATTCGTTTTTCCTTCCGCCTTGAGGAATGGTGGGACAGCCTTTGGCAAAAGGAGGGGGATCCTTTAAAACCTACTCAAGACTGACGGCGCCCTTTACGGCCCAGTCGTATTCGTTTAACGCCTGCTGCAGATTCATATCCGCCATATCCCTGGCGGCTACGGCCTGGTAATACTGGATTTCCGAGCCTAAATACTCGATTTTCCCCAGCATACCCAGTTGGTAGCGCCGCTGGTTTCCTTCCCATGTAAGCTTTGCCTGCTGGCAGGCGGTTTCGGCTGCATTCAGGGCAAGTCTCTTTTCCTGAAGGTTGTAGTACAGGGTATCCATAGTACTGCGCAGCTTTGCCTCCGCTTCCTCAATGCTCCGTTCTTTGGAATGGACATCTTTCAGGGAACGGCTGGCCGGATCCGTATTCTTCATAGAAATCAGGGTGCTGTTATAGGCAATGGCCGTAACCTTATCGGCTTCCAGGTCAATGGCGTCTATCCGGCTGGCGTCCGCCCTGGGAACCTCTCCAATAACCGGATTGTCTGTTTCTTTCCAGCCTGTCAGTAAGATCAGGGTGCGGCGCATGGAATCGATGCTGTTGTTTAAGGTAGAAAGCTGATTCCGGGCGGAAGTCAGTTCTATCTGCGCCGTCATAAGATCCGTGGAGGTGGCCATTCCCAGTCCGGTCTGGGTTTCAGAGCTGGACAGCATATCCGTATACAGCTCCACGGATTTTTCCAGAAGCTGCTGGTTCTTTACCATTTGATTATATCCGATAAAAAGGGACTGTACCGCTGAGGTCAATTGTTTGCGGATAGGTTCCAGGGTATAGCGGTCCAGCTTTTTCATTTGGTTGTTTAATGTTTTTTCCGTGCTGCTGGCAGCGTCCAGAAGGGCTTTTCCCATGGCTTCATATTGGGCGGAATAGGCGACGTCGCCTTCCTTTTCCAATCCTTTAGCCTGCTGGCGGTACTCCTTCCCTTCTTTTTTCATTTTATCAACCAGGTTGTAGGAATCCTCCAGACTGCTTTCAATGGATTCCACTGCGGAACGGTAGGACGGATTAAAGTATTCTACCAAATCCGGAATCTCCCCGTATTCTAAGGTATTGTCCAGTAATTTGCCCCAGGCTTCATCATCATAGCCCTCCGGCTGGCTGGCCGGAGCTGCCTGGGCCTTCATTCCGAATCCCACAGGCGCCAGGAAAGCCAATCCCGCCGCAAGGGCCAGAAAAGCCCCTTTTTGGCAAAACCGAAACCGTATAATCTGATTTTTCCTGTTTTTCACCACAAAGCCTCCTTTATGACGCCGATGCCAAGCCGTTTACCCCGTCCCGATAAGTCTCCAGGGCCTGAAGGAGAGCCATTTCTTTCAGTTCAACCGCCGTCCTGCTGTTTTCTAAGGCGTATTCCTGGGCCTTATATTCCAATTGGCTCATCTCACCGATAGAAAGCTTCAAAGCGGCCGTATCCATTTTCTTCTGTTCCAGAATCAGTTCCGCCTGAGCCTGCTCATAGTCGGATCTGGCCTGAATCAGCGCCTGGTAATTGCTGGTGACCGAGGAACGGATCTGGGCCTCGTTGTTTGCGATGGTTTCTTCCAGATTTTCCTTAGTCTCCGGTACCGTTGTAGCGCTGTACTGGGCCCGGTTAATAGACAATGTGTAATTGTTGGTCACTGCTTTTTCTTTGTCAGCATCTAAGTCAATGGCTGCGATTTCATTTAAATCCACCGCCGGCAGCTCCCGGATCTCCGGATTGGCATTATAAGCCCAGCCTGTTGCCAGACAAAGACTCTGTTTGGCGGAACGGATTCCCTTTTCTGTATTGAGAATGTTCATTTCCATGGTTTCAATATTGCTCTTTGCTGTCAGAACTTCCATCTGAGTGGCCATTCCAATGGCCGCTTTTCTCTCTACAGCACTGTACTGCTCTTTTAAGAGCTCCAGATTTTTCTGGTACAGCGCCAGATTCAGAAGGTTTTGGTGGTAGCTGATCATCAGAGTCTTTGCGGAGGCCACAATGGTAGCTTCCGCCTGCTGGTTCTGCTGCTGCAGACCAAAATTTCCCGTCTCCGCGCTGGACGCCTGAGCTTCCAGGGCCTTTGCCTGCTGTTCCAGACTGATGGCCATAGAGTCGTAGGTAGGGCTGTCCGGATCCAGAGCTGCAATCTGGTCATAGATGTTTTCCGCGTTCTGCCGGTAGCTGGCGGCAATGTCCCCGCTGGAACGGGAGCCGTCTCCCTGCCGGTTTTGTTCGTATGTAGACTGGTTATTCAGCACTGTGGGATTGTACTCATGAACCAAATCCGGAATCTCATTGTATTCCAGGATATTGTCACGGAGGGAAGCCCACTTTTCTTCTGTATAAGCAAATTCCGGGCTTCCGGCGAAAGCCGGGACTGTCCCGGCCACAGCCATGGCTGCGGCCAGTCCCAGAGCCGCCATCCTATGCAAACCTTTCATTTTTTTCCTCCTTTTCCTGATTGCTGCCTCTGCCGTCAGTCGTAATCCGGCTCCGGCTTTTTCTTACGATTCATAATACTATAATAAACCGGAAGCATCAACAGGGATAATATGGTAGATGCTGTCAAACCTCCGACATTTACCAGGCCCAGGCCCTGCATCATCTCTCCGCTGTCGCCCCAGGCCGCAGCCATGGGGATCATGGCCACAATGGTGGTCAGGGTCGTCATGAGGATGGGACGAAGTCTGGTTGCACCCGCCTCGATCAAAGCAGTTTTCATATCCATTTCCGTGCGGTATTGGTTTACCGTATCTACATATAAGATACCGTTATTTACAACCGTACCCACTAACATCAGGAAGCCCAAAAGGGACGGCATACTGATGCTTGCGTCAAACAGCCACAGAAGTCCGAAGGAACCTATCAGGCTGAAGGGAATGGTGGTCATAACCATAAACGAAAACTTCGGTGATTCAAACTGAGCCGCCATTACTACAAATACCAGGAAAATTGCTATGAGAATGGCATTGTACAGATTCCCAAACTCTTCGTTCATCATTTCCGTAATTTCATTTTCCGCTACGGTAACATTTTGAGTCAAATTGGGCTTTACAACCTCGTTAAACATCCGGTTATCCGTTTCAAGCCGGGTTCTGGAATCACTGTTGATGTCTGAATATTCTGCGGAAATCGTTACCTGATACTGTTTATCGCTTCTGGATATGGAAGCCGGACTGTCTTCAAATACAATGTCCGCTACATCCGTCAAAGCCACGGAACTTCCTGTGGTAGTGGTCAGCATGATTCCCTTCAATTGGTCAATGGTCTTGTAGTCGTCAGCCGGATACTCTACCCGCACATCTAACTCGTCTCCGGAAACCTTTAAGGTAGCAGCGTCTACGCCGCCGATAATCTGGTTCACGCTTCCTGCAACCATAGTAGGCGTAAGGCCCTCGGCTGCCGCCTTTACCGGATCAACATGGATTTTTACTAAAGGAGCCGAATTTTCCAGGCTGGTATGAACTCTGACGATCTCTTTCTGGGCTTTCAGATCCTCAGCTATCCGGTCGGATGTTTCTTTCAGTTCGTCATACTGAGGGCTTTGGAGAATCACCTCATAGCTTCCTCCTGTAGTGAGGCTGCTCATGGTACTGCTTTCCTCCACGGTGATGTTACAGTCATCTATCGTACTTAATAACGATTTCCACTCCCGAACTACTTCACTGGTTTCTCTCTGTCTGTCATCTTTCAGATAGGCGCTGATGCTTCCGCCCCCTCCTGTCAAAGACAGTCCGCTTCCGCCGTATGTAAGCATATAGGAATCCAGATCCTCATCGGCTGCAACAATCTCCTCAATCTGGCTTAAAATCGAATCTGCCTTTTCCATTTCGATTCCAGGCCGCATTTCAACGGAAATACTGATGGTTCCTTCGTCGCCGGCGGGAATCATTTCAAACCGAAGCTGAGATGCCATCAAAAACGACACCAGAAGGAGGGCAATGGTGGTAAACATAACCGTCTTCCTTTTGGGAAGAATAGACTCCATGATCTTCCGGTAGCCATTCTGCATTTTTCTCACCAGCCAGTAAGCCGGAGCCTTCTCACGCTCCTTAGGCTGATAGTACGTGTAGCAAAGGGGTACAATAGTCATAGCCGAAATCAGGGAGGCTACCATACAGAACACAATAGTAAACCCTAAGGGCTGGAAAAGCTGTCCCGTCATGCCTGCCAAAAATGCCAGAGGCAGGAAAACCACGCAGGTTGTAATGGTAGAACCGGCAATGGACTGTACTACGATTTGGGTTCCGTTTATGGCGGCGTCCCTGTACTCCCGGAAGCCATGGCCTTTTACGGAGCGGAAACAGCTCTCCAGTACAACGATGGAGTTATCCACCATCATGCCGACGCCTAAAACCAGGGAACTCATGGTAATAATATTGAGGGAAAATCCCATCAAATTCATTAAAACCAGGGCCGCTAAGATAGAAATGGGAATGGAGGTTCCTACAATCAAAGAAGCTTTCATATCTCCGAAGAAAAGGAAAATAATCAGCATGGATACCACCACAGCCATAATCATGGTTTCAAATACCGATGACAGAGCGCTCTCGATCTGGTCATTGGCATCATATACCACAACGGCCTCCAAAGTATCGTTAGCCGCCTGAAGCTTCTCAATGGCGCCCATTACATCATCCGACAATTCCTGGGCGCTGTTTTTCTGCTGCTTCTGAATACTGATGGAAACCGTGTCCTCTCCATTGTAGCGCCCAATACTGGTGGCGTCTTCGGGAACCATTTCAACCAGCGCAATATCGTCCAGGTAGATAATATCCCCTGAAGCCGTGGAAATGGGGATAGATTTCAGGCTGTCTACTGTGTCGTAATCGGCCCCTGCCGATACGGACAGTTCCTGACTTCCCACCTGGGTGGAGCCTACGGGAAAGGTAAAGTCCGCCCCGGCAACCGCAGAAGCCACTGAGCTAATGGAAAGACGGTACTGGGAAAGCTTTTCCGGAATCAACTGAACCCGGACGTAATCCCCCTGTCCGCCGGAAAGGCTGATACTGGCTACCGTGGACAACTTTTCCAATTCCGGTATAATCGTGTCGTTTACATAGTCGTATACATTGGATACGCTGGGATCGTTAATTGCCAGCATCATGGAAGGGGTACTGTTAATGTCAAATTCCATGATAGACGGTTCCGTGGCATCCTCAGGCAAGGCATCTCCCAGGCCGTCAATTTTCTTTCTTAAATCCGAATAGGCATTATCCATATCCGTTCCGTATTCATACTGAAGCAGAATAATAGAAGAATTTTCACTGGATACGGAGTCTACGGACTTGATGCCGCTTAACTGGCCTACCTCTTCTTCTATGGGCTGGGTTACCAGTTCGTCTATATCTTCCGGGCTGGCTCCTACGTAAATAGTGCTGATAACCAGCATGGGCATATTCATCTCAGGAGTAAGCTCCAGCTTTGAAGAAGTTAAGGCATTTATGCCGAAAACCACCAGACACAGTACGCATAAAAGGGCGGTAACCGGCCGTCTCAGCACAGATTTTGTCAAATTCATTCCGTCTTGCCTCCTTACTGTTCAGAAGCGGCTGATTCCGCTGCAGTCGTTTCTTCGCTGCCTTCCTCAGCTTTCAATTCTACTGTCGCTCCTTCCGCCAATTCAGAGCTCCAGGTGGTAATTACCAGATCCTCATAGCCTACCCCGGACAGTATCTCCGCCTTCTGAGAATCGTAAATGCCTACCTCTACCGGAACCTTATGGACTGTCCCGTTATCAAAGGTATACACGTACGCATCTCCTCCGTCATAGTAAATCGCGTCTACAGGCAAGGTCATGGCATTTTCCGCTTCGTCAGAAACAATGCTTAACTGAATCTTTACGCCGGGGGCAAGTGCGTCCCCGTCTTTTACAGAGGCTTCTATGGGGAAAAGCCCTGAAACCGCATCTACCATAGTTCCCACTTCCGTAATAGTAGCCTCATAATCGGTTCCCTGCTTTTCCATCATTATTACGTCTCCCACTGCCAGCACTTCCCTTAGTTTGTCCGCTACGGAAAAGCTTACTTTCTTGCCTCCCTCTCCGGTGATTACGCAGAGCTGGGCGGACTGAGTTGCCATATTGTGAAGCTCCATGCTGCTGGTTTCCACTTTGCCGGAAATGGGAGCTGTCACGGTACTGTATTCCACCTGAAGATCGTAGGCCAGCTTTGCCCCTTCATACTGGAGTCTGGCGGATTCCGCACTGGTCTGGGCCTGTTCAAAGACCTGAGCCGAAATATCTCCGCTGGCATACAAAACCTGCATCCTGCTTAAATTTGCATTGGCCGTTTCCAAAGCCACTTGTGCAGCGTCCATGGAAATCTTGCTGCTGTCGATCTGTTTATTGTCAATGCGGCACAGGGGCTGGCCTTCTGTTACCATATCCCCTGCAGCCACGTATATTTCTACGATTTCCCCTGCCACTTTGGGGATTACGTAAACCATATCCGCAGGCTCTACCGTTCCGATGACTTCTTTTGATAAGGTAATGGTTGCCGTTTCAGGCATCTCCGCCTTTACAACAGGGAGGGCAGCCTCCTCCGGCTCCGGCGCAGGTTTTAATACTCTTGGAACAACGATTGCAGCCAGAACCCCGACAGCAATCACTCCGGTTATAATTTTGGTTCTCGTTTTCATAGTCTCTCCTCATTCCTCTTTCTTTTCCATGCCGGAGACACAGGCTCCCCAGCGCAGGATTTCTATTTTGTCTTTAAAAATCCGGCAGATTTCCTCTGTCCGTTCCGGCTCTTTAAACATCTGACCCAAAGCGATTAAAAGCATTTGAATCCCCAAAGCCACAGCCGTACGGACAAATTCAAAGTCCTGCCTTCGCATATCCGTCCAATCGCCGTTTTCATAAATCCATTTTTCCAAAGTCTGATGCGGGCTGCATTCCGGTCCGATACATTTTCCCATAAGGCTCTCCGTATCCGTCTGGAAAATGGCGATTCGGACAATGTCCTTTAAATTGTCTTTCCATTCCTCGGACATCTCTTCTTTCATAAATTCACTGAAACCTTCCATCATGTTCCAGTAGTTTCCGTGATGTTCCAAAAAGCTTTTCTTTAATATCTCTTCCCCTTTTTCCAGAAAATCCTCAAAAACGTATTCCAGCAGATCCCGTTTGTCTTCAAAATATGTATAGAAGCTTCCTCTGGAAATATCCGCGTTTTTAATAATTTTATTAATGGACGCTTTCTCAAAAGGAACTCTTGAAAACTCTGCCAGAGCTGCCTGAAAAATACTTTTCTTTTTTTCTGACGGAAGCCGCGCAAAGCGTTCCGTAGGCATGATTCCACCTCCATCCCGTCACTGAAATTTCCTATCGAAATAAAAAGTGACAAGTTGTCACTAATTATAATGACAGCTTGTCACTTCGTCAATGGTTTTTAGAATTATTTTATACTTTCTTAACAGTGCGGCTATGAAGCCTTCTCTTTGATATTTCTGGATACCGTAATTTCCTGATTGTCAATATGCTCCCGAACCGCCGCTTTTGCCTCGGCAATGCTGTGCTTTTTCAGGCACCGCAGAATGTGTTCATGTTCTACAATGAGAATCTGTCTCTTGCCCGCGTCCTTAATGTATTCCAGACGGTACCGGTACATCTGCTCCCGCAGATTGCTTAAAATCTGAACCAGGCGGCTGTTTCCCGTCGCTTTATAGATCAACTCATGAAAATGCTCGTCTGCCTCGGCAATGGCCATAGCGTCTCCATTATGGATGGCGGCTGCAAATGCTTTCTGGGCCTCCTCCAATTCTGTAAGCCCTTCTTCTGTGATTCTCTGGCAGGTCAGCTCAATTGCCAGCTCTTCTAAAGAGCGGCGCACTTCCAAAACGTCCTTTAAGCTTTTTTCCGAAATCTTTGCCACTTCTGCGCCTTTTCTGGGAATCATCAGCACAAGGCCCTCCAGCTCCAGCTTGCGGATGGCTTCTCTAATAGGAGTGCGGCTCACTCCCAGACGCTCCGCCAGTTGGATTTCCATCAAACGCTCCCCCGGCTCCAATTCTCCTCTGAGAATTGCCTGCCGCAGTGTGTTAAAAACCACGTCTCTTAACGGCAGATACTCATTCATTGTCACTCGAAAATCACTTCCCATGGAAAACTCCTCCTCTTTTATTGTATCTCTACCCTTTTTTATGATTGTACATATTTGTTAAATAAACTTGTCTGGCCAAATCCTTATGTCCGCCGTACCGCAATTCTTCAAAGGCATCCGCCGCCGCTTTGGGATTTACAAACAGTCCGAAGACAGTGGGCCCGCTTCCGCTCATAAGAGTGCCGACAGCGCCGGACTCCTTCATGAAATTTTTAATTTCGTTTATTACAGGATATTTTTCTACAGTAACCCGTTCCAGCACGTTTCCCATCCGATTTGTAATGCCGAACAAGTCGCCCGCTTCCAAAGCCCGGATCATTCCGTCAATATCCGGATGCTCTTCCGGCTTCAGTTCGTTGGCGCGGAGGTTTTCATAGACGTACTTTGTAGAGACGTTGATTCCCGGCTTTGCCAGCAATACCTGGCATTGAGGCATTGGCGGAAGGGGAGTCAGTTTTTCGCCGATGCCCTCTGAGAGAGCCGTACCCCTCATGATACAGTAAGGCACATCCGCCCCGATTTTCACCCCTCTGAGCATAAGTTCTTCCATAGACAGGCCTAAATGAAACATCTTGTTGATTCCCACTAAAACGGCCGCCGCATCGCTGCTGCCTCCCGCCATTCCCGCAGCTACGGGAATCAGTTTCCGCAGCCGGATAAATACGCCGCCGGAAACCTGAAACTCATTCATTAAAAGACTGGCGGCTTTAAAAACCAGATTGTTTTCATTCACCGGAAGATAGGTCAGGTTGGTTTCTACCCGTATTCCCGGCTCTTTTGTCATAAAAAGGTCAATTTGATCGTAAAGCCCTACCGTCTGCATAATCATTTTTACTTCATGGTACCCGTCCTCTCTTTTTCTGAGAACGTCCAGACCTAAATTAATCTTTCCGTAGGCCCGAAGTTTAAAATGTGTCGTCATAATACCTTCCCCTGTTTTGTGGTTTTATAATACATTATTTTGTATACAGTATTTATATAGGTACATTGTAAATGCTTCCATGCAAAATTTCAAGTGGATTTTGTAAATTTTTTTCACTTTGGCAAATGTGTATAAAATAAGGAACTGAATGCTTTTGGCTTTCAGCTCCTTTTACACTGCGCTATTTAAATTTTTGCTTCTGTTACTGGGCCGACTGCCCCTCTGATGCTTTCTGGATTCCGGCTGCCGCCTCGTCGCCTTCAAATAAGGGCCGCATTTCTCCGTCGTCCTGGTTTCTTGTATCCTTCGGCATATATTTCTTAAAGATTGCATGGAAGATATAGGAGTTAATAAATGCTATCAGCGGAAGGCCGAACAGCAGGAAAATAACGGAAAACTGAGGCGCGTAGTACATAGACAAATAGGATAAAACCACAATGCCCACATCAATGGCAATAATCCCCACAGTCTGAAGGAAGTGGCGGATGGACATAAAAAAGGCATTAAAGAGAGTACGCTTTACCGGATTGTAAAAACGGCTCTGAAGCGGGAAAACGTATACCATGATACAGACATAGATTAAAGTCATGGAGGCGAAGATCGCCATCATTACCGTTCTCACCTTTGAGGGTTCTGTCTGCAGCTTCACAAAAAAGTACCAGTCAAATCCCAGCAGAAGCCCTACCACCAGCAAAATAAGCCAAATGGCTGTAGCCTGTTTAAAATTATCCCGGAAGGATTTGAAATAAGAGCGAATGGTATAGCCGTCCTCGTCTCTTACTAGCTTCAGCGTCACGTAATACATGGCCGTAGTAGAAGCCCCGATTGTAAAAATCGGAATACTGGTAATGATCCAAAGAATATTCAGGACTATCAGATCGCCGAACTTTCCGATAAACCGCCATACGGGATTATCATAATTAAAAAAATTCTGAAGCATGGGGGAGTCTCCTTCATTTATCAAATAAATATTGTCTGTGGTTCATTATAGCGAATCCCGACAAAAAAATCAATGTTCCCTTACATTTCACAAAATTTTTATAAATTTCTTCTATAAAATATGGTATACTTCATAGAAATGCATATTTGAAACCAAGAAATGGGGATGAGTGAACTATGTCTTTTAAAGACTCTTTAAAGAGCGGCGCCCGTGAAGAAGGCAAAAAACTGAAAGAAATGAGTACCCGCGACAAAGTCTGGTATATCTGGGAATATTATAAAATCCATATGTTCGTGGCAGTGGTCCTTCTTTTTCTGCTGTACGCCATAGGGGTCATTTTCTATCAGAAGACCTTTACCACACAGCTTTCTACAATTATTATTAACGACACAGGGACGCCTTCCGACTACGAGTCCCTTACTAACCGCTTTAAAAGCCGCATGAATTACGGAAAAAAAGACCGGGTTGAATTTGATAACAGCCTTTATCTTACATTGGGCGGCACAACCTCGGAAATGGATTACGCTTCCATGGCCAAAATTACTGCCATTGTAGCCAGTCAGGATCTGGATATTATGATCTGCGATGCCGACAATATCGATCACTACGCTTCCAACGGGGGCTACCTGGATTTGGAAGAGGCTCTTCCCGCAGATCTGTGGGAGCTGGTGCAGGAAGATGCCTATTATACCGCCGATGAAGACGGCAGCATTCATGCCTTTGCCATTGATCTCCAAAAAAGCCATTTTACAGAATGGACCAACTGCGGTCTGGATCCCGCTTATTTGGGACTCGTCAGCAACTCCAAACGTACAGAAACGGCAATTGAGTTTCTGAGACTTTTATATCAGGATTAGCCCTGCCAGGACTCCTTTGTCTCTCCGGTTCCCAAAGTCTGGAAAATCCCAGAGCTTTTGCCAAAGACTGTGAGGGAAGATTCTCCGGGCTGACGCGAAGACAGAGGCGGCACTCCAGCTCCCAGTCAGCGTAACCCATAATGGCCAGACAAGCTTCTTTGGCCAGCCCCTTTCCTCTGAAGGCAGGGAATACTTCGTAACCTAATTCCAAATATTCTTCCGGAAGCTCTCCCGCCGCCGCCAGACGGCGGCAGGTTTCTTCGTCCGGATTCCACACGCCGGCCCTTCCCGCAGGAAGGCCGGTTTTCTTTTCCTCCATAAGCCACAGGCCGTATTCGTAAAAACCATACTGGTTCTTAATATAGCTTTCTAAGGACGGCAGATCCGGCCACTCCGTCAGGGGCCCTGTCTCTTTCAGTCTTTCCCAGTCTCCTGTGAAGACTTCCCGAATCCTGAGGCGCTCTGTAACGCTGATAATCCAGGGAAGCCCTTCTTTTCTCCTTACTGCCCGTTCCGCCATCTGGCTGCTGACGCAGTCCCAGCTTTCGGCAAAAACGGGAATCCGGCAGTGAGCGGCTTTCCCGTCTCCCCAAACGCCAAGAACGGCCCTTCCGGCCGTTTGGGCGGCCAAAAGGACCTCCGGTTCATCTGATACAGTCACTGTATATTGTTGTCCGTCTATTTCAACAGGATACAATACTGTCATAGGCTTTTTAGCTGTGCTCCGGTTCCGGATAAGTTTCCCCAAAGGTTTCCGCTGTAATGGATTTGATCTTCTGCTCCTTCATGGGGCGGTCGCTGTAATCCGTCCGCACTTCCGCAATTTTATTGACTACATCCATTCCTTCTATAATCTGGCCGAATGCGGCGTAGGCCCCGTCCAGATGAGGGGATGTTTCGTGCATAATAAAGAACTGGGAGCCTGCAGAGTCCGGATGCATGGCACGCGCCATGGACAGAACTCCCGGCGTGTGGCGCAGATCATTCTGGAAACCGTTCTGGCTGAACTCTCCTTTTATGCTGTAGCCCGGGCCGCCCATACCGTTTCCGTTGGGGCATCCTCCCTGGATCATAAATCCCCGGATAACCCGGTGGAAGATCAAACCGTCATAAAAGCCCTTCTGAACCAGGCTTAAAAAGTTATTTACCGTATTGGGAGCGATTTCCGGATACAATTCTGCTTTCATCACATCGCCGTTTTCCATGGTAATGGTAATCACTGGATTTTTCATGTTGTATTCTCCTTTCCAAAAGCCGTCTTTAGCGTCTCTCAGGGTTGATTCTACCAAATCCTACCTGCCATTTCAAGCCTTCTTTTCGGGCCGTTTTTGGCAGTGGCGGATTTTACTGGAACTGGGCCTGGTACATCTGGTAATAAAAGCCCTTTGCTTCCATCAGACTGTCGTGGGTTCCCTGCTCTACCACTTCCCCGCGGTTTACTACCAGGATCCGGTCGGCATTGCGTATGGTAGACAGCCGATGGGCGATTACAAAACAGGTCTTGCCTTCCATTAGTTTCCGCATGGCCTCCTGAATCCGAATCTCTGTCCTGGTGTCCACGTTGGAAGTGGCCTCGTCCAAAATCAGCATACGGCAGTCCTGAAGCATGGCTCTGGCAATAGTAAGAAGCTGCTTCTGCCCTTTGGAAATATTGGCTCCGTCTTCTTTCAGCACTGTCTCATAGCCGTCGGGCAGATGCAGGATAAAGGAGTGAATATAGGCCGCCTTTGCCGCCTCCTCTATCTCCTGCCGCGTAACGTCCTCCCGCCCATAGGCCAGATTATCCAATACGCTTCCATGAAACAGCCAGGTATCCTGCAAAACCATAGCGTAAGCTTTCCTCAGGCTCTCTCTGATGATTTTTCGGACATCTGTTCCGTCAATCCGTATTTCGCCTCTGTCTGCATCATAGAACCGCATTAAAAGATTAATCAAGGTGGTTTTTCCCGCCCCTGTGGGCCCTACGATGGCTACCAATTGGCCCGGTTTCGTGCAGAGGGACAGGTCGTGGAGAATCGTTTTCCCCGGTTCATATCCGAAATCCACGTGGGAAAGTTCCACTTCGCCGCGGACCTCTTTTCCCTCCGCCCCTAAAACAACAGCCCTCGGATCGTCCTCCGCCTCCGGCGATTCGTCTATAAGGGCAAAAACCCGTTCCGCCGCCGCAATGGCGGACTGAAGGTCGCTGACAATATTGGCCGCTTCGTTAATAGGGCCGGAAAACTTTCTGGAATACAGTACAAAGGACGAAATCTGTCCAATGGACATCATGCCGAAAAGGTACAGAAAGGCTCCGAAAACACTAATCAGAGAAAGGGATAGGTTGTTAATAAAATTTACCATCGGCCCCACCATGCTTCCATAATACTCGGCTCTGTAGTAGGCCTCTACGGCGTCGCGGTTTTTTTCCGCAAATTCCCCAAGGGATTTTTCCTCCCCGCAGTAAGCTTTAATGGTCTTCTGGCCCGTTACCATTTCTTCTGCAAAACCGTTTAACCGGCCCAGGCTGGCGGAGCGGGCCCGGAACAGCGGACGGGTCTTTTTCGTAATCGAGCGGGTAATAAAGGCTGACAAAGGCACTGTCACTGCAAAAATCAGAACCAGATGGGGTGAAATCGCCACCATCATTCCCAAAGCCCCTGCAACGGTAATCACTGTGGTTACCATCTGAACCAGATCGCTGGACAGTGACTCATTTACCGTGTCAATATCATAAGAAATCCGGCTGATAATATCTCCTGTCTGGTGGGAATCGTAGAAACCTACCGGAAGCGTCAGCATTCGCTCAAAAACGTCTTTCCGCATCTGGTAAACCACCTTTCGGCTGATGGTCACCATCAGTACGGATAAGCCATAGGACAGACCGGCGGAAGCGGCGTAGAAAAGCGCCATCCAGCCTCCATAGTAAAATACCCGCTGAAACTGAACATTTCCGTATCCCGGCTCTATGGCGTCAATGGCATAGCCTGACAGCATAGGCCCCATTAATGCAAATACGTTGCTGGCCACTGTCATAACCACAGCCGCCAGCATCAGGAAGCGGTACTTCATCAGATATTTTCCCATCCGCAGAATGGTATGCTTCCTTTTTTTCATAAAATGGAGGGCGGATCCGGCTTCCGCCACACCGTCTGTTCTCCCGTGCATTGCCACAATCCATCTCTCCTTTCTACGAAATATCCATTTGGGAGCTTCCAATCTCCCGGTAAACCTGGCAGGTTTTCATCAGTTCCTCATGTGTGCCGAAGCCAATCATCTTTCCTTCTTCCAGCACCAATATGTGATCCGCGCTCATTACTGAGCTGATTCTCTGAGCAATGACAATGCAGGTGGTATGGGAAAAATACTTCCTTAGCTCTTCCCTTAACGCCGCATCCGTTTTATAATCCAGGGCGCTGGAGGAATCATCCAAAATCAAAATCTCCGGGGCCCCTGCCAGGGCTCTGGCAATCAAGAGCCGCTGCTTTTGGCCGCCGCTTAAATTAGCTCCCCGTATGTCCAAATTTTCTTCCAGGCCGCCCTTCTCCCTGATGAAGTCCGCTGCCCGTCCATGGGCTGCCGCCTCCCAAGCCTCGCCCTTTGTAATGTTCCGGCCCATATTGATATTTTCATAAATCGTGTCTTCAAACAGCACGTCGTTCTGAAATACCGCTCCGAACCGCTTCCGCAGGGATTTTAAATCCATTGTCCGAATATCCCGGCCATCAATCCGCACAGCCCCCTTATCCACCTCGTAGAACCGCATCAATAAATTGACCACTGCCGATTTTCCGGCGCCTGTGGATCCGATAATTCCCAGAGTTTCCCCCTTTTTGATCCGAAATGTAATGTCCTCCAGCGTCGCCCCTGACTTTCCCTTATTATAGGAAAAGGTTACGTGATCAAATTCAATATGGGCTACCTCTCCAGGCTCCTCTGCTTTTTGAGCCAGATCTGTCTGGGCGCTGAAAATACTTCTCTCATCTTCCGTATCCAGCACTTCCACAATCCGTTTTGCTGATGCCGCCGCCTTTGACAAGGTTACAAACATTCTGGAAATGGACAGAAGGGCGTTAAGGATTATGGTAAAATACGTCATAAAGGCCAGGATTTTTCCTACTTCCGTCATCCCCCGGTTGACCCGGTAAGCTCCCGCCAAGATTACGGCAACCAGCCCCAAGTTCAGCAAAATATTCATAGACGGATTTGTAATGGCGGTTACAACTGTCGCTTTCCGTTCCCGTTCCACCACCTCACGATTGATCCTGTCAAATCTGCGCCGCTCATAGTCGCCTTTCGAAAGGGCTTTAATTACCCGAATCCCGGCAATGTCTTCCCGTACCAGACGGACAAAACGGTCAACGCTCTCCTGAAGGGCAGAAAACATGGGAATGCTTTTTCTGGAAACCAGCACGACTACAATCGACAAAAGCGGAAGGGACGCCAACAAAATGGCCGCCAAAACCCAGTCCAAAGCCATAGTCATGGCAACGCCGCCTACCAAAAGAATAGGAGCCCGAACCCCCAGCCGCTGAATCCGCGCCAACATCTGATGGACATTATAGGTGTCTGTCGTTAATCTGGAAATCAGGGAAGGACGGGTAATCTCATCTGATTTCCCATTTGACAGATACATGATTTTGGCAAAGAGATCCTCTCGAATCCTGTATACTGCGTCGCAGGCCACCCGGGAAGCCATGCGGTTGGCCAAAACGTTAAAAATCACCGCAAGAATAGAACAGCCCACCATAAAGCCGCCCCACAGCAGAATTTGATCCGTCCTATTGGCCGGAATCACCGTATCAATCATGTAAGCTAAGGCCCATGGCAGGAAAAGTTCCATCACGGTACCGGCAAACTTAATAAAAAAGCCCCAGGCCATTCGGAGATAATAGGGCCTGAGATAATAAAAAAAGATTCTCTTCATCACATATTTTCTCTCTGTACATTATTTTGCTCTGTTTCTTAACCTTAATTATAACGCCTTGAAAAATTTTGTGCAAATAATAAAATACGATTGACAATGCGGTTAGTCAGTGCTAATCTATTTCTAGTTAGAATCCCCTAACTCATTGGGAGGGTTTATTATGCTGCAAAAGGAACAGGTAATTGAGGAATTTCAAAAAAAGGGAAAACGTATTACCCAGCAAAGGCTGGTTATTTTTGATGTCATTTTTGAGCAGGAATGGTCCAGTTGTAAAGAAATTTACTGGGAGGCAGCCAAACGGGATCCGTCCATTGGCTTGTCCACGGTATACCGCACTGTCAGCGCCCTGGAGGAGCTTGGGATTTTAAAGCGCATCTACCAATATTTTCCTTCTCTTGAATCCGGAAAAGAGAAGTGATTTTTTGCACTCTTCTTATTGACAAAATTTGCCAATAAACCCCGTTACAATTGACTAACCGTTTTTATTTTTGTTACCCTCAGTTTATAAGAACACTGCTGATTCCATTTTAAGGAGCGATGAAAAAATGAAAAAGCACAGATTTTGGGCTTGGGCCACAGTATTTTGTTTCTTTATGGTAATGTACACAGGTTATAAGCGCAAGTAATTTTGATGCAAATAGGAGGTAATGATCATGGTAAAGTGTTTTGATCTGAAAAAAATCGGTATTTTTGCAGGAGGCGTTCTCTTTGGAACCGCCGGCGTTAAAGTCTTAGGAAGCAAGGACGCAAAGAAATTTTATATTAACTGCCTCGCTGCCGGTCTGCGGGCAAAGGAAAGCGTTATGACAACGGCTACGACAATTCAGGAAAATGCAGATGACATTTTGGCTGAAGCGAAAGAAATCAACCGCAAGAGAGCCGAAGAGGAAGAAGCAAGGGCTTTTGAAGGGGAAGAAAGCGATACTGCAGAAGAATGATAACTCACAGCCGCCTGTTGGAACAGCTCCTTCAGGCGGTCTTTTTACGGCTTGGCCAAATGACGTTTTAGGAGATGTGCTATGAAGTTTATAATCAAACATGAAATACCCGGGCGAATGCGTATCCGTCTGGCGCAGAAACAGATGACCATACGGGAAGCCGATCTCTTCGCTTACTACCTCTCTTCCCTTCCCATGGTGGAAAAAGCCAAAGTGTATGAACGGACTGCCGGCGCTGCTATTATATTTACCGGGGACCGTCAGGAATTAATTGAAAAAATCCGGCTCTTTTCCTTCCGCGATGCAGCTTTGAATGAAATCGTCCCCAAAGACAGCGGCCGGGAACTGAACCAGGAGTATAAAGAGAAACTGATCCAAAAAATTGTCCTTCGGGCAGGAACCCGGCTTCTCCTTCCGGCCCCGCTGCGCACCGTCTACACCCTCTGCCAGTCTCTCCGGTATCTGGCAAAGGGAATCCACAGCCTCCTGCGCCGCCGGCTGGAAGTGGAAGTCCTGGACGCAGTGGCCATTACCGTTTCTATGGCCAGAAGGGACTTCAGTACTGCCGGTTCTGTTATGTTTCTGCTGGGAATCGGGGAACTTTTAGAGGAATGGACTCACAAAAAGTCTGTGGGAGATCTGGCCCGGAGTATGTCGCTGAAGATTGAGAAAGTCTGGCAGGAGGCCGACGGCTGCGAAGTCCTGGTTCCTATTTCCCGGATCCGGGAAGGCGACAGAATTGTGGTACATACTGGCAATGTGATTCCGCTGGACGGAATCGTCGTATCCAGCGTGGCTATGGTCAACCAGTCGTCTATGACCGGCGAATCTGCCCCTGTAAAAAAAGAGGCTGGCAATTATGTATACGCCGGAACTGCCGTAGAAGAGGGAGCCATTACCCTCTGTGTAAAAAAAGCGGCCGGTTCTACCCGCTTTGAGCGGATCGTCACTATGATTGAGGAATCGGAAAAACTGAAATCCTCCCTGGAAGGAAAGGCATCTTCTCTGGCGGACGCCCTGGTTCCCTGGAGTCTGGGAGGCACAATCCTTACGTGGCTTGTCACCAGGAATACTACGAAAGCCCTCTCCATTTTGATGGTGGATTTCTCCTGCGCCCTGAAACTGGCCATGCCCCTTGCCGTTCTTTCCGCTATGCGGGAGGCCAACTCTCACCAGGTAACAGTAAAGGGCGGAACTTACCTGGAAGCCGTGTCAGAAGCCTCTGTTATGGTCTTTGACAAAACCGGGACTCTCACGAAAGCCAAGCCCACGGTAGCGGACATTATTACCTTTGATAACCGGGAAGCTGACGAAATGCTCCGGATTGCCGCCTGTCTGGAAGAGCACTTCCCCCACTCCATGGCCAATGCGGTAGTTCAGGAATCTGTGCGCCGGGGACTGATCCACGAAGAAATGCATTCCAAAGTCGACTACATCGTTGCCCATGGAATCGCCTCATATATTGGCGAAAACCGCGTTATCATTGGGAGCAGCCACTTCGTTTTTGAAGACGAAGGCTGCACTGTACCGGATTCGGAGCATGAAAAGTTTGAGTCCATTCCTCCTGAGTACTCCCACCTCTATCTGGCAATCGGGGGAAAACTGGCGGCTGTCATTTGCATTGAAGATCCCCTTCGTGAAGAAGCCCCTGACGTTATCCGTTCCCTGCGCCGTCTGGGGATCTCAAAAATCGTTATGATGACCGGTGACAGTGAGCGGACTGCCCAGGCCATTGCAAAAAAAGTCGGGGTTGACGAGTACTACTCAGAAGTGCTTCCTGAAGATAAAGCCAGATTTGTAGAATCAGAAAAGCGGGACGGCAAAAAGGTCATTATGGTTGGAGACGGGATCAATGACTCTCCTGCCCTGTCTGCCGCCGATGTGGGAATTGCCATCAGCGAAGGGGCCGAAATTGCCAGAGAGATCGCAGATATTACTGTATCAGAAGACGCCCTCTACCAACTGATTACCCTAAAAGCCCTTAGCAATGCCCTGATGAAACGGGTTCGGAGAAACTACCGCTGCGTCATCGGCTTTAACTTTGGCCTCATCTGCCTTGGCGTAGGAGGGATTCTGCCTCCGGCAACATCCGCTTTGCTTCACAATCTGTCAACTCTGGCTATCAGCCTGGAAAGTATGACAAATCTGCTGGATCTGGAATAATCCGGCTCCAGCAGATTTTATCTTTCCTATCCGGCGATTCCTCCTTCTGTCCCCAATTTATTATCTTCCGTTTATTCCGTTGATAAATGCCAGGAAACACCCAAAATCTCCAAGCCGCTTCCGATTATATCGGTCGTCCTCCTCATATCCCAAAACGTCTCTCCAGGAAGCCTCTTTTCCCTGCATTTTTAAATACCGCGCCAACTGATTAAATTTC
Source organism: uncultured Clostridium sp. (assembly GCA_946498245.1). Lineage (GTDB taxonomy): Bacteria > Bacillota > Clostridia > Lachnospirales > Lachnospiraceae > UMGS1370. The sequence continues at coordinate 1,462 of CAMMNN010000044.1, read as the reverse complement.
ACAATCAGAGCATTATGGCAGGCCGTCCGGCTCCCATCTTGGTCCATTTTCTCTGCTCGGCTCCATAACAGCCATTGGGAGCGGAAACCCGCATATCTTGCAGATGCCTGCAAAAGTTCCTCATATAATTCCAGTGCATCCGGATCTGTCCCGATTTCTTCCAGCATCTCCCGGTGTATTCCCAATTCGCTCTCAAAATCAAGGCTTTTTGGCTCTTTCAGGTATTCCTCGTATGTGGTTAATTTCAATGAAGTATCCCTCCATTCCTATATCCGGCTGAAAAAATTTATAATCTGCTCAATGCTAACCGGTTCCATTCCGTTTGCATCCACTCCCGCATCATACCGCCGGATGCCCTTTGCCAAGTTATCCAGATTGTAATTCTCCTTATTGTGCTGGTGCCCGTGCAGGCAGATGCTTCCTTTAAAATATCCGTTCCATTCCTGGATTGGATAATGGAATAAAACAAACCGCTGGCCCTTCCATTCCAGTTCGCCATAATCCTTTATCCACTCTAAAAGCGTTCTGTTAAATTCAGGGTTATCCGCAAATTTATCATGGTTCCCCCTTATCAGATACTTTTTCCCCTTTAACTGTCCCAACATTTCGGAAGCATATTCCGGGCCTTTCATGGTAATGTCTCCCAGAATGTAAACCTCATCCTCCGGCGAAACCTTTCGATTCCATCGGCGAATCAGCGCTTTGTCCATCTCCTCCGCACTGGCAAAGGGTCTTCCGGTATGCCGGATAATCTTCTCATGTCCAAAATGCAAATCCGCTGTAAAATAGATCATTCCCTGTTTTCTCCCCAATTTTAAAATACTTTCTGGCATATGCCGTGGCTGCGTTTTTGTTTTTGCCTGATGTGGTAACGACAAAATCTCACTAAGTGCTCATATTATACCAGACAATCCTTCCCAGTGCTATCACCAGTTTTCACCATAAGGCAATATGCGCCGGCTGCCTGTCTCCGTTACCCTATCATATGTATCTGTCTTCTCCTTCGTCCTTTCTTTCATAAAAACCCTTATTTACATTGTTTATTGCAGAATAGCCCGATAATACAAACTCTTCATGATTTCCATAAGTGCGATTACTTTATCAGAGCCATACTTGCCCTGTGAAACGTCGATTATTTTTGTTCGGAGGATTGGGTGAGTTTTAATTGGGTGGGAACAAAAAGGCCGGGAGTAATTCTTTCATTAAAAGTAGTACCTCATCTCTTTATTAAGAGTCGCCTGTCTTTTATTTTCCTACAGTAACTTTACGCTATCAATTTTACGGAACCACTTGAAAACCTGCGGATAAGCGATTATAATAAAAACATAAAGAAAGCACCCACTCCAAAAGTGGATGCCACTACAAAGTGTTTATTGCCCTAACGGGCAACGCCCATCCTGTGTGTCAGACAGGGTGGGCTTTTTCTTATTTCTTGTCTTTCTTATCCAGAAAGGAAATAAGT
>CAMMNN010000043.1 GCA_946498245.1 uncultured Clostridium sp. | reverse complement strand
ACAAGGGAACCTTCGCATTTGACGAAGACGGCCATATGTTAAGCGGCTGGCAGGACGTTGACAACAGCGATGGAACCAAGACCTACAGATACTACTTTAACGGCGAGAACGAAGGCTGGGCAGCTTTAGGCTGGCAGTACCTGCAGAAGCCGGAAGATGACAATTTCGAAGATGAGAACCCCTTCGAGGACGAGGCATGGTTCTGGTTTGGAACCAATGGCCGTGCGGCACAGAACAAGACCACTTATATCAATGGTCAGTACTATACCTTCTCTGAGAGCGGTGCTATGAATGATGAGTGGAATCAGGGTACACCTGGTATCTCTAACAGCACTGCAGCAGTTTCAACTTGGGCTCATGCATTCTACACTGATGACATTGGCCACAGAAGAACTGGCTGGATTTACACCTATGCTCCTGGCGATGATGACCATGAAGGCGATCAGTACTGGTTCTACCTGAACAATAAGGGTGAAGCCTTTAATGACGATGCTAAGGACAGTGACGGCAACAACACCAGCGCAACCAAGGTATTTGATACTACCAGCGTTGGCAGCAACGTAGCAGCAAAGGTTATTAAGAACAAGACCTTCTTATTCGATGGCAAGGGCAAGATGCTGACCGGTCTGAGAGAGATTGACGGCGTTGTAGCTCGTCAGGGCGGCAAGGATCTTGTGGCAGGTATCTACTACTTCGATACCGAGGCTGGTTCCAGCCAGGGCGCAATGGTAACCGGCAAGACCACTGTAAGTGATGAAGGCGACGAATACACCTACTACTTCCAGAGCAACGGCGCTGCTTATAAGAATACCTTAGTAAAGGGCGCTGTTTACGGACCCGATGGAAAGAGAATCGAGGCTGAATACGGCAGCAAGTATGAGCTCATCGAGGTTGAAGAAGATATTTTTGAAGTCGGAGCAGATAGAACAGATAGCAATAATGCGATTATTCCTGCTAAGAAAACCATTATTGTAAACAGCAATGGTACTATTAAGAAGAACGCTTCTTCTGTTGACATTGACGGCGAGAAGTATATAGTAGAGAACTACATTGCTAGGCCGAAACCGGAAGAGGACTAATCCTCAGCTTGTAAACAATTCTAATTGCCAAACATAAGAGAGGGATTCCCGATTTGTGGACTTTCGTTCACAAGGAGGGGATCCTTCTTTTTGTTTTAGCCAGCAATATTTTTATCCAGATCAATTGACAAACCTTAGGGAGAGTGGTATAGTAAAGCTACAGAAATTCATAATAAAGAATTTAATTCACATATATGAATTTTAAAAAGTGAAGAATAAGGTAACCCAAAAAGCACCGGACTCCCATAATCACATCTGCTGCTCTGTTGTATTGACAGAATGAACTGCAGATGTTATATTCAGAATAAAAACATGAATCAAATTCACATATATGAATCATGTATGTGAATTACGAGAAAGGCAGGAATGATTATGGGAGTAAAATCAGCAGAGAGAGTGTTGGAGATTTTTGAGCTACTGAAGGACTATCCGGATGGCCTGACGTCGAAAGAGATCAGTACGGAACTGGGCTATGCGGGAAGCAGCACCTTCGGCCTGGTCAAGACCCTGAGGGATCAGGGCTATCTCTGGGAGGACGAAAATAAGCGCTATATGCTGGGGGCCCGCCTGATCCAATTAGGAGCATATGCTTCCTCTTACCTGGATTTAAACAAAATTGCGGGACAGCCTTTAAAGAAAATGATGGAGAAGCTGCAGGAAACCGTTTTTATGGCCGTCCTTTCAGGGGAAGAGATTGTCTATGTGGCTAAAGTGGACAACTATCGTTCTATCTCTACCAACGCCCGTTTGGGCGGCAAGAAGCCTTTATACTGTACAGGCTTAGGAAAGGCATTCCTGACCTTTCTGCCGGACAAGGAACGAGACGATTTGATTCAGCGGATCCAGTTCGCGCCAGTGACTCCCAATACCATTACCAGCAAGGAAAAATTGTACCAACAGCTAGAAATATTCCGGAATCAGGGATATGCTATTGACGACGAAGAGATTGAAGTAGGCCTGTGGTGTGCGGCGGCGCCGGTATTTGGCAGTTCCGGACGAATTGAAGCAGCGGTCAGCGTGGCAGGGCCTACGGCCAGAATGTTAAGTAATAAAGAAGAGATTGTACAAACGCTCTTAAACGTAACCAGAGAATTATCTGAGAAAATGGGGTACACAGGAAGGCCGTAAAAGGGCCGGATAAAAAGAGGAGAGGTAAAAATGAAGAGGCTCACAGGATTGATTCCGCCGGCGGTGACGATTTTTCAGGAAGATGGAACCATTGATATGGAAAGTATGAAGCGCCACGCAGATTATATGATAGAAGGCGGCGTTGATGGAATAGCGTATTTGGGAACGTCGGGGGAGTTTTCTGTTATGCCTCAGGCCATGAAAATCAGACTGATACGGGAAATGACACCTTACATCAAAGACAGGATTTGCCCTGTCATCGGAATTGGGGATACCTGCCTGGAAAATTCCCTGGAGCTGGCGGAGGAGGCGGAGAGAGCCGGAGCGAAAGGCCTGCTGGCGGTAGTGCCGTATTTCAGCGTTTACGGGGAAGAAAACGTAGAAGCCTACTTTGATAAGCTGGCGGAAAACGTAAAACTGCCGCTGCTGATCTACAATTTTCCTGCCCTGACAGGATTTGATATGAATCCCGCCCTGGTAGAGCGGCTGGCTCTCAATCATCCTCTTATTATGGGGATCAAAGACACTGTGGGAGAAACGGAGCATTTAAAAGAAATGCTGAAAATTAAAAAGAAAAAAGCGGAATTTTCCGTTTTCTGCGCCTATGAAACTCAGGCAATGGAAATAGCCCAGGCGGGGATCGACGGCTTTATAAACGCCACGGCTAATTTTGCTCCTCAATATACGGCCGCCTTTTTAAAAGGTCAAAAAGACGGAAACCGGGAAGCAGCACAGGAGGCATTCCGGCAGATGTGTCAGGCTGCCAAAGTTTACCAATACGGTACGCCACTGCTGCTGGCGGTAAAAGAGGCAGTTTATCAGAAAGTGCTGGGAAAACGGGGAACAGAGAAGCTTCCCGGTCTTCCCCTAAAAGAAGAATACCGGGAGGCAATCCGGAAAATACTGAATGAGCTGGAAATATAGCAGGAAAGGAGAACTGACATGGGGATTATGGGAAAAAAGATTGCGGCCATTCGGGCATACGTAGCGGAAGGGGGCGGAGCCGACTACCATGACCAGGCGGAGGATCATTGGATTGTAGGCCAGATAGCGACGCCTATGAGCGTTTATCCGCAGTATAAGGCCAGCCGTACCAGCTTTGGAATTAACGCCCTGAAGACTTTGGTAGTAGAAGCGGAGGCCGACGATGGCACAGTGGGATTTGGAATCACCACAGGGGGCTATCCGGCGGCATGGCTGATTATGAATCATCTGGATCGCTTTGTAGTGGGCCAGCCTGTGGAAAATCTGGAGCAGATTTGGGATCAGATGTATAAAGGCTCTATGTATTATGGAAGAAAAGGCATTGTCATGAATGCCATTTCTGCAGTGGACCTGGCATTGTGGGATCTTTTAGGAAGGCTGAGACAGGAACCGGTTTACGCCATGTTGGGCGGAAAGGTTCGGGAAGAGCTGGAGTTTTACGCCACAGGGCCAAGACCGGATCTGGCGAAAGAAATGGGCTTTATCGGCGGAAAGCTTCCATTGGTATACGGCCCCGCAGACGGAGAAGAAGGGTTAAAGAAAAACCTGGAAACAGCCAGACAGATGCGGGAAAAGGTAGGCGACGGGTTTATGCTGATGTGGGACTGCTGGATGTCCCTGGATCTGCCTTATGCAAAGAAATTAATGGAAGAATCGGCAAAACTGGGATTTTCCTGGGTAGAGGAATGCTTCAACCCTGATGATTACTGGGCTTACCGGGATTTGAAAAAGGCAGCCGGAAACACCATTATGGTAACAGGCGGAGAGCATGAAGCCACCCGGTTTGGCTTCCGGATGCTTTTGGAAATGTGCGATCTGGATCTGATTCAGCCCGATGTAGGCTGGTGCGGGGGAATGACGGAATTAGTGAAAATCGGAAATCTGGCTGACAGTTACGGCAAGATGGTAGTGCCCCACGGAAGCGGAATTTACAGCCATCATTTTGTTACGACCCGGTTAAACAGCCCATTTACAGAATGTCTGATGATGAGCCCCAAGGCGGACTCTACGATTTCTCAGTACTATCCTTTGATAAAGGACGAGCCTATGCCTGTAAACGGAAGGCTGAAAGTAGGCGATAAACCGGGCTTTGGAGTAGAACTCAATAAAGAAGGGACAAACCTGACAGAAGTAAAAAAGGGAACCCGCCTGTAAAATATGGGAGGCAAAATGGACAGACAGAAAATCGAACAGTATCTGGATTTGGTAACTAGCCGGCTGAAAAATCTCCAAAGGCCGGAGGGTGAGCAGGAATGGCTGAAAAAACAGCAGGAGGAAGGACAGATCATCGGGGCTTTCCCCAGAGACTTCGGAATGGAACCCTGGGACTGGCCCCAGGGCGTGGGCCTGTATGGAATGCTGAAACGCTATGAGTACCAGAAGGATCAAGCGATTTTTGACTATTTGAACCAATGGTTTTCCTCCCATCTGGACGAGGGGATTCCCAGAAGGAATATTAACACCACCTGTCCCCTGCTGACTCTGTCCAGTCTGACAGAGGGGAAACCGGGATATGAAACCTTATGCCAGGAATGGGCTGAATGGATCATGACAGAACTTCCCAGGACAGAAGAAAACGGATTTCAGCATACCACCACCAAAGATGCATCCAAGGGGACGCTGAATTTAAATGAAAACCAGCTTTGGATCGATACGCTGTTTATGACAGTTCTGTTTCTGGCAAAGTGGGGGAAGAAAACCGGAAACCGGGATTTCCAGGAGGAAGCCGTCCATCAGTACCTTTTGATGATCAAATATCTTTACGAAAAGAAAACAGGTCTTTTCTACCATGCCTGGAGCTTTTCGGAACGAGGAAATTTTGGTGAGGTCTTCTGGTGCCGGGGAAATAGCTGGTATATGGCTTCTGTGCTGGATTTTACAGAGATTATGGGGGACAGCCTGACTCCGGCGGTAAAGGAAATCCTTTTTGATACCTTCCGGCGACAGGCCCTTGCCTTAAAAGAGCTGCAGAGTGAAAGCGGCCTTTGGCATACCGTCCTGGACGATAAAAAAAGTTATGAGGAAACCTCCGGTTCCGCTGCCATTTTGTATGGAATTTTAAAAGGAATCCGTCTGGGCATTCTGGGGGAGGAGTACAAAGAAACGGCTCAAAAGGGACTGGAAGGAATCATGAAAAATATCCGGGGAGACGGCACGGTAATGCAGGTGTCTGCAGGAACCCCTGTAGGCAGGAGCAAAAAGCACTATAAAGATATTGTAATCGCGCCCATGGCCTATGGCCAGTCTCTGTGCATGATGGCGCTGACAGAAGCGCTTCAGGCGGAGCAGGGGTTGTAAGATAACAAAAAAGGAGAGGGATTGAAAATGAAGAAAAAAAGAATTGCAGCATTGGTATTGGCCGCTTCTATGGTTCTGGGGCTGTGGGCCTGCGGAGGACAGGCGCAGGAAACGACTCCGGCGGCAGGGGGGAACCAGGAAATCACAGGCGGAGAAGAGGCTTCTCAGACGGGAGACGGCAGCTCCCAGGCGGAGAACACTGAGGCATCAGAAAGCGGTGAAGACATTGTACTGTCTATTAGCTGGTGGGGCGGCGACAGCCGCCATGAGGCAACGCTGGAAGCACTGAAACTCTTTGAAGAAAAGTATCCTAATATTAAAGTGGAACCTCAGTACGGAGCATGGGGAGGCTGGCTGGAGCAGTTGTCCGTCCAGATGGCCGGAAAGACGGAGCCCGACGTAATGCAGATTAACTGGAACTGGATTTACGAGTTTTCCAAAGACGGCAACGGCTTCGCGGATTTGAACCAGTATTCTGACGTCATTGACCTGACCCAATATCCGGAAAGTCTTTTGGAAGAAATGACCATGGAAGGAAAGCTTCAGGGGATTCCCATTTCCACCACAGGAAAGGTCTTTTACTGGAATAAGACTACCTTTGAAAAGGCAGGTCTGGAAGTGCCGGACTCTTTTGCAGATATGATTGAGGCAGGAACTGTTTTCCAGGAAAAGCTGGGAGAGGACTACTATCCCATGGCGCTGACACCCTATGAGCAGATGCTGATTATGGTGTATTACCTGCAGCAGAAATACGATAAGCAATGGATTGAAAACGGTCAGGTAAACTTTACCCAGGAAGAAGTGGCTGACGGCATTGCCTTTATCCGTATGCTGGAAGACAGTCACGTATTCCCCAGCCAGCAGAAGCTGACTAGCGACGGCGCCGATACCATGGACAAAAACGTCAACTGGATGAATGGAAAATACGCAGGCTTCTATGAATGGGATTCCTCTCAGGCCAAATTTGCCAATGCCCTGGAAGGGGAGCAGGAGATGGTCATGGGCGGTTATCCTTACGACTACGGCGACACCAAAACAGCTACCACCAAAATTGCCATGTCATGGGCTGTCAGCGCCAATTCCCAGCATCCTAAGGAGGCTGCAATGCTCATTGAGTTCCTGCAAAGCGATCCGGAAGCCGTTAAGCTGCTGGGAACGGAAAGAGGTATTCCGTCTAACGAAAGCGCCAAGACGCTTTTAGAGGAAGAGGGAATGTTTGAAAATGACCTGACCTTTACCAGCAACGCCGCAGCCATGGAAAATGCCGGCTTTGCCCTGGATCCGTATTTTGAGGACGTAAAATTGAAAGAGAAAACAGGTTTGTATTTCGAAGTATTTGAGTCCATGAGCTATGACAACACCGATCCCATGGAACTGGCAGAGCTGTTAATTGACGGAATTAACGAAGTCCAGGCGGATAACCAGTAGCAGCCGCCATTTCTGGCAGAAGCTGTAACAGTAGGAAATTGATTTCCAGGGATTCCCTGTTGGATTCCAGTGATTTTATGGTATTATACTTTTGTAACATAAATGTAACATTTTTGAAACAACAGGAGGAAAATACCATGAAGAAATTATCACTGTTTGCACTGACTGCCGCTATTGCGGCGACGGCTGCAGGAATGTTTCCGACAGCGGCTTACGCTGCCGTTAATACATATCAGATTCCCGGAGGAAAGGTAATGGTTGTAGGAGGCAGCTTAAATGGAAATGACTGTATCACCGGACTGCCGGGGATTACCTTTCCCGGCATAACCATTCCGGGAATCACCCTTCCTGAAACGGGCCTTCCTGGCATTACGATTCCAGGAACAGGGGCGCCGGATCAGTGGCAGCCGGGAGGAGACGCCGGTTCCGGCGACACCACTCCGGATCAGCCGGAAAACGACGCTGCTATGAGCGCTTTTGCACAGGAGGTAGTAAAGCTGGTCAACGAAGAACGGGCTAAAGCAGGACTTGCGCCGTTAAGCGTAAACACAGCGGCTGTATCTGCGGCCCAGACCAGGGCAATAGAGCTGCAGTCTTCCTTCTCCCATACCCGTCCTGACGGAAGGAGTTTTACCACAGCCCTGACAGAAGCAGGAGCAAGCTTTATGGGAGCAGGCGAAAATATCGCCTACGGCCAGAGCTCTCCCCAGCAGGTTATGGAGGGATGGATGAACAGCAGCGGCCACAGAGCCAACATCTTAAACAGCAGTTACACTTCCATTGGAGTCGGCTATTACAAGAGCGCATCCGGAGTGAATTACTGGACACAGCTTTTTATACGATAATAACGAAACAGGCCGCCGGCAGAGGAGTTCTCATCTGCCGGCGGCTTGATCCTTTTTGTCAATGGTTACCATGTAACGATACTGTCAATGACCTGACGCTGCTCCAGACTGGATTTCGTCAGATAGATACGGGTAGTTTCAATGCTTTCATGGCCCAGAAGATCGGCCAGCAGAGCAATGTCATTGGATTTTTTCAGAAAGTTTTTGGCAAAACGGTGACGGAAGGAATGAGGGTAGACAGTATCGGGATTGATGTGGTAACGGACAGCCAGATATTTTAAACGGGTATTAATCCAACGGGGAGTAAAGGGCTTTCCTTTCTTATTAGTAAAGAGAAAGCCGCTTTTTTTCCCCGCTTTTGTGTACCAGGAAAGGGCTTTGCGGCACAAGTGTTCGGGAAAATAAATGCGGCGTACTTTTCCTCCTTTGGAGTAGATGTCCATATAGCCCAGGCGCAGGTGTTCGATTTTGATTTGGATCAGCTCCCCCACCCGTACTCCCGTAGAGCCCAGAAAATGAACCAGAAAAAACCATGTAATGTCCCCGTCATTCCACAGACTGGTCTTTAAATGCTCATAGTCTTCTTCGGAAATAACGGTGTCCAGATAGGTTTTCTGCTGATGCCGGACAGACAGAAGGCGGTAGGAAGAAGGCAGGGAATCAAATTCCGGATAAGGAAAGGAGGCCCCTGCTTTCTGAGATTCCGTTTCATCACTATGATCTTCCTCCCATTGGCCCAGAAAAACTAAAAAACGGTTTAAGGCACTGATTTTGGCATTTACGGTAGAGGAACGGTACTGCTTTAAAAGCCGCTCCCTGTATTCTCTGAGAAAGACTACGGAAACAGAGGGGTACATGGAGAAAAACTGGTTTAGGGTGGAACGGTAGGCAATAATGGTGTTGGAAGAACTTCCATTCTTTTTTAAATCATCAAGAAACAGTTCAATACATTCCTGAAAGTCCATAGCCCACCTCCTACCAATCTACGATTTCATTTACAAGGCGGGCCTGCTCGCTGCTGGAGCGCCTTAAATAAATGCGGGTGGTTTCAATGCTTTCATGGCCCAGAAGATCCGAGAGGAAAGCAATATCGCCTCCGTGTTCCAGAAAGCTTTTGGCAAAACGGTGGCGGAAAGAGTGAGGATAAACAACGTCTTCGTCCATGCCATAGCGTATGGCAAACTTTTTTAGCTGGCCGCGGATGCCGGAAGGGGATATTCTCTGGCCGTACCGGTTTAAAAACAGCGGGCCCTGGGGCCGATCCTCCCGCAAAAGCCAGAGAAGGGTGTCGGCCCGGAGGCCGGAAGGGATATAGATTCTGCGGCTTTTCCGATCCTTAGAATAAATATCCTTATATCCCTGGACTACGTCCTGGGTTTCCAATTGGAGGAGCTCGCTTACCCGGACTCCTGTAGTGGCCATATAGCGGATCGCAAAATAATACAAATGCTTGCCGTCTCGCTTTAGACAGGCCTTTAGGTACTCATAATCCGCCTCACTGATAATCCGGTCCAGATAAGTTTTCTGCTGGATCCGAATCATAGTGAGGCGGCAGCCGGTCATTCCCTTGTATTCCAGGTAACAATTGGCGGCGCGGATCCGCAGATTGACGGTCTGGGCTTTGTAATGTTCCAGAAGGTAGAGTTTGTAAAGCTGAAGGTTAGCGGGGGTCAGGCTGTGAAAGAGACTGTAAAACTGCCGGATGGCATAGAGGTAGACGCAAATGGTGTTAGGGGCCATATTGCGGCAGACCAGATATTGGTAAAATGCCTCTAGTCCGGCGGCTTCATCAGTACAAGCTGGTGTCGTGGGGTCTAAAATAGCGTTCATGGCAACTCTCCTTTCTTGAAAATGGGTAAACATACTCAGTATAATCCAAAAAAAGGAAAAAGTATAATAAAAACGGTCGAAAAAATAAACTTATTGGAATATATTGAAAGGATTAAATATTAATACAAACAACTTTCGATAATTTTATGTATTGATGGGATAATTTTTTGAGTGACCTCATTGGAAGTTTTGCTCTCTCTTGACATTTTTCCAAATTTCCAGTATACTCAGAAATGTAACAAATTTAACATTTGTGTAATATTTGTTACAAAGTGAAAGAAACAGGAGAATTGTTTTCATGAACTATCTGCATATTCAAAGAGCTATATTTAAGAAAAACTCCGCAGGCTCCCGCGCCATAAAAGGGGCGGTTTTGGGACTTCTGGCGGCGGTATTCTTTCCGGGAGCCCTGCCCCTTTCTTCCCTGGGCGGGAACAGCGCTGTGATAACAGCCTATGCCGCGCCAAAGCAGGAGGCAAATCCCCAAAAGGAAGCCAGTGTGTACACCACAGTGGGCTATGTCTGCCGAATCGACGGACCGGAGGTGACTGTTTACAAAAGCGCCAATATAAAAGCTCCGGCAGTGAAGCAGGCCAGGAGAGGAGAATCCTTTTCTATTTTGGGCTATCCGGCTCAGGGATGGATTTTGGTGGAGACAGATGCCGGCAAGGGCTATGTGAAGCTCTCCGACGGGGCCTCTGTTTTGGAAACTACGGTACAAACTGTAGATAAAAGCGCCGCTGCGCGAAATCAGGTGGTAGAATACGCCCTGGAGTTTGTAGGAAGTCGCTATGTATACGGAGGAAATGATCCCCGCACAGGCGTGGACTGTTCCGGGTTTACAAAGTATGTTATGGAAAATGGAGCAGGAGTGCGGTTAAACCGTTCCTCCGGCAGTCAGGCGGCTCAGGGGAGGGAAGTGTCCCCCGAAAACAGGAGGCCGGGAGATTTGATATTTTACAGCAGCGGAGGCAGAATCAATCACGTTGCCCTGTACATAGGAAATGATCAGGTAGTCCACGCTTCCACAGAAAAAACGGGAGTAAAAATTTCCAATTGGGATTACCGCAAACCGTATAAAATAGTCAGCGTATTGTAGAAACGCAGGAAGGCGTCGTTTAACCGTTATAGCAGGCGGTGGGACGGCGCTTTTACCATTTCATAGGAAAAAATCCTATGAAATGGTAAAAGCGGTACGAGGCACACTTTTTATCTATATAACCGGGGATTATGAGAACAATTCCAATTTTTTATATGGAAAAATGCCATAAAAGGGCCTGGAACGGTTGAAACTGGCGCATAAATGAGGTATTATGAAAAGAAACGTATAAGCGAGAAAATTGACAGAAAATAGGGCTTATACAGATAATGTGACAGAAAATGTGGAGGAGACAATTATGGAATATAAAGTTGCGCTGATTCCCGGCGACGGCATTGGGCCGGAAATTGTCAGGGAAGCCAGAAAAGTATTAGACAAGGTGGGGCAGGTATACGGGCACACCTTTCATTATACAGAGGTTCTTATGGGAGGCTGCTCCATTGACGCTTACGGCGTTCCCCTGACTGACGAGGCCCTGGAAACGGCTAAGGCCAGCGACGCGGTTCTTTTGGGAGCCGTCGGCGGAGACGTAGGAAATTCCCGCTGGTATCAGGTGGCGCCGAATTTAAGGCCGGAGGCGGGGCTTCTGGCGATACGCAAGGGGTTAAACCTGTTTGCCAATATCCGTCCCGCTTATCTTTACAAAGAACTGGCCGACGCCTGCCCGCTGAAAAAGGAAATTATCGGGGACGGCTTTGACATGGTCATTATGAGGGAACTGACAGGCGGCCTTTATTTTGGAGAGCGTTATACAAAAGAAATTGACGGCGTTATGACTGCCGTAGATACTCTGACTTACAATGAAAAAGAAATTCGCCGCATTGCGGTAAAGGCCTTTGACATCGCTATGAAGCGCCGCAAAAAGGTTACCAGCGTCGACAAGGCCAATGTCCTGGACTCCTCCAGGCTTTGGAGAAAGGTGGTAGAGGACGTGGCCAAGGATTATCCGGAAGTGACTCTCTCCCATATGCTGGTAGACAACTGCGCGATGCAGCTTGTTATGAATCCCGGCCAGTTTGACGTGATTCTGACAGAGAATATGTTCGGAGATATTTTGTCCGACGAGGCCAGCATGATTACAGGCTCCATCGGAATGTTGTCTTCCGCCAGCTTAAATGAAGGAAAATTCGGTATGTATGAGCCCAGCCACGGTTCCGCTCCCGACATTGCCGGAAAAGATATTGCAAATCCCATCGCAACCATTCTGTCAGCGGCTATGATGCTGCGCTATTCCTTTGATTTGGATAAAGAAGCAGAGGCGGTGGAACAGTCGGTTCAGAATGTTTTGACCCAGGGCTGGCGCACCTGCGATATTATGTCAGAGGGCTGCAAAGAAGTCGGAACTGCCCGGATGGGAGATTTAATAGCAGAGGGAATACAGGAGGTAGGAAAATGAAAAGCGATGCAGTGAAAACGGGGATGCAGCAGGCGCCCCACCGTTCCCTGTTTAATGCCCTGGGTATGACCCGGGAAGAATTAAGCAAACCTTTAGTGGGAATTGTCAGTTCCTATAATGAGATTGTTCCGGGCCATATGAATCTGGATAAAATTGTCAATGCCGTTAAATTAGGCGTAGCCATGGCCGGCGGAACCCCCATTGTATTTCCGGCTATTGCGGTCTGCGACGGTATCGCTATGGGCCACGTGGGAATGAAATACTCTCTGGTAACCAGGGATTTGATTGCCGATTCCACAGAATGTATGGCCCTGGCCCACCAGTTTGACGCTTTGGTTATGGTTCCCAACTGTGATAAAAACGTGCCGGGACTTTTAATGGCAGCCGCCAGAATCAATGTCCCCACTGTCTTTGTCAGCGGCGGCCCCATGTTGGCCGGACGGGTGAAAGGGGAAAAACGCAGTCTTTCCAGTATGTTTGAAGCCGTGGGATCCTATGCGGCGGGAACTATGACGGAAGAAGACGTGAAGGAATTTGAAGAGAAGGCCTGCCCTACCTGCGGTTCCTGCTCCGGTATGTATACGGCAAACAGCATGAACTGCCTGACAGAAGTGTTGGGAATGGGACTTCGGGGAAACGGAACCATTCCGGCAGTATATTCTGAGAGAATTAAGCTGGCAAAACACGCCGGCATGGCTGTTATGGAAATGTACCGGAAAAATATCCGCCCCAGAGATATTATGACGGAAGCCGCTTTCCGCAACGCCCTGACCATGGATATGGCCCTGGGCTGCTCTACCAACAGTATGCTCCACCTTCCGGCTATCGCCCATGAAGCCGGCGTGGAATTAAATGTAGACATTGCCAATGAGATCAGCGCTAAGACCCCCAACCTGTGCCATCTGGCGCCGGCGGGCCCCACTTATATGGAAGATTTAAACGAAGCCGGGGGCATTTACGCGGTTATGAATGAAATCAGCAAGCTGGGACTTTTGAATTTGGACTGCATGACCGTGACGGGAAAAACCGTAGGAGAAAATATCGAGGGCTGCGTAAACCGCAATCCGGAAGTAATCCGCCCGGTGGAAAATCCCTACAGCAAGACCGGCGGCATTGCCATTTTAAGAGGAAACCTGGCTCCGGATTCCTGCGTAGTAAAACGCTCCGCCGTAGCGCCGGAGATGTTAAAGCATCAGGGCCCTGCCAGAGTATTTGACTGTGAAGAGGACGCCATCGCCGCTATTAAGGGCGGAAAGATTGTGGCCGGAGATGTGGTGGTAATTCGCTATGAAGGCCCCAAAGGCGGCCCCGGCATGAGAGAGATGCTAAATCCCACCTCCGCTATTGCCGGAATGGGTCTGGGCTCTACTGTGGCCCTGATTACAGACGGACGGTTCTCAGGAGCTTCCAGAGGGGCGTCCATTGGCCACGTTTCCCCGGAAGCAGCAGTGGGAGGCCCCATTGCCCTGGTGGAAGAGGGCGACACAATTTCTATTGATATTGACAATCACCAGATTAATGTGCTGGTGTCTGATGAAGAACTGGAGGCCAGAAAAGCAAAATGGCAGCCCAGGACTCCCCAGGTGACCACAGGATATTTGGCGCGGTACGCCAGCCTTGTCACCTCAGCGGATAAGGGAGCAATATTAAAATCAAAATAAACCAGGAAGGGGAGCAGTTAATGAGTAAATTAACAGGGGCAGAGATTGTAATAGAGTGTTTAAAAGAACAGGGAGTGGATACGGTATTCGGTTATCCCGGCGGCGCGATTTTAAATATATATGATGCGCTGTATAAGCATCAGGACGAAATTACCCATATCCTCACCTCCCATGAGCAGGGAGCTTCCCACGCGGCGGACGGCTATGCCAGGGCTACGGGAAAAGTCGGCGTGTGTCTGGCGACTTCCGGTCCCGGAGCCACCAATCTGGTTACGGGCATTGCCACGGCTTACATGGATTCCGTTCCGGTTGTGGCCATTACCTGCAACGTAGGCGTCAGCCTTTTGGGAAAAGACAGTTTCCAGGAAGTAGATATTTCCGGCGTAACCATGCCGATTACAAAATATAATTTTATTGTAAAGGACATCAGCCGCCTTGCTTCCGTAATGCGGCGGGCCTTTGCCATCGCCCGTTCCGGCCGTCCGGGACCGGTCCTGGTGGATATTACCAAAGACGTTACAGGGGCGGAGTATGAATACGAATACGAAGAGCCCCAGCCCATTGAGCCTCAGACCGATACCATTACGGAAGAGGCCATGGATCAGGCGGTTGAGCTGATCCGCAAATCCCAGAAGCCTTTTATCTTTGTAGGCGGCGGGGCCGTAATTTCCGGAGCTTCGGAAGAACTCAGGGCCTTTGCCAAAAAGATCCAGGCTCCCGTAGCCGACAGCCTTATGGGAAAAGGCGCTTTTGACGGCAGAGATGAGCTCTATACCGGTATGGTGGGAATGCACGGAACCAAAGCGTCGGATTTAGGCTTTACGGAGTGCGATCTGCTGATTGCCGTTGGAGCCAGATTCAGCGACCGGGTTACGGGCAATACGGCAAAATTCGCGCCTAACGCCAAAATTCTCCAGATTGATGTGGATCCGGCGGAAATCAATAAAAATATCCAGACCTACGCCCACATTGTAGGGGATGCTAAGGTGGTGCTCCGTAAGCTGAACGCCCGTCTGGATCCCATGAACCATGACGAATGGATCATGCACATTGAGCGCCTCAAGGATATGTATCCCCTGCGCTACAATAAAAACCAGCTTACAGGTCCTTTCATTATGGAAAAGATCTATGAAATTACAGAAGGCGACGCCATTATCACAACGGAAGTAGGGCAGAACCAGATGTGGGCGGCCCAGTATTATAAATACAAAGCTCCCCGCACTCTCATTACTTCCGGCGGACTGGGAACCATGGGCTACGGCCTGGGGGCGGCTATTGGAGCCAAATTAGGACGCAGGGACAAAACTGTCATCAATATTGCCGGAGACGGCTGCTTCCGTATGAATATGAACGAACTGGCTACGGCTACCCGGTACAATATTCCCATTATTGAAGTCATTATGAACAATCATGTGCTGGGAATGGTTCGCCAGTGGCAGGATCTGTTCTACGGAAAGAGATATTCACATACAGTACTCAATGATCAGGTTGATTTTGTGAAGCTGGCGGAGGCCATGGGTGCGAAGGCCTACAGGGTTGAAAGAATGGACGATTTTGAACCCGTACTGAGAGAGGCCATGGAATTAAATATTCCGGTGCTTATTGACTGCCAGATCGCCTGCGACGATAAGGTATTCCCCATGGTTTCTCCGGGAGCGCCTATATCGGACGTATTTGATGATGTGGATTTGAAAATCGACTGATAAAATGGAGATTGAGCCGGCGGCAGGAAGTCAGGCCGTTTATGGGGTCGTTTCACACGCCGGCTTGACCATATAAAGTGAGTAAGAAAAAGGAAAAAAGAGGAGGAAATGGTTATGAGCAGGGTATACAACTTTTCAGCAGGTCCGGCGGTTTTGCCGGAAGAGGTGTTAAAAGAAGCAGCCGATGAGATGCTGGATTACCGGGGATGCGGTATGTCCGTAATGGAGATGAGCCACCGTTCCAAAATGTTTGAAGAGATCATCCAGACGGCAGAAGCGGATCTGCGGGAGCTGATGGGGATTCCGGACAATTACAAGGTTCTCTTTATGCAGGGCGGAGCCAGTCAGCAGTTCGCCATGGTTCCCATGAACTTTATGAAAAATAAAGTGGCGGATTACATTATTACCGGACAGTGGGCCAAGAAAGCCTGGAATGAGGCAAAGCTTTTCGGTACGGCCAATGCCGTTGCTTCCAGTGCGGACAAAACGTTTTCTTACATTCCGGATTGCTCCGATCTGCCTATCTCTGAAAACGCGGATTACGTATATATCTGTGAAAATAATACGATTTACGGGACAAAGTTTAAAACACTGCCTAACACCAAGGGCAAACCCCTGGTAGCCGACATTTCCTCCTGCTTCCTGTCTGAACCGGTGGACGTAGAAAAGTACGCCATGCTTTACGGCGGCGCTCAGAAAAATGTAGGTCCTGCAGGCGTTGTAATCGCTGTGATCCGGGAAGACATGATAACGGAAGACGTTCTGGAGGGAACGCCTACCATGCTGCGCTATAAGACTCACGCAGACGCGGCTTCTCTGTACAACACCCCGCCGGCTTACGGTATTTACATCTGCGGCAAGGTATTCCAGTGGTTAAAGCGCCAGGGCGGTTTAAGCGCAATGAAGGAATACAACGAAAAGAAGGCAAAGCTTCTCTACGATTTCTTAGATGAGAGCAAGCTGTTTACAGGAACCGTAGAAAAGAAAGACCGCTCTCTGATGAACGTGCCTTTCGTAACCGGCGACAGCGATCTGGACGCCCTCTTCGTGAAGGAAGCCAAAGCGGCAGGCCTGGAGAACTTAAAGGGCCACAGAACCGTAGGCGGCATGAGAGCCAGCATTTACAATGCAATGCCTATGGCCGGAGTGGAAAAACTGGTAACCTTTATGGAAGACTTTGAGAAGAAGCATCAGAAATAATAAAAAGCAGCAGTTCAGCCATGAATAACATGGCTGAACTTAATAAA
The DNA here is from genome assembly GCA_946498245.1 of uncultured Clostridium sp. Classification (GTDB taxonomy): domain Bacteria; phylum Bacillota; class Clostridia; order Lachnospirales; family Lachnospiraceae; genus UMGS1370. The sequence goes on along the minus strand of CAMMNN010000043.1, from coordinate 12,697 downwards.
TGGCAACTGCCTCAGGGCAGTACGGGAAAGGGAGGAAACCATTATGAATAAGATCCATTGCCTGAACGCGATTTCCCAGCACGGAACCGCGCTCCTTACGGACGCATATCAACTTACTGACAATCTGGCTGAGGCCGACGGAATCCTGGTCCGCAGCGCGGCTATGCACGATATGGAGCTGCCTGAAAGCCTGCTGGCCATTGCCAGAGCAGGAGCGGGAGTAAACAATATTCCTCTGGATAAATGCGCGGAAAAAGGCATTGTGGTATTTAATACGCCGGGAGCCAACGCCAATGCCGTAAAAGAGCTGGTAATCGGAGCCATGATGCTGTCGGCCAGAGATATTCTGGGCGGTATTGCATGGTGCCGGGACAATAAGGACGACGAGGCCATTGCAAAGTCCACGGAAAAAAATAAAAAGAAATTTGCCGGGACGGAAATCAAAGGAAAGAAGCTGGGCGTAATCGGCCTGGGCGCTATTGGCGCGGAAATTGCCAACGCCGCCGCTGCTCTGGGAATGGAAGTCCTGGGATACGATCCCTATATTTCCGTCCGCGCCGCCTGGATGCTCTCCAGAGAAGTGCGCCCCGTCAGCTCCGCAGACACTATTTACGCAGAGTGCGATTACATCACTATCCATGTGCCTGCAACCAGCACTACCAAGGGAATGATTGACAAGGCCGCCATTGAGAAGATGAAAGACGGCGTCGTATTCTTAAACTTCTCCAGAGACGCTCTGGTCGATGAAGACGCTATGGCGGAAGGACTGGCTTCCGGCAAAGTAAGAAAATACGTAACAGATTTCCCGGATACCAAAGTAGTCAATATGGAAAATGCCATTGTCATTCCCCATCTGGGCGCTTCCACAGAAGAAGCAGAGGACAACTGCGCTACCATGGCGGTAATGGAAATGATGGATTATATGGAGAATGGAAATATCCAGAACTCCGTCAACTATCCGGCCTGCGACATGGGCGTTTGCCGCACAGCAGCCAGAGTGGCGGTTCTTCACAAAAATATCCCCAATATGCTGGGACAGATTACCAGTATTATGGCAGCGGAAAATGTAAACATTTCCGATATGACCAACAAGAGCCGGGATAAGGTTGCATACACCCTTTTGGATCTGGAAAGCGTACCGGGGGCAGAAGCCATTGAAAAGCTGAGAGCCGTAGACGGAATTTTAAGAGTCCGCGTAGTAAAAGGCTGAGAAAGGGACTGATATGGCGATTGTAAAACCATTTTGCTGTATCCGTCCGGCAAAGGGGCTGGCGGCTCAGGTAGCCGCCCTGCCCTACGACGTGTACAGCAGGGCAGAGGCCAGAAAAGAAGTGGAAGGAAAACCGCTGTCATTTCTAAATATTGACCGGCCGGAAACCCAGCTTCCGGAAGATGCCGATATGTACGGCGAAGAAGCCTATGAGAAGGCCAGAGAGCTTCTGGAGGCCCGGATTGAAGACGGTACTTTTACGGAAGACCAGACGGAAAAATACTACCTTTACGAACTGACCATGGAGGGCCGCAGCCAGACGGGAATCGTGGCCTGCTGCTCCATTGACGATTACATTAACGGCGTGATTAAAAAGCACGAAAATACCCGGGCGGAAAAAGAGCAGGATCGGATCCGCCACGTAGATGTGACAGACGCTCATACCGGCCCCATTTTTTTGGCGTACCGGCCGGATAAGGCCCTGGCGGATTTGGTAGAGGAGGAAAAGAAACAGGCGCCTCTTTACGACTTTGTTTCCGAGGACGGAATCGGCCACCGGGTCTGGGCGGCCAGGGAGACAGATGCTATAGAGGAGGCTTTTAAAGCCCTTCCGGCCACTTACATTGCCGACGGCCACCACCGGGCGGCTTCAGCGGTAAAGGTAGGGTTAAAGCGGCGGGAAGAAAATCCTTCCTATACCGGAAAAGAGCCCTATAATTATTTTCTGGCCGTACTGTTTCCGGCCAATGAATTAAAGATCCTTCCCTATAACCGGGTGGTAAAGGACTTAAACGGGCTGGAACGGGACGCCTTTCTGGAAAAAGCGGGCCAAAGCTTTGACATCGAGGCCGTTGGAGCCGAAGCCGTAGAACCGGCGGAAAAAGGGCAGTTGGGAATGCTTTTGGACGGCTGCTGGTACCGCCTGACGGCAAAGGCGGAGGTGAAAACTGCGGATCCTGTAGACGGGCTGGACGTGTCTATTCTTCAGGATCGCCTTCTGGGACCCGTTTTGGGTATCGGAGATCCCAAAGCAGATAAGCGCATTGACTTTATCGGCGGAATCCGGGGCCTGGGCGAACTGGAACGCCGGACCAGAGAAGATATGCGGATTGCCTTTTCCATGTACCCTACGTCCATGGAAGAGCTTTTGGCCGTGGCTGACGCCGGACGGCTGATGCCGCCTAAATCCACCTGGTTTGAGCCAAAGCTGAGAAGCGGCCTGTTTATTCACCGGCTGACGGAAAAGAAACAAAGTAAAATATGAAATATTTAAATTAAGAAGCGCTTTGAGGCCTTCCGAATCATGGGAATTTTTCGTGATTTGGGAGGCCTTTTTCCCCCGTTGCCTTAAAGGCCCTCAGGCTGTATAATAACAGGACAGGCATGGAATGAGAGGGAAAGGAAACGTGAGTATGGGATACCTGTGGAACTATGGGAAGAAATACTGGGGATATTACCTTATGGCAATTGCGGCCATGTGCGTCAGCATCGGTCTGGATATGCTGTCGCCCCGGCTGATTCAGGCCATGATTGACGAAGTCATTGTGGGAGGGAGAATGGAGCTTTTGCTCCGTCTGCTTCTGGGACTTTTGGGAATCGGCCTGGGAAGGGCCATTTTCCAATATGTCAAGGAATTTACCTTTGACTGCGTTGGGGCCAATATCGGCTGCAAGATCCGGAAAGAACTCTTTGACCACATTCAGACGTTGTCAGTGGGATATTTTGACAGCCATAATACCGGCGAACTGATGGCCAGAGTAAAAGACGACGTGGAGAAAATCTGGAACGCCATGGGGTTTGTGGGAATGCTGGCCATTGAATGTGTCATTCACTGTACAGTGGTGCTTCTTTGTATGCTTCGCATTAGCCCCCTGCTGACGCTGCTGGCCCTGGCGGTTATGCCTGTCATTGCCGTCTGCGCTATCCGAATGGAGCGGGAGATGGGGGAAGTATACGAAGAAATCAGTGAAGAAACGGCCAGACTCAACACCGTGGCCCAGGAAAATCTGGCCGGGGCCAGGACGGTAAAGGCCTTTGCCAGAGAGAATTATGAGCTGAAAAAGTTCCGTGAAAGAAACCAGCAGTTTTACCGGCTTAATATGAAGCAGGCCCGAATGCTGGCTTTTTATCAGCCATTGATTTCTGCTGTGGGACAGGGATTTCTTATGGCGGTAGTGCTGGCCGGCGGCGTTCTGGTGATTATGGATTCCATGACCATTGGGGAACTGGGGGCCTTTTTGGAGTATGCCAATTATATTATATGGCCTATGGAGATGGTAGGCTGGCTCAGTAATGATCTGGCTTCAGCGGCGGCCTCCAGCCGGAAAATCCAGAAAGTCTTTCAGGAAAAGGCGGAGATTCAGGAACCGGAAAATCCTGTGGAATTAAAGGAGATTACGGGAGAAGTGCGCTTTGAAAACGTTGGGCTGAAACTGGGTGAACGGCAGATATTGTCTCATATTGATATAGTGGTCAGGCCGGGGCAGACCCTGGGAATTATGGGAATGACCGGAGCGGGAAAATCCTCCCTGATCCACTTGCTCCAACGCTTTTACGATCCGGCGGAGGGAAGGATTTTGCTGGACGGAACGGATATTCGAAGGCTCTCCCTTGGCCGGCTCAGGAGCTCTATGGCAGTGGTGATGCAGGATGTTTTTCTGTTCTCCGATACGGTGGCGCGGAATATTGAAACGGGCCAGAAAGGCGAAATCGAGGCGGAAACCGTTTATTGGGCGGCGGAAACCGCCTGCGCACATCCCTTTATCCGCCAGTTGGGGGCAGGCTATGAAACCGTAGTGGGAGAACGAGGCGTGGGTCTGTCAGGAGGACAGAAGCAGCGCATCAGCATAGCACGGGCGTTGGCAAAAAAGGCCCCCATCCTTGTTTTGGACGACGCCACTTCGGCTCTGGATATGGAAACTGAGAAGGAGATCCAGGAAAAACTGGGGCAGGTGCAGGGCTGTACGCGGATTATTATTGGCCACCGCATTTCATCCGTGCGCCATGCCGATGAGATCATTATTATAGAGAACGGGGAAATTGCCGAGAGAGGCAGCCATGAAACTTTGATGGCGAAAAAAGGACGGTACTACGAAACCTGGAAAGTACAGTACGGAGAGGAGGACGAGCCATGGCGGTAAATTCCATACGGCAGGACGAAGAGCAGGGAAAAGTCCGGAAAAAAGATATGGTTATCCGCTTGTTTTCCTATCTTCTTGCCAGCAAAAAAGAACTGGCGGCGGTAGGCGGCATTTTGGCGGTGACCCTGTCCATTAACATGGTCTGGCCGCTGCTGATGGAGTGGGCGGTAAACCGCTGCGTTGCGGAAAAAGACATTCCCGGCCTTTTGAAATTAGGAGCTGGCGCTCTGATCCTTCTGCTGGTTTACGCCTGGGGCAGCCGCCTGCGAATGCTGATTATGGCGCGGCTGTCCAATCAGGTGCTTATGACTATACGCCAGGAGCTGTACACCCATCTCCAGACCATGAGCCTTCATTTTTTTGACAGCCGGCCTACGGGAAAGATTCTGGCACGTTTGATAGGAGACGTCAATGCTCTGAAGGAAGTGGTATCTGACAGCGTTACCAAGCTGATTCCAGATTTGCTGACAGTGGCGGGAGTAGCGGTTATTATGGCAGTGAAAAACGTGTATCTGGCTATGGCCGCTTTCGTAACTTTGCCTGTTTTGGCTGGCGGAATGTTCCTGATCCAGTCTAAAGCATACCCCATGTGGCAGCTTTTCCGGAAGAAAACCTCTAATCTCAATGCTTTTATTCATGAGGATTTCTCCGGTATCCGGATTATTCAGAGCTTTGCGGCGGAGGAAGAGAGCCGCAGGGATTTTTATGAGATGGCGGATCAACACAGGGACACCTTCTGTCAGGCGGTCCGCTACGCCGACGGGTTTGGCCCGGTAGTAGAAATTACATGGGGATTGGGGGCCTTTTTTCTGTACTTTATCGGAATCCGGATTTTAGGGAGAGATCAGGTGGAAATCGGGACGTACCTGGCATTCTCCACATATCTGTCCATGTTTTGGACGCCTATCCGCAACCTGGCCAATTTTTACAATAAGCTCACCACCAACCTGTCGGCAGCGGAACGGGTTTTTGAAATCCTGGATACCCCGGCGGAGATTACGGACCGCTATGGGGCTAAAACACTGCCGGAGCTCCGGGGCAAGGTGGAGTTTCGCCACGTGAGCTTCGCTTATCAGGACGAGCCGGATCGGCTTGTTTTAGAGAATGTAAGCTTTACGGTGAAGCCGGGGGAGACTATCGCCCTGGTAGGCCCCACAGGAGCAGGAAAAACCACCATTGTCAATCTGATAGGGCGTTTCTATGAGGTGACAAAAGGCGATATTCTCCTGGACGATCACTCCATTGGGGAGGTTACCATAGAAAGCCTGAGAAGGCAGATGGGGATTATGACTCAGGACAACTTCCTTTTTACGGGAACCATTAGGGACAATATCCGCTACGGCAGGCTGGAGGCTTCCGACGAGGAAATTGTAGAAGCGGCCAAAGCGGTAAACGCCCATGAATTTATTATGAAGCTGGAAAAGGGGTACGATACCTGGATCAGCGAAAGGGGAAGCGGCCTTTCCATTGGCCAGAGGCAGCTTCTGGCATTTGCCCGGACCATGGTTTCGGATCCCCGGATTCTGATATTAGATGAAGCCACTTCCAGTATTGATACCCATACGGAACGTCTGGTCCAGGAAGGCATCGAACACCTTCTGGCGGGAAGAACCGCCTTTGTAGTAGCCCACCGTCTGTCTACCATACGTCGGGCGGACAGGATTTTTGTCATTGATAAAGGAACTATTTTGGAAGAAGGGAACCATCAGGAGCTGATGAGGAAAAAAGGCGCTTATTACCAGCTTTACCAGAGCCAATTCCGTCAGGAAGGCTGAGAAGGGAGATTTAGAAGCAAGTTTCGTATTGGAAAAAGAACTTGACATAAAAGATAAAAAGAGTTACAATACGCTCGTAATAAATGTAACAATTATGTAACATTTAAAAATGAAAATGTAATCTTTAGGAGCGTATTGTATGAAATATAGATGGAAACAACTCACAGGCTTTTTTGCCTTCTGTACCGTAATTGCCGCGACTCCTGCGGCAGCTTCGGCGGCGACGATTCAGAACGCATCTTTGCTGCAGCATGGTCCCGGGCTGGAGGCCGGACAGTATCTGGTAAAGGTAACAGCGGATTCTGTCCAGATCAGTACGGACGCAGACGGCCAGGAAGTTATGCTGGAAGCGGACAGGGATGACGAGTTCCCCTTATTGGAAAAGTCAGAAGACGGATGGCTGAAGGTACAGGTTGGCGATGAGGAAGGCTACCTTTTATCTTACGAGGACGCAAGCGTGGAGAAAGCGGAGGCGGAGGAACTGGAAACAGCCGCTCAGAAAGCCGGTGAGAATCTGGCCCTGGCCAGAGAAGAGGCGTCTCAGAAAGAAGCGGCTCAGGCGGCAGCCAATAAAAGGCAGTATGTAGTAAACTACGCCATGCAGTTTTTAGGATGCCAGTACCGGTACGGCGGAACTAATCCATTGACCGGGGTAGACTGCTCCGGCTTTACCCGCTACGTAATGCAGAATGGAGCGGGAATCACCATTCCCAGATCTTCCGGCGCTCAGGCTAATGCTGGCATTCCGGTAAGCGCGGATCAGATGCAGCCTGGAGATTTGATTTTTTACGGAAGCAGCCGTTCCATTAACCACGTGGGAATGTACATAGGAAACGGACAGATTATACACGCTTCCACTGAACGGACCGGGGTAAAGACTTCTCCCTGGAATTACAGAACTCCGGTGAAAATTGTCAATGTACTGGGTAATTAAAAGCTTATAAGAACAAAAAGGTTTAAGGATAACAGAGTGGCGGCTGCGGCAAAGAAGACTGCAGCCGCCATTCTTGTGCCCCATGGCTCTAAAACGTATTTGTAAAAATTTTGCTTTTCCTTTTTATTGAATAAATAATACAAAAAACAGCCATACTGACCTTGTAACAAAAACAAGTTAGGAGGTATGACAATGAAAAACAACTATAATTACCGGGATATGGAAGACAATTCCTCTAAGGACTGCCGTGACCGTGCGGAAAACTCCAGCCAGAACTCTCAGAAGGATAAGGCTGACAACAGCAGCAGAAACAGCAGCAAGAACAACAATAGAAATAGAGCCGAATAAAAAGGAATCCTGCCTGCAGGCTTCTTCGGCGCTATAAGCGAACCGGCTTTTTGCCGGAAACATTCAAAAAAAGAGGGCTCTGCCCCGGCGGAATATTCACCGGGACAGGGCTTTCTTTTTATTCAGGACAAGGAGGATACATTCCGCCGGAATATGAATATAATAGCAGGAGGAAAGGAGTTGAATGCAGATGGGAATGGGGCTGATGTCGTTAAAAGAATTGGAATATAGAATGGAAAAAAAGCTCCCCATGCGCCTGATTGATCTCAGAAGCCCGGAGGAATACGGCCTGGGCCATCTGGAAGGGGCGGAAAATATTCCTTATGATTGTATGGCCGAGAGGATTGGGGAACTGGAGGGGGAGAGACAGCCCGTAATTTTTTACTGCCACAGAGGAGGACACAGCCTCCAGGCGGCCCGAATAGCAGCCGCCAGAGGCATCCCGGCCTTTTCTGTGGCCAACGGAATTGCGTATTACAGAGGCCGCCATATGGTAAGGAATTAATTGACAAGATATGGCCTTGGCTTTACAATAAAACAAGAATAATGAATCCATCAGGAGAAAAAATATGAAAATACTGTTTGCATCGGATATTCATGGCTCTGCTTATTACTGCCAGAAACTTCTGGAGATCTATGAGGCTTCCAAAGCGGAACGCCTGGTGATCCTGGGAGATATTTTATACCATGGCCCCAGAAACGATCTTCCCAAAGAGTATGCGCCTAAGCAGGTAATTGCAATGCTCAACGCCCGAAAAAACCAGATTTACGCGGTTCGGGGCAACTGCGATACAGAAGTGGATCAGATGGTTTTAGAATTTCCGATTTTAGCGGATTACGCCCTGCTGTCTTTTAACGGGCTGACTTTTTACGCTACCCATGGCCATGTTTACAATCAGGACCATTTGCCGCCTATGCAGGAGGGAGATATTTTGATTCACGGCCACACCCACCTTCTGAAAGCAGAAAAAACGGGAGGAATTACGGTATTAAATCCGGGTTCCGTTTCCATTCCCAAAGGAGGCAACCCCAATACCTACGCTCTTTTGGAAGGAAACGTCTTTACTATCCTGACGCTGGAAGGAGACGTTGTAAAGCAGATAGAACTGGAGAGGTCAATAGATTGAAAACATTAGAATTGATTGCCCCCTGTCATTTTGGATTAGAGGCGGTTTTAAAAAGAGAGATCTATGATCTGGGATACGACGTTTCCCAGGTGGAAGACGGAAGAGTTACATTTATTGGAGATGAAGAGGCGATCTGCCGCGGGAACGTCTTTTTGCGGACAGCGGAACGGATTTTGCTGAAGGTAGGAAGCTTCCATGCAGAAACCTTTGAAGAGCTGTTTCAGGGCACAAAAGCCATTCCGTGGGAAGACTATCTGCCAAAAGACGGGAAATTCTGGGTGGCGAAGGCGTCCTCCATTAAAAGCAAGCTTTTCAGCCCGTCGGATATTCAGTCCATTATGAAAAAAGCCATGGTGGAGAGAATGAAGGACCATTGGGGGCTTCAATGGTTTCCGGAAACGGGGGCCAGCTTTCCCCTCAGGGTTTTTCTTTTTAAAGATACAGTAACCATTGGAATCGATACCAGCGGGGATTCCCTTCATAAGAGAGGATACCGCACTCTTACCAGCAAAGCCCCTATTACGGAAACTCTGGCGGCAGCTTTGCTGATGCTGACACCCTGGAATAAGGACCGGATTCTGGTGGATCCCTTCTGCGGCAGCGGAACCTTTCCCATTGAGGCGGCAATGATGGCAGCCAATATCGCTCCCGGCATGGAACGCTCTTTTCTGGCGGAAAGCTGGGAAGGGCTGATTCCTCCAAAGCTGTGGTACGAGGCATTTGACGAAGCCAGAGATTTAGTGGATAAGTCCGTTGAAACCGACATCCAGGGCTACGATATTGACGGGGACATTGTAAAGGCGGCACGGGCTAACGCCCAGGCAGCAGGGGTGGACCACCTGATTCATTTTCAGCAAAGACCGGTGAGCGCACTGAGCCATCCGAAAAAATACGGCTTCCTCATATCCAATCCCCCCTACGGTGAGAGGCTTGAGGAAAAAAAGAATCTTCCGGATCTGTACCGGGAACTGGGCCAGAGATTTGCCGCTTTGGATTCCTGGTCCATGTACCTGATTACCGCTTATGGAGACGCGGAAAAGGCTATCGGCCGCAAAGCGGATAAAAACCGGAAAATTTATAACGGAATGATGAAGACGTATTTCTATCAGTTTTTAGGACCCAAACCACCCAGGCGGGAGAACTCAAAGGGAGATAATTCATGAGAGGCCGAAAACGGCGGCACCCGGGGAAACGGCTCCCCAAAGCAGGGCTGGCCTGTCTGGGCCTTCTTGCCATCCTGATTTTGGGAGGGAGGACGATACCGGACTCAAAGATAGAAGAACCCATTCCTGCCCGGAAATACCCGGCAGAGGATTCCGGCCGCCTGTTGGGCGCCGCGCTGGAGGAAGAAAAGGAAGAGAGCGTTTTGCCATCTTCCTATGATTACCGTCAGGCAGGCCGCGGGCCAAAAGTGGAGGACCAGGGAAACCTGGGGACCTGTTGGGCCTTTGCCGCCCTTACGGCAATGGAATCCAGTTTGCTGCCGGAAGAAAACTGGGATTTTTCCGAGGATCATATGTCCATTCAAAACAGCTTCCATATGGGACAGAACGCAGGCGGCGACTATACCATGTCCCTGGCATACCTTTTGGCGTGGCAGGGCCCGGTAACAGAGGAATCCGATCCTTATGATGATGGGAAATCGCCGAAAGGGCTGACGGCTGTAAAACACCTTCAGGAAGTGCAGCTTCTGCCGGCAGGCGATTTGGAGGCCATTAAACGGGCGGTTTTAGAAGTGGGAGGCGTTCAAAGCTCTCTTTATACTTCTTTAAAAGACGCGTCCAGCGAGTCTATGTATTATCAGAAGGAGAAAGCCGCCTATTATTATAATGGGGAAGAGCCGCCCAACCATGACTCGGTTATCGTAGGGTGGGATGACAATTTCCCCAAAGAATCTTTTACCATAGAACCTCCGGGGGACGGGGCTTTTCTGTGTGTCAATAGCTGGGGAGAAGCCTTTGGAAAGGCCGGGTATTTTTACGTTTCTTACTACGATACCAACATCGGCCAAACCAATTTATCCTATACCCGGATAGACGGGCCGGAAAATTACAGCAGGATTTACCAAAGCGATCTGTGCGGCTGGTCCGGTCAGGCTGGTTACGGGAAAGAAACGGCCTATGCCGCCAATATTTACGAAGCGTTGGAAGACGAGGTTTTGGCTGCCGTTGGCTTTTACGCCATAGGACCGGAAACCTCTTATGAAATTTACGGAATACCGGCAGTGGAAACGGAGCTTCTGGAAAACAGTTCCGAAACAGTGCGGTTTCCGGAACGCCGCTTTCTGGCCTCCGGAACAGTAAAAAATACCGGTTATTACACGATAGATTTTGAAGAACCTCTAAAATTGAAGAAAGGGCAGAATTTTGCCGTTTTCATAAAGCTTACAACTCCCGGCAGCACTCAGCCTATTGCCATAGAATATCAGGCGGACAGCGCCAAAGGCTCTGTTGAGATTGGGGACGGCCATGGTTATTTAAGCAGCGACGGAGAGATATGGCAAAGGGCGGAAACGTCTATGGAATGCAATGTCTGCCTGAAAGCGTATACAAGGAGCGCAGAGAAATGAAACCTAAAATTGTTTTTGCCACGGGAAATGAAGGAAAAATGCGGGAGGTCCGCATGATATTGGCTGATTTGGGAATGGAAATCCTGTCAATGAAAGAAGCCAATGCCAATCCGCAAATCATTGAAGACGGAAAAAGCTTCGGAGAAAATGCGGAAATTAAGGCAAAAGCTGTGTGGGCCTGTACCGGCGGCATTGTGCTGGCCGATGATTCCGGATTGGTAATCGATTATCTGGGAGGTGAACCGGGGATTTATTCCGCCCGCTATATGGGTGAGGACACCTCCTATGAAATAAAAAACCAGAACCTGATAGACAGGGTAAAGGACGCCCAGGGCGCGGAGAGGGCGGCCCGGTTCGTCTGCAATATTGCGGCGGTTTTGCCTGACGGACGGGTTCTTCATACAGAAGAAACCATGGAAGGCCTAATTGCCAGACAGCCCGCCGGTACCGGCGGCTTTGGCTATGATCCGATTTTGTATCTGCCGGAGTTTGGCGTAACCAGCGCGGAACTGACCATGGAGCAAAAAAATCGCATCAGCCACAGGGGGAAAGCATTAGAAGCAATGAAAGAAGAGCTGAAAAGGTTATTCAAAGGAGAAGAAGAATGAAGATTTTAATTGTCAGCGATACCCACCGGAGGGATGACAACCTGAAGCAAGTCATTGAGGAATATAAGCCGCTGGATATGTTTATCCATTTAGGTGATGCAGAGGGAAGCGAGGCATTCATTCCCGAATGGCTGAACCCGGAATGCGAAATCCAGATGGTAAGGGGAAACAATGATTTCTTTTCCTCTTTGGATCGGGAACGGGAAATTAAAATCGGCAAATATCGAGTGCTGCTGACCCATGGCCATTACTACAATGTGTCTCTGGGGACAGAAGGCATTAAACACGAGGCGTCAGAGCGAAATGTGGACATTGTAATGTTCGGCCATACCCACCGTCCCTGCTATGAAGTTCAGGATGACCTGATTGTGCTGAATCCGGGCAGTCTGTCCTATCCCCGGCAGGAAGGCAGAAAGGCGTCCTATATGATAATGGAGCTGGATCAGAACGGAAGAGCCCATTTTAACCTGAATTATATCGAAAAAGGGTGGTGAAGGAAAGCGTTCCGCGCCTTGCTGAAAAAGACGGGACTCCGGAGATGAACGTTAAAGTGTAAGATAAGCTTTCGCCAGTGTATTATTTTGCCGGGAAGAGCCCTTTCTTCCCGGCGGCGCAGCCGTGCTTTGAGCATTGGCGGAGCCGGAAAATCCTGCATTTTAAAATTTTTTAAAATTGTTCCAAAAAAATGAAAAATAATTGTTGACAATAAAGGAAACATAGTATATAATAACTCTTGCGTTGCTGAGGTAGAGAAAAGCGGCGCGGGATGATAGACCGGGTTTGACGGGGTGTGGCTCAGTTTGGCTAGAGCGCCTGGTTTGGGACCAGGAGGCCGCAGGTTCGAATCCTGTCACCCCGAGTAAAATTTCATAACCAATATATGCGGGTGTAGTTCAATGGTAGAACACCAGCCTTCCAAGCTGGATACGTGGGTTCGATTCCCATCACCCGCTCTTTTTATTTGAGCGCCGGAGCCTTATTTTATA
>CAMMNN010000042.1 GCA_946498245.1 uncultured Clostridium sp. | reverse complement strand
AATTCGTCCTTTTGCGGGCTGGGCGGGCCAACAAAAAGCGAGGATTCTTCAGACAGGCACACGCTCATGCCGCCCTTTCCAGTGATCACAGCTTCGGCCAGCGTCAAATCCCAGCCGGTCAAATCCGCGATGCCCTGGATTAAAATTTCCGGGGTCAACTCCCCTTCATAACTCAGGGGATACTCTGCAAAGCCAACTTCCCTTGTCCCCACATACAGTGTGGCAGTTTGTCCCTGGGCGGGCGATTCCGGTTCTGCCGGCTCCGGCGCAGCGGCAAGAGAAGACGCCGAGGCACTTGCAGAGGCAGGCTGCGTGGAAGACTGTGACTGTACCGCTCCCGATTCGTCAGAGCCGCATCCGGCCAACAGCAGCACGGCCATGCACACACTAAGCATCAAGGCTAAAAAGTTTCGTTTTGTCTTCATTGTATCATCTCCCTTGAAACGGCTGGTAGCTGCTGCCTGCAAACGCACCTATGGCTATCTGTATTAGATTATTTGAGCAGAAAAAAGGATAATCTTATCCTGACTGCCTTAAGTATATTACGGCTTGACATTGTTTTTTCAAGTATACTGATGGCAGTACGGCATGTCAATACTGTTTGCACCAATGATACGTTTGATGTTACGAATAATGCATTTCCCCTTGTTCTCTTTTCCCACATTATCTGCCGCATTTACTGCACATGATTCCGTGTAGTTATCGGGCTTCATCTTGTCGTGAAAGGTTAAAACGGTTATCGTCAAGGATATGTCCCGCATGGGGCGGGACTATCTAAAAGCGGGCTACCACACCGAAAGTTTTTCGCCGAGCGCGATATTCGGTATATCGCAATCAACGGCGGTGTGGACAGCGGCAAAGGCGGCAATGATTTTCCCCCTTTCGCAACTTGTTCAACGATTTTTATGCCCGCGATACGAAAGTACAGATTGTTTGGAATTTTATCGGGGAAGTCAATCTTCCTGGCGATAGCCAAGTGGTTGAACGGCAAAGAGAAAAAGCAGAACGGCATAGCAATCCGCTGTGCCGCTCTGCAATCACCTATTTACTTCCTTATCACTACTCAAGACAGGGTCAGTGCTTTCTTCTTTTTGTCTATTTCGTTTTCCTGCAAAAACGTTACTCTTCTTTTAATTCTACCAGCACCTCGATTTCACAGGCTATTCCTCCTGGAAGAGAGTTGGTTCCAATGGCGGAACGGGCCGGAGTGCCTGCCTCTTCTCCAAACACATCAGCCAAAAGCCGGGAGCCTCCGTTTACCACCTGGGGCTGCATGGTAAAATCGTCAGCGCTGTTTACAAAGGCCAATACCTTAACAAACCGCTTGATTTTATTTAAATCCCCGGTCTTTTGGTGAAGATTGGCCAAAAGGTTCAGCATACACTGATAGGCCGCTTTCTGTCCCGCTTCCACGTCCAGATCCTTTCCCAATTTTCCTACAATATTGCTTTCGCCGCCAATATCGGGGCCGCAGCCGGAACAATACAGCAAATTGCTTCCAAATTCCTGAACCGGAGTATAAATTCCCCCTTTGGCGGGAGGCGTCGGCAGAGTAATGCCCTTCTCTTTTAATACTTTATATACATCTTTCATGATGTTCTCCTTTTAATACGTAATTTTACGGTTTCTGGCAGTAACCTTCCAACTGCCGGTTACAATTCCCTTTTCCGCTGTCAGAATTTCCGGGTACAGGGCCGTAGTGGGACAGATATGGGTGGGGATCACGTAAAGGCAGGCCCCTACAGGCGGTCGCTTTCCGTCTTTTTTCATGCAGAATACCCAGTGCTCTTCGCTCTGCATCACAGGTTCGGCCCCCTCCATTCCCCAAAGATACCCTCTCTGCCCCGGCGGATCGGCGGCGATTCCTTTATAGCCCAGATCAATGGTAAACAAATCCTGGCCGGGGTGGCTGATGACTCTGCATAAAAGGGCCGCGCCGGGGATACAGGGAATGTCCGGCACTGTCTGATAGTACCCGGCATCCTGGACGATAAGCGTCCCAGGGGAGAGATACCAGTCTGTACAGCGGGCGTGGCAAGGGAAGGAGGGGCTGCCTCCTGCCACTATGGTTTTACAGGAAATACCGTCCTGAGCCAGCCGGGAAATAATCTCCTTAATCTTCAAATCCGCTTCCTGAATGGCCGCGTCTCTCTTTTTTGTATCTTTATCATGGATTCCGTCATAGCAGTGAAGGCCTTCAAAAGAAATTCCCTTTTGACGGCTGGCCAGACGGCAAAACTCTTCCAGACGGTCTATGGAAACCCCTGTCCGGTTCATTCCCATATCCACATCAGTCAGGAAGGGGATTTTTCGGCCATATTTCAGACACAGTCCGGAAAATTCCTCAACCTGCCCCATGTCATCGCCTACGGCGTAGAAGGTCACAGCAGGATAGGCCGCCGCCAGATCCAGAAACCGTTTTTGAGCAGGGCCTGTCAGGGGATATGCCAGCAGGACTCTTTCCGCTCCTGCGGCAGCGGCAGTCTCCGCCTCTGCTATGGTGGCGGCCTTAAATTTCCGGATTCCGTACTGCATCTGAATCTTTATGACTTCCAGGGATTTGTGAGTTTTCACATGGGGCCAGAGGCGATCCGCCGTGCCTGCAATGCGGATAATCGTCTCAATATTTTCCCGGATAATGTCCGTATAGTAAATCAGACACGGCGTGTCAAGATTTTGCGTATTTTTTAATTCATATCTGCCCCTCATAACGTCTCCTTTCCGCTCTGCGGCTGTCCATCTCCACTCCCCCAGTCGGTCAGGCCAGCTTTATGAGCCTGCCGCAGCTAAGGGAAAGCACTCTGTCATTTTCCACTGCAATCTTTCCATTGAGGATACACCAACGCAGGCCCTGGGCCAGCCGTTTTCCCTCCTGGTACGTGCTTTTGTCCGTAAAAATCTCCGGATCAAAGACATTCAGATCCGCCCGGAATCCTTTCCTGACGGCTCCGATTTCCGGCAGATTCATTCGCAAGGCAGGCAGCAGGGTCATTTTGTATACGGCTTCTTCCAGAGAAAGAACCTCTCGTTTTTTCACAAAATCGGCAATCACTCTGGGGAAGGCGCCGTACATTCGGGGGTGGGGGTTGTCCGTATCAGCGTAAATTGCGTCGGATATGACGCAGCTATCAGGAAACCGCGCTACCGTATCCACATCTTCCCGGCACATACTCTGAAGGACAATGGCCGTATTTCCTTTATCCTTTATGAGCAAATCGCACAGAGCCGCCACTTCATCGCTGTAATGGAATGCTTTCACGATTTCCGGCATCGTCATTCCCACGTACTGCCCGCACTCTTTACTGTCTCCCGAAGAAATGGTAATCCTATCCCACCCAAGGGAGAGGATATAGTTGTCCCAATCGGGATCCGTCTCTCCCAGAAGGCGGCGAAGCTCCTGCTGCCCTTGTTCGGTTTTTATTTTTTCTGTCATCTGTCCCATATCTCCCTGAACAAAGGAGGGAGGAAGGAGGGACATCAGGGTCGTGGAAGCGCAGTCATAGGGATAAAAATCGCAGAAAACCTCCTGTCCCTCTTCCCGGGCCTCCTGAATCAGAGAAATGGCTTTATGGATTTCCCTGTCCCAATTGCCGGCTCCGCAGGATTTAAAATGGCTGACCTCCATGCGGCAGCCAGCGGCGCGGCCAATGGCAATGGCCTCGGCAACGCTTTTTACTAAGCTGTCGCCCTCTCCCCGGATATGGATCGTAACGGTTTTTCCCGCCTGCCCCGCAGGTTTTAGGATCTCTCCCAGTTCCTCCACAGTCTCATAACATTCCGGCAAATACATCAGTCCCAGGGAAACTCCGCAGGCCCCGGCTTCCAAGGCCTCTTTTATCATCTGACTGCACTGGGTCCTCTGATGTTTCGTCAGCTTTTTCTGGGAAAAGCCGTTGACGCAGATCCGGACAGCTCCCATTCCCACAGCCGCAGCCGTGTTTACCGGCAGGGAAGCTTTCTCTAAGGCTTTAAGATAGGCCGGAAAACTGCGAAAGAAGTCTCCGTCTGCAAAATTTCCTAAAACGGGGGCGTAATAGGCCCTCATTTCCTGCCGTATCTGTGCCTTCTCCGGCTGGGGAGCCGCTGAGATCCCGCAGTTTCCCGTAACGGCTGTTGTAATTCCCTGGCGCAGCATCACTTCCCCGTAGTTCTGATCATTTTCCCGAAAAGGCATTTGATCAAAATGGCGGTGAATGTCCACAAACCCCGGCGTAACGGCCAGACCCGATGCGTCTAAAAGCCTTTCGCCCCAAAGGGTTGTAAGATTCTTTCCAATCTCTGCAATCCTGCCGTCCTGGATCCGAATGTCAGTCCTTTGGGGAGGCCCTCCGGTTCCGTCGTACACCAGCCCGTTTTTAATCAGCATATCGTCCATTTCCCATCTCCTTATGCTTTCTCCGTCGGCGGCAGGCTATTTACGGTAAAAAAAGAAGCCATGACGGGATTCCTGAATATAAGGCAGCAAAGGAAGATCCTTTTCCGCCACTTGGGCCGCCACATTGACCCTTTCGTCGGCGGCAAGACTGACAAGAACGATCTGCAGTTCTCCCATGTACCGGCCATAGAGACGGTTATCAATGGTTACGGTTCCCGGCACACGTTCACAGCATAAGTCCGGAAGGTATTCTTTTTTATTTCTGCGCCGGAACTCATCAGCCCGGATCACATCCCGGGCAATGTCAAATCGGTTGTGGAAAATGGTGTTGAGAATGGCCTTTTCCCTGACATTTTCTACCCGAAGGGGAATAGCGCCGTCCTTTGCAAAAGAAAGGAATTGGAAGTACGTACCTTCAGAAAGATCAAAATCCCCCAGAAGAATAGTGTCTGTCTGGTAATGCTCCTTTAACTCCAAAAAAGCCTCAAAGGGAGAAGCGCCCCTGTGTTTTTCCAGAGTCGGAAGGCCTTCAAAGACTGTTCCCCGCATCTCTTTATCACCGGCGATAAAAGCTCCTGTTTTAACGTTATGGTTTTTGAGCCAGTCATTTCTCTCTGCAAAAAACCGCTCCCAAAGCCCCGTGTTTTTTCGGGGATAATAGTTGTGCCACGCCTCAAAGGGCTGGGAGAAACCGTTTTCTTTCAGTCCTTCCATGAAAGCATCGTCCAGGGTGCTGGCGTTTAGGATAATCTGAAATTCCTTTGATAAGTCCGCAATCTCTTTTTCCGTCATTCCATTGTCAATACGCAGTCCAGTAATGCCAAATTCCTTTAAATCCTTTAAAGTGAAATTCTGAAATGTTCTGGGGGATATGTCCACCACAAAGTCCAGTCCCAGGTCTTTTATCTGCAGGCCAATGGCACTAAGCGTCCGTTTGAGAGCTTCCCCGCTGTCTCCGGGGATCTGGAGGGAAGCAAAAACGCTTCCCGCCTCTAATCCTTTCATTCTCTCCAGATAGCGAATCAGTTCTTCCGGTGACTTTTCCGTCAGTGAAATGGTGATTCCAAATTTTGTCATATTCCTCTCCTTTTATCGGATTTCCAGCTCTTCCAATGTCTCCGCTTCCTGTTCCGCAGATTTGGGAATCCCGAAAAGATACGTAAAAATAAAGCCGAATACGTAAGAAACCAAAAGCCCTGCTCCGTATAAATACCACTTCTGATCCCCGATAACCGTCAGCATCAATATGCCGCTGAGAGCCTGAGAGGTAGCGCCTACTCCGTTAAAGGCCGCTACAAAGGCTCCGCCTACGCCTGCGCCCAGACAAGCTGTAATAAAAGGCTTGCCTAAAGGAAGGGTAACGCCGTAAATCAGAGGTTCCCCGATTCCCAGGATACCAGAGGGCAGGCCGCCCTTTACAATGGCAGTGAGAGGTTTATTTTTCCTGCATTTTACCCAGATAGCAAAGGCTGCGCCAACCTGTCCGGCTCCGGCCTGAGCAAGAATGGGAAGAAGGGTCGTCATTCCCGTCTGGTTAATCAGCTCAATATGAATCGGAGTCATAATATGGTGAACGCCCAGCATAACCATAGGCAGCCAGATGCCCGCCAGGATAAATCCGGCTACAACTCCGCCGATTTCCAACAGCTTCGTAACACCGATGAGAAGAGCGTCTGAGACCAGGCCGGCCACAGGCATAATCACAAAAATTGTAACAAGCCCTGACAATGTAAAAGAAATAAAGGAAGTCAGAACTAAATCCAGAGCCGAAGGCATAATCTGGCTGACCTTCTTATGGATTTTAGAGAGAATCCATACAGCCGCCACAACGCCGATAACGCCGCCTTGTCCGGACTTTAACGCTTCGCCCGTCAGCAGGTTTACCAGCGGTGCGTCTGTTGTCATTCCTGTCAGCAAAACCGTTGCGCCCAAAGCGCCTCCCAGCCCAATATCGGTCTTAAATTCCCTGGCAGCGTTTACGCCTACATGAATCACCAGGTAAGAGAGCACTCCGGCCTTCATAACCCGCAGAAGGTTAATAAACTGCTGTATTGTCACAGTATTGGCAATGGTTCCGCTGTCCACCATAGTCACTACAAGAGACTGAAGGCCCGCCAGAAGACCGCTGGCAATGAGGGCTGCGGAAAGGGGAATAAATACGTTGCTGATGGTCTTTAAAGCAAGCTGGACTTTGCTGACCTTCTGTTTTTCTTTTATGGCCTGTTTGTTTTTCGCGGCAATTTCTTTTGCCTTCTCTTTATCCGCCTGATGGGACTTGGACGCCGAAACGGCAGCGCCGCCTCCGTTCCAAATTTCCTTTGCCTCTTCCGCTACCTTTTTTGCAGTACCCGGTCCGACCACCACCTGTACCTGAGCGTCTACGTAAACCCCAAACACTCCTTTCAGGGCTTTCAGTTTTTCTATGGCTACCAGATCCATATCCTTTACTTCCAGTCTCACCCTGGTCATGCAGTTGGTGATCAGCGTGATATTTTCATTTCCTCCGGAAAGATCGATAATCTGCTTCGCAAGTTCCGCGTTTCCACGTTCTTTCATTAGTCCTTCTCCTTCCTAAACCTTCTGTCAAGAAATTTCGGCAAATGCTTCTGTCCGGATTGCCTGCCGGATATGTCCGCCGGCCTTCTCTAACTGCTCTCCCGCCTCCTGAGATGTGCAGCCCTTTAAAATCATGACAATGGCTGTCTTTACTTTACCGTCGGAGGCTTCCAAGGCCTCTGCAGCTCTCTCCCTGGAACAGTCTGTAACATCCATAACGATATTTTGGGCACGGACTTTTAATTTTTCATTAGTCTGTTGGACGTCTACCATAAGATTCTGGTACACTTTTCCGATTCCTACCATGCTGCCCGTAGAAATCATATTTAAAATCTGTTTTTGAACCGTTCCGGCCTTCAAACGTGTGGATCCGGTCAATACCTCAGGTCCGGGAACCGGTTCAATAGCCAAATCAGCAGTTCGGCTCAGAGGGGAATGCAGGTTGCATACAATAGCCACAGTCCTGCAGCCTATGCTTTTGGCATACTGAAGGCCGTAAATGACATAGGGCGTCCGGCCGCTGGCCGCCAAACCAATGACAATATCTTTCTCTGTGAGATTCTTGCTTTTCAGATCCTCTGCCCCAAGAGTTTTACTGTCCTCTACGCCTTCTCTGGCCTTAATAAAAGCTCCTTCGCCTCCGGCAATCATTCCCACTACCATATCCGGCGATACTCCGAAGGTAGGCGGACATTCCGCAGCGTCCAGTACGCCCAATCGGCCGCTGGTTCCCGCTCCCAGATAAATGATTCTTCCGCCTGCTTTCAGGCTTTCCGTAGCCCAGGAGATGGCAGTGGCAATCTGGGGAAGCACTTTTCTGACAGCCAGAACAGCCTGCTCGTCTTCCTGGTTCATAACCCGGGCGATTTCCAGGGGGCTCATCTCATCAAGATTCATGGTTTCTTTGTTTCGGCTTTCTGTTGTAAGTGTTGTTAAATCCAACAAAATTGTTACCTCTCATTCTGTAATTCATTTTCTTTTTCAATGTAATTTTTTACAAATTTCTTCATGCATTGTTCGTAGTTCCGGTTAATATAGGCCGCGTATAAAATATCAATGACATTAAGCTGGGAGATTCTTGAAGACATAGCGCCGCTTCTTACGATAAACTCAGTGGATCCGACCCCCAGAGTATAATTGGCGTATTTCATCAGCTCCGAATTGGAGTCGCCCCTGGTAATGGCAATGACTTTGGCCCCATTCTTTTGAGCCGTCTTGGCACAGGTGATCATCTCCTTTGTCAGTCCCGAATAGCTGATAATGACGGCAACATCCTCCGGCCCCATATTCTTTGCATAGAGAAATTGGCTGTGCCAGTCGTCAGACATATTGCAGAACTTATCTACCCGGAGAAGCTTTAGCTGCAGATCCTTTGCCGCCAGAAGGGAAGCCCCGATCCCGAACAAATTGACAACCCTGCACTTGCTTAACAGCTCTACACAGGCGTCAAGGGTTTCGCAATTCAGCAGCTTTTCCGTAATCCGCAGAGAATCCACATTTTTTTGGGTCACTTTCCGTATTACGTCCTTTGTGCTGTCCTTAGGAGAAATATCCTGAAGCGCAACGTTTACGCTGCCCTGTGACATCGCAAATTCATACACCAGCCCCTGCTGGAACTCTTTATATCCGCCAAACCCCATTTTTCTGCAAAAACGCACTATGGTTGATGCAGAGGTATAGGTTGCGGAAGCCAACTCATGAATGGTTTTCCCCATCACCTCCTGGGGGTGGTCCAAAATAAAGTCCACCACATTTTTTTCCGCCGTACTGGCATACCGTCCGTATTCCTTCAGACGGATAAATAATTTTGTTGATTCCATTCCTTACACTCCTCATTATACATTCTGAAATAAAAATATCAATTCTTGTGCACGATCCTGGTACATTATTTCATATGTTGAATCTTTTGTCAAGTATTGCCAAAAACTCGTTTCATTTTTCGCTGTGGTTGTACATTTTAGACTTTTAGTTTCTCCTCCTGCGAAACAAAAAAATCCTTCCGGCTGCCGCTGATTTATCAGCAGTCCAGAAGGATTTTTCAAAATAGTTTTTATTGTACCTAAGCGTCTACAGCTTCAGCCACTCTTTCAAATAACGTTCTTTCGTATAGGGAGGACGACTGGCGTTTTTTATATCAATTCCGGTTTCCGCCCCCTCCGCCAGCAAATCGATTACAGTCATGGTCAAAACTTTAGCCGCTGAAATATATGCCGTTTCTTTATCCGTCAAACGGTAGTTTTTTGTATGCAGAGCTCCCGCTCCTCCTCCGATGCGGGCTTGAATTGCCGGCATAATGGCCTGAATGTCCGCCTGACCCGAAGATCCGCTTCCCCGTTTTCCGGGTATCAGAGACACGTTTTCTTCTCCCAATAATGCCGCCAGGTTTCCATACATCACTCCGGCCATCTCCGGATATTCAACACTTGGCATATATCCTGGGAAATCCGTAATTACCGTCTTTGCTCCAACGGCATCGCCTCCCGCCTGAAAAGCCCGTGTCACTTTAAAATCCGCATCTTTAATGGCTTCTGCATTGGCAGCCCGAATTTGCGTTTCAATTCTCACATCAGCCGGAATCGTATTGACCAGTTCTCCGCCTTTTGTCATGACAGAATGAACCTGTACACAATCCTTGTCCTGAAAGGTTTCCCTTTGAGCATTGACGGCTACCAGCCCTACGGAAGCTGCATTTAAAGAATTAATTCCCAAATGCGGGAAATTTCCCGCATGGACATCTTTTCCGATATACTGTACTTTTTTGCTGATAAAACCGCTTTCCACAGTACAGGCCTCTCCTTTTACGGCAGAGGCGGTTTCTTCCTCCGTAGGATAGGAATGCTGCATTACCATCATGTCAATGCCGTCCATGACTCCCAGACGGATAAATTCCTGCTTTCCTCCCAAAGCCTTTATTTTTCCTGATTCCCTTAGCTGTCTGCGGTAATCTGTCTCTAGATATTCTTCCGCCGGAACCGCCATCAGCACCACATCACCTGACAATTCTTCCAGAATCCCCGTGTGCTTCATGGCCCGGGCAACTCCCAGAAGACACGCTATCTGAGCATTATGGCCGCAGCAATGGGCCGCGCCTGTCTCCGGATCTGCTTTGGGGTGTTCCCTGGAAACAGCAGCGTCCAGATCTCCCATAACAGCCAGCCGGATTTTACTTTCTTTTCCCTTTAAGGCCGCAACAACTCCCGTAACAGCCACTCCGCTTTCATAAGAAATCCCCAGTCTGTCCAAAGCTTTTTGAAATTTTTCAGCCGTTTTCAGCTCTTTAAATCCTAATTCCGGCTCTGACTCAATACTGTCTCCCAGGGCGATAATTTCGTCCCGGTATGCGTCAATGGCTTCTATAGCAATTTTTTTCAGTTCTTCTTTTGTTCTGCTCATTTTTTCCTCCTTCCTTTTAAAAGCGCTTCTCAAAATTCCCAAAGACCGCCGTGTGATCCTGAACCACAATAAAAGCCTTGGGATCCATACGCATTACCGCACTTTTCAAATCTCTTACTTCATTTTTAGCAACAACTGTCATACATACGTAAACCTTTTCTTCTGTATATCCGCCCAGGCCCTCCCATAGAGTAACGCCTCTGTGAAACTCCCATAAAATTGTCTCTTTTACGTCAGGATTCCTTGAAACGATAAGTAAAGCAGTCTTAATATTCTGGTAGTGAACCCTGTCTGTAGCCGCCCCGGCAGCCATTGCAAACAAAATAGAATAAACGCTTACCTCCAAATCATATTCCAGGGCACAAAACACGTAAATAGCCGCGTTTACCATAACGGAAAGTTTTCCCACGCCAAAAGCCGGTATTTTTTTTGCACAGTATACCCCTGCAATATCCAGTCCTCCTCCGGATCCCCCGCAGGTCAAAGTCAGGCCGACTCCCAGTCCCGACAAAGCGCCTCCGGCAATGACAGATACCAGAGGTTCCGAAAACAGTGGATTTTCCGGCGATGGCAGATGGTTCAGCAAAAAAGACTGAACCGTAACGCAAAAAACCGTTTTTAGGAAAAAACGTTTTCCGATCTCCTTATATGCCAGAACAAAGAAAGGAATATTCATGCACCACAGTATTCCGCCTACTCTGTCCCCCGCTACAGAGCCGTACAGCGGAATTACTTTCTTTAAAAAGGAATCCGCAATCTGTGCAATCCCCACAAATCCTCCGCTGTACAATCCCATGGGCCTAAGGAATAAGCTGTAAGCCAGGGCAAAGAAAAAAACTCCTGCCATAGCTCCCGCCCAGCTTACCACTGCCTCTTTCGCTTCTCTTTTCATTTCCCTTTTCACTCTTCTTTATCATGCAGCCATTCTTCTAAATATTGCTCCTTAGTATAGGGCGGTCTGCTGACTTTTTTTACCCATATTCCTGTCTGAGCCCCATCAGCTAGCAGATCAATAACTGTCATAACGACCGCCTTTGCTGCAGATATGTATACCATTTCTTTATCAGCAATTCTGTAATTTTTCGTATGGAGAAGACCCGACACTCCGCCGATGTGGGCCTGAATTGCCGGCATAATGGCCTGAACGTCAGCCTGATCCGAGGAACCTCCTCCCCGTACTTTCGGAGCCCGCGACGCGTGTTCTTCCCCAAACAACTCCACCAGATTCTGATACATCACTTCAGCCAGTTCCGGGTACTCGACACTGGGCATATAACCGGGAAAGTCCGTAATAACCGTTTCCGCGCCAACAGAATCCCCGGCCGCCTTTAAGGCCCTGGAAACTTTTTCAGAAGTTGCAAAAACGGCCTCTTTATTGGCGGCTTTTACAAAACATTCCAGCCGTACATCTGTCGGAATCCTCTCCCCAGTTCCCCCGCCTTTGGTTATAATGGCATGAACTCTGATATTATCCTGAGGAGGAAATGTCTGCCTCAAAGCATTAATGGCAGAAATTGCCGTAATTCCCGCATCAAGGGCATTGATACCCTGCTCCGGGCAATCGGCAGCCCCTGCTTCTCTGCCGATATATTGAACTTCTTTACTGATAAATCCATTGCCAAAGGTACATGCCTCTCCCTTGATTTCCCAAAATGTTTCTCCCTCTGAAGGGTAGGAATGCTGCATCACCATCATGTCAATATCGTCCAATACTCCCAGCTTTATAAATTCCTGCTTCCCGCCAAAATACGATATTTTTCCTTCTTCTTTCAGCTTTTTATGGTACCCCACCTCGATTCCTTCTTCTGCCGGAACCGCCATCAGTACCACATCGCCTGACAGTTCTTCCATGATGCCCGTTTTTGTAAGAGCATAAGCAATTCCCGCAAGTCCGGCTATCTGGCAATTGTGGCCGCAGCAATGAGCCGCTCCCGTCACAGGATCCGCACTGGGATGCTCCGTAGAAATAACAGAATCCAGCTCTCCCATAACAGCTACCCGAATTTTGCTCTCTCTGCCTTTTAAGGGCGCCACCACTCCTGTAATAGCAATTCTGTTTTCATAAGGAATCCCCAGCCGATCCAAAGCATTTTGAAACTTGGCTGATGTCTTAAATTCTTTAAATCCCAGTTCCGGTTCCCCGTAAATGCTTTCTCCCAGAGCAATGATTTCTTGGCGATATTCATCAATTGCGTCCATGGCTGCCTTTTTCAGTTCTTCTTTGCTCCGCGCCATTTTTATCTCCTCCTAAATAATCCCCTGCATTCTCAATACTCCGTCCGCCACCAGCGCAGACCCCAAGTAAGTTCCTAATATTACTAAAAAAGCAATTACCAGCCCTTTTAACCCGATTTCTTTAAACCTACGCCAGTTTTTGGCCATAATCACACCAGCAAAACACAGGGCTGGCGTCAGGAAAGAATTGCCGTTTAAAACCTGGCCGTATCGGATCACCGTTTCAGAAACCGGTGACGCCGGACAGGCCAGCAAAATGGCCGTCAAACTTATGTAAAGTACCGGCGGAAGCTTTACCGGAACCAATTTACTCAATACAATTCCAGCTACGGCAATAGCAATAATAATCAGCATTCCAGGAAGCCCTTCTAAAATCCCGATACCATAAATAATCCGGTTTACCACCAGCACAAAGAGACTGCCCAAAAGAATAATCGGCATAAATTCGCCAAAGTTAATTCGTCTTTCTTTTCCTTCCATTTATCTGCCCTCCTCTGCCTTTTTTCTGCTGTTTTTACGCTGCTGCCTGCAGTCCTTATCCAGAAGAGGCTCCAGCTTTTTATATGCCACTTCCATTAAAGGCAGCGTAATCAGCACAGCCATCAATGTTCCGTCGCAGGCAGACAGAGTCTGGCTGGTAACGGCATATCCCGTAAGGGCGTCTGCCATATCCGGAAACATATCTACCAGTGTCGCCAGTCCGGCCGCCTGAGGAGCTGCCGCTCCAACACCACAGGCCATAGCTAGGGCATAAGGGTGGAGCGGCGTCAGGTTTGCCATTAACCCCGGCAAAAAGCTCAGTGTCAATGTGCCGATAAAATGTATCATAATATAGGTTACCATAACGCCCCGTCCTTCCGGTCCGCCTAAACCATTGTACCGGGAAGCAATAATCGCTACCCCCTGTTCCCGGCATATGGAAAAGGTCATACCAATAGACTCTCTTTTAAATCCCCAAAAGAGTGCAAGAGGAAAGGCAAATACTACGGTGCCTAAATTGCCGAACTCCTGTAAAAGCAGAGCCGGTCCCGCCGTTAAAACCTCTACAATCTGTGAGCCTGCATTGATCCCCACTCTTGCCAAATAAATAGCAAGTCCATATTGAAGCCATTTTTCCGCTGTGTCGTTAAACTCCACATTAACAAAAGTAATTGGCTTTATGAGCGTACATATGAAAATAATAATCATACCCATTAAAAATGGAAACACCGTAATGCTGGCCACATTTCCCAAAGGAATGGTGAATTTCCCGATTTGTTCTGTTATCAGTACAACAGCCAAAATCGTTACATAAAATAGTACCTGTGTCTTTTTTGTTTGCTCATTCATAGAACCCCTCCTCATTTGTATTGTTTTTGCTTTCTGCCCCTTTCCTCCTTTCTGTCTTAAATAATAAGCAAATTTTATGCCATTTTTTTACAAAGCCTCTCTGCCATTTCTCATATAAAAAAGAACCTCTTCCGTCCTAAAACCGAAAAGGTCCTTTCATTTTTGAATCAAAAAATCTTTATTTTTCCCAAACTGTTTTGTCTTTTCCCGACCCTATCTCGAAATGGTATTTCACGATTCCAAGGTCAATCTTTGAGTAAAATCCTCCCAGGGACTGGGCCTTTACCCTGTCCCCTGTCAGAGTAAGCCGGAATTTCTGCTGATTCACGGCAGTGGGCGCAAGCATTGCCGCCTCAACGCCTGCCAGAAACCATTCCGGCGCTTTTCCCGAAGCGGCAGATACTTCTTCTCTTTTCTTCGATTTATGGGCTTTTCCCTGTTCCGCCCCATATCCCAGGGCAATTACGATGGCAAGTTTTTCTCCGCCGGCAATTTCTATCTGCTTTTTAGCCGTCCCTTTTGAAAACGTCATGGCCACCCAGCAGGTATTTAGCCCCAGGGTCTGCGCCAGAAGCACAAGGCGCTCTCCATAATAGCCGCAAAGTTCATCCAGTTCCTTTGTTTTGGGCCCTGCCAGGGCGATGTAATTCTGCACTCCGGAAAACCTGCCATAGTGGGCCATCATACTGTTAAAGGCTTTTGGTTCCTCTGTTACCAGTTGGATATGTAGTCCGCTCTCCCGGTTGCAGGCCCCGATTTCTTCTCTCAGCCTGGTTACGATTTCCGCCGGAATTTTTTTGTCTTTATATTGCCGCACGGAATGGCGCTCCTTTATGGCTTCCAAAACTGTCATTATTTCCTCCTTGCAAGCTGCTGTCAGATTATCACGAAACCAGCCCCCGCATTTTAGCTGTTGAATATGGAAAGGGACGCCAGGTTTTTCCTGAAGTTAATAGCATCCCACGGCAAATGCTCCGTAATGCTCAGTCCTACCATTTCAGCCTCTGATGACACATCATGTAAAATACGGCCTATGTCTTTCAAAGTCATGCGTCCCACAGCAGCGGGAAAGGCATTGGCATCCGTATAAGGCTCCGCAGGATAGATGGAGCGGAAATCAACGGGGGAAAGTACATCTAAATCCCAATGGACAGCCACCCGTTTCAGGCCCCTGTCTTTGAGCCATTGCAGAAGGCTCCCGCTGCTTTCCTGCAGCGCCTCAGGGGCGAGGATTTTTATGTTTAATTCTTTACACGCCTGATCCATTTCCCGTAAGCGCTCCTCAATGAGCCCTGCTAATATCACTTTATCAGGAGCAAAGGGGCAGTTTACCTTTGTTATTTCGGATCCGGGATTTTGGCCCAGCAAATTGGCCAATACCATTTCGTGAAGGTGGGAGGACTGCTCCGGGCCGGCAACGTCCGGATGGGCGTCAAGCCAGATAATCCCCAGGCTCCCGTTATAGCGGCTGTTTAAGTAGCCAAAGGGGACCTGGGTTACGGAACAATCCCCTCCAAAAACAATGACTTTATCCGGTTGTTCTTCCTCCAGTGTCCGCCGGGTTTCCGCCATTTGCTGAAGCAGAAAATCCCCGCCGTCAATACCCTCTGACTGAGTTATGGGACTTTGAAAATCCGTATTGACGTCAATGGAAATCGTCTTGTCATTCTTATTTTGAGGCGCCATGTGAGACAACAGTTCTGAACCCAGCACATAGTTGGGATTTACTCCGCCGCGCCATTCCGGAATTACCAGTCTTAGTGTTTTCGCCATGTTCCACGTCTCCCTTAATCAATGTAATACGCCCAGTTTCCCTTGCGTTCCGAAGCCTTCGGATATTCCCCGTCTGCATAGCCAAGTACGCAGTGGCCAATTCCTTCATATTCGCCTTCAATTCCCAAAGACTCTAAAAGCGCCTTTCCTTCCGGGCGTTCAAACTCCTCTTTTGCCCTGTGAATCCAACAGCTTCCAATTCCCAAAGCATGGGCGGCAAGCATCAGATTTCCCATAACCAGGCTGCCATCATAAACACGAGTAGGCCGGTTCTTGTCCGCCAGTACAATCAAAACCACCGGAGCGCCGTAAAAGGGATCTCCTGTTGTTCCCATAATTTCAGCATTTAATTTAGACAGGCGGTCCCGCACCTCCTTATTGGTAACGGCAATAATAATAGGCGACTGCTTATTCATGCCTGTTGCCGCGTAAGTTCCTGCAGAAATGATCTGGTCAATAGCTTCTTTGGAAATCATATCCGGTTTAAATTTCCTGATACTTCTGCGGCTTTTCATAAAATCCAGCACAGTATTCGTAGTTTCCATGAAACGATTACCTCCTTTTATTTTGTACGTTTATTGTAGCACCACTTTCGCGTCAGGGCAAGGTGTCAGGATATTATCCCGCTAAATTGGAAGACCTTGTTAAGTGGTTTTTGCGTATCTATGAAAAGCAAACGGGGCTGCAGCAAAAGCAGAAAAATCATGTGCTTTTGCTGCAGCCCTATTACGTTTAATTCTGCAGGGAATCTCCGTTGGTGGCAATGACTTCCCGGTACCAGTCAAAAGACTTCTTCCGGTAACGTTCCAAAGTCCCGCTTCCATCTTCATTTAGGTCTACGTAAATAAACCCGTAGCGCTTGCTGATTTGAGCCGTAGAACAGGAAATCAGGTCGATGCAGCCCCAACTGGTATATCCCATCAATTCTACTCCGTCCCGAATGGCTTCCTCCGCCTGAAGAAGATGCTGTTTCATGTATTCGATCCGGTAATCGTCCTCTACCGTGTAACCGCCCTTTCCGTCGGGGACCAGTTGATCCTTAGCCCCCAGTCCGTTTTCCACAATAAACAGCGGCTTTTGATAACGGTCATACAGTTTGTTAAGAGTATACCGGAGTCCCTGGGGATCGATTTGCCAACCCCATTCCGTCACTTTGCTGTAGGGGTTTCGCTTTAAATCCCGGGTCATATTGGACTGGGTGGGTTCTCCCACAGTCGGATCCGCAGAAATACAGTTGCTGGAATAGTAGCTGAGGGACACAAAGTCCACTGTGTTCTTCAAATCCTCATAATCCTGAGGCTCAATCTGCAGCTTCACGCCTTTTTCCTCAAAGAGCCGTTTCGCGTAGCTGGGATAATATCCCCGTGCCTGCACGTCAGAAAAGAGATAGGAGCCCCGGTCATACAGCATTTTAGCAATCATATCCTCCGGCTTTGGGGACAGGGGATAGACGGTCACGCCCAGGATCATGGCCCCGATCTTAGCGTCCGGAATCATCTCATGGCACAGCTTAACCGCTCTGGCGGAAGCCACCAGCTCGTGATGAATGGCCTGATACAGATCCTGTGCAGTCAGTTGGTCTTTGGGCGTATTGATGGCCCCGCTCATAAAGGGGGCGTGGAGAATGGAATTGATCTCGTTAAAAGTCAGCCACAGTTTTACTTTATCCCGATAGCGCTCAAAGATCACCTTGCAATAACGCAGATAAAAGTCGATAAGCTTCCGGTTGCTCCAACCGTTATAAGTTCTGGCCAAATGAAGGGGCGTCTCGTAATGGGAGATGGTAACCAGCGGCTGAATACCGTATTTTAAGCACTCGTCGAACACATCATCATAAAACTTCAGCCCCTTCTCGTTGGGTTCTTCCTCGTCCCCGTAAGGAAAGATGCGGCTCCATGCAATAGACAGGCGGAAAACCCGAAATCCCATCTGCGCAAACAAGGCAATATCCTCCCGGTAGCGATGATAAAAATCAATCCCCTTCAGTTTCAGGTTGTCCTCTGTGGGCTCGTCAGTAGGATCTCCCACCAGCCCTTTAGGCAGCACGTCCTCAATATCCAGGCCCTTTCCGTCCTCATTGTACGCGCCTTCGCACTGGTTGGCGGCTACTGCTCCGCCCCACAAAAAATCTTTTGGAAACGCTGACATACAAATTCCTCCTCTCGATTATGTTAAGTCCATCCACGGGTCGCCGGGCCGGACTTCTCCTGCTTTCGCACGAACCTCCCGGAAGTCTCCAGTATTGGCCACTACCACCGGCGTAACCGGATCGTAGCCCTCCTTCCGGATACTCTCCAGATCAAACTCGCCCAGAAGATCGCCGGTCTTAACCCGGTCCCCTTCCTTCACATGAATGTGGAAATATCTGCCTTCCAGCTTAACGGTGTCCAGTCCGATATGCATAATCACCTGAGCTCCCTGGTCCGATACCATGGTGACGGCGTGTCCTGTTTCAAATACCGTATAGATCTGGCCGTCACAGGGCGCGTAGAGTTTTCCTTCCTCCGGAATGATGGCCCCGCCTTTTCCCATGATCTCTTCTGCAAAGGTAGGGTCGTCTACCTGGCTTAACGGCACGGCTTTTCCCTTTAATGGAGCACAAAGGATCTGGGAGCCAGTCCCAGGATTGGAGCCACTTTTTGCCGTCGGGGCGCTGGGCTCCTCTTTTCCCGCCGTTTCCGGGCTGCCATCCTTAGGACGGTTTAACACATAAGATACTGCAAAGGATACTACGAAAGCAATGGCCGCTCCGGCGCAGGCCAGATAAAAGTTACTCATAGGCGCATCCAATCCGATGTAACTGGGAAGGGTTAAAAGGCCCGGAGAGCCGCCTGAGAAGTTTTTCACATTCAGCAGGCCCATAAAGAAGCCTCCCACGGCGCCGCCGATAGATGCCGCTACCATATTGGTCTTATGCTTTATGGTAATGGAAAACAAAACCGGCTCCGTAATTCCAAAAATCGCAGTCAGACCGTTGGCCCAGGACATTTCCTTCGTCGCCTTGTCCTTGCTTCTCAGGGACAGTGCCAGAGCTGCCGCGCCCTGGGCTACGTTAGAGGCCAACTGGCCAGGATAGATAAAGGTGTCGAATCCAAAGGTCATACGGTTATTAATTCCAATACTGGTCAGGGCATGGTGGGTTCCGGTCATAACCAGGAAGGGCAGAACCGCGCCGATGATGGTGGGAACCAGCCAGTTGGCGTAGGTGTTGACAGTCGTAACCACCGTTCCGATCCAGGAAGCGATTACATAACCCACAGGCCCTAGGACGCAGAGTGTGGCAATGCCGGACACCAAAATAGTCAGCAATGGCCGGGTAAAGAATTTGACCGCCTTAGGCGAAATCCGATCCGCGATGGGTTCCACCTTACTCATAAACCACACGCCCAGGATAATAGGAATTACAGAGGACGAGTAGGAAGCCGCGTAAATCGGCAGACCAAACACATTGATAGCTGGGCCGCCGTCTTTAGCGGCATTTACCAGATTGATAAAATTGGGGTGAATCAAAATTCCGCCCAGCATCATTGCTAACATGGGGGAACAGCCAAACTTCTTAGCCGCGCTGTTAGCCAGGAAGATCGGCAGGAAATAGAAGGTGGAATCCGCCATAAAGTTAATAACCTGATAAGTCATGGCCGAGCTGTCCACCAGCTTCAGAGCTACTAAAACAGCCAAAACAGCTTTTAGCATACCAGCCGCCGTAAGGGGCATCAAAATAGGGGTAAAAATTCCCGTCAAAGTGTCGATCAGCCGATCCGACCACTTCATCTTCTCATCACTTTTGACCGCTTGATCCGCGTCCCCAATCAGCTTTGCCATAGCATTGTACACATTGGGAACATCGGTTCCGATAATAACCTGGTACTGTCCTCCTTTCTTAACGATACCGCTGACCCCTTCCAGGGCCTCAATAGCTTTGTCGTCGGCTTTGGACTCATTCCTTAAATTGAACCGAAGCCTGGTGAGACAGTTGGTGACAGCCGCCACGTTTTCCGGGCCCCCAACCAATTTTAGAATGTCCTTACTCAGTTTTTGGTAATCCATACCTGTCCTCCTTATCTTTTTAGATTCATGGAATCCTTAACCGTTGTCTTTCCGAGCGCTCAGAACCCGGTGGATATGAACGGCCAGATAAACCATCTCCTCGTCGTTGACTTCATAGTCAAACTGCTTTTGGAGATAGGTCCGTATCTTCTTTGTGCATTCATATTCCTCCGAAAATTCCTTTAGCATCCTGGCAATGAACTTATCACTGGAATCGTCAAACCGCTGGTGATTCAACACGCGATCCGCAAAATACCGAAGGTGTACCAGAAGACGTTCATAAGCCAGACTGCTGGGATCCAGCTCCAGAGAGTAGTGGTACTTGATAATGTTTAGGATCGCCTGGATCATCACAACAGACTGTTGGACGTAATTGGCGTTATCGCTGTCCACCTCCGCTTCCACAAGATGAATGGCGATATATCCCGCCTCATCCTCCGGCAATTCCACCTTCAGTTCCCGGGCAATGATGTTCAGTGCCTCTATGCCAATCCGATATTCACTCGGATAGAAACGTTTGATCTCATACAAGATTTTATTTTTCAGAGGGATCCCTTTTTCCAGCCGTTCCAGGGCAAAGTCAATATGATCGATCATGGAAACGTAGATATTTTCGCTTAATTTCTTATTAAGCGTGCTCATAGCATAGTCAATAACCATATTTGCCGCCTGGAGATGGGCCAGAGGAATATCCTTCACGAGCTGCGTAAACTGGCTGGTTCTGACCGGGTCACTTATTTTGTAGATTTTTTCAATCTTATCCCCGTTGATCCAATCCCCCGGCTTCTTCTTAAATCCAATACCGTTTCCCATAACGATACAATCCCGCTGTTCCTCGTCCCGACTGTATACAAGATTGTTATTGATGACCTTGAGTACCTGCATGGTTTCCCCCCTCCACTGCGCTTCCTCCTAATTGAAACAAATAAAATGTGTGCGCTGTCGCGCGGCTGCGTAAACAGCCATTTCCCTCTGTTCGGAGCATACCCTCCGCCGGAGGCTTTTATGTAACAGGAAACTTCCCTAATTACACAAAAAAGGCTACACCAAGACCAACTTCTCTGCGAAATCAGTTCTCGGTATAGCCTGCTTTACCAGTAACAACCCTTAAACAATTTAATCATAGTCAATACACAATAATTTGTCAATATTTTTTTGTCATTTTTACCAAGTAATGACAGCATTTAGGATCGTTCTCTGTGGTAATAATAAAAACCAATAAGCCGGAACGTACACTACAGCGCTGCGCTCCGGCTTGTATTATAAAATTCGGATTACATCAGTTTGCGGAACAAATCTTTCAAATCCTCTACGCAGGTATCTTTGGGATTGCCCGGGCAGCAGGCATCTGCATAAGCAGACTCTGCCAAAAAGTCCAGATCCTCTTCCTTCAGCGCTTCCAGCTTTGCAGGAATGCCTACATCCTGAGAAAGCTTTCTGACAGCCTCTACGGCAGCTTTCCGGTACTCTTCCTGGCTCATGGCGTCAACGCCTTCTACTCCCATTGCTTTGGCAATTTCTTTATATTTTTCTCCTGTGCACTCTGCATTGTATTCCATTACAATAGGAAGCATCATTGCACAGGCAACTCCGTGGGGAGTATCGTAAACGGCTCCCAGAGTGTGAGCCATCGAATGAGCGATTCCCAGGCCTACGTTGGAGAATCCCATTCCTGCAATATACTGGCCCAGAGCCATTCCTTCCCGGCCTTCCTGAGTATTGTTTACCGCGCCTCTCAGGGATTTGGAAATAATTTCAATGGCCTTTAAATGGAACATATCCGTCATTTCCCATGCAGCTTTGGTAGTGTAGCCTTCAATGGCATGAGTCAGAGCATCCATACCGGTAGAAGCAGTCAGTCCCTTCGGCATAGAAGCCATCATGTCGGGATCTACAATAGCGATAACCGGCATATCGTGAGGATCCACGCATACGAATTTTCTCTTTCTCTCTACATCTGTAATAACATAATTGATTGTTACTTCTGCAGCCGTTCCTGCCGTAGTGGGGACAGCAATAATGGGAACGCAGGGCTTTTTCGTAGGAGCAACCCCTTCCAGGCTCCGAACATCCTCAAATTCCGGATTGGCGATAATAATGCCGATGGCCTTTGCCGTATCCATAGAGGAACCACCGCCAATGGCAATAATATAATCAGCTCCGGATTTCTTAAATGCGGCTACGCCGTTCTGCACGTTCTCAATAGTGGGGTTGGCCTTAATATCAGAATAAATCTCGTAATCCAGGTTTTCCTTGTCCAGTACGTCCGTTACTTTCGCTGCAACCTTAAACTGGATTAAATCCGGATCCGTACATACAAAGGCCTTTTTAAAGGCTCTCGCCTTCGCTTCGTTTGCAATTTCCTGAATTGCTCCGGCTCCATGGTAAGAAGTTTCATTTAACATGATTCTGTTCGCCATAACTGTAATCTCCTTTTCTTTTTGTGGATGGGCTTGACTCTGCCCGCGCACTGACTTTTCTTGTTGTTATTATTTTAACAAATTCAACCCAAAAAAGAAAGTTACAGATCTCCTGCTGTGTCACTTTTTTGTAAAACAGTTCAGCCATGCAGCACTTTATTAAAGAAGTTCCAGCTCCCGAAACAGTTTTTCTATCTCTTCCGGCATTGCCTCTGTCAGAAGTTTGGCCAGTTCTTCCGGTGTCGCCTTCATTCCTCCCAATACCCATTTTACCGTCATATAAATAGAGCCCCGGCAGTACATCTCCAGCAGAAAACGTATCTTTTCCTCCGGGATCCGTCCTGTCTTTTCCCGGATTAAATCCAAATAAAACTGCAAAATCAGCTCAAAATCGTGTTCCTTCAGGGAGTTGTGATCGTCTGACCGGAAGGCCCCGGCAAAAAATACCTTTTCCTCCCGAATATAGTCAAACTTTTTTACCAGCCCTTCATAAACCGTTTCCCCCTCTCCCATGTGGGCGAAGGATTCTAGCAAAAGCTTATCAAAATACCAGTTAATCAGGTCATACTTATCCTGAAAATTCCGATAAAAGGTCTGTCTGGTAGTACCGCAGGCCTCCACAATTTCCTTTACCGTAATCCGATCCACCGGCGTCGTCTTCATGCATTCCTTCACCGCCTGAGCCAGACGGTACTTCATCTTTTCCTGCCTTCTCCCCGTTTCCGTCATCGTACTTTCCCCGCTTCCATAGGTGCTTTCTCATATTATACCATTCCCTCTAAACTCGTGGAAGACCTCGTTAAGTGGTCATGGCTGCCTCCGGCGGATTTTAGTGCCCGGTTTTCTGCGGTGAACGCAGAAACCGGTATGCACAGGTATAATAACCGCTTTGCGGTCATTATACCATTCCCTCTAAACTCGTGGAAGACCTCTTATGTTTTCTTCTCTTGACATCCTGCCATAATCCGTTATGATAAACCTATACCGCAGTCCCTGGAGAGGGACTTTAAACTCTACTACTATTTAGATTACGAGGAATTGACATGGAAACTGCAGTTGCCCGCATCAAGAAAGGCGGCGCCCGTTCCCTGAAAGCCGGCGGCGCCTGGATTTACGATAATGAAATTGAAGAAATTTCCGGTTCTTTTGAAAACGGAGATATTTTGTCCGTGGAGGATTTTGACGGCTACCCTTTGGGATGGGGTTTTATTAATACCAATTCAAAAATTACCATCCGCATGATGTCCCGCAAAAAGGACGCAGTAATTGACGGGGATTTTATTGAAATGCGTGTGCGAAATGCATGGGAATACCGGAAGGCCACCGTTGACACTGCAAGCTGCCGCCTGATTTTCGGGGAAGCGGATTTTCTTCCCGGCATCGTCGTTGACAAATTTTCCGATGTTTTGGTAGTGGAATCCTTAGCCCTTGGAATTGACCGCCTAAAGCCTCTGATTCTGGAAAAACTCCGGAAAGTGCTGGCGGAGGACGGCATCATTATTCGCGGCATCTATGAGCGCAGCGACGCCAAAGTCCGCCTTCAGGAAGGCATGGAACGGCAGAAAGGATTTATCGGAGAGCCTTTTGACACAAAAGTGGAAATCGTAGAAAACGGGGTTCGCTATCTGGTAGATGTAAAAGACGGGCAGAAGACCGGCTTCTTTTTGGATCAAAAATACAACCGGCTGGCCATCCAGCGGCTGTGTCCCGGCAAGAAAGTCCTGGACTGCTTTACCCACACCGGATCTTTTGCTTTAAACGCCGGTTTTGCAGGGGCTTCTTCTGTTCTGGGCGTGGACGCGTCGGAACTGGCCGTCGCTCAGGCCCGGGAAAACGCCCTTCTCAATGGACTATCGGAACGGGTTTCTTTCCTGTGCTCCGACGTCTTTGATCTCCTCCCCTCCCTGGAAAAGAAGGGAGAACTGTTTGACGTGGTCATTC
Source organism: uncultured Clostridium sp. (assembly GCA_946498245.1). Lineage (GTDB taxonomy): Bacteria > Bacillota > Clostridia > Lachnospirales > Lachnospiraceae > UMGS1370. The sequence goes on along the minus strand of CAMMNN010000042.1, from coordinate 6,208 downwards.
TGGATCCCCCGGCTTTTACCAAGTCCCGCAATTCTGTCAAAAATGCCGTAAAGGGATACCGTGAGATCAATCTCAGAGGTCTGAAGCTGGTAAAAGACGGCGGCTATCTGGCTACCTGTTCCTGTTCCCATTTTATGACGCCGGAACTTTTTGCCAAAACCATCCGGGAAGCCGCTTCCGGCGCTCACAAAAGATTGCGCCAGGTAGAATACCGGACCCAGGCGGCCGATCATCCTATCCTTTGGGCTGCAGATGAGTCTTATTATCTGAAGTTTTATATTTTCCAGGTGTGTGAGGAGAAATAGGGCCGGAATCTTACGCCGGCTTCTTTCTCAGGCTTACGGGGCGGACTTAGCTGTTTTTGACTGCCTTGTCCTTTTCTGCGCTGGCGTCAGCTCTTTTCAAGTAGGGCATGGTTTTCATAAACTCTTCTAAAACCTGCTCAAAAAAATCGAACATAGCGGACTTTACTTTGGCCTGTGATTTTAAATAGACCTTATAGCAATATACCGGCGGGGGCGGATTTTTCAGTTCCATACACCTGACCTTGTGAGAGCGGATTAGTTCTTCTGATACCGATACGGGAACAATAGCCCACTGATCCGGCTCGGTCAGATATTTCGTAATGGTAGAAATAGCGTTAATGGAAATATCTGACATCCATTCCCCGCCGAACACTTCTTCGTGCCACTTCATAAAGGCGCAGCCCCAGGAGCTGGACAAGTCGATTTCCTTTTTTCGATCCAATATATCCGGTGAGATTTCTTCATCGGGATACCGGCTGTTTAAGGGAACTATGATCTTAAATTCCTCCGTAAAAAACGGCTCTATGACAAAATTCCGGTTTTCCACGGGATCCCGCAGGAACGCAATATTAATATGGCCGCTCTCCAAAAGCTGGTAAATCTCTTCCGTGTTGTGGCTTTCCAGGCGGAAGGTCATTCGTTTTTTGTCGTTTCCCGGCGCCGCTATGAGACAGGAAAGCAATTTATAAAAGATAAAATTGTTCAGGCTGTCGTGGCAGCCAATGCTGAAAATCGTTTTGGAGCTGTTTTGGGAAAATGCGATAATCCGATCCCACAGCGCTTCATACTCGTAGGCCAAAGGCAAAAACGCCTCTCCGTCCTGAGTCAGCTCCACAGAGCGGTAACCCTTTCTGCGGATAATCAGCTTTACCCCCAGCTCCTCTTCCAGTACATTGATGCGGTGACTTACTGTAGACTGCGTCAGATATAACTTTTTTGCTGCTTTTGAAATACTTCTATACTTAACAATTTCAATAAATGTCTTAATTTCCCAATGAGTCATGGATCCCTCCGGTCTTTCGTCGTTATGCCAGCCCTTTTCAGTGTATTTGGTAGCTAATTTTAAATTTTCTGATTCTTATCATAACTCTTTGTCTTTTTAATGTAAACGCTCTTTATTGTATTCAAATATAGAAATAAATACCTTTCTTTTTTATAAATATTTATTTCATCGATATTATCTCCCTTTTTCTTCCATATATGTAATATTATGTAAGATATGCGCTGCAACGCAATGAAATTAAAAAACCGCCTGCCTGGGAAAAGCTTTCCCCAAGCAGACGGTTCAGCGTCCAGCCAAAATATCCAGGACCCCCTGAATGCTCTTTTCATAAACTTGTATCGTCCAATCCGGCTCATGAATGTGTTCCAGATAATGAGCGTCAGAATTGGTAATCACCCTGCACGTTTCCAGGTAAGGATTGTCCCTCCTTAGTCCGTGCAGATGCTTCATGTCCGCCACCTCTGCCGTCTGAAAACGGCTGTCCGGCGGAATAAAACCCAGATTGGAAATGAGGCTGTTAGCCTGCTTATCAATGTGGGCCGGAAACATCACGCCCCCATAGGACGCCGTCAATTCCCACAGACTGTCAAAGGAAATTTCCGTGCTGTTAATCAGCAGATTAGGTTCCGTTTCCTGAACCTCGTCGTCCTTATTATAAACCTGCTGTTTGCCGAAGATTTTTTCGTCGTTGGGAAACTTTAAAAGCTTCCCGTAAACGTAGCGGTCAAAGTCCATAGCCGCTTCCAGAGAAGGAAATAGGCACACGGCATGGACCTCCTCTGAGGTGTTGATTTCCATTCCGGGTATAGCAAGGACTCCGTATTCTTCGGCAGCAGCCATAAGCGCCGGACAGTTCCGGCAGGAATTGTGATCCGTCAGAGCAATGACATCCAGCCCTTTTACCGCCGCCATTCCCGCAATATTAGCCGGAGTCATATCGTCGTCTCCGCATGGGGAAAGGCAGGAGTGAATATGGAGATCGTATGTAAGGCTAATCATTCTTTTTCGAACCTTTCTCTATTTACTCTTTCCTCAGGAATCCTTATTTTCTATCATTTTGTAGACTTCCAGGGCTATATCAAAAATCGGCAGTTCAGATGACAAGACGGTAATGCCCTGGATCTGGGCCTTTTTGACGCAGTTTTCATCTAAAGCCGCCCCCTCAGCCAAAATAATACAGGCAGCGTCCGTGAGAGATGCCACCGCCAGGGTATTCATATTGGCCATCACCGTTACCCAGGCGCAGCCGGCAGGGGCCCGTCCCATAGCAATACTTAAAAGGTCGCAGCAAAATACCTTTGTGATCTCCCGTTCCGGCTCTTCCCCAATATTAATTGCCTTCACCTTTTTCTTATCAATCAGATCCTGCACTGTCATTTTCTTCTTCCCCCTCCCGGTTATCCAACACTGCCATCTCTTCTGATATTCTCTGAATATAATCCTTCAGCAGATTCACCGTTTCCTGACCGCTTCGTTCTCCATCGGAAAGATCGCTTGCCAGCACCGCTACCTCTTCCGACAGCTTGTGAAGATTTTCCCGCAGATTATAAACGCAGTCCGTTTCCACAGCCTCTCCCCGGACAATGTCTTCCGCCAGGGCCTTGCAGGTAGGCGCTCCGCAGGAACCGCAGTCCAGTCCCGGCAGCTTTTTGCACAGCCGTTCCACTTGATTAAGCCGCGCAAAACTCTCCATCATAGTATTTCCCAATCGGAATACGGGCTCGTACTGTACCCCTGTAGTCCAGGGAATGGCGGTTTCCGATTCTTCTTCCATATGGCTTCTTGCCACAGGCATATACTTTCTCAGGCGTTTCAGCTTAACCTCTGCCACATAAGGATTCTCCACAGTCAGAACGCCCCCTACGCAGCCTCCGGGACACGCGTTAAGCTCTACAAATTTTAAATTGGAGAATTTCTGATCCTCCAGATCCTCCAGCACCCGTATCACGTTTTCAATTCCATCCGCCGCCAGATAGTTTTCCGTAAAAAGTCCGCTGGCTTCTCCTCCTGAGCGCCCCCAGCTTATGCCGATTTTTCCGGCGGTTCCAATCTCCAGATAATCGTCCTTCACCGCCTTCATTCGGGCCAGCAGCTTTGGATAAACGTCTTTAATGGCCAAAACCCTGTCCACCTGGCTCTTTTCCGTTCCCAAAGGCGCTTTTGCATACGTCACTTTAGACGGACAGGGGGAGATAAAGACAATGCCGATCTGATCTCTGGGAAGTCCCGTTGTCTTCATAGCCCGTTCAGCCGCCAGGGCTGCCGCCACTTCCACTGGCGGATTTAAAGGCAGCATATGGGGAATCAGGTTGGGAAACCGCACACGGATCAGCCGCACTACCGACGGGCAGGCCGTACTGATAACCGGCTGGCACTCCTCATGGCCTGACAAATATTCCCTTGTGGCTTCACTGACCATTTCCGCCGCGGCACTGACCTCAAATACATCATCAAATCCCATCAGCAGCAGGGCATTGAGCACAATATTGACATCATCCAGATTGTTAAACTGGCTGTATAGCGCCGGGGCAGGCAAAGCCACAGTGTACTGGTACTTTTTTAGAACCTCCAGCTTATCGTAAACCGCATGTTTCGCATGGTGGGGACAGACTCTGATGCACTCTCCGCAGTCAATGCAGAATTTGCTGTTAATCTGCGCCTTTCCTCCCCGGACCCGTATAGCCTCGGTGGGACAGCGCTTAATGCAGTTAATACACCCCTTGCACAAGTCCGGTTCCAGACGCACGGAATGATAAAATTTATCCATTATATTTTCACCACCATTGTAATCTTTGTGCCTTCCCCGATTCGGGTATCAATTTCCATGGAATCCGTGTACTTTTTCATATTGGGAAGGCCCATGCCTGCGCCAAATCCCAGGGAACGGATTTCGTCAGGCGCCGTGGAATACCCCGCCTGCATGGCCAGATTTATATCAGGAATCCCGGGGCCCACATCATCTAATACCATGTGGATTTCCTCCGGCGTTATGGCCACCGTAATTTCTCCCCCATTGGCATGGATTACCATATTGATCTCGCCTTCATACATAGCAATGGCTACCTTGCGAATGGCTTCCGGCCCGACTCCCATCTGCTTCAGCTTCCTCTTTACGTCGCTGCTGGCTTCTCCGGCCCGGGTAAAGTCCTCCCCGGAAATCGTATATTTCAGAACAATCGCATCCTCCATCAGACCGCACCCCCATTCAGTCCGGCCTGATAAAGCATTCCGCAGGCGGAAAACATTCTGTGCCCCGTTGCCAGGACTACCAGTCCCCGTTCTCTGGCCATCTCTAAAATCGTATCGTCAGGCTGTTTCCCTCTGACAAAAATCAAGCAGACAATGTCCAGCATTTCCGCCGTCCGGATTACCTGGGGATTGCACAGGCCGGTAAGCAAAATCGAATGATCTTTGGAAAATGCCAGCACATCGCTCATCATATCGGAACCACAGGCGCTTCTCACTTCCTGATCCAGCAGATCTTCCCCCACTAAAACCTTTGCTCCCAATATTTCCTTTGCATCTCTTACCGTCATATCTGATCTCTTTTCCCCTTTCCACCCAAAAAGTTAGTTCTGGTATCTAAAAATAAGAATACCATTCTTTTTATGAATGATCAACAAATATTCATTTCTTCTCTTTCTTAGTTATTGGAATTATTATGGATTTTTTGTCAGACTTGTGTTAATATATATTATACATTGCACGAATTTAAAACTTAATAAGGAGGATACATAATGGCTTGTAAAAAATCAACCGTTCCCTTTTCCGGAACAAAAGAGCAGGAAGCTGCTTTAAAGGCCGCCATTGCTGAGCTGAAAGACACGCCCGGCGCCTTAATGCCGGTTATGCAGAAAGCTCAGGAAATTTATGGTTATCTGCCTATTGAGGTCCAGACAATCATATCTGATGAAATGGGGATCCCGCTGGAAAAAGTTTACGGTGTTTCTACATTTTACGCTCAGTTTGCCTTGCAGCCCAAAGGCAAATATAAAATTTCTGTCTGTCTTGGCACTGCCTGCTACGTGAAAGGATCAGGCAACATATTCAGCAAACTGGAAGAGCTTCTGGGAATTACCAATGGGGAATGTACTCCCGACGGCAAGTTCTCCCTGGATTCCTGCCGCTGTGTAGGGGCCTGCGGTCTGGCTCCCGTTATGATGATTAACGACGAGGTTTACGGAAGACTGGTTCCCGATGACATTCCCGGTATTTTAGCAAAATATAAATAAGCCTATGATGACGGAAATTTCCTTAAATATCCTGGATGTATCTGAAAATTCCACCCGGGCCGGTGCAAAGCTGGTGACCATACTGGTAAAGGCCGACACCCGGCAGGACACCCTGACCGTTTCCATCGCTGACGACGGCTGCGGCATGACACAAGAACAGGTGGCCCAGGTAACGGATCCCTTTTTTACTACCCGCACTACCCGAAAAGTAGGGCTGGGGATTCCTTTTTTTAAGTACGCGGCGGAAAGCACCGGCGGCAGTTTTTCCATTGAGTCAAAGCAGGGAGAGGGAACTGTCGTCACGGCAGTATTCGGACTTTCCCATATTGACCGGATGCCTCTGGGGGACATTTCCAGTACGATTCATACCTTAATTATTTACCACCCCGATACGGAGTTTCGCTATACTTATCAATACGACTCCGCATCCTTTACCCTGGATACCAGGGAAATGAAAGAAATCCTGGGAGATATTCCTTTCAACACTCCGGAGGTATCCCAGTATATTCTGGATTATCTGACGGAAAACAAACAGGAAACCGACGGCGGCGTTCTTTTGTAGCTGCCGGAAAGGGCGAACTTTCCGCCCTCATCTCTATTTATGGAAATATGCACTGATTGGAGGATAATACATGAAAAGCCTTGCTGAATTAAAAGCAATCCGTGAA
>CAMMNN010000041.1 GCA_946498245.1 uncultured Clostridium sp. | reverse complement strand
GCGACAGCTTATTTAGTATATCTCGCTGTTCACTGTTTGTCAACTACTTTTTTTACTTTTTTCGATTTTTTTCTCAATCGATTTTATTTTGTGCCGCCTCATCTGCGGCGCGTTCATTATAATACCATTGGTGTTTTAAAATGTCAACAACTTTTTTTCATTTTTTGGCTGAACTGTTACAATTGCTTTCCACTTCCGCTGCTGCAGTCCAGGGTAAACCAAAATACGACTCCGTCTTCCCGGTTCTCTACGCCATATCCTTTTTGATGGGATTCCATAATGGCTTTTACGATAGAAAGGCCGATTCCGCTTCCTCCATATTCTCTGGTTCTGGCTTTGTCTACCTTATAGAACTTTGTCCAGAGCTTAGGAAGATCCTCCTCCGGAATGGGCTGTCCCGTATTAAATACGGAAACCTTTACTTCCTCTTCGCTTTTCGCAAGGCGGATTTCAATTCGTTTTGCCCCATCCAAATGGTTCAGCGCATTATTCAGATAATTGGTAAACACTTCTTCTATTTTAAATTCATCAGCCCACACATAGACAGGACCTTCCTCATTAAAATAGATAGAAGCATTTTTCTGTTCGATCAAAATCTTAGACGAGTTTAAAATTCCCCTGATTAAATCTACAATGTCAAAGCGCTCCATAAGAAGTTCATCACTGCCAAATTCCAACGCTGTAAGGGTCAATAGCTGCTGTACCATTTTGTTCATTTTATTTGCTTCGTCTGCAATGACCTCACAGTAATACTCCCGGTTTTCCGGATCTTCCGCCATTCCCTCTGTCAATCCTTCGGCATACCCCTGGATCAAAGCAATAGGCGACTTTAATTCATGAGAAATGTTGGCAATAAATTCCTTGCGCATTTCATCCACCTTTTCTTTTTGGCGGATGTCCCGCTGGAGTTCGTTATTGGCTGCCTTCAATTCTCCGATAGTTTCCTCCAGTTTTTCCGACAGAATATTCATACTGTTTCCCAAAATTCCGATTTCATCCTGGGTATTTCCCGTATACCGGGTTTCAAAATCCAGCCGGGACATTTTCTCTGAGATTTTTGCCAGGGACAAAATCGGTGAGGTCAGCCTTCTGGTCAGGAACATCATGGTAACACTTCCTATGATCAATACAATTACTCCTACGTAAGCCAAAAAACGGTTGGAAAGGCGGGCGCTGTCCTGAATCCCCGCCACCGGCATGGACATCAGAAAGGATGTGGAGTTATCTGAGAAGAATCCCCAACATTCCAAATAATAGGTCTTGTTCCGCTCATCATAGCGTCTCTGGATCATGTAGTTTTCCGCTTCTGTTACAATCTCCGCTTCGGCTCCGTTCTGACCTAAAATATATTGCTGGATCTGCCGCTGCATGAAATCCATCTGGGGGGAAAACAAAATCGCTTTTCCCTCTATGGCATTTACCATAATTGCCGTCGTATTGGATTCCTCGCTTAACTGGCGCAGAGCCTTTGGCAAATCCCCTTCTTTCCTGCTTGCATCTCTCCGCATCCAGTAGGTATGGTTATCCGCAGTATAGAAGCCCTCAGTCATATCCTTTCCTTCGTCTTCCAATTCCTGAAGGATCTGATCAATCTGAATATAAGCTTTCTCCAGAGTCTTTACTTTTTCTCCCATATAAAAGTCCTGGAGCAGACAACTGTTAATTCCCCAGATGGCTACGATTGCTATCGCCATCATCCCGGCAAAAACCAGGGTGAATCTTACGCGAATTGATTGTTTCATTGGTTTACCTCGAATTTATAGCCCATTCCCCATACCGTTTTAATATAGTCTCCTTTATCTCCCAGTTTACTCCTTAGTTTTTTCACATGAGTATCAATGGTTCGGGCATCGCCAAAATAGTCATAATTCCATACATTATTGAGAATCTTTTCTCTGGACAGTGCAAGCCCCTGGTTATCGATAAAATAATTTAAAAGTTCAAATTCTTTATAGCTTAACTCGATAGATGCTCCGTCAATCCACACCTGGCGGGCGGCCTTGTCTATGGTAATGCCGCCAATGGACACGGTTTCTGTGGCGGCAGCGTTGGTTCTGCGCAGAATCGCCTCTACCCGAGCTGTTAAAATCTTAGGACTAAAGGGCTTGGAAATATACTCGTCCACCCCCAGTTCAAAGCCCTGAAGCTCGTCCCGCTCTTCGCTCCTGGCCGTCAGCATAATAATAGGAACCTTCGAATACTGACGAATAGTCTTGCATACTTCCCAGCCGTCCATTTTAGGCATCATAACGTCTAACAAAATCAGTGCAATATCTTTTTGTGCGAAAAACAAATCCACTGCCTGCTCCCCGTTTTCCGCTTCAATCACCCGGAACCCTTTAATGGTCAAAAAGTCCTTTACCAGCTTCCGCATACGCGCTTCATCATCTACTACTAAAATTTTCAGTGCTTCCATAGCACACTTCCTCTCGTCTTTTTTTCAATTGTAGCAGATCAGATTTCCCTTTTCTATAAGTTCACAGAGATTTCACAAAAGATAGGATAGAATCTGTTAAGAAAAAGCGCAAACAAAATACTGGAAAATATGTTATACTAATCACAGGATGCGTAAAAGAAAAACAAAGTACACTGGAAAGCAGGCAAATCTCATGTCACAGATTACGAAACAGGCGTTGGAAGCTTCGCTCAAGAATCTTCTTCTGCAAAAACCTTTAACAAAAATTACCATTTCCGATATTACCGAGGACTGCGGAATCAGCCGAATGACTTTTTATTATCATTTTAAGGACATTTATGACTTAGTGGAATGGTCCTGTCTGGAGGACGCCCGAAAGGCATTGTCCGGGAAAAAGACCTATGACACCTGGACAACGGGACTCCTGCTGATTTTTCAGGCGGTAAAGGAAAACAAGCCTTTTATTATGAATGTATACCGTTCTGTCAGCCGTGAGCATGTGGAGCGTTATCTCTACCAACTGACCTTTCAGCTTTTGATTGATGTGGTAGAAGAAAAAGCTGCAGAAATCCCGGTTCGAAAGGAAGATAAGCAATTTATTGCCAATCTCTATAAATACGCCTTTGTGGGATTGATGCTGGATTGGATCCAAAACGATATGAAAGAGGATCCCAATCGGATCGTCGAGCATCTGGCGCGGATTATGGAGGGAAATTTTACCCGCGCTCTGGAAGCGTGTCGGACAGATGGAGGGGCATCAAACCTAGAAACTCATTAAAAACTTATCAATTACGGGACTGTGATAAAATTTTTATCATGGTCCTTTTTCTGTCTATAGATGCAAAGGCCTTCAGAACCTATAATGAGGTTATCAAACAAAAGCCCCCAAAATTTATAAACAAAGGAGGAAGATTTTATGTATTATTCCAGCGGAAACTATGAAGCCTTTGCACGGCCTTTAAAGCCAGAAGGCGTAGAGCGAAAAAGTGCATATCTTGTAGGTTCTGGTCTGGCAGCTTTGTCCGCCGCCTGTTTTCTGGTACGGGACGGCCAGATGAAAGGAAGCCGCATCCACATTTTAGAGAAGGATCCCATCCCCGGAGGAGCCTGCGATGGCTGGCAGTACCCGGACATTGGTTATGTCATGCGTGGCGGGCGGGAAATGGACAACCATTTTGAATGTATGTGGGATTTGTTTCATTCTATTCCTTCCATTGAGACAGAAGGCATCAGCGTTTTAGACGAATATTATTGGCTCAATAAACAGGATCCTAATTATTCTCTCTGCCGAGCCACAGAAAAGCAAGGCCAGGACGCCCACACAGATAAAAAATTCGGAATTTCTGACCGCGGAGCCATGGAAATCATGAAGCTGTTTTTCACTCCTGATGAACATCTTTACAATCGGAGAATCGACGAGTTCTTTGACAAAGAGGTTTTGGATTCTAATTTCTGGATGTACTGGCGGACAATGTTCGCTTTTGAAAATTGGCACAGTGCCCTGGAAATGAAACTTTATCTTAAACGCTACATTCACCATATCAGCGGGCTTCCGGATTTCTCTGCTCTGCGGTTTACTCGGTACAATCAGTATGAATCCATGATTCTGCCTATGGTAAAATATTTAGAATCCTTTGGGGTAAACTTCCATTACAACACCAAAGTGATAGACGTAGAGTTTGACTGCAGGGAAGGAAAAAAAGCAGTCAAACGGCTGGATATTCTGGATAATGGCCAAAAACAAAGTCTGGATTTGACAGAGGACGATTTAGTCTTTCTCACCATTGGCGGCTGTGTGGAAAATTCTTCCTGCGGAAGTCAGGAGACTCCGGCAGTTTTTGACCCGGTTATCCGTCCCGGCGGCGGATGGGATATGTGGCGCCGGATTGCCGCCCAGGATCCCTCCTTCGGCCGCCCCGACAAATTCTGCAGCGATCCGGAACAAACCAACTGGATGAGCGCCACTGTAACCACTCTGGATCAGAGGATTGTTCCCTATATTCAAAACATCTGCAAACGGGATCCTTTTTCCGGAGGAGTGGTGACTGGCGGAATTGTCACTGCCAAGGATTCGGGCTGGCTGTTAAGCTGGACTATTAATCGTCAGCCTCAGTTCCGGAACCAGCCGGAAAACCAGCTCACCGTGTGGGTCTACGGCTTGTTTTCCGATTGCCCAGGTGACTATGTAAAAAAACCTATGCGTGAGTGTACCGGAAAAGAAATCTGTCAAGAGTGGCTCTATCATATAGGTGTGCCCGTTGAGGATATTCCGGATTTGGCTGAAAACAGCGCCCGGACGGTACCGGTAATGATGCCTTACATTACGGCCTTCTTTATGCCGAGAGAAAAGGGGGACCGGCCCCAAATTGTACCGGAAGGCGCCGTAAACTTTGCCTTTTTAGGTCAGTTTGCCGAGACAGAGCGAGACACTATCTTTACTACGGAATATTCCATTCGCACTGGAATGGAGGCAGTCTACACCTTACTTTCTATTGACCGGGGCGTTCCGGAGGTTTGGGGGAGCACTTATGACGTCCGCGATCTGCTTCATGCCACAGTAGCCCTTCGGGACGGAAAAAAACTGACCGATTTGGATTTGGGATTTAAAGAGAGACTTGTGGTAAAAAAACTGTTAGCTCAAATAGAAGATACGGATCTGCAGAGACTTTTAGAAAAATATCTTGTAATCTAAATTCAATAGGGGCTGCCACCTCAGTGTGACAGCCCCTATTGGAGTACAAAACAGTCTTATCTTAATTCGGTAGTAGGAATGGTATCCATGTCGTCAAATGCCTGGTTTTCGCCGCCCATTGCCCAGATAAAGGTGTAATTGCTTGTACCGGCTCCGGAATGAATGCTCCAGGAGGGGCTGATAACGGCCTGCTCGTTCTGCATTACAATATGTCTCGTCTCGTTTCCTTCGCCCATCATGTGGAATACCACATTGTTCTCCGGAATTTCAAAATACATATACACTTCCATTCTTCTCTCATGAGTGTGAGCCGGCATGGTATTCCATACGCTGCCCGGTTCCAGAACAGTCATACCCATGGAAAGCTGGCAGGTTTCCAGTACGTCAGGATGGATAAACTGGTTGATTACACGCTTATTAGAGGTTTCCATTGCGCCCAGGGGCTTCTTAGCAGCCTTTTCAATGGGAATAAAGGTGGTGGTGCAGGCCTTGTGAGCCGGAGCACTTACCATGTAGAATTTAGCCGGCTTCTCTGCATCATCGCTGGAGAAAAGCACTTCCTTGGTTCCCTTGGTAATGTACAGACAATCCTTGTAGCCCATCTTGTATTCAACGCCGTCAGCCTTAATAACGCCAGGGCCGCCGATGTTAAAGATACCGATCTCACGTCTCTCCAGGAAATACTGGGTTCCGAAGTTTTTCCAAATATCAATGCCCTTATCAATCGATACCGTTTCCGTAGTCGGCATACAGCCCAGAGTTACCATACGGTCAACGTGGGAATAAACTGCCACAACTTCATTGGCAACGTATAAATTCTCAATTAAAAATTCTTTTCTGGTTTCTTCTGTGGTGTAGCGCTTAAAATCTCTCTGGTTTGCGGAATAACGAATATCCATTTTAGTTCCTCCTTTAGTTTTAAAATACGGTTCCCGAAAGTTTGTATTCAAACTTTCTCTCTTGTATACAATCTTACCACAATCTTTCAAAAAATACAACCTCTAACCTGGATAATCAGCGGATTTTCCTCCCTCATTTTTTGCTGCTTCAATTCCCGCAGATCTATGGGATTTACTCTTGACTTAGTTTTGACTAACCGTGTACAATAGGCAATGAGTGGATTATTCACCTTAATTTCAGGCAACAGCATAGCTAACCTGTTACAATTTTAGAGCCAGCGCAAGCTGACCTTGTGAAAAGTGGAGGTACATTATGAAAAAAACAGTATCAATGGCCTTAGTTTTATCTTTGAGCGCAGCCCTTTTGGCCGGCTGCACAGGCGGTTCTGCGTCTGAAACCACCGCAGCTCAGACCACTGCTGAAACTCAGGCCGAAACCCAAACAGAAACCCAGCCGGAAACAACTGTCGCAGAAAGCGAAAGCCAGCCAGAATCTTCTGCCAAGGAAACTGCCGGCGGCGATACGGTACAGGTTATGGCCTTAAAGGGACCTACCGCCATGGGAATGGTGAAATTTATGGACGACGCCGAGTCGGGACAAATTACAGACTATGACTTCCAGTTCTCCATCGCCGCTTCCGCCGATGAAGTTACCCCAAAGCTGATTCAGGGATCCGCTGACATCGCCGCAGTTCCGGCCAATCTGGCTTCCGTTCTCTTTAATAATACGGAAGGCGGCGTCCAGGTTCTGGCGATTAACACTCTGGGCGTCCTGTATATTGTAGAAAACGGCGACACAGTTCAGTCCGTTGAAGATCTCCGCGGCAAAACCATTTATGCCAGCGGTAAGGGCTCTACTCCCGAATACGCCCTCAATTATATTTTAAGCGCCAACGGCATTGATCCCGCTTCCGATGTAACCATTGAATGGAAAAGCGAACACACGGAATGCCTTGCAGCCCTTACTACGTCTTCCGCCAACGCTATCGCCATGCTGCCTCAGCCTTTTGTAACCACGGCTCAGTCGAAGGTAGATACCATTCGGACTGCTTTGGATCTGACAGAGGAATGGGACAAGCTCCAGGCCGAAGCCCAGGCTCCTTCCGCCTTAATTACCGGAGTCGTAGTAGCCAGAACCGAATTTGCAGAAGAAAATCCCCAGGCTGTGGAAGCGTTTTTGGAGCACTACGAGGACTCTGTGGAGTATGTCAACTCCAATGTGCCTGAGGGCGCCGAGCTGGTAGGCAAATACGACATTGTCACCGCCGAGGTAGCAAACAAAGCCATTCCGGAATGCAATATTACCTATATTGACGGGGAAGAAATGAAGGAAAAGCTTTCCGGTTATCTTAGCGTACTGCTGGAACAAAATCCCCAGTCTATAGGCGGCGCTCTTCCGGATGATGCATTCTACTACATCCAGTAAAGACCATTCCCGTCTCAGGGTACGTCCATGGGCCATTCTTTTGTGGCTGGCGGTCTGGCAGGCCGCCAGCGCTGCCCTGGATCAGCAGCTTTTGCTGGCGTCTCCCATTTCCGTCCTTTTCAGGCTCTTTTCTCTGGTCCGGACGCTTCCCTTTTGGGAGTCCCTTTTGTTCTCATTTGTACGGATCTGCGCGGGTTTCTTAGGCGCTGTATGCCTGGGAGTTCTTCTGGCGGCCCTCTCTGTGCGGTTTCTTAAAGTCAGTGAACTTCTGGCCCCCTTGATGCTGGCCATTAAAGCCATTCCCGTGGCTTCTTTTATTATTTTGGTTTTGATTTGGATCCCTTCCCGCAACTTGTCCGTTTTTATATCATTCCTGATGGTTTTGCCGGTCATTTATACCAATGTCCTGGATGGAATCCGGGCCACTGATAAGGATCTCCTGGAAATGGCCCGGGTATTTTCCCTCTCCCCATTCCGGACGGTCCGCTATATCTATGTCAGTCAGGTTATGCCCTTTTTCCGCTCCGCCTGTACTATTTCTCTGGGATTGTGCTGGAAATCGGGAATTGCGGCGGAAGTCATTGGAATCCCTGACGGTTCTATCGGGGAGAATCTGTACCAGGCAAAGATCTATTTAAATACTCCGGATCTCTTTGCCTGGACTCTGGTTATTGTGCTTATTAGCCTGGTCTTTGAAAAGCTGTTTTTAGCTCTCCTGGATTGGGGATTTAAGCGATTGGAAAGGATGTGACGGCGTTATGAAGGATGGCATTCGCCTTGACAGGCTCTCTAAAGCTTATGGAGAGCATCGGGTTCTGGAAAATTTTTCCGCCTTTATTCCCTCTGGAAAAATTACTGCTTTGATGGCTCCCTCCGGTCAGGGAAAAACGACCCTTCTCCGAATCCTTATGGGCCTGGAAACCGCTGACTCCGGCCACATAGACGGTCTGGAGGGCCTTCGCCTCAGCGCCGTATTTCAGGAGGATCGGCTGTGTGAGAATCTGACTGCCAGCGCCAATATCCGTCTGGCCGCTCCCCGGAAAAATCCCGAAGAAATATCCCATGCTTTGCAGGCTATTGGTCTGGAAGGCGTCAGCCGCCAGCCAGTGCGGGAGCTGTCCGGCGGTATGCGCAGGCGGGTGGCCATTCTGCGGGCTTTGCTGGCTGATTACGACCTTCTCTTTCTGGACGAACCCTTTAAAGGTTTGGACGAGGTTACCAAAGAGTTAGTTATCCGGGACACCCGCCAAAGAGCGGCCGGAAAGACCGTCCTTCTGGTCACCCACGATAAAGAGGAAGCAGATGCCATGGGCGCCTGCCAGATATTAGAGCTTTAAAAAAGATACCCAAATCCCGTCGACTTTTTTCGTCTCAGGGACAGGGTATCTTTTTTCTTATATAATAGCCTCTGGCGGAGGCGCACTTTCTTGCATTTTATTTTTCTTCTGCAACGACTCCGATCCCCAGTTCTTCCAACTGTTTCGGATCTACCGGAGCGGGAGCTTCTGTCATAAGGCAGGAGGCGTCTTTTACTTTGGGGAAGGCAATGACGTCCCGGATAGAATCCGCGCCTACCATAAGCATGATCATACGGTCAAAGCCGTAGGCAAGGCCTGCGTGGGGCGGCACTCCGTACCGGAATGCGTCCAAAAGGAAGCCAAACTGCTCATTGGCTCTTTCCTCAGTAAATCCCAAAATTTCAAACATTTTTGACTGAATGTCCGCCTGATGGATACGGACGGAACCGCCGCCCATTTCCGTGCCGTTAAGCACAATGTCGTAAGCCTTTGCCCGGACAGCTCCCGGATTGGTATCCAGCAGCGGCAGGTCCTCGTCCATAGGCATGGTAAAGGGGTGATGCATTGCCACATAGCGGTTCTCTTCTTCGGAGTATTCCAAAAGGGGGAACTCCGTAACCCACAGGAAGCGGAAATCGTCTTTCTTTAACAGGCCTAACTGTCTGGCCAGCTCCAGTCTCAGATTTCCCAAAACGTCAAATACAACCTTATCTTTATCTGCGGCAAAGAGCAGCAAATCTCCCGGCTTTCCGTCTAAGGCATGGCAGAGAGCCTTCAGCTCTTCCTCGGTCATAAACTTTCCAAAGGAGCATTTGTAGCTGCCGTCTTCCTGAATGGCCAGATATGCCAATCCTTTAGCGCCGTAGCCTTTGGCAAATTCTACCAGGGCGTCAATTTTCTTTCTGGGCATAGCGCCCTGTCCTTCGGCGTTAATTCCCCGGACGGATCCGCCGTTTTCCACAGCCCCGGCGAATACGCCGAAACCGCAGCCTCTTACCAGGTCTGTTACATTCTTTAGCTCCATGCCAAAGCGCAGATCCGGCTTGTCTGAGCCGAAGCGGTCCATGGCCTCTCTCCAGGTCATTCTCTGGATCGGCAGGGCAAGGTCAAAATTGCAGACCTCTTTAAACAATTTCTGCAGCAGCTTTTCATTTACTCCGATAACGTCATCTACGTCAGCAAAGGACATTTCCATGTCGATCTGGGTAAACTCCGGCTGGCGATCCGCCCTCAAATCCTCGTCCCGGTAGCAGCGGGCCAACTGGAAGTAGCGGTCGTAACCGGAACACATTAAAAGCTGTTTAAAAAGCTGGGGCGACTGAGGCAGCGCGTAAAAAGAACCGGGGTGGACGCGGCTGGGTACCAGATAATCTCTGGCTCCCTCAGGGGTACTCTTAATTAAAGTAGGCGTTTCGATCTCCAGGAAGCCTTCCTCCGCCAGAATGGCACGGGTCAGGGTGGCCACCTTGCTGCGCAGAATCAGATTTCTTTGAATATCTGGTCTTCTAAGATCCAGGAAACGGTATTTTAACCGCAGTTCCTCTTTGGTCTTGCTGTTTTCCTCAATGGGGAAGGGAGGAACGTCGGACTCTGAAAGGATTCTCATATCCTTTGCCCGGATTTCAATATTGCCGGTAGCCAGGTTTTCATTTACGGCGCCGGAACGGGCCTCTACCTTTCCCACTACGGCAATGACAAATTCGCTTCTCAATTTTTCCGCTTTTTCAAACACTTCCGTTCCGCAGTCCTTTTCCTCAAAAATCAACTGCAGAATCCCGGAGCGATCCCGCAAATCCACAAAAATAATACCGCCTTTATTTCTGCTTTTCTGAACCCAGCCCATTACGGTAACTTCGCTGCCAATGTTTTCTGCGGAAACTTCCGTACAGCGATGGGTCCGTTTTAAGCCTAACATTGCTTCTGCCATGGTAATTTTTCTCCTTTTGCCTTTCTATTTTTTCAGCGCTTCTCTGTAAAACTCTTTAAATTCTTTGTAGCCTTCCTTAGCCAACTGCTCTTTCTGGAATTTTTTGTTTTTGTTCATCTGGGCTACCAAAATCCGGGCGCCGCCTTTTCTGGCCTCCATTGCCTCTTTCATTACCCGGGCCAGAGCCGCCTGATCCAGACCCTTTTCATAGAGATAAGCTGCTTTCTGCTCATCACCGGGCACCGTAAAGCCGGCGTCCATTAACATTCCTACAATTCTCTCGAAACCGATGGAAAAGCCGCAGGCCGGAGTATCGTTTCCCGTAAATTTGCCGATCATTTTGTCGTAACGGCCGCCTCCTGCCACGGAATATCCCAGGCCTTCCACAGCCACTTCAAAAATCGTTCCGGTATAGTACCCCATGCCTCTCACCAGATTGGGGTCAAATACCAGGCGGCAGTCCGCTTCCGTGTCCAGGGAGCCCTGAACCGTATCCATAATGTGAGCCAGATTTTCCGCCACTCCTTCCGGGAGGACGCCTTCCAGGGTCTTTCCAAGGGCCCGCACGCCGTCGGAATCCCCGCTGATTCCGGAAAGCAGAGTCTGATAACGGCTGATGCTGTCTTCGGAAAAGCCGTTTTCCCGCAGTTCCGCCGCAACGCCCTCCATTCCGATTTTATCCAGCTTGTCCAGGGTAATAAACACCTGCTCCGCTGATTCTTCCGGAAATCCGGCGTAAAGAGCCATAGCCTTTAAAATATTCCGGTCATTGATACGGACAAAGAAAGTCTCTCCCTTGCAGATTTTTCCCAAAGCCGTTGTAGTAGCTAAGATCAATTCAATTTCCGCCATGGGAGTGGGATCTCCTAAAATATCAATGTCGCACTGGACAAACTGGCGGAAACGCCCTTTCTGGGGACGGTCGGCTCTCCAAACGCTTCCCATCTGCAGGGCCTTAAAAGGAGAAGGCAGGGAAGCCCCATTGTTGGCGTAATATCTGGACAGAGGCAGGGTCAAATCGTAGCGCAGGCCGCCGTCAGCCACATCGGCTTCTGACTGGGCCGTTTCCAGATTCAGCTTCTCGCCTCTCTTTAAAATCTTAAAAATTAACTTCTCATTGTCGCCGCCCTGTTTGCTGGTAAGATTCTCAAGGTGTTCCACGCATGGGGTTTCTATCTGGGAAAAACCGAAGCTCCGATAAGTTTCTTTAATCTGATTGGTTACGTATTCCCGGATCTGCATTTCAGCAGGCAGAATATCTTTCATTCCGGTAACCGGTTTTTTCTTTAATGCCATGTTTCTACTCTCCAATTCTGTAAAAAGTATGCGCTTGGCGCACACTCGCGCCAGAGCGCGGCTGCGTCAGCAGCCATATTCCTTTGCGCAGCGCTATATCCATTGTAAATTACTTTTCCCATTTTGCAAGCATTTTTTCTTTTCTTTCCAGCATTTCTTCAATTCTTTCCACATACTGATCCGCGTCTTTTACGTTTTCCACCCGTTCCTTCCGATTTTCCGACGGAAAAATCAGTTTTGTGGTAGTGCCGGCTCCGCAGGCGGCAATGGTCTGCAGCTCCTCCATAATGAGGATATTGTATATGCAGGCCTTTCCCGGCAGGGCGTATCCCACATTTTCAAAATTGCCGGCTATATTTTTCTGGCGGTAGAGATAATAAGGCTCCATTCCCATCTCTCCGGCCGCCTTCCGGCTGATCTCCGCCATGGCGTCAATGTCCTTCCCTGTCCGGTCTTTGTACTCTTCCCACAAAAGATTCAGACGGGAGGCCCTTTTAATGGCAAGGGAGTGAACCGTAATGGAATCCGGCCCCAGGGCTTTTATCTCTTCCATGGTCATGGCCGTATCCTCCGCCGTTTCCCCGGGAAGGCCGATAATAAAGTCCATATTGATGTTATCAAAGCCCAGTTCTCTGGCCAGGGCAAATTTTTCCTTTACCATCTCAACTGTATGGCGGCGGCCTATTATGTCCAGAGTTTCCTGCTTCATGGTCTGAGGATTAATGGAAATCCGGGTAACGCCGTGCTTTTTTAACGTCAGCAGCTTTTCTCTGGTAATGCTGTCCGGCCTTCCCGCCTCCACAGTAAATTCCAGCGCCTGGGAAGTGTCAAAAAGCTCCCTTACTTTCTTTAGCAACTGGTCCAAATCCTCTGCGGAAAGGGAAGTGGGGGTTCCGCCTCCGAAATAAACGGTATCCAGGGGCCGTCCCTGAAACCGTTTCGCCGTATACTCCAATTCCCGGAACAGAGCCTTCAGATACTCCCCTGTGCGGCCCGCCCATTTCCCAATGGGATAGGAGGTAAACGAACAATACAGGCAGGTCGTAGGACAGAAAGGAATCCCCACATAGAGGCTATACCCCTTTTCGTAATTTAAGGGGGCAAGAAGGCTTCTCTCCCGCTCTGCAATATCGATGCTGAGATCAATCTTTTCCTGGCTTGTCAGATAAGTCCTTCTCATATAAGCGGAAATTTCCTCCGGGCTCCAGCCCTCTTCCAGCCGTGTCAGGGCAATTTTCGTAGGCCGGATACCCGTCAGAGTTCCCCAGGGAAGAGTCTTGCCTGTCCTGGCATAAAGGATAAAATACAGCCGCCGCTTAATCTTGCTTTTTGCCTCTGTCCGATCATAATAATTTAAGGAGACAGGCAGTCCCTTTTGGAACTCCTCCCACTCTCCTTTGATTTCCTCGGGCCCTTGGGGAAACAAAAAAACCTCCTTCTTAGGGGCGGCTTCCCACACGCCGTCTTCCCCTATCCTGAGGGAAAAGCGGCTGCCTTCCTCGTTTACCTTTCCTTCTACATAAAAGGAAACCTCTGCCCCCTCTTCGTGTGCAAAGGTTTCTCCCGGATAAAAGGCCATCAGCAATTCCCTGATGTCCTGTTCGTATGCATTATCGTTTAGTAAAATTCCTATCATATTCTTTCTGTTCTCCCTTGGGCTCTCTTATCTGCAGTATCCCCAAATGGGATTGTACTTCTTTTCGTGGCCAATGGTGGTGGCTTCCCCGTGACCAGAGTACACCATGGTGTTTTCCGGCAGCTTCATCAGCTTATTGACAATGGAATCCACAAGGCTTGCCGTACTCCCTCCCGGAAAATCTGTTCTTCCAAAGGAATCGCAAAAGAGCGTATCCCCGCTGATCAGCACTTCTTCCTGAGGAATGTAGTAACACACAGAGCCTTTGGTATGGCCCGGAGTTTCCATTACCTTCCAGGTTCTTCCCAGAAGCGTAAGTTCCTCTCCGTCTTCCACCAGGCGATCCGCCTGAACCGTCCAGCCGGCGCCAAACTGAGCCGACAGGTTGGCCTGGGGATCCTTTAGCAGTTTTCCTTCTTCCTTCCCGGCATAGACCGTCACCGGGAAGGCTCTTCTAATGTCCTCTACTGCCCCAATGTGGTCAAAATGGCCATGGGTCAACAGAATGGCTTCCGGCGTCAGGGAAAGTTCCCGGCACTTATCCAGGATCCTGGCCCCGTTGTCCGCCGGATCCACAATCACAGCCGGCCCTCCGTTTTCTTCATAAATCAGATAGCAGTTTGTGCTGACCATTCCCAGCACAAGAGTCTGAATCCGCAATTCTTTCATAAGACCTCCCGGGCCCCTGCCCTTTTTGCCATAAATTACTTCTAGCCGGCGGTGCGCTCAATATCCAAAACGCCTTCAACCTGACGAATCCGGTTGGTAAGCTGGGTCAGCTCTTCCTTTCCGTGAATATCAAAGGTCATAATAATCGTCGCCTTGCCCTGCTTATTGGTACGGACATTCATTGAGGTAATATCGATCTGTCTCTCTGTAAAAACCTTGGAAATATCTACGAACATTCCAATGCGGTTGTTGGCAAATATCTTGATTTCCGTAGAATACTTGGCTTTGCTGTCTTCGCCCTCGGGTTCCTCCCATTCAGCGTCCAAAAGCCTTGCTCTCTCGTCCTCCGGCAAATTGATAATGTTAATGCAGTCGGTCCTGTGGATAGAGATTCCCCGTCCCCGAGTCACAAAGCCTACGATCTCATCACCCGGTACCGGGCTGCAGCACTTGGAAAAACGAACTGCCAGATCGTGAATCCCTCTGACCACAATGCCATTTTTGGATTTGCTGGCCGCTATGGGAACCTTTCCGTTGGTATCGTTAATGCCGTCCAGAATATTAACGTCCGTGATTTCTTTCTTTAACTTCTTCTGGCGCTCCTCCAGCATCTTATTGATTACCTGGCCCTCTTTTAAGCCGCCGTGGCCAATAGACGCCAACACGGAATCCCAGTCCCGGAAAGCGTACCGGGACATGACTTTATCCTGGTATTCCGGTTTATTTATCTCCGGATAATTAATCCCCTTGGCTTTGCAGTAACGCTCCATCATCTCTTTGCCCCGGAGAATATTATCTTCTTTTAACTCGCTTTTAAACCACTGGTTGATCTTATTTTTCGCCTGAGTGCTTTTTACCAGGGAAAGCCAGTCTCTGCTGGGCCCTTTGGAATTTTGCGACGTAATAATCTCAATCCGATCTCCGTTTTGGAGAACGTAATCTATGGGAACCAGTTTTCCGTTGACCTTTGCTCCCACCATTTTATTTCCCACAGCGCTGTGAATGGCGTAGGCAAAGTCAATGGGCGTGGAACCGCTGGGAAGTGTTTTTACATCTCCCGACGGCGTAAAACAGTACACATTATCGGAAAACAGGTCCAAATCGTTTTTAATAAGGCTTAAAAACTCCTTGCCGTCGTCGGCATCCCTCTGCCATTCCAATATCTGGCGAAGCCAGCTCAGCTTTGCCTCCTCGCTTCCGGCCGCCACCTGGCCGCTGCCGCTTTCCTTATATTTCCAGTGGGCGGCGATACCGTATTCCGCAGTGCGGTGCATCTCATAGGTACGGATCTGGATTTCAAAGGGCTGCCCGTTTCCGCCAATAAGGGTGGTGTGAAGGGACTGGTACATATTGGGCTTCGGCATGGCGATGTAATCCTTAAACCGGCCCGGAATGGGCTTATACATTTCATGGATCACTCCCAAAGCGCCATAACAGTCCTTTACGCTCTCCACAATAATGCGGACGGCAAAAAGATCGTAAATCTGATCCAGGGTCTTTTTCTGGTTGACCATTTTTTTGTAAATGCTGAAAAAGTGCTTTACCCTGCCGTTTACTTCCGCCTTGATCCCTGCCATTTCCATGTGGCGGCTGACTTCTTTTACAATAGAGTCTACAAAGGCTTCTCTGGCGTCTTTTCGGAGAGAAATCTTTTCCGCCAGATCGTAATACACGTCAGGCTCCAGGTATTTTAACGCCAAATCGTCCAACTCGATCTTGATCTTAGAAATACCCAGACGGTTTGCAATAGGAGAATAAATGTCCATGGTTTCTCTGGCCTTCTCCTTCTGCTTCACCGGGGTCTGATACTGAAGGGTTCGCATATTGTGGAGGCGGTCCGCCAGTTTAATCAAAATAACCCGAATGTCCTTGGCCATTGCCAAAAACATCTTTCTTAAATTTTCCGCCTGAATTTCCGTCTTGTCCTTGGACCAGGACAATTGGGTCAGTTTCGTAACCCCGTCTACCAAAAGGGCTACCTCGCTCCCGAACTCCCTGCTCAGTTCATCCAGGGTCATGACCGTATCTTCCACAACGTCATGGAGGAGGGCTGCCACAATGGTTTCCTTATCTAACTCCAGGTCCGCCAAAATAATGGCTACGCACAGAGGATGGATGATATAAGGCTCCCCGGACTTTCTTTTCTGTCCTTCATGGGCCCCGTCCGCTACCTTGTACGCCTTTTCAATCATGCTAATGTCATCGGAAGGATGGTAGCGCCGGATGCGGTGAACCAGTTCCTGATACAGTTCCTCCGGACTCGTAAAGTCGGCCGGCGCTTCCAGCTCTATATCCAATTCTCTTCTTTTTTCTGCTTCTGTCATCGGCCGTCTTCTGCTCCCTTCCTACTGATTTCCAGTTTTTAGAACTAATAAACATTATAAATTTTTTTGTCGTAAATTGCAAGTCTTATCGTACTTTCCGGCATTTCCCCTACAAAATCAGGCAGTCTCCGCCCCTCATTTTCCAAAGTTCGGGACCGCTCCCTGCCTCTTGTTTCGGAATTTCCCCGCTGCAGTGATTGAGAAACAGCCGTTTTACCTGAAGGCGCTGGAACGCCTCCATGGTTTTCTGCTTTCTGGCTTCCCCGGCGTCTTTTAGATGGATGCCGCCGGCCACAAAAACCAATTCCTTTCCCGGAAACCGTTCCCTCACAGTTTCCAGCATATTAATAATCCCCGGGTGGCTGCAGCCTGCAATCACGCCGATGCCTTCTCCCCCGTCCAGCTCCGCTGCCAGACAGATCTCGTCTTCAAAGTCATCAGGTACTGCTGCGCAATCTCTCTCTTTTAGGAATCTACTAGAAATTTCTTCCCATTTATTGGCGCGTTTAAACCTTCCCAGGGCATAACAATGCTCCGTAAGCCTTAAAACTTCTCCACACTCCTGCAAATCCAGCCCCTTGTTTTCCACAAAACTCCTGTCAAATCCACAGCTTAAATCCGTATAAAGCCCTCTGCACTCCCCTTTTCGGTACTTTCTGTCAAAAAAACCCTGGCCGCAGACCACAGGACAGGACAACCCCTTCAGTACCCCGGAAACAAAGCCTCCTCCATGATCGTAATGGCTGTGGCTCAATACCACAATATCGATATTTTCCGGAAAGGTTCCCAGTCTGGCGGCATTTTCCCATACCGCCCCACTGCTGCCTGTATCAAATAAAATCCGTTTCCCATCAATTTCCAGCAAAAAGGCCAATCCGTGTTCCGCATTTAAATCCCTGCGGGAAGTTTCATTTTCAATCAGTACCGTCAGCTTCATACTTCCTCCCTTTCGCTCCAACGCAATCCATACGCTCCATTGGCCTCATGAGGCGCAATGGCCTATGATACGGAAAAAAGCGCCGCCATGCAGCGCTTTCCCCATTAATTTCCCTCATAAGTGATAATTGATTCCACATCATATGCAGCCAATTTCTTTCTGCCTTCCAGGCCGGCCAGTTCCATGACAAAGCAGATTTTAACCACTTCTCCTCCCAGGCTTTCCACCAGCTTGGTAATGGCTTCAATGGTGCCTCCGGTGGCAATCAGATCGTCAATAATAACCACCTTCTGCCCCGGCTTGATGGAGTCCTTATGCATCTCAATTTCCGCTTTTCCATACTCTAATTCATACTCCATCGATACGGTTTCACAGGGAAGCTTTCCTTTTTTCCTCACCGGAATAAAGCTTTTTTTCATAACGTATGCCACCGGCACTCCAAAGATAAATCCCCGGGATTCCGGCCCTACTACCACGTCAAACTCCGTATCTCCAATGGCTTCTATCAGCTTGTCAATGGCCAGATGGAGTCCCTCGGGATCCTGCAGAATTGTGGTCACATCCCGGAAAATAATACCCGGTTCCGGGAAATCAGGGATACTTCTTACATAATCTTCCAGCTTCTTCACGTTTCTTCCTCCTCATCACATATCAGTTCATTATCCGTATTTTTCAAATTTTTTACGGTTTCCCGGATAATCAGTTTGTTTTCCAAATAAATTCTCCGGTTGTCAATAACGCCGTCCTCCAAACGCCTGAGAAGGGCTCTTGTGCCTTCTCTGGCAATGTCTCCCATGTTCCGTTCCACTGTAGTCAGTTTCATGCTGGAGTATCCGGACATATCCCAGTTATCAAAGCCTACCAGAGACACATCATCCGGCACGGAAAGTCCTCTCTCGTTGACTGCCACCTTTGCCCCGAAAGCCATCTCGTCATTAAAACAGAGAAGGGCTGTGGGATTGTAATCCAAAAGGCGCTTTGCCGCCTCATATCCGCTTTGATACCGGTAATTTCCGGAAATCATTGGCACTTTGTCCGGATCCATGCCGTGACGGCGGACAGAAATCCGCCATCCGCGGTGGCGCAGCCGGGTGGAATCCAGCCCCTGTTCCCCTTCAATGACCCCAATGCGGCGGTGGCCGTTGTCCAGAAGGAAATCCATAGCCTGCTCCATGGCATGTTCTTCATCCGTAGTAACATTGGGAGCGTCAATAAACACTTTCCGGCAGATTACCACCATAGGAATCTTTTTATCCAGCACTTCTTCCATAAAAACCATGTCCTCGTCCCTTTGGGACAAAACAATAATGCCATCATAATAGGTGGGATTGATGGTTCCGGGAACGTGCATATCGATACCTTTTACCACTACATTATACTGATTCCCCACAACGCTGTAAACCCCTGTCAAAACGTCATGGAGGACAAAGGGTGAAGACATTCTGCTGATTGTGGAAAAATACAGTCCGATGATATAGGAACGGGACATTTTTAAGTTTACTGCCGCCTGATTTCTGACGTATCCCATTTTTTCCGCAATTCTTATAATTCTCCTTTGTTTCTCCGTTACCTCCGCCCCTGCCCCGTTTAAAGCGCGTGACACGGTGGAATAAGAAACCCCTGCCTCTTTTGCCACATCTTTTAAAGTAACTGCCATCTCTTCTACCTCTGACGGGAAGAAATTCTTCCCTTTCTATCTCGTCTGCAATTCCGTCTTATTTATTTTATATTTCTATCTTGTCTACATTTTCCGTCTCAAGGGCTTCCCCGTCCTGTCCTTCGATAACGACATTTTCCATGGAAAGCTCTTTAATATTTCCTGCAAAGATTCCTTTTTTCGCCATTGGCCCTATCCCTTCCATCATGGCGGGCACATCGGTTTTCGGATTCTCTGCATAAGTTACGTGAATATTTTTTAGTTCTATTTTTTCAATTTTCTTTTCCGGAAGGCCGTAAAAGAAAGCGGCTGCCACATGGCAGTTGGACGCCTCTATATCCCGGAATGTCAGAGTCCTTATATCGGGAGTTCTTTCATCTGCAGGAAGGGCCTTCTTCGTCCTGACGTATTCCGTATGGCCGTCGGGATCACAGAAATAAAAACTGTTAATAACAAAGGGTGTCATAACGTGATCCATCCGAATGTTTTCAAATACAATGCCGTCAATAACCGCGTCTTTTCCCCTTCCTCTGCGGGTCTTTATTCTAAGTCCCCTGTCAGTGTGAAGAAACAGGCAGTCTTTCACCGTCAGGTTTTTAACTCCTCCGGCCATTTCACTGCCAATGGTAATGGACCCGTGGCCGTCTCTCATGCAGCACTGGTAAATACGGATGTCCTCAGAGGGCGTTTTATACTTAGCCCCCATATAGATTTTCCCTGACTTTACGGCGATGCAGTCGTCGCCCAGGGAAAAATACACGCCGGCAATCTCTACGTCCCGGCAGGATTCCGGATCCAAACCGTCCGTATTGGGAGAGTCCGCCGGATTTAGTACAGTCAGATCAATAAAACGAAGGTGTTCCGAAAAATAGGGGTGAATGTTCCAGCTCGGGCTGTTTCTGACTGTGATTCCCTGAACCGTTATATTGCTGCAGCGGTTTAAAAAAATCATTCTGGGACGGAAAGCCGTCCGCATTATCTTGGGCTGGTACCACCAGTTGTCCTCTTCCTTACTGGCATTCCCCTCAATCATTCCTCTGCCATATATTATCACATCTTCCGCTTCTACGCCAGTAATAATTCCCGAAAACATAGGCAGGGGATTTCCCTCCCAGGTTCCCAAATTGTATTCTCCCTTTTCATCCCAGCTCTCCACCATGCCCGGAAAAACAGGGAAACGTTTCCTGTCCGTAAAGGCGGAAAGCACTGCTCCTTCTTCCAGCTCTATCCGGATATGGCTTTTTAAAAAGAGGCTGGCAATGCGGTAAACCCCTTTGGGAATCCGTACCCGGCTGTCTCTGGGGCAGGCCATAATAGCAGCCTGGATAAAGAGAGTATCGTCGCTCTCTCCGTCTCCTTTCGCGCCAAAGTCCTTTACATTTAAGGTCACAAACTCATAGTCTGTCCGAAATGAACAGCTTGCCCTTTCTCCGTTTCTCTCCACAGCCGCCTCATAAGCCGTATCCGGCTTTAAGTCATACAGGCTGAATATGGTACGACGAGTCTGCTTTTCCGGTTTTCCGTTAAGGAAAACCTCATACTCTCCCTCCGCCTCAAAAACAGAGCCGTCTTCTATTAAAAATGCAGCGCACCGCGCTGTCTGAAAAATCACTGATAATTTCATACTGATTTCTTCCCTTCTTCACGCTCCGGTTCCGTCTTCCATACAACGGATGCTTTATAAAAAGGCAGGGCTGTCACAAAAACATTATTTTTGCAACAGCCCTGCCGTGTATTATTTCAATCCATTCATTAACCTTTTACACCGCCGGCTGCAATACCGTCGATAAAGGAATCTTGTGCCAGGAAGAATACGATAAGGGACGGAATAATGGAGATTAAAGACATCGCCAGAACTCGGTTCCATTCAAAGCCCGTATCTGCGTCCATGGACATTTTTACGAAGATAGATGCCGGATATTTCGCCGGAGTACTTACGTACAGCAACGGTCCCATAAAGTCATTGGAAGACCACATAAACTGGAACAGCGCACAGGATACGATAGACGGCTTTAACATGGGAACAATTACGTACCACAGCGTCTGAACACTGTTGCAGCCGTCAATTTTAGCCGCTTCTTCCAGTTCCTTGGGAATATTTCTCAGGAACTGAATCAGCATGAATACAAAGTACGTATCTGTAGCAAAGAGTGTGGGTACAATCAAAGCCAGATACAGAGGATGGTTGATCCATCCGAACTGGTTGAACATAATGTACTGCGGAACGTTTAATACTACCTGAGGAAGAAACAGGGTAGACATTAATACCGCAAACAGAATGCCTTTTCCTTTAAACTCAAACCGTGCAAAGCCGTAAGCCGTGATCGTAGCGGAAACAATGGTAAAGATAACCTTAGGGATAACAATGGAGTAGGTATTGATCATGGACTTAAACAAGTCAATGTCGCCGCCGTAGCTCTTCATAGCGTTCTGATAGCCGGAAAGAGTCGGCTCTTTGGGAATAAACCATACGCTGCTGAAGATCTCATTGTTAGTCTTAAAGGTAGCGCCTATCATCCAGATCAGGGGGTAAACCATAAGCAAGCCGACTGCAATCAGAACAAAATAGCGAAGAAATGTGGAAATTTTCCTTCTTGTTTCTCTTGTCATGTTATTTACCTCCCATCTTCGTCAGAATAGTAAACCCACTTCTTCTGACTTGCAAATGCAATAACTGTTAATACGCAGACGATAACGAACAGGCACCATGCCTGGGCGCTTGCCAGACCCATTTCGTAGCTCTTAAATGCATTGTTGTAAATCAGAAGGGAGATCAACGTAGTTGCATTTCTCGGTCCGCCCTGAGTGATGATGTACGGTCCGTTAAATTCCTGGAATGCCTGACAAAGCTGAGTTACCAGGTTGTAGAAAATAACGGGTGTAATAATGGGCACTGTAATAGAGAAGAACTGTCTCCACTTTCCTGCGCCGTCAATGGAAGCCGCTTCATACAGATCCTGGGAAACGCCCTTTAAAGCAGCCAGGAAGATAACCATGGCGGAACCAAACTGCCATACACGAAGCAGACAGATAATAAACAAAGCATATTTCGGCTCAGACAGCCAGTCAACTCCGGCAACGCCAAACCAGGACAGAATCATGTTTACGATACCGTCGCCCTTAAAAATAGCCTTCCACAAAACGGCAATTGCCACGGAACCACCCAGAATGGAAGGAATATAATAAGCAACGCGGAAAAGATTTACGCCCTTGATTTTAAAATTCAGGATATACGCAATAAACAGAGCGAATACCAACTTTAAGGGCACCGTCATAAATGCGTACTGGAACGTAACCTTAAACGATCTCATGATTTTGGTGGTGGTAAAAATCTCTTCATAATTCATCAGGCCGTATTCGCTAATACCATCAAACAACTGGTAGTCCGTGAAACTGTAGAACAATGAAGAGCCGAAAGGATACACCTTAAAAATCAGGAATCCAACAAACCACGGCAGGATAAACGCCAGCCCAAGGTTCTCGGAAAACCACTTTTTGAAGCCTTTCTTTGTGGACATACCTCAATCCTCCTTACTTGAAATTTTCTTTCCCCTCCGGGGTATTTGCACGGCTTTGCGCCAACAGCGCCCATCCGTCCATTTCATATTTTTCCTCAGACAACATTTTCAGCCGGCAGGCCTTCAGCACAGAATCGGCCAACAGCCCCGCCGTCTTTCCATCCATTCCTACCATACTGTCTGTACGCCAGCAATTTTCTGCCAAAAACCGAACTGTCCCTCGGATCAAATCAATTAATTCCCGGTACTGCTCATAAATCTCCATGGAGATAAATTCCGCAGTATCCACACAGGCCGCCAAAAAATACGCCGCTTCCATGCTTTCTTCCGGTTTCCCTGCACAAAAGCCCTGGATTATCCTGTCGTAATCCCGATCCTTTATCCGTTTTATCTCTTCCAATATTTCCCGGTAGCCTTCCTTCTTTCCGTACAGCGTCTCGCACGCCATACGAAAAGGCAGAAACTCCCACAGTTCTCTGCTGTTTTCCGCCGTCTTTAATTCCCTGCTGACCTTCAGCAGTCTCTCTCCGTCTTCCGGAATTTTGCCTGCCCTTATCTCTGACAAAACTGCTTCGCCGTTAAAAAGGCAGCCTGCGTTTTGATTTTTCATATTTTCTCACTTATGAGGATGCCCCGGATATGACTGCCGCCGGGACACCCTCATGATTGATTTATCAATGCAAGTTTTATTTTAATTATTTATTCAGAACATCCTCAATGCCTTCAATCAGAACATCGGCTGCAGTTTCTACATCATAGTCGCCGTAGCTTAAACCAGCCTGAACGTCATAGTAAACGCCGTCGGAGTTCTTTAATGCTGCTGCTTCGAACTTGGGATCCAGCGGGAAGCTTACATAAGCCATAACCTTTGCATTTGCTTCCGCTACCAACGGATCCAGAAGGCCGCCGTCTTCACAAATCTTTAAGCCTGCTGCAGAAGCGGGGATACCACGCTCAGAACCCATGATGGATACGCCCTCTTCTTCGTTTAATAAGAAGTTGATTAAAGCAGCACATTCTGCCGGGTGCTCAGTGTTTTCAGAGATTGCAAAGCACATGGAAACCTTGGAGAAACCGCCCTGGTATTCGCCCATGTCAGCCAGCTCTTCGCCTACTACAAATTCCTGACCCTCGTTGAGAGCGCCTTTGAATTTGTTTGCGGAAGAATCCCACTCAAAGATACCAGCGTATTTGCCTTCCATCCACTTGGGGTTCTTGTCCAGGGAATCAGCGCCGTCGTTAGCCAGAGTCTTGATGGTGGGAATTACGTGAGCGTCTTCCAGAGACTTGATGAAGGTTAAGCCATCCTGAATTTCCTCTGCAGTGTACTGCAGTTCGTTGTTCTCTACCCATGCCTTGCCGTACTTAGACTCCAGATAGAATACCATAAAGATGGTACGATCCAGTTCGTTCATAGCCAGGGGATAGTAATCGTCGCCCAGTTTCTCCTGGAATACAGGGCCTGCTGCCATTAAATCAGCCAAAGTTGCCGGAGTTTCCAGTCCAGCCTGCTCAAAGGTGGTCTTGTTCCAGTAGAAAATACGTCCGGTCATGGAAATCGGTACGCCCTGAAGCTCATTTGCTACTGTACAGTCGTTTAATACACTGTCAGAGAACTGAGTCAGATCCAGAATATCGGATACTTTATTTAAATCATAGAATGCGGAACCGTCAGAGCTGAAAGAGGTAATCCAGTTCCAGTTAATCTGGTTTACATCAGGAGCTGTTCCGGTTGCAAAGGAAGCGCTCATCTTATCTTCCCAGCCGCTCCAAGCAGCGTACTGCATTTCAACCGTAATGTTGGGATATTTTTCCATGAAAGCTTCTACTGCAGCCATGGTAGCTTCGTGTCTGGCATCGCCACCCCACCAGCTCATGGTAATGGTAATGGGATCGGTGGTGTTTACAGTCAGTCCCTCTGCTGCCGCAGGCTCTCCCGCAGTAGTCTCTTCTACTACTTCTGTTCCAGCCGCTTCGGATGCTGCAGCCGTTGTCTCATTAGAAGAACCGCCGCCGCAGGCTGCCAGAGACAGAACCATCGTTGAAGCCAACGCCATTGATACTACTTTTTTGATGCTTTTTCTCATAACGTTTTCTCTCCCTTTCTTTTTTGCATTCCCTGCAATTTGGAGAATTTTTCCACATTTTGCAAAGGTTTGCAACAATTATGCATATCGCTCATATGTAAGGTCTTACATCTCGTCCTATTCGAGCAGATATGCATCAGTTTTTGTTCGTGTTTTAATAATAGCATTGATTATTTCATATGTCAACTGTGTAACCTGTCTAGTTTTTCCCTATTCTTTTATATAGTTTGCCTAATTTTCATTATCTGGCAATTATGGTATTATAAATAGGACAGACAATGAAACTGTGTTTTAGTTGCAAACGTTTGCAACCTAGTTTTTCTCTATCTGTCTCAGTACAAATATCGTTTAAGGAGGATCATTATGAAAATTCTGGATCGATACATTGACCAGCTTCTGGAACAGAGTACCCCCGAAGCTCCCATCTGGAATATTGAAAAAATCCGCGAGGGGGCCAAACCATCCTGGAATTATATGGATGGATGCGTTATTAAAGCCGTCTTAGAGCTTTATTTAATGAAGAAAGACCCCAAATACCTGGAATTTGCCGACAAATTTATTGACTACTTCGTCCAGGAGGATGGCTCCATCCTTTCTTATTCTCCGGAAGAATACAATCTGGACAATGTAAATGCAGGCAAAACCCTCTTTGATCTATATAACCTGACTCACAAAGAGAAATACCGCAAAGCCATGGATACGATTTACAGCCAGTTAAAGCATCAGCCACGG
Source organism: uncultured Clostridium sp. (assembly GCA_946498245.1). GTDB lineage: Bacteria > Bacillota > Clostridia > Lachnospirales > Lachnospiraceae > UMGS1370. Next base: position 4,900 of record CAMMNN010000041.1, on the reverse strand, counting down.
ACATCCACCGGCAATTTCTGGCACAAAAAAATCTATCCCAACCAAATATGGCTGGATGGACTGTACATGGCCCAGCCTTTCTATATGCAGTATGAGGTCACTTACAATGACTGCAAGGGCTGTCTGGACAGCTATCAGCAGTTTATCCAGGTAGAACGACTGATGAAGGATTTGCGCAACGGCCTCTACTATCACGCATATGACGATTCCCGCCAGATGTTCTGGTGCGATAAGGTAACGGGCCTTTCCGACAACTTCTGGCTCCGTGCCCTGGGCTGGTTTGCCATGGCGCTTATTGATACCATGGATATTATGCCGTCTTCCCTTGAGGCGGAAAAGGCGGAATTAGGCCGGATTTACAAGGATCTTATTGATTCCATGCTTCCTTATCAGGACGAAGAAACCGGTATGTGGTACCAGGTGGTAAACCGGGGAGGCATCCGCCCCAATTATCTGGAAACTTCCGGATCCGCTATTTTTGCCTATGCTATTATGAAAAGCGTCCGTCTGGGCTTTTTGGACGAAAGCTATTTCCAATACGGCCGCAAAGCCTTTGACGGCATCTGCCGCACTCAGCTTTCTGAAAAGGACGGCGAACTTCAGCTTGAAGGAATCTGTCTGGTAGCCGGACTGGGCAATACCGATATGAGAGAGGGTACTTTCGATTACTATATGAGAGAGCCTATTGTAAAAAATGAAGCAAAAGGTGTTGCTCCCCTTATCTTAGCTTATATCGAAACCCTTTTTAAAGATCAGGCAAAATAGATGTTTTAGAATTGTAAGGGAAAAGCAGCCCCTGTCGTGTACTGCACGGCAAGGGCTGTTTTTCCCTCTATGTCGCAAGAAGATCTCAGGAAATCCGGTAAGATGTATACATCTGGGTCGTCGCCATATCGGAATGGCCTAACATCGTCTGTACGGCATGAATATCCGCTCCGTTTCTCAATAAATGGGCGGCAAAAGAATGGCGCAGGGCGTGGGGAGTAATATCGGCCTCAATCCCTGCTTTTTCTCCGTAATATTTTATAATTTTCCACAGCCCCTGGCGGCTCATGGCCTGTCCATTGCAGTTGGTAAACAGCCACTGGCTTTCTTTTCCCTTTAGAAGCTGCCCTCTGGCGGTTTCCAGATACATAGAAAGCGCTGCCCCGGCCTCTTTTCCAAAGGGAATGGTTCTCTCCCTCTGGCCATCGCTGCATACCAGAAACCCTACGGATAAATTAACGCTCTCCAATTTCAAATGAATCAGCTCCGACACCCGAATACCCGTAGCGTACAACAGTTCCAGCATCGCCTTATCCCGAATCTCTTTCGCGTTTTTTCCCTCCGGCTGTGCCAGAAGGGCATGGATTTCTTCTACAGAGAGTATCATGGGGGCCTTTTTTTCTACCTTTGGCGCTTTCAGCAATTCCGCCGGATCCCGTCGGATCCTGCCTTTGCTAAATTCATAGTGGAAAAAAGCTTTAATGGATGCCAGCTCCCTTGAAATTGTAGTCGTTGCTTTTCCGTTTTTTTCTAAATATAAAATATATGAATTAAGACTGGTTTTGGTTACCTTTGCCGGATCGGTTATTCCCTGACTTTTTAAATACTCTTCTAGCTGAATCAGATCTCTTCGGTAAGAAATCTGTGTGTTCTGCGACGTTTTTTTCACATCCCGCAGATACTCTACAAACGCTTGTATCTCTTCTGACATACCTCTTCCCCTTCAGCCCGGTTATTCTCCCATTTCCCTCCAGGCTCCAAAAACAGGCCAAAAATAGGCTTTTCCAGTACATTATATCCTCATTTTCAGCAAAAATCAAACATAATTTCCCACTTTCTACTCTCTTTCCCCATGCTTTACATAAAAAAATACAACATATTGGAACGGCTGTTTAAGCCCTCTCAATATGTTGTAAAAAATATCAAAAAATTTTTTATGTCATGCCCTGAGCTGCTTCCCACAAAACCGGAAAACCCCAGGTTTCCGTCGCCGCCCCTATTAAGGCCAGCCCTATCAAACAGCCCATTGCCCCTATGCGCAGACGCGGCTGTTTTTTTCCCGCCCAAACCGCTAACGCTGTCCAGCACACAGCGTAAAGAGGGATATGGGGCAGCAGAGTCAGCAAAAACCAAAATGGCCCAAGCAGTCCCTTCTGGCAGGTAAACATTGACAGGCTTACGGCCATAGACACTCCCAAATATCCAGAACCCACAAGAAAAAAGGTGGTTCCATATGGGGTAAGGCCGGCCAGCCAGCCAATTACCATCCAGGCGGCCCGATTCCGGAATAAATACCAGAAAAGGCCCGCTTCTCCCCTCATCTCATCGGCTCCGGAAAAGGGAAAAGCCCCCAATCCCGCCCGGACTGTACTGCTCATGGCATTGACTAATAAAGTACCAACCGCAATTCCCGCCAGAAACGCAGTTAAAAGGCCGTCTTGATAGCCTATACGGAATTTTTTCAAGTGTCCATCCCGTTTCCTTTTTTCACAATGTATGCCAGGAACCGCCTCAGGTATGACTGGCTGACCTAGCTGTTTTCTTTGGAACCGTATTTTGCAGCATAAGTCATAATTGCAGCAACGGTTTTTCCGTCAGTCATCTTTCCGGAATAGATGAGCTCCTGCAGATCTTTTAGTTCCCAGGCCTCTACGGCAATCTGCTCATCTTCATCCAAATGCTGACGGGAGGGGATCAAATCCCGGGCCAGAAAAATATCTATGGCCTCATCGCAGAATGCAATGGTCGTATTGACGCTCAAAAGGTATTCCAGCTTTTCACAGCGATACCCCGTTTCCTCTTCTAATTCCCGGTAAGCGCATTCAATTTTAGGCTCATCAGGGGAATCCAGTTTCCCCGCCGGAATTTCCAGCGTATAGCGATCCAGAGCATTTCTGTACTGCCGGACCATGAGGATTTTGCCTTCCTTCGTAACAGGAACTACTGCCGCAGCACCGTCATGATGAATAAAGTCCCAATGGGCCTCGTGGCCATTGGCAATCACAGTATCCTCATAAAACTTTAAAATTACCCCCGTATATTTTAGCTGCCGATCCAGACGGATTACCGGCGGCATTTCCGTTCCATTTTCTTTCTGTTTGCCAACGCAAAGGCTGTTCTCTTTTTCCGTATTCATTCCTCTTCCTCCTAAATTTCATAATTGCTATGTTTCCAATGCCGCCTGTCCGGCGGCGGACTTCCAAGGTAATTAAAAAGGCGTCTGGATCTCTTACTCAATAAGTTATCCAAACGCCTTCGTCATTCTGTGGGTTTTGATCAAGCCCTACTTTGCGTAGTCTGTAACACGGGACTCCCGGATTACATTGATCTTGATCTGTCCTGGATATTCCAGTTCGTCCTCGATCCGCTTCGCAATATCCCTAGCCAGCAATACCATGCCGTCATCGGAAATCTGCTCCGGCACAACCATAATTCGGACTTCTCTGCCTGCCTGAATAGCAAAAGACTTGTCTACTCCCTTAAAGGAGTTGGTAATATCTTCTAACTGTTTCAATCTGTTGGTATATGTTTCCAGAGTTTCTCTTCTTGCACCCGGTCTTGCTGCTGATATGGCGTCAGCCGCCTGCACAAGACATGCAATAAGACTCTGAGGTTCAACATCGCCATGATGGGATTCCACCGCATTAATTACGACTGCAGATTCTTTGTATTTACGGCAAAGATCTGCGCCAAGACGGATATGGGAACCTTCCATCTCATGGTCAACGGACTTGCCAATGTCATGTAACAAACCAGCTCTCTTTGCCAAACGGACATCCAGTCCCATCTCAGCAGCCAGCAAACCTGAAAGGTGAGCCACCTCAATAGAATGCTTCAGTGCGTTCTGGCCATAACTGGTTCTGAATTTCATTTTGCCCAGCAATTTAATTAATTCTGGATGAATACCGTGGATACCTACCTCTAATACGGCGGCTTCGCCTTCCTCCCGCATCATTGTTTCCACTTCTTTCTGCGCTTTTTCTACCATTTCTTCGATTCTGGCCGGATGAATCCTGCCATCAACGATTAAGCGCTCCAAAGCTATCCGGGCAACTTCTCTTCGAATCGGGTCAAATCCTGACAATACTACCGCTTCCGGTGTATCGTCAATAATCAGTTCTACGCCGGTCATCGTTTCCAGTGTACGGATATTCCGCCCCTCGCGCCCGATGATTCGGCCTTTCATTTCATCATTGGGAAGCTGTACCACAGAAACAGTCGTTTCTGCGACATGATCGGCAGCACATCTCTGGATGGCCGTCACGATGTAATCCTTCGCCTTTTTATCGGCTTCTTCTTTTGCTTTGTTTTCCAGTTCCTTGATTAGTTTTGCAGTGTCATGCTTTACGTCGTCTTCAACAGATTTTAAAAGATACTCTTTTGCCTGTTCGGAGGTTAGACCTGAAATTTTTTCCAGTTCCTGTATCCCTTTTTCGTAAAGTGAATCCACTTCCGCGGTTTTCTTGCTGAGAACTTCCTCCCTGGCAAGAAGCCCTGCCTCTCGCTTTTCAAGGGCGTCCGCCTTTTTTTCTACGTTTTCTTCTTTGCTTAGTACGCGTCTTTCATAACGCTGAAGCTCTGCTCTTCTCTCTCTTGTTTCTTTTTCCAGCTCATTTTTCGTCTTTAATGACTCTTCTTTCGCTTCCAGAAGAGCTTCCCGCTTCTTTGTCTCTGCTGTTTTTAATGCTTCATCTATTATCTCCCTGGACTTTTCCTCAGCGGAACCAATTTTTCCTTCATACGTCTTTTTCCGGTATTCAATGGCCGCAAACCAGGTAATAACAGCCACAACTAAGCCTGTTATACATGCAGATATTACTGGTGACACAGGAGCACCTCCTTATTTAATTTTCATTGTACGAACTACAACAGTATAATTTTAAACTCTTTTCGGTAATGTGTCAAGTACAATAGG
>CAMMNN010000040.1 GCA_946498245.1 uncultured Clostridium sp. | reverse complement strand
ATCTTTACTGCCATTTGTTTCACCTCCTTAGTCATACTGTTTATAGACAACGCAGAAATTCTGCTTTGCTAACACTTAAAAGGGCAGACGGAATTTTCCTTTTCCGCCCATGAGGCCGCCCAGGCCGCCTCTCCGCTTGCCTCCTCCCATCATGCCGGGAAGCTGCTTCATCATCTTTTTCATCTGCTCAAACTGTTTACAGAGGCGGTTCACTTCGTTAAGATCCACGCCTGCGCCTTTGGCGATCCGCTTCTTCCGCGGCACATTCATAAGAGAAGGATTGGCCCTCTCTTCTTTGGTCATGGAAAGGATAATGGCCTCAATGCGCTTCATGTTCTTTTCATTGGCGTCCATATCAATGTCGCCGATGCCGCTCATTCCGGGCATCATGCTTAAAATGCTGGCCATACCGCCCATTTTTTTAATCTGGTTCATTTGATCCAGGAAATCGTTATAGTCAAATTCGGCTTTTTTCAGCTTTTGGCTCAGTTCTTTGGCCTTTTCCTGATCCATCTCTGCTTCGGCTTTTTCAATGAGAGACAGAATGTCGCCCATTCCCAGAATCCGGGAAGCCATGCGATCCGGATAAAACTGCTCTAAATCCGAGAGCTTTTCCCCCATACCGATATAGAGAATAGGTTTGCCCGTCACCGACCGGATAGAAAGGGCGGCGCCGCCTCTGGTATCGCCGTCCAGCTTTGTCAGGATAACGCCGTCAATTCCGATTTTATCGTTAAACATTCCGGCTACGTTAACCGCATCCTGTCCGGTCATGGCGTCTACCACCAGAATCGTCTGGAATACGTCTACATTAGCCTTAATTTCCACCAGCTCGTTCATCATGTCTTCGTCAATATGAAGACGTCCGGCCGTGTCCAAAATAACTACATTTAAATTGTTTTTAGCGGCATGTTCCACAGCGGCTTTGGCAATGTCCACGGGCTTCTGCTTATTTCCCATGGAAAACACAGGAACTCCCTGCTTTTCCCCGTTAATCTGAAGCTGCTGGATGGCCGCCGGACGGTAAACGTCACAGGCCGCCAAAAGGGGCCTCCGTCCTTTTGCTTTCAGCTTTCCGGCAATTTTAGCTGTGGTAGTGGTCTTACCTGCGCCCTGAAGTCCCGCCATCATAATGACAGTAATTTCTCCCGCCGGCTTTAAGGCAATCTCCGTAGTCTCCGAACCCATAAGGCGAACCAGTTCTTCGTTTACGATTTTAATCACCATCTGGCCGGGAGTCAGGCTTCCCATCACATCTTCGCCTACAGCCCGTTCCTCTACGGATTTAATAAACTGCTTTACGACTTTGAAGCTGACGTCCGCCTCCAGGAGAGCCATTTTGACTTCCTTTAAAGCGGCCTTTACGTCCGCTTCCGATAAGCGTCCCTTGCCCCGGAGATTTTTAAATATATTCTGAAGTTTATCTGATAAACTTTCAAAGGCCATGGAATGTCCTCCTAAATTTCTGCAATCTCCCTGGAAATCTGTCCAATGCGCTCCACCAATTTTCCGTCCCCGGTTTCCTGATACCGGGTTGTCAGTTTCTCGATTTCCGCCACCAGCCGCTTGGTTTCCTGGAATTTTTCCACCAAATGAAGCTTCTCTTCATAGCCGGCCAGGATTTTATCACACCTCTTAATCAGATCGTGGACTCCCTGCCTGCTGATGCCCTGCTCCTGGGCGATTTCACTGAGGGACATATCGTTCATCACTACGTCCTCATAAATCTGCTGCTGATGTCTGGTCAGAAGCTCGCCGTAAAAATCGTAAAGCAAGCCCTGCTGGACAATTTTTTCCATCTCAATCACCTGAGCTATCATAACCCATGGCGCCGGAGTTGTCAAGTGTTTTTTCTTGACGGTTTATAATCTTTACTTTTTCTACGCGGCGTTCCTTCATTTTTACAACGGTAATTTCATACTTCTGTCCATGGTCAGGATCTTCGTATGTAAAAACATCTCCCTCTTTGGGAATCCTCTGGGCCATTTCCATAACCCATCCGCTGACTGTGGAACAGTCCGACTCTCCCTCTATGTCCAGGACTTCAAACACTTTTTCCAGATTGGTTTTTCCTAAAATCAGGTATTCATTTTCGGAGACTTTTTCAATTTCATTGACTACTGTATCGTGTTCATCCCAGATCTCTCCTACCAGCTCTTCCAGAATGTCTTCCAGGGTAATGAGGCCTGCCATGCTGCCGAACTCATCTACCACCACGGCGATATGCATCTTATTTTTCTGCAGTTCCTTTAACAGTTCTCCGATTTTCTTGTTTTCCGTTACGAACAAAGCCGGACGGACAATGTCGGAAACGGGATTGTTCTGGTGGTATACTTCATTATAAAAATCCTTTTGGTAAATGATGCCCACAATATCGTCCTGTTTGTCCTTGTAAACCGGGAGACGGGAAAATCCGGTCTGCCGGAAGATGGCGGCAATATCCGCTTTCTCGTCCTGAAGAGATACGCTTACTACGTCGATTCTGGGAGTTGCAATGTCCATAGCTTCCAGATCGTTAAACTCAATGGCGCTTTTTATCAGGCTTCCTTCCTGCTCATCAATGCCGCCCTCCTGTTTGGCTTCCTCCACAATGGTCAGGAGCTCTTCTTCTGTAATTCCCGTATCCTCGGAGGTTTTAAAAATCGCGGACAGCAATTTTTTCCACTGGCGGAACAAAAAGTTTGCAGGCGTTAATATCGTTACAAAGATTCTCAAAAGAGGCGCTGAAAATAAAGCAAACTGCTCCGGCGACTCTTTGGCAATGCTTTTGGGAGATACCTCGCCAAAAATCAGGACCACAATGGTGGTGACCACGGTGGAGATGCTGGCTCCCGCATCCTCTCCCATCATCCGTACAAAAAGTACGGTGGCCATAGATGCGCAGGCGATATTTACAATATTGTTGCCAATTAAAATTGTGGACAGAAGGCTGTCATAATTTTCCGACAGGCGAAGCACCAGTTCCGCTTTTTTATTGCCCTTTTCCGCCATGTTCTTCATGCGGATTCGGTTAAGGGAAGAAAATGCGGTTTCCGTTGCGGAAAAATAGGCAGACATTACAATACAGCCTACAATTAAAATAAGTGACATACTCTGGGTTTCCATAAACTCTTATCGACTCCTTTAAGTGCTGTGAAAGGTACGGATAAAAAGGAATTTCCTATAGAACAAAAAAGCATAGCCCGCTTTCTTACAGAACGCAAAAAAGCAGGTTATGCATTTTCATTGAAATGGTTGTTCTATTTTCACATTTGCAGAATCTGTATCACTGTCTGCAGAATCCATCTTACACTCCGTTCCTTTCACCGAATTGGTTACAATCAGCATTATATCGGCAAGGCTGTTGGCTGTCAATGTTCCTTAGGGCTTTTTAACGTTTTATTAGCGAAGGCTTCGTCTGGAGTTAAGGGAAAGGGGTAACGCCATAGTTTTCCCGTTCTCCGCCTGTTCCGCACACAAAAGCTTCTATATCTTCCGCCTTCAGCCCTTCCCCTGTATAGAGAATGGATACGGAATCCTCCGTAGTCAGGCTTTCCCTGGGCCCCTGGTACTCCTCAGGATTTTCCGTACCTTTTGTCTTTAGGAGCACAACGTTGTTTCGGTGAAATTCTTCCAGATCCTCGCCTTCCGTTATGAGAACCAGCGCGTCGGGATATTGGTCTATTCCCACAAGTACGGCCTTTTCTCCCTCCATTCCTTCTATTTCCTTTTCCACAGCTATTCTTTCAGGGGAAATTGGCTGGCAGTCCAATGGCTGATTCCAGGTCTGATTTTCATAAGAAACCGTAACCAGCACAGAGGGAGCTTCGCAGAAATTCCAGAAATTCAGGAAAAGAAGTTCCGATGTTCCGTCAGAAGTCCAGCCGTAGGAGTAGGTTCCAAAGGTGTTTTCCTGGTAGCTTTCATCCGGAAGCCCCTCTTCGTTCAGCGGAGTAAGGGTGACAAACACATCTTGATTCGGATTTTGATCCGGAAAAAGATCTCCCAAATAATCCGGAGCCGCCACATTTCCGGTTCCTCCTTCTCTCATAAGAAAAATGAACTCCTGGAAATTGCCGTATTGCTTCTGGGATACGATTTCCAGATAATTTTCTTCCGGAATGCTCTCTCCCTCTTTTGGCTCTTCCTCCTGAGACGGCTCCGCCCCAGGCGTTTCCTCCCGGGAAGCTTCCGTTGAAGCTTCCGTTGAAGCCATAGGTTCTCTTTCCTTTTCCCCGGTAAATGTGCAGGCCGCCAGGATCAGGGCGCATACCGCCGCCAAAACAGCCGCTGCCCTGGTATTTTTATATTTCCCCGACAGTCTTTTAATTCGTTCTATCATAGTTTTCTTTTCTCCTTCCATTGCCGCAGTTCCATAAAACAACCCGGAGGATCTGGGGGACCACTGGGTCAGTTGGAGCAGCGTATTGGCGTACTGAAACCGCTGCCTTTCTCCCAAAAGCTTCACTGCAGCGGCATCGCAGGCCATCTCACAGTCTCTTCGGGACAGCACGGCAGCCAGCCATACCAGGGGATTAATCCAGTACAAGCACAGAAGCAGGCAGCGCAAAAGCCCCCATATTCCGTCTCTGTGGCGGATGTGGCAGATTTCGTGGGCCAAAATATGATTCAGTACCACCCTTTTCCCTTCTCTTTCCAGAGAGTCCGCCATGCCTGACGGCAGATAGACGGCCCCTGAGCCTAAAAGCCTGTGACAGCAGGGCGAACCCACTGCTTCTGTTTCATAAACCGGAACAGCCTTTTTTAAGGGTCTTTCCGTTCCCCTTTCCCACTGGCCGCAGTTTCTATCGGCCCAAAACAGAAACCGGCGTTTTTGCCGCAGCCGCCGGAAAAACAGTAAATTGACTCCTCCCAGCCACAGACCAAAAAGCGCAGCCCCAAAAATCCATATTTTTGTGAAAATTTCCCGCCAGTTGACGGCTGCCGCCTGAATCTCAGGAGAATCCCAGTAGGCGGGGCTGAGGGTCTGTCCGTAAAATACCACGGAAGCCCTGTCTCCTATCAGGGTTTCAGCGGCTGCGGTTTCCAGCCGGCCCGCTGCGTTCATAATACTGAGAGCGCTGTCAGCCGTTTCTTTAATCCCCAGCAGCCACAGACCGGGCAGCATCAGCCTCAGAGCCGGCAAAAGCCACAGAGCGTAAAGAAGCTCCGGACGGGCTCTTTTTCTTAAAACTCTCCTCATGAGGCAGACTGCCCCTATTAATACGGAAGACGTTATCAAAGTTTCCGTCATCATATCAAAAACTCCCATAGTTCTTCACTCCTCTGCCTCCTGATTCCGCAGCCAACCCGCATAAGGTTGACGTTTGTATACCTTTACTATACCATCTAGGTATACTGTTGTCAACCAAAAAGTTCGGAGTTTTCCATTGACATTGTTTCATCCCAGTGCTATTATCGTTTATGGAAAATCAGTTTCAGGGCGAGGTGAAATTCCTCACTGGCGGTGACGGGCCAAGGCCCCAAGTCCGCGAGCTTTTCCTTTTGCCGGGAAAAGCAGAATGGGTTCCATTCCCATACCAACGGTTACAGTCCGGATGAAAGAAACGAAATACTTTTTGTGGGTATTTTAAGTCCTGGGATCCATCCCGGGACTTTTTTTCCAACAGTATCTTAAAAGCAGCTCGGCCGGTTTTCCAGAAAATTTTTATTTGCAGGAGGAAAAGCAATGTCAAAAGAAGCTGTATCAAATCCCAGAGAAACCGCAGACAATGTCAAAGTACTGGTGAAAATGAGCATGATGGTGGCCATTTCCATTGCCATGGTTTATCTCGTCCGTTTTCCCATCTTTCCGGTCGTATCCTTCTTAGAGTACGATCCTGCTGATATTCCCATTCTCATTGGGACATTTTCCTTTGGAACCGGGGCCGGACTGCTCCTTACTATCGTTACTTCCGTTATTCAGGGTCTTACCGTAAGCGCCGGAAGCGGTTTTTACGGAATCATTATGCACGTTATCGCTACCGGAACTCTGGTACTGACGTCGGGACTGATTTATGAGAAGCAGAAAACAAAAACCAGGGCCGCTATAGGGCTGGCCGCCGGAATGACGGCCATGGCAGTGGTTATGGTAGGGGCCAATTTAATTATTACGCCTTTATTTATGGGAGTTCCCCGGGGAGTTGTGTGGGAACTGATGCCTTTCATCGTAGGCTTTAATGTTATCAAAGCAGGCATCAACAGCCTGGTAACCTTCCTGGTTTACAAAAGGATTTCCCTTCTTCTCCGGAAATAATCCAGGCCGTATCCTGGTATAGAAAAAACAGCAGGAAGTCCGCAGTTTCAGCGGAAATCCTGCTGTTTTTATAAGAAGCGGTCAATTAATGCTTCTACGCTTTGGAAAATTTCTGAGGCCGCCTCTTTTGCCGCCGGACATCCGCCGGTTACCGTAAAGCCCCGGAAATCCCTGAGCATTTCTACGTCATTCCCTCCGTCGCCGATTACCAAAACCTGGGAGCGGCTCTCCTTTCCCGCCTTGGCGCGATAGTCCAAATAATCAAGAATCCCCTGGCTCTTGCTAATTCCGTGGGCTACAATATCCACGCAGTCCAGATTGTCGTAAGCGGTGTAAATTCCCTGAAAGGCCTCATTTACCTGGGCCGCACAATCTGCGGCCTGCCGGTTACTCTCAAAAGCCAGACTAATCTGCCATACCCGATCCAGTTCCGGTATTTTCTCCGTCTCAATGGCAGGAAGCTGCAGAAGCCATGTCCTGCTGCGTACTCCTCCGGACCGAATGTCTACGAAAGCTCCCAGGGAAGACAGTGCAAAGAGGCGCTCCGCCTGCCCCAGAGAAGACAACGCCAAAAGCTCCTTCAGGGTTTCCCCCTTCATGGGAGTATCGGCTATCAGGGTTCTGTCAGGCAGGAAGATAGAGCTCCCATTGGTACAGATTAAAAAATCCAGGGGGATCTGATATTCCTTTGCCGGAATACTGGCCATCTCATAAGATCGGCCTGTTACCAGGCCAAATTCATTGCCCGCCGCTCTCCAGCGCTCCACCGCTTTTACATTTCTTATGGTCTGTTCTTCCTCCGTATGGAAGGTTCCGTCGTAGTCGCTTGCAAGAATCATGTTTTAAAATTTTCCTTTCTATGGTTAGCCTGCAGAGGCTATGGAACATTTCCCGAAAATGTGGTATGATAGGAAACGTTAAAATTTTCATTATTGGAGGTATTACTATGCATCTGCCCCGCGGAATCTGTAAATTTGTCCATAACCTTCTGCTTTTTTCCGGACTCATCATATTGTTTATTGCCGTTTTATGTACAGAGCTTCTAACCGTTATGGGAATCGGCGCTTTGGGGATGATCCTCGTTGCCCTCTCCTACGGTTTTATCGCCTTGTTTTGGCGGTGTCCCTACTGCAAAAAGCGCCTTCCCTGGCATGAAAACGGGGATCAGGTTTCTTCCTGCCCCCATTGCTCCCATCCTCTGAAATAGGGTTTTCTTTTAATGGGATTTTCGGTTAATATATTCTGTTCTGATTTTTGAATAAATGAATTTCTGGCTGCTGTAGAGCCCGTAATACCCTGAAAGGGTAAAGGATACGGCTATAATAATGGAAAAATAGGGAAACGCCTCTATGCCAAAAAGCTCCAGGGCAATGATAAGAGACGACACCGGGCAATTGGTCACGCCTACAAAAAGGGCTGCCAGACCGCAGGCTGCGCACAGCGACGGGGCAAAACCCACTGCCATCCCCACTGCACACCCGAAAGATGCTCCCACACACATGGTGGGGACGATTTCGCCGCCTTTAAAGCCGGCTCCCAGTACAATGGCCGTAAATACCATTTTCAGCAGAAAGACCTCATAGCCGATTTCACCCTCCATGGCTCTCTCTATCAACTGAGTACCGCTTCCCGTATAGTCCCTGGTTCCCACCGCCAGAGTCAAAAGAATAAACAGGGCGCTGGCAGCCAGGATCCGGAGATAGGGATTGGGAATGTACTTTCGATACCAATGCTGGGACTGATGAAGAACCACGCACAGCAGGACGCTGACCATGGCGCAGAGGATCCCCAGCAGCACAATAAACACCCCGGTCCTTAACGTAAACTCCGGAATTTCCCCAATGACGTAAGCTTCCGGGGCGATTCCCAGGCTTCCCGATATTCCGGCTCCGATAAATGCGGCAAAGAGGCAGGGCACCAGGGCCGCATAATAAATGACCCCTACGCTGACCACTTCCATGGAGAAAATGCCGGCTGCCGCCGGCGTTCCAAAAAGAGCTGCAAATACGGCGCTCATCCCGCACATTACGGTAATCTTTTTATCTTTCTCATCCAAATCCAGTTTTTTTCCAAGCCAGTTCCCAAAACTTCCGCCAATCTGCAGGGCAGCCCCCTCTCTTCCCGAAGAGCCCCCTACAAAATGGGTCAAAATCGTACTGACAAAAATCAATGGGCCTGTAACCGCCGAAATATCGGAGGTGGAAGAAATAGATTCCAGGACAATATTGGTTCCCCGGTTTTCGTCTTCATGAAACCGGTGGTACAGCCAGACGATAATCAGGCCCGCCGCAGGCATGAGATACAATGTCCACGGGTGGGTCTGCCTGAAATCCGAGGCCCAGGAAATGCCGTAGGAAAAAGCCGTCCCAATGAGTCCCCCGATTCCTCCGATGATGCAGGAAATTACCGTCCATTTGATAAAATAATGGATGTTAGACGCCAGAGGCGTCTTACTGTCCAGGCGATACATACTCTCTCCCTCTGCAGATTCCCGTCTGAATCCGCTTCTTTTGCAGAATTAATCGCTGTAGGTTCCTTTTCCCTTTACCAATTTAGGCCGGTAGCCGTGGTCGTTGAGAGCGTCTACAATTTCTCTCTTATGCTCTGTTCCAAAGGCCTCCATAGTAATTCTCAGTTCCACAGCGGCATTTCGGTTAATGCTGACGAACTGATTGTGTTCCAGCTTAATGACGTTGGCCTGGATCTCAGCCAGAAGGGCGGATACCTTCGCCAGCTCACCGGGCTTGTCAGGCAGCAGAACCGATACGGTAAAGACCCGATCTCTCAGAATCAGACCGTGCTGAACGATAGAAGCCATGGTAATGACATCCATGTTTCCGCCGCTTAAAATCGATACGATCTTTTTCTTTTTTACATTCATATGCTTTAATGCCGCTACTGTCAGAAGTCCGGAATTTTCTACAATCATTTTGTGGTTTTCTACCATGTCCAGGAACGCGACGATAAGCTCGCTGTCTTCAATGGTGATGATCTCGTCCACATTCTCCTGGATATAGGGGAAGAGCAGATCTCCCGGCATTTTCACGGCTGTGCCGTCTGCAATGGTATTGACCTCGGGAAGCTCCACCACATGGCCTGCTTCTAAGGACGCTTCCATGCAGGCCGCTCCTGCCGGCTCCACGCCGATGATCTTAATTTTGGGATTCAGCATTTTTGCCAGAGTGGCCACTCCGGCGCAGAGTCCGCCGCCGCCGATAGGCACTAAAATATAGTCCACCGTAGGCAGCTCCTTAATGATCTCCATGGCAATGGTTCCCTGCCCTGTGGCTACCGCCAAATCGTTAAAGGGATGTACAAAGGTATAGCCGTGTTCCTTGGCCAGCCCGTAAGCGTATTCGCAGGCTTCGTCAAAAACATCGCCTTCCAGAACCACTTCCGCTCCGTAGCTTTTGGTTCTGTTTACTTTAATAAGGGGCGTCGTAGTAGGCATTACAATGGTAGCCTTGATTCCCGCCAGCTTTGCCGCATAGGCTACGCCCTGGGCGTGATTGCCTGCTGATGCCGTAATCAGTCCCTTGGATTTCTCCTCCGCTGTCAGGGTACTGATTTTATAGTAAGCCCCCCGCACTTTATAAGCGCCGGTATACTGCATATTTTCCGGCTTAAAAAATACCTTGTTGCCTGTCTGGGCGGAAAAGTATTCGCTGTGAACCAGTTTTGTCTCCTGAGTAACCCGGCTTACGATTTCGGAAGCCTCTTCAAACGCCTCCAGTGTCAGTTTGTCCATGTTGTATCCTTCCCTTCTTCGTCTTTTTGATTTACATTAAACAGCGCGTTGACGAAATCGTCGGCGTTGAATTTTTGAAGATCGTCAATGTGTTCGCCTACTCCTACGTATTTCACCGGAAGTCCCAGCTCTGACTGGATAGCTACTGCGATGCCGCCTTTGGCCGTACCGTCCAGCTTTGTCAGAATAATGCCGGTAATATCCGCTACCTCCATAAACTGGCGGGCCTGGGCCATGGCGTTCTGTCCCGTAGTTCCGTCCAATACTACCAGAGTTTCCCGGTAGGCTTCCGGGTACTCCTTGTCGATAATCCGGTTAATCTTTTTCAGCTCTTCCATAAGGTTCTTTTTATTGTGGAGCCGTCCGGCGGTATCGCAGATCAAAACATCGGCATGGCGGGATTTGGCCGCCGCCACGGCGTCGTAAATGACAGCCGCCGGATCGGAGCCCTCTTTTTGGGCGATAATATCTACCCCGGCCCGTCCGGCCCACTCCGTAAGCTGCTCAATGGCCGCTGCCCGGAAGGTGTCGGCTGCCGCCAGGATTACTTTTTTGCCGGAATCCTTTAGCTGGCCCGCCAGTTTGCCTACAGAGGTGGTCTTTCCCACTCCGTTGACGCCGATTACCAGAACCACGGATTTGCGGTTTTCAAACTCGTAGGCGTTCTCTCCCAGATCCATCTGCTCCCGAATGCTGGAAATCAAAAGCTCCTTGCACTGGGAGGGCTCTTTAATGTGCTGTTCCTTTACCTTGCGGCGCAGATCCTCCACAATGGCCATGGTGGTCTGGATTCCCAGATCCCCCATAATCAGGGTTTCTTCAATCTCTTCGTAAAAGTCGTCGTCAATGGCGGAAAAGCCGCTGAAAATCGAATCAATGCCGGAAACAATATTGTTGCGGGTCTTTGTCAGCCCCTCTACCAGACGTCCGAAAAATCCCTTTCCCATACTCTCTTTCTCCTTATTTATCCAAATCTGCTTCTATCAGGTTTACGGAAACCAGGGTGGAAACGCCTTTTTCCTGCATGGTAATTCCATACAGGCGGTCAGAAGCCACCATGGTTCCCCTTCTGTGGGTAATCACAATAAACTGGGTGTTCTCCGTCAGCTTATGTAAATATCCTGCGAACCGATCCACGTTGGAATCGTCCAGAGCCGCCTCGATCTCGTCTAACAGACAGAAGGGAGACGGTTTCAGGTTTTGAATGGCAAACAGCAGGGCAATAGCCGTCAGGGCTTTTTCCCCGCCGGAAAGCTGCATCATATTTTGGAGCTTTTTGCCGGGAGGCTGAGAGATAATCTGAATGCCCGCCTCCAAAATATCTTCGTCTTCCATCAGCTCCAAAGTGCCCCGGCCTCCTCCGAAGAGCTCCTTAAACACCTTGTCAAATTCGACCCGGATCCGGGAAAACTGCTCTTCAAACTGCCGCCTCATGCCTGTATCCAGCTCTTCTATAATCTGTTCCAGGGCCTTCTGGGCTTCTATCAGATCGTCGTGCTGGGTTTTTAAAAACTCATACCGCTCTGAGATCTCCTTATAATCTTCAATGGCGTTGACATTGACGCTCCCAAGGCCCCGGATTTCTCCCTTTAAGGAATCGGCTGCTTTCTTTAGCTCGGAAGCCGTTCCCAGGGTTTCGTCCCGGAAGGGCTCCGCTGTGGAATAGGTGATCTCGTACTCAGCCCAAATATAATTTACATGGGACTCCGTCCGTTCTTCCAGCTTTTCTTTCTGGCCCTGAAGGCGGAACAGCTCTTTATCCAGATCGGAAACCTGCTGGGAAAGGCTCTCCCGTTTCTCGAAAAACCCTTTCTGCCGTCTGGCGGCTTCCTCTTTTTCTTCTGTCAGCCTTTGAATTTCTTCCTGTATCTTTCCGGTTCTCTCTCCGGCTTCTTTGGCCAAAAGGCGAATACGGTCAATTTCCTGCTCTTTTTCCCGGATTGCCCCGTCGCTTCCCATGCTGCCGTCTTTCAGGCTTTCCAATTCTTCTTTCAGGCGGCGGATTTCTTCAAATACCCGTCGGATATTTTCCTTAATAAATTCTTCCCGCTGCAGCAAATTGGCGCTTTCTAAACGAATGGCGTCCAATTCCTTTGCCAAAACCTCCCGATGGGATTTCTCTCCTTCCAGGCGCTGGCTTAACTCTTCTGTACGGCGGGTATTGTTCTCTCCTATCTCCTGAAGGCGTCCTGCTTCCTCCTTCAGCGCACTGCGGGAGGAAAGGATCTCCTTTACCTGCTCCTCCAACTGGCGGTGTTCCGTAACCATATCCGATGCCGCCTCGGCAATGCCGGCCTTTTTCTCCTGAAGCTGGCTGATATTCATCTCAATGGTATTGCGCTTTAAAAACGCTTCCTGCTTTTGTCCCCGCAGGGCTTCCTGCTCTTTGGTCAGCTTCTCCTGTTCTTTCTCCGCCTGCACCAAAGCGGCGTTGGTTTTATCTACATTTTCAAGGGCTTTTTTGCATACCTCTTCCAGCTCTTCCAGTTCCCGTTTTCTTCCTAAGAGGTTGCTGCTGTTTTTAAAGGCGCCGCCTGTCATGGAACCTCCGGCGTTTAAAAGCTCCCCTTCCAGGGTAACGATCCGCAGGGAATACTGGAATTTCCTGGCCAAAGAGATGGCATGGTCTATGGTATCAGTAACTACGATTCTCCCTAAAAGGTACTTTATCAGGCCCTCATATTGGGGATCCGCCTCTACCAGATCGCTGGCAAGGCCCAGGACTCCCGGCTCCTTTAATGCTTTTTCCTGAGAAAAAGAGCCCCGGCTGGCAATGCTGGTCAGAGGCAGGAAGGTTGCCCTTCCGTATTTATTTTTCTTTAAGTATTCAATGAGGGTTTTTGCTGTCTGTTCGGAATCCGTAACAATGTTCTGGATGCTTCCTCCCAAAGCAGTTTCAATGGCCACCTCGTACCGTTTTTTAACTGTAATTAAATCGGCCACTACGCCGTGGATTCCCTTTACCCGGTCCCGGACCTCCATAACCTTGCGGATGCTTCCGCCGTAGCCCTCATAGCGCTCCGCCAGGTTTCTCAGGGATTCCAGACGAGTACTGCTGGTGTGGTAGGTCTGCTGGAAACCGTTCAGGGCCTTATTGAGTTCGCGGATCTTTTGGGAGCAGGCGGCTCCCTTGCCCCCTGCTTCCTGTTCCTTTTCCTCTAGGGACCGGATCTTATGATTTACGGCCTCTAAAAGCTTTTCTTCCTCTCTGATCTGCTCCTCCTGAACCGACTCCTCGCTTTTGGACCGCAGAAGCTTCTGGCTCACTTCCGCCCTGCGCAGGTTCACCTGCTCCAGCATGGCCTCATAACGCTGTTCCTTGGCATTGACGGAAGCTTTTTCATTTAAAGTGGTAATAATCGCCTGCTTTAAAGCGTCTATCTCTCCTTCTGTATCGCTGATGGACGTATCCTTTTCCATCAAAGCCACTTCCGCCTCTGTCTGGCGGCTTACAACGGCCTGAGTCTGGGCGGAAAGGGCGGCCTTATCCTTTTCGTATCCTGCAATCTGGCCCTCTTTTTCCCCGATTTCCTTTTCCACAGCTTCCATACGGTGTGCAATATGCTCCGCATTCATGCGTTCCGTATTGATCTGTTCCTTTAAAACGTTAATCTGGCCTTCCAGATTTCCTTTTAATACGGTATTTTGGGAATCCTGGTTCCGGCTGTCCGTTATTTTTTCTTCCAGACGCCCCAGTTCTTCCTCCAAAGCATCGTACTCCCGCCGGATAGCTTCCGCCTGGGAACGGGTTTTGTCCAGATCTCCCCCTACGATCTCTTCCTTTTTCTCTACTTCCTGGATCTGAGCCTTTAATCCGGAGGTTTCAGACAGAAAGAGATTGATTTCATACCGCTTCAGCTCTTCTTTCAGCCTCAGGTATTCCCTGGCGGCCTTTGCCTGCTTCTCCAGGGGGCCTACCTGCTTTTCCAGTTCCCCTAAAATGTCGCTGATCCGGACCAGGTTCTGCTTTTCGTCCTCCAGCTTTTTTTGCGCAATAGCCTTGCGGCGCTTAAACTTTACAATGCCCGCAGCCTCGTCAAAAAGCTCCCGCCGTTCCTCCGGCTTTCCGCTTAAAATCTTTTCAATCTGGCCCTGGCCGATAATGGAATAGCCCTCTTTTCCAATACCCGTATCGTAAAAGAGCTCGTTTATATCCTTTAAGCGGCAGGCGCTTCCGTTGATGCGGTATTCGCTCTCCCCGGAACGGTAGAGCCGGCGGGAAACTGTTACCTCGTCGTAATCAATGGCAAGCTGGTGATCCGAATTGTCCAGGGTAATGGCCACATAGGCAAAGCCCTGGGGACGGCGCATTTCCGTTCCGGCGAAAATCACGTCCTGCATACTGGCGCCCCGAAGCTGCTTTACACGCTGCTCTCCCAGCACCCAACGGACGGCGTCGGCTACATTGCTCTTTCCCGACCCGTTAGGGCCTACAATGCCGGTAATGCCGTTGTGAAATTCAAATACGATTTTATTGGCAAAGGATTTAAATCCCTGAATCTCAATGCTTTTTAAATACATATCTCACCTGTCTGCTTTTTAATCTTGAGAATCCCTCTGTAAGCCGCCATCTGCTCCGCCGCTTTTTTCGTGCGTCCGCTTCCCCGGCCTACCTCTTCTTCCCCCACCATGGCGCGGGCGCTGAAGGTCTTATTGTGATCCGGACCCTCCTCCCCTAAAAGCTCGTAGCAGGGGGCGTCCTTTCCCATACTCTGAATCATTTCCTGCAAAATAGTCTTGCTATCATAAAAGAGCTGCTTGTGCTCCATGTCGTTTAAAATAAAGTGAAGAATAAACTCTTTTGCATTAGCAAAACCACCATCCAGGTATATAGCCCCGATGAGGGCTTCCAAAGCGTCTGAGATAATGGAGTCCCGGTTCCTTCCTCCTGTGTTCTCTTCCCCTTTTCCCAGCAGGAGATAGTTCCCCAGCGAGATCTCCCTGGCGCAGAACGCCAGGGTAGGTTCGCAAACCATGCTGGCTCTGGTTTTGGTCAGATCCCCTTCGGGCTTTTCAGGGAATCCCTGAAATAAAAATTCGCTGGATACCAGCTCCAAAACGGCGTCTCCCAAAAATTCCAGGCGCTCGTTGCAGGCCAGCTTATCCAGACGGCGTTCATTGGCATAAGAGCTATGTGTCATGGCCTGTTCCAGAAGCTTCTTATTCTGGAATACATATCCGATGGCCTGCTCCAGCCCATTCTGCAAAATATTCATACAGCCTCCAAATCTTCGTAAAAAGAGGCCGTACCAGCTCTGGACAGCCTCTTATAACACGTATTCTTAGTTTAATGCATTTTTAATCTGTTCCACAGCATCGCCTACGGAAACAATGTGCTCGGCGGCGTCGTCCGGAATTTTCACATCAAACTCTTCCTCAATCCCCATGATAATCTGGAAAATATCCAAAGAATCAGCGCCTAAATCATCTACAAAAGTGGAAGTCAGCTCAACCTCCTCCGGTTCAATATTCAAAACTTCTGCAATGATTTGCTGCAATTTTTCAAATTCCATAAAACTTCCTCCCTAATTCGTCTCTGTTCCGAGACTTTCTTTTACTTTTTCGTTTATTTTTTGTTCTTTAAAGGTCACACACTGAAGAATCGAATTGCAGACCTCAGTGGCTTTGGAATTGCCGTGGGTCTTTACCACCAGTCCCTTTAATCCCAACAGCGGAGCGCCGCCGTATCTGCTGGCGTCAAAGGATTTCAGCGTCTGCTTTAAAGCCGGCTTTACCAAAAGAGCGCCGATTTTGCTGCGGAAACTGGTCATCATTCCGCTTTTGACCATTCCAATTAAAGTGGCTCCTACGCCTTCGTACAGTTTCAGGATTACATTGCCTACAAAAGCCTCGCAGACGATGACGTCCGCGCCGCCGTGAGGAATCTCTCTGGCTTCAATGCTGCCGATAAAATTAATATCCTTGCATTCTTTCAGAAGGGGGAAGGTTTCTTTTACCAGGGCGTTGCCCTTTTCCTCCTCCGCGCCGATATTGACAATGGCCACTCTGGGGTTTTTGATTCCCACTACGTGTTCCATGTAAATAGACCCCATTCTGGCAAACTGTACTAAATGAGATGGCCTTGCATCCACATTAGCGCCGCAGTCAATCAAAAGGGATACCCCTTTTTCCGTCGGAATCAGCGGAGCCAGAGGAGGTCTTTCCACCCCTTTAATCCTTCCGACAATGACCTGTCCGCCTACCAGAATGGCCCCTGAACTTCCCGCCGAAACGAAGGCGTCCGCCTTTCCTTCCTTTACCAGATTCATTCCCACTACAATGGAGGAATCCTTTTTCTTTCGGATAGCGTTTACCGGCGGTTCTTCCGTTTCAATGACCTCTGAGGCATGAACCAGTTCAATCTGCTCTTTGGGGTACGTCTGTCCGGAAAGCTGGCGCTCCACATCTTCCCGGCGGCCTACCAGAACAACCTGGATGTCCTTCCTTTTGTTTACCGCAGCCACGGCTCCTTTTACCATCTCAGACGGAGCGTAATCCCCGCCCATAGCGTCTACCGCTACTTTAATCATATGTGATTCTCCTTTCGGCTAATCTACATCATAATATACTAGATATTATTCTATAAATCAATATGAATTTTGCAAACTTTTTTGTTGCATTCCCCATGCCTTTCGCGTACAATAGGAAACGCGGCGTACCCCGGTTAAGGGGATGCCAGCAGGAGGTAAAAAAAATGAATCATGAAAATCTGCACAGCCGTGCAAGCCGCACAGGCACCAATGTGGGCCTGATGGCGCAAATGGCCTTTCTCACCGCAATCATGCTGGTACTGGCCTTCACACCCCTGGGCTATATTCCCCTGCCCTTTATGAACGCAACCACCATGCACATTCCGGTCATCATCGGAGGCTGCCTTTTAGGCCCCGGCCCCGGCGCTGCCCTGGGAGCTTTCTTTGGCATTACCAGCGTCATTAAGGCAACGATCCAGCCCAATCTCACGTCCTTTGTATTCACCCCATTTTACAGCTTCAGCCCCCAGTTTCACGGCGGCCCCGCCAGTCTTTTGGTGGCTATTGGCCCCCGGATCCTCATAGGGCTTGTCGCCGGCCTTCTGTTCCGCGCTCTGAAAAAGAGAATGAAAAAAACGGGGCTTCCCCTTTTTATCAGCGGTTTTGTCGGTTCAATGGTCAACACCATCGGCGTTATGGGGCTTATTTACCTGTTCTTTGGAGAACAGTACGCAGTGGCAGGCGGCACGGATCCTTCCATGCTTATCTATGTCATTATGGGAGTCGTAGGCATTAACGGTGTTCCGGAAGCTGTCATAGGGGCCATTTTAACTCAGGCCATCGGCAAAGCCCTTCTTATCGTAATGAAGCATTCGGGCATGGCCGGGGCGGATTCCCACCAATAGGAGGACTTGCGCAATGAAATATTTAAATGAAATTCCATTTTTAGAAATCGGCGGCTTTACGGCAGGACACGCCTCGGATCCGGAAGCTGCCACAGGCTGCACCGTACTTCTCTTTGATAACTGTTCCCCCGCCGGATCAGCCATCCGGGGAGGCGGTCCGGCGTCCCGGGAAACTCCTCTTTTGGATCCTCTGGCTGCTTCTCAGGGTATTCACGCCCTGCTTTTATCCGGAGGTTCGGCTTTTGGTCTGGACGCAGCCGGAGGGGTCATGGCCTATCTGGAAGAGCGTGGAATCGGTTTTGACACGGGAATTGCCAAAGTTCCCCTGGTCTGCCAGTCCTGTCTGTTTGATCTGGCCATTGGCCGGTCTGACGTGCGGCCTGACGGAGCCATGGCATACCGCGCCTGCGAAGACGCCCAAAAAAGACGTGAGGCTTTAAAGAAAGAGGACTCCCGCTGCGCCGCCCTTTCTTTTCCGGAGGGAAATGCCGGGGCCGGCTGCGGCTGTACCGTAGGAAAATACCGGGGCCCTGCAACTGCCATGAAAAGCGGCCTGGGCGTCTATGCCGTCCAGGCCGGGAATTTTAAAATCGGCGCCATTGTAGCCGTCAATGCCCTGGGAGATATTTTCGATCTGGACAGCGGCCGCCAGATAGCGGGGCTTTTGGATCCCAGCCGCCAGGGCTTTCTGTCCACGGAAGAAGAGCTGGTAAAGGACATTTCCTGTCTCCCGGATCTTTTTACGGGAAACACCACCATCGGGGCCGTTATTACCAACGGAGCATTTACAAAGGCGGAAGTGAATAAAATCGCTTCCATGGCCCACAACGGTCTGGCCCGCACCATTCGCCCCGTACACACCACTGCAGACGGCGACTCTGTCTATGCCGTTTCAGCAGGAGAAGTTCCCGCTGACGTCAATATTGCCGGAACCCTGGCCTCTTATGTTATGGGAAAAGCCATTAACAGGGCGGTTATGGCCGCCAAATCCAGCCATGGATTTCCAAGCGCAGAAGAATTAAATATCAGAAATTAAATATCAGGGTATCAGGCTCTCTTCTTTTTCCGGCTGGAAGCTCCCTCTCACTTGGGGAAGGACTGCCAGCCGGGAGCCCCATTGCCCCATCTCCACCGGAATCCCATAGGCTTCTTCAATCCGTTCCGGCGTTAAAATCTCCTTGGGTTTTCCCTGGGCCTTTACCTTTGACCCGGAGATAAGGACCACTCTGTCGGCAAAATCCAAAGCCAGATTCAAATCGTGGATCACCGCCACTACGGCCAGCTTTTTTTCTCTTCCCATCTCTTTTAACATTTCCATGACTTCATATTGGTAGCGAAGATCCAGGCTGCTGGTGGGTTCGTCCAGCAAAAGCACCTCCGGATCCTGGGCCAATGCCCGTCCAATAAAAACCCTCTGGCGTTCTCCTCCGCTTAACGTTTTCAGCCGCTGAAAGGCAAAGGAAGACAACCCCAGCTCTTCTAAGATTTCTCCTGCCTTCTCCACATCTGCGGTTCCGGCTTTCAGACCGCCGTGGGGAATGCGGCCTGAAAGAACCGTTTCCATTACCGTAAGCTCAGAACTGCTCTCCAGGCTCTGGGGCACATAACCGTAAATCTCTGCCCTCTGGCGGAAGGTCAGTTTTCCCGTTTCTTTTCCATTCCACAAAACCTTTCCGCTCCCGGGAGTCAGAAGGCCATTGATACATTTTAATAAGGTGGATTTTCCAGCCCCGTTAGGGCCTAAAAGGGTACATAACTCTCCCCTTTCGGCCAAAAATCCTGCATTTTCCAAAACCTTCCGTTTTCCGTAGGAAAACGTAATATCCATAACCTGAAGTCCCGTCATAGCCGTTCCCTCCTTTCCCGCAAAATCAGGCCGAGAAACAGAGGCACCCCTACGTAGGACACTACGATCCCAACTGGTATGGTGGTGGGAGAAAACGCATTCCTTCCAAGGGTATCCGCCGCCAGCACCAGCGCCGCGCCGGATACGGCGGAAAAGGGCAGAATCTGTTTGTAATCGCCGCCTAAAAGAAGGCGGGCAATGTGGGGAGCTACCAGGCCTACAAACCCAATAATCCCTGTAAAGCTTACCACCGCCGCTGTCATAAGGGTAATGGCTCCTCCTGTCAGCAGCCTGGTTTTCCGGGTATGAATCCCCAGGGCCCTTGCCGTTTCGTCCCCTCCGGAGTCTAAAAGATTAAAGGCCCTTGCCTGACTGAGAAGGAAGGGGAAGGCCAGAAGGAAACAGCCCGTCATAATCCCGATGTCTCCCCAGCCCACACTGTTTAAGCTTCCAAAGGACCAGTGGACAATGGCCGGGAGCTGCTGCTCATTGGCAATAAATTGCATAGTGGAATTGAGGGCGCTAAAGAGATAGTTTAGGGCAATTCCCGTTAAAACCAGGGCCTCCGCCCCCATTCCCTTATAATTTGCAATGCCGAACACCAAAACGGCGCACAAAGCCGCCATGCAAAAAGCCGCTGCCACGGTAGCCGTTTTCTGCATATAAACAGGAAATCCGCCGAATACAATGACTGCAGCCGCCCCCAGAGCCGCCGCTCCGGACAAGCCGGTCGTAAAGGGGCTTGCCATGGAATTTCCCGTAATGGCCTGCATAGAAGCCCCCGCCGCTCCCAGTCCGGCTCCCGCCGCTACGGCCGCCGCCACTCTGGGAAGCCGCAGCATCAGCAATATATTGATTTCCTTTGTATTTAGAGGCTCTGCTTTCAAAAAGCTTCCTGCCTCCGGAATCCAGGTGGCCAAAATCCGTCCCGGGGTCAATTCCGCCACCCCCAGGCAGCAGGCCCATACTGCCATGAGAAGAAGGGCCGCTAAAGACAGGACCAGGTATCCTCTCTTTCTCCTTGCGGCCCGGATATACGTATCTGTTAAATTCGTACTCTTCATGGATTCAATGCTTACTCCTGAGCAGGAACATGGTATGCATGAGAAGCATTGGGTTCAAAGCCCTGGTACTCCATCCATTTTTCAAAAATTCCGTCAGGATCCAAATCCGTCATCAGATCCGGATACAGCCATTTTGCCATATAAGCCGCGCCTATCATTTTTCCAAGTCCGCCGCTCATAAAAGCTGTGTTAAGATAGAAGTTTCCTTCCTTTACTGCTGTCAAATCCTTCCAGCCCGGACGTTCCAGCATGGTTTCCGCTTTTGCGGCAAACTCTTCCTGAGGCGGAGCCGTAAATACGCCGCTGTTTCCTACGACTTCGCCGGCGTAAATCTTTACAATCAAATCCGGATCCGCTTCCAGAATCTGTTCCGGATCAATGTCCTTTCCGGCCAGAGAGGCGTCCCCGAAAATATTTTCCCCGCCGGCCATTAAAATCATATTGTGCCAGCCGTCGTTAGAGGTACCGGGGATACAGGTCGTATAGTCTCCGCCGTACTCCCAATAAACCGTCTTTCTCTCTTCTACCTGCTTTAACTGTTCATTTATGTAATCTACAGGCTCCTGATAGAACTGAACCAGTTCTTCCGCCTGCTCTTCTTTTCCGAAAAGCTGTCCGCACAGACGGATCTGTTTGGGAACGTCAGAATTATCCCAGCCTGTAATCACGACTACCTGAATCCCGAAGGGTTCCAGCTTTTCAATGGATTCTTCCACAACGCCGTTTTTCGGCACAACGAATACCTGGGGATCCAGTTCAATAATCTTTTCATAATCGTATTCGTCTTTGCCAAAGGTTTCATTCTCGCCGAATCTCGGCCAATATACCTCGTCCTGGGAAGTATAAATATCTACGCCTACTACGCAGTCCCCGGCGCCTACGGCCCGGATCAGTTCGTTATTGTAGCGGTTGGCCACACAGGCTCTGGTAATGGGAAGCTCCAGCTCGATCTCCCGTCCAATATCGTCTACAAATACCGTCGTTTCTTTGCCTTCCTGAGACTCCGCCTCTGAGCTCTCTTCTAAGGATTCTTCCGTCTCTGTGGTTTCCTCCGCTGAAGTGCTTTCCGCCGTTGTCGCCTGGGTCTGGCTCTGGGAAGCCGTCTCCCCGCTCTGGCCGCAGCCTGCGGTTACTACCATTGCAGCCGCCAGTACGGCCGCCAACCATTTTGTGTGCTTTCTCATCTCTGCACTCTCCTTTCAATCTGTTGACTGGTAAATTTTGTCCTGAAATGCACAACAAGAGCCAATTTACCTGCAGATTGAAAAAACCCGCACGGCTGTAAGGTCTTTTTCCCTATCCCGAAAAAAGTCTCCTGTTTCCAGCCGGCAGGTCTTCTGACTTATGAATCCTCCTCCGGGCCGCCTTCCCGCTTTTGGCAGTGACATTTCTGGCCCATCGTCCTCAATTACAGCAGAGGTAGCTGTGGGGGATTTCCACCCCGCTTCCCTATTAAAAAACTCCCGTCTTACCGTCTGGCGCAAATTCAGTGAAACGTTATTACCATATCATGGAAATGGGAAATGCACAAGAGGTTTTAAAGATTGGATTATGATTTTAGACTTTCTATATAGTCGATAAATTCAAACATATCTGTATATGGGTTGCATTCATGGCAATAAACCGTATCATAAACTTCTTTTTGCGACTTATATAGCTTTTTGGCCCGTTCCAGAGCTTCTATCTGTTTCGGCAAAAGCAGAGGATAAATATCCGTCGTTTCTGAATAATCCGGCAATTCCAATAGTTTCTTGACAAGACGTTTCATATCGTCTGCGCTTTTCCCATAAGGCGCTTCTCTAAAATGCAGAACAAACCATACCTCAAAGGAAGGATTTGAAAAAATGCTGTATAATCCCTTTTTCCTACAGCCAAACAGTACGTTAAATACATTTTTAATATTCGGATTTGACTTTGGATCGGAGTCAAATACACAATACCCTCTGTCTCCTAATTTTAGATTTAAACCTTCTTTTTCTATGTACTCTTTCGCGTACAATACAATTCCCATTGCATCTGTATGCTTCGTATTTACCGGAATTATCTCCACATTATACGTCCGATTTTCAAAATGCTGCAGATATATCCTCTCCGTCTTTCCTTCACAGAAAACATATATTTTGCAGCGCGGTTTATCTTTTGTTCTTTTCCCCTTTATTTCTTCTCCGCGTTTTCTCATAAATCACCCCTGCATATACGGAATACCACCATACCGCCCTTTTAAATAGCCCAGCTCTATATTATCATTTTCGCGAATAACATAATCATCCAACAGTTTTGCCACTGTATTTCCTGTTTCTTCTTTATCTATTAAATACACCTGATCCGGATTTAACATATTAAGCACTTTTGTATTATGAGTCGCAAAAAGAAGCTGCAGATTTCCCGGATTCAGTTCCAGTGACTGAAACATTTGCAAAAAATGCTGCGTCAGCTTCGTATGATAAGACTTTCCCAGCTCATCTTCCAACATCAATCCCCCCGACTCGCTTAAATACAAAAACTCAGCAATATTTTCTACAATACTCTCCGTCCCTGCAGAGTCTTCCGTAAGTTCAATGTCAAAGTTTTCTCCGGCAGCATTTTCATGGACAAGACAGATAATGGGTTTGCTATCTGGAATAAGAGAAAGCATATCCGTTTCCCCGATCAATTCAGAAACAAATTTTTTTACAAAATCATAGGAACCCTGACTAAATTTTTTATTTTTGATATAAATATCTTTTATATTAAAATCTGCTTTTTGGAGCTGAGCAATAAAAATTTTCTTTTTTTCTTCCTCTTTTATGATTTCGCTGATCATATGGCTGACGCTAAAGCTCACGTATTGCCGTGAGCGAAACTCAAACCACTCGTAAACCTCTTTTAAAGGGGCATATCCCCATTCCGCCGCCACAGGCATATATAAGCGATTGGCATTGGTTTTTTGTGCGATCTCTTTTTGAATCTTAATGTCGTTCCCTTTAAACTCATAGTGGTGCCCTTCGCTTCTTTCAAACAGTGTTTTGGGTTTCGCTGAAAAATATCCAAGTAAATACTCTTCCACCACCTCTTTGCTATTAACAGAAAATCCATATGCGTATTTAATATCATTCTGATAAAATATGAACTCAAAGGAGGCCGGCTTTTCCTCTCCGTTTTCTTCAAATGCAAATCTTTCAACAGCAATTTTTGAGGAATCCTTCCGCTGTATCGTGTTCAAAATAAAACGAAATGCAAAATTTAGTGACAAAAGGATATTGCTTTTCCCGGATGCATTAGGACCTATTAAACCAATGCACTTATACAGGGGCACAGGAATTTTGTCATTAGCGGCCACCCATTTAGAATCCTGGTATTTCTTACCCGCAGCAAAATTGATAACAATTTCATCTTTTATTGATTTATAATTTTCTACTGCGTACTGAACCAGCATAATATACCTCCATTTTTTGTGATTATTATTGTCATTTCAGATAAAAAAATTCCATTAAGCCTATAATATCTACTATTATACCAGTTTTCCAGGGAATAACAAGGGTTTAACAGACATCTGATTGTGTAAATCTATTTTGCTGAAGCGAAAAAAGAGCAAACCAGAAAAATGGAGGAAAGTAAAATGAATGTAAAAGCGTATTTGGAAATCACTATGAAAATTGATAATGCTAACCGTCCGGCAGCCGCAAAGGTTTACACAGATTACCGCCAGCCCTTCCTTGACACCATTAAAGGGGCTTTGACAAAAAATCTGCTGATACGTGACGAAGATGTTCAGGTCCTTCATGGTTTCGACAGTGCTGAACACGCGCAGGCATACCTTTCCAGCGAAATGTTCCAGAATGACGTATTTGTAGGTTTGAAACCCCTCTGGAGCGCGGATCCCGAAGTGAAAATTTATACCGTTGCATAAACAGTACAATACAAAACAAACATTCAGAGACAGAACCGGCCGCTGCAAAACCCAACAGGTACCTGCAGCGGCCGGTATATTGATCCCGGTATTTTCAGAATTGGACGTTATGAATTAAAATATTCTCCCGCCAGCTTTACAACAGTGCCGGACAGTAAAAACAGGGCGATCAGGTTGGGAATGGCCATAAGCCCGTTAAAGGTTTCCGCAATGCTCCAGAGAAGGCCTAAATCTACCGTAGCGCCTAAAATGGATACCAGGGAATACACCACCATAAAAGGCTTGATCACCTTGGAAGAAAACAAATACTCAATGCACCGCGCCCCGTAAAGCCCCCAGCCAATGGTAGTGGAAAAGGCAAAACAGCACATGGCAACAGCAGTAAAAATAGATACCCAGTTGCCGTAAGAAGAGGTAAATCCCGCAATGGTCAGCTCCGCTCCGGCCGCTTCCCCGTATTGTACGGGAACACCGCTGCATAAAATCACCAGCGCTGTAAGAGTACAGATGACAATGGTATCGGTAAATACTTCAAAAATACCAAAAAGCCCCTGCTTTACCGGTTTTCTAGTGTCCGCGCAGGCGTGGGCGATGGATCCGGTTCCCAGGCCGGCTTCATTGGAAAAAATGCCTCTGGACACACCTTTTTTCATACTGGTAAAAAAGCTGCCTACTACGCCGCCTGTTACTGCCGCCGGCTGAAAAGCGCCGGAAACAATAGAGGCAAAAACAGCAGGAACCTTATCAATATGGAGAATCAGCACTCCCACTGCCAGTATAATATAGAGCAGCGCCATAAAAGGCACCAGGCGTTCTGTAACGCTTCCGATGCGCTTAATTCCGCCCAGTAAAACCAGCGCCACCAGTATGGCAATCGCGATTCCCATAATCCAGTTAGAAAGGGTTACGGCGGACTCGTCAATGATATGGAAGTTTAACAAAGCTGAGTTAATGGCCGTGGTAATGGTATTCACCTGAGTCGCGTTTCCCGTTCCGAAAACGGTCAGAACCCCAAAAGCGGAAAAGGCTATGGCCAGCCACTGCCAGTTTTTTCCCAATCCGTTTTTAATATAGTACATCGGGCCGCCTACCAGATCTCCATGGGCGTTCCTCTCCCTGAAATGCACCGCCAAAGTCACTTCCGCAAACTTTGTACACATTCCCAAAACCGCTGACAGCCACATCCAAAAAACAGCTCCCGGACCGCCGATGGCAATAGCCCCGGCTACTCCGGCAATATTTCCCGTTCCCACAGTGGCCGCCAACGCCGTACATACAGCCTGAAAAGGCGTCATAGAACCGTCGGAGGCTTCCTTCTTTTTTAACGCCCTTCCGATGGTCACTTTCATCGCATAGGGGAATTTCCGGATCTGAAGAAAACGGGTTCTCAGACTCAGATAAAGCCCAACGCCAAAAATGCAGATCATGGCGGGGACTCCCCAAATAAAATTGTTTACAGCGGTATTTACGGTTTCAATTAACTGCAGCATATTTCCGGCTCCTTACTTTATTTCCGCAAGCAACGAACCAAGCGGATATGCCTTCATATCCATTTGGCGACTGCCGCGATAGTCAAAGCCTCCGATGCCTCCATGGGGCTTTGACTTTCATAAAATAAATTCTAAGGTACCTGCCGGAATTTGTCAATGTATGTGCCCCATAAACCTTTTACTCTACCGTCACGGATTTCGCCAGATTTCTGGGCTTATCTACGTCCAGTCCTTTTGCCACGCTTACGTAATATCCCAAAAGCTGGAGGGGAATCGCCCCAAGGCTTGCAGCAAAATGGACATCCGTTTTAGGAACATAAACCGTAAAGTCCACAGTGTCTTCAATATCGTAATTTCCATAAGAAGTCAAGCCCATAAGATAAGCGCCCCGGCTCTTGCATTCTACCATGTTGCTGACGGTTTTTTCGTATAGATCCTTCTGCGTCAGCACGCCCACCACCAGGGTTCCGTCTTCAATCAGGCTGATAGTTCCATGCTTCAGCTCTCCCGCCGCATACGCCTCAGAATGAATATAACTGATCTCCTTCATTTTCAGGCTGCCTTCCAGACAAATGGCGTAGTCGATTCCCCTTCCAATAAAGAAGATGTCTTTGGCCGCCGATTGTTTTGCCGCAAACCACTGGATTCTCTCCTTGTCTTCCAAAATTTTGCTGATTTTGTCCGGAATGGCTTCCAGCTCTTCCAGAAGCTTTCCGTAGTAATCCCCGTCAATGGTTTCCCGGGCCTTTGCCAGTTCCACAGCCAAAAGGTAGCAGGCAATAAGCTGGGTACTGTAAGCTTTCGTAGTAGCCACGGCGATTTCCGGCCCTGCCAGTGTATAAAAGACCTTGTCAGCTTCCCTGGCAATGGAGGAACCCACTACATTGACAATGGCCAGGGTCGGGATCCCCATAGCCTTTGCCTCCCGCAGCGCTGCCAGACTATCCGCCGTTTCTCCCGACTGGCTGATGACAATGACCAGTCCTTTTTTATCCAGCAAGGGATTGCGGTAGCGAAACTCCGACGCCAATTCTACTCTTACAGGCACCTTTGCCAGATCTTCTATTACGTACTGAGCCGTCACTCCGGCGTGGTAAGCGGAGCCGCAGGCTACAATGCAGATTTGGCTCAGTTCTCTCATTTCCTCTTCTGTGAGCCCTACGGCAGAAAAATCGATGCAGCCGTCCTTTACGACAGAATGAATGGTATCCATAACCGCCTTGGGCTGCTCATGGATCTCTTTCATCATAAAATGCTCGAATCCGGCTTTTTCCGCCGACTCAGCGTCCCACTGGATCTCCGTCAGTTCTTTTTGGATTTCATCGCCGTCCAGATTATAAAAAGTAATGGCCCCTTTTTGAAGACGGCCGATTTCCATACTTCCGATATAATAGACATTCCGGGTATATTTTAAAATGGCCGGCACATCCGAGGCCAGATAGCACTCTCCGTCGCCTACGCCCAATATCATAGGGCTGTCTTTTCTGGCCACGTAAATTTCATCAGGATAGTCCCGAAACATTACCGCCAGGGCGTATGAACCGCGGATTCTCACCATAGCGTGGTTAATAGCGTCCACCGGCGTTCCCAGATATTTTTTATAATAGTAATCAATTAATTTTACAGCCACCTCTGTATCCGTAGAGGAATAAAATTTATAATTTTTCCGAATCAGTTTATCCCGCAGCTCCTGGTAGTTTTCAATAATGCCATTGTGAACCCCTACTACTGTTCCGTCGTCGCTGTGATGGGGATGAGCGTTGGTTTCCGACGGTTCCCCATGAGTAGCCCAACGGGTATGGCCAATCCCGCAGCAGCCGGACAGAGCCTGCCCTCCATTGGTTTTCTCAGCCAACACCTTTAAACGTCCCTTTGCTTTTACAATTTTTATATCAGAAGATCCGTCCCGCACGGCCAGACCAGCGGAATCATATCCGCGGTATTCCAGTTTAGAAAGCCCTTCCAACAGTATCGGGGCAGCCTGACGGCCTCCGAGATAGCCTACGATTCCACACATATTTTTCCTCCTATCCGCTGTCCGCCTCCATTCTTCCCCCAGGACAGCCCAAAGCATATAACATATGCTATCATATAATACCGTTTTTTTCTATATGCATGATTCTTAATTTTTCCGATCGTTTTTCGAAAACAGCTTCAAATATGTCCCAAAAACCGGTGAACTTTCTTGCATAAACACTTCAGAAAAGGACTTTGGAAGATTGCCAGGACAATCTCCGTATGCTACAATAGATATTATTTTTAAGTATCGGAGCGCATTTATATGGAAATAACAAAGGAATTAGTCCGGCATCTAATTGACTCCCAGTTTCCGGACTGGAAGCAGTTAGAGATTTGTCCAGTTGCACAGAGCGGGCATGACAACAGGACGTTTCATTTAGGCAGCAAAATGGTTGTTCGTTTACCAAGCAGTCCGGCATATGCCGCTCAGATTGAGAAAGAGGCAGCATGGCTTCCTGTTTTACAGAAAAACCTGTCCCTTCCTATATCGTGTCCTGTCGCTTTGGGTAAGCCTACAGACAGCTACCCATTTCCATGGTCAGTCAATTGTTATATTCAGGGCGAAACGGCAAGTGACCAAAATATTCCTCATATGGGAAGTTTTGCGGCAGAGCTCTCTATCTTTCTAAAAGAATTACAGGAGATTTCTACGGAAGGGGCGCCGCTTCCCGGCAAACACAATTTTTTCAGAGGAGCCAGTCCCATTGTCTATCATCAGCAAGTGGAAGCCGTCCTAAAACAGCCTGATAAAGATTGGCCAGTGCCAGTAATAAAACGCATTTGGGAAAGGGCCATTGCATCGGAATGGCAAAATCCTCCTGTATGGCTTCATGGGGATATTGCACCCGGAAATCTTTTGGTACAGAATGGCCATCTTTGCGGGGTTATTGATTTTGGCATTATGGGGATTGGCGATCCTGCCTGCGACTATGCTATGGCATGGAGCTTTTTTGATAGACATAGCCGCCCCTGTTTTTTGCATGGATTAGACAGCCAAACAATTGATCGGGCAAGGGGATGGGCTTTGTGGAAAGCGCTAATTACCTATCATGATCCAAATCCGAAAGTGTCTGATAACGCCCGCCACACGTGCAATAATATATTTCAGGAATACAATAACATATTTATGGAGGAAATCAAATGAATACGCCCTTAATTGAAACAGAACGGCTGATATTAAGAAAGTTTACAGAAGACGATATGGAAGCCCTGTATAAAATTTACAGCGATGAAGAAGTCAACAGATTTTTGCCCTGGTTCCCCCTAAAAAGCATGGAAGAAGCATATCTCTTTTTCCAGGAACGATATGCGGCGCAATACGCCGTCCCGCAGGCATACGCATATGCAATCTGTCTGAAAAAAGACAATGTTCCCATTGGCTATATCAAAGTGGATATGGAAGAACACCACGATTTCGGTTACGGACTGCGGAAAGAATTTTGGCATCAGGGGATTGTTACGGAAGCCGGAAAAGCCGTTATAGAGCAGGTACGCAAAGACGGACTTCCCTATATTACAGCCACCCACGACAGAAATAATCCCAGAAGCGGCGGCGTTATGAAAAACGTGGGAATGAAATACCAGTATTCTTATGAAGAACAGTGGCAGCCAAAAAATATACTGGTCACCTTTAGAATGTATCAGTTAAACCTTGACGGAAATACAGAACGGGTTTACCAAAAATACTGGAATACATCTGCAGTGCATTTTGTAGAAACGGATGTATAATATTCAGACAAGATTATGGGAAAGGGCGGTATGTTTCCATAGAAAGGAGCATACCGCCTCCTCTTATTATCAGTTTTCGGATCTATTCTCTGATCGAAGAATCTCCGCCGGATGGTTCCAGGTGAGATCTTCCAAATATTTTTGGCTTACGTGTCCCTCCAGCCAATTTAAAGCGCCCTGAATCCCGGGCGGATTCCCGTCTGTCCGATGCATATTGGTCCCCAATAGTGCAATCCTCCCCTTTTCCACCTGCTGCCTGCACCACTGGATTTCCTTCTTAAACCACAATCCGTCCAGGCTCTGGTAGCCCATTTCCAGCCAGTATCCTTTGGCGGCTAAATCCGAAAGTTTCTTTTCATCCCTCAGACACCGGTACCGTTCTATATGGGCCAAAATCGGTTTATAGCCGGAAAGTTCCAATTCCCTCATTCCTTCCAAAATAGTCTGGTAGGGATCTCCCGGTGAAAATTCTACCAGCACATACCGGCTTCCCGCCAGGGTTAAAGCCTGACCTTTCCTTAAATTTTCTGTCAGCCCTTTATGAAAGCGGTTTTCCATTCCTACATAGACAGAAAAATCCGGATAAATTTTCCGCACAGCTCCCTGAAGGGTCGCCGCCGTCCTCCTCAGCCCCTCAAGCGATTCCTTTCCGGAATCATAAGGAGTCGCAATCACCGCTGTAATCCCCTGTGCCGCTGCCGCCCACAGCAGACTGCAGGCTTCTTCCATATCTCTGGCCCCGTCGTCCTCTCCCGGCAGGACATGGGCGTGAATGTCAATAATTCCTTTTCTCATGTGCCTTCCTCTCCGCGTATCCACAGCGGCTGCAAAACACATAATAATGATTATGTGACTTTCTCCAGGCTGTGCAGAAAAAAAGTCCGTTTTTCCGAACTTTCTGAAGATTCACCTTCCTGAATCTTCCGCTTTTTTTCTATTTTTCTTCTGTACGGCTTCTTTTTGGCGCACAAAAACGGAAGAAAGCGCTGTCTTATCTTCCCGGTCCTCACATTTTACAGAAAATCTGTTGATTTTTTCCTTAAAGTTTATTAAAATGAATGCATTTAGTATGTACTGGCGGCACTCAATACGTCACATAATCATTATTCTGTCGTATCTCTATAGTATCAGTCTTAACTTCTCCATCTG
>CAMMNN010000039.1 GCA_946498245.1 uncultured Clostridium sp. | reverse complement strand
AAATGAAAACCATGGATGGTAATCAGGCCGCATCCCACGCTTCCTATGCGTTTACCGATGTAGCCGCTATCTATCCGATTACGCCTTCATCTGTTATGGCAGAACATACTGATGAATGGGCGACTGACGGAAGACTGAACATTTTCGGTCATACAGTACAGGTAACCGAAATGCAGTCTGAAGCAGGTGCAGCAGGCGCTGTACACGGCTCTCTGGCAGCAGGTGCGCTGACCACCACTTATACCGCTTCTCAGGGCTTGCTTCTGATGATCCCCAATCTGTACAAGATTGCAGGCGAGCAGCTTCCCGGCGTATTTAACGTATCTGCACGTGCAATCGCAAGCCACGCTCTGTCTATTTTCGGAGATCACTCCGATGTTTATGCCTGTCGTCAGACGGGATGCGCTATGCTTTGCGAATCCAGCGTTCAGGAAGTTATGGACTTAACTCCTGTTGCTCACTTAGCTGCAATTAAGGGAAAAGTTCCTTTCATTAACTTCTTCGACGGTTTCCGTACTTCTCATGAAATTCAGAAGATCGAAACCTGGGATTATGAAGATCTGAAGGAAATGGCTGATATGGATGCCATTGACGCATTCCGCAGACATGCTTTAAACCCCAATCATCCGTGTGAAAGAGGTTCTGCTCAGAACCCGGATATTTTCTTCCAGGCAAGAGAGGCCTGCAATCCTTACTATGATGCTCTTCCGGCTATCGTGCAGGAGTACATGGACAAGGTAAATGCCAAGATCGGTACCGACTACAAGCTGTTTAACTACTATGGCGCTGCAGATGCCGAGCATGTAATCATCGCTATGGGTTCCGTAAACGACACCATTGAGGAAACCATCGATTACCTGATGGCTCAGGGCAGAAAAGTAGGCGTTGTAAAAGTTCGTCTGTACAGACCTTTCAGCGCTAAGGCACTTCTGGATGCTATTCCGGACAGTGTTAAGCAGATCACTGTATTAGACAGAACCAAAGAACCCGGCGCTTTAGGCGAGCCCTTATATCTGGACGTTGTAGCAGCTCTGAAGGAAACCAAATTCGACGCTGTTCCCGTTTACAGCGGACGTTACGGCCTGGGATCCAAGGATACGACTCCGGCTCAGATCGTAGCTGTATACGATAACGCTGCAAAGAAGAAATTCACCATCGGCATCGTAGATGACGTAACGAATCTCTCTCTGGAAACCGGCGCTCCTCTGGTTACCACTCCGGAAGGAACCACCAACTGCAAATTCTGGGGTCTGGGCGCAGACGGTACCGTTGGCGCAAACAAGAACTCCATTAAGATTATCGGCGACAACACCGATATGTATGCACAGGCATACTTTGATTACGATTCCAAGAAGTCCGGCGGCGTTACCATGTCTCACCTGCGCTTCGGACATAAGCCCATTAAATCTACTTACCTGATCCACAAGGCAAACTTCGTTGCATGTCATAATCCGGCATACATCCGCAAGTACAACATGGTTCAGGAGCTGGTTGACGGCGGTACGTTCCTGTTAAACTGTGCTTGGGATATGGAAGGCCTTGAGAAGCATCTGCCTGGACAGGTGAAGAAATTCATCGCAGATCACAACATTAACTTCTATACCATCGACGGTGTTAAGATCGGTATCGAAACCGGCATGGGCCCGACCCGTATCAACACCATTCTGCAGTCCGCATTCTTTGAGCTGACCGGCATTATTCCGGCTGACAAAGCAAATCAGTTAATGAAGGACGCAGCACAGAAGACCTACGGCCGTAAGGGCGAGGACGTTGTTAAGAAGAACTGGGCAGCTATCGATGCAGGCGCTAAGGGCGTTGTAAAGGTAGAGGTTCCGGAAAGCTGGAAGAACTGCGAAGATGAAGGCCTTGACTTCACTGTAGCAGCCGGCGACAGAAAAGACGTTGTTGACTTTGTAAACAACATTCAGTCCAAGGTTTCCGCTCAGGAAGGCAATTCTCTGCCCGTATCTGCATTTGTAGATTACGTAGACGGCAGCACTCCCTCCGGATCCGCTGCATATGAGAAGCGCGGCATTGCCGTAAATGTTCCGGTTTGGAATCCTGACAATTGTATCCAGTGTAACTTCTGTTCTTATGTCTGCCCCCATGCAGTTATCCGTCCGGTAGCTATGACCGCTGAAGAAGCTGCTAATGCTCCGGCTGACATGAAGATGAAAGATATGACCGGTATGCCGGGTATGAAGTTTGCTATGACAGTTTCTACCCTTGACTGTACCGGATGCGGTTCCTGTGCTAACGTATGCCCGGGTATGAAGGGCAACAAGGCTCTGACCATGGAACCCATGGAAGCAAGCCTGCCTCAGCAGAAGGTATTTGACTACGCTCAGACCATTCCGGAGAAGGAAGAAGTTCTTGCGAAGTTCAAAGAAACCACTGTTAAGGGAAGCCAGTTTAAGAAACCGCTCCTTGAGTTCTCCGGCGCGTGCGCAGGCTGCGGCGAAACTCCTTATGCAAAACTCATCACCCAGCTTTTCGGTGACAGAATGTACATTGCCAACGCAACAGGATGTTCCTCTATCTGGGGCAACTCCTCACCGTCCACTCCTTACACTGTAAACGCTAAGGGTCAGGGTCCCGCATGGTCCAACTCTCTGTTTGAAGACAACGCTGAGTTCGGTTATGGTATGCTGCTGGCTCAGAAGGCTATGAGAGACGGCTTAAAGGCAAAGGTAGAAGAGGTAATGGCAAGCGATGCTGCTTCTGAAGAAGTAAAGGCTGCCTGCAAGGAATACCTGGATACTTTTAACTGCGGAGCAACCAACGGCGCTGCTACAGACAAGCTGGTAGCTGCTCTGGAAGGCTGCGACTGCCCCACCTGCAAGGCTATTGTTAAGGATAAAGATTTTCTGGCTAAGAAGTCTCAGTGGGTATTCGGCGGCGACGGCTGGGCATACGACATCGGCTTCGGCGGCGTTGACCACGTATTAGCTTCCGGCAAGGATATTAACGTAATGGTATTTGATACCGAAGTTTACTCCAATACCGGCGGCCAGTCCTCCAAGTCTACTCCTACCGGTGCAGTAGCACAGTTCGCAGCAGGCGGCAAGGACGTTAAGAAGAAAGATATGGCATCCATCGCTATGAGCTACGGTTATGTATATGTAGCACAGATCGCTATGGGTGCTGACTACAACCAGACTGTTAAGGCAATTGCCGAGGCAGAGGCTTATCCGGGTCCGTCCCTGATTATTGCTTACGCTCCCTGTATCAACCATGGTATCAAGAAGGGCATGAGCAAGGCTCAGACCGAAGAGAAGCTGGCTGTAGAGTGCGGCTACTGGCATCTGTTCCGGTTCAATCCGGCTGCTGAGAATAAGTTCACCTTAGACAGCAAGGCTCCCAAGATGGAAGGCTATCAGGACTTCTTAAAGGGCGAGGTACGTTACCTGTCCCTGAGCCTGAAGAATCCGTCCAGAGCTGAGAATCTGTTCGAGAAGAACGAAGGCGAGTCCAAGGAGAGATACGATTACCTGCAGAAACTGGTAACTCTCTACGGGAACAACTAATAAAATACAATAGTTTCTTTTCATTAAAGGGGAGTCTCTTAGGAGGCTTCCCCTTTTTTCCTCTAAGACTTTTGTAATGTGATGCCAACTGCGAATTTGCCGGACAGTAAAAAAGGAAGATTTTTCTGCATTGGAAAATCGGAGAATAATTTACCGTTTTTAAATGGAAAAATCAGATATAGATTCCATGAACTTTAAATGGTAGAATAATAGACAGAAGATTGGGGGAATAAAACGTGCAGATAAACCCGCAGGTAAAGCTTCTGTTTGATGTGCTCTACAGGGAAGGTTTTCTAAAGATCAGCGATCTGGCAACGCGGATGCAGGTCAGCGAAAAGACCGCAAGGGGCCTGTTAAAGCGTCTGGAGGAAGCTTTGGAGGGCCAGGGGGCTCTGATAGAACGGAAATACGGGAAAGGCTACTGCCTCAGGATAACGGATGAGGAGAAATTCAGCGGATTTTTGGCGCAGCATCAAAAACGGTATATTCCGGATACCCCGGAAAGACGCTCTCAGTATTTGGCCACAGAGCTGATTTTAAGCGGGGACTACATAAAAGTAGACGAGCTGTGCAGCCGGTATTACGTATCCAGAAAGACCATTTCCGCTGATTTAAAGCAGGCAGAACGGATTTTGTCCATGTTTAATTTAAGCCTTGAGAGAAAGCCAAGGTATGGGATACGGATTGAAGGCGGAGAATTTGGACGCCGCCAGTGTCTGGCCTTTCTTTTAAGGCGCCCTGGCCGACATTTGTATGAAGAAGTAAGCCGGGATTTCCTTTCCGAGGAAACGGCGGTTCAGGTTCTGTCAGCAGGACTCAATGCAGGAAGCTATGAGATTTATGATGATGAATTTTCAGAGCTGATTTTGCAGCTCAGAATCGGGATTTTCCGGTATACCAGGGGATTTGAGGTGACTTTGGAAGAGTTTGACAGCCAGGATTATCTTCAGGAGAAGGACATCCGTACTGCGGAAAAGTGTACCGGAACACTGGAAAAGCTTACAAAGATTGTACTGCCTGTAGGAGAAATTAAATATCTGGCCGTACAGTTTTCCGGAAAACGGGGGTTCTATGCCGCAGATGATGAGAATCTGGTGGTGGATACGGAGATTAACCGTCTGGTCAATGAGATGCTGGACTATATTTATGAGATTTTTAAATTGGATTTCAGCAGGGATTTTGATTTGCAGACGGCTTTGAGAAAGCATATGGTATCTTTGAGAGTAAGGCTGAAATATCACCTCACCTTAAAAAACTCCATGCTGAAAGAAATCCGGGAAATTTACAGCTTTTCTTACGGCGTAGCGGCCCAGGCAGCCATGGTACTGTCTTCCCATTTTCATTTTATCGTTCCGGAGGCGGAAATCGGCTATTTGGCTTTATGCTTTGCTTTGGCAATGGAACGGAGGAAGAAAACCCGCTATCGGAGAAATATTGTTTTGGTGTGCTCTACAGGAGGGGGAAGCGCCAAACTTTTTGAATACCGTTTCCGGGAATGCTTCGGAGACTATTTGGATCAGGTTGCAGTATGCAGCAGTATGGAACTGGAAAAGATAGACTTTAAGGATATTGACTGTATTTTTTCTACAGTACCCATTACCACCAGAGTGCCGGTGCCGGTATATCAGATCCAGTACTTTTTAGATACGGCCCACATCCGTCAGGTAAAAAACATTTTAGGAGATGTGAGGGAAGACGACGAGGTTACCCGGTACTTTCCTGAGGATCTGTTTTTTGCAGATCTGGAAGGAACTTCCCGAAAAGAAGTTTTGGAGTACCTTTGTACATTAGTGGAACAGCGGCGGAATCTGCCGGAAGATTTTAAAGAACAGGTTTTTAAACGGGAAGAGATGATGCAGACGGATCTGATTCCCATGGTGGCCATGCCTCACCCCTGCCTTCCTATGACAGAGGAAACCTTTGTGGCAGTGGCAGTGCTGAAAAAACCGGTGTACTGGTATATGAATCAGGTTCAGGTGGTGTTTCTGCTGTCGATTTCCAAAGGGAAAGAAGATATGGAGCATTTCTATAAGACGACCCTGGGACTGATGATGAATGAGGAAGCCATCAGGAAGCTGATTACAGAGAAGAGCTACAGCGCCTTTCTGGAAGTGATCCGGGAGGCGGAGACTCAGGCCAGAAGCTGACAGACAGGAGAAACGTATGGCAGGAAGACAAGGAAAAAATACAAGAGAAATCCAGGATGCAGGGGTAACCCGCAGATTTATCGCCTATCTGGTGGATTGGTATATCGGCGCTCTGGCTACGGCGCTTCCTATTTCTATGGTAGCTATGAAGCTGTACGGGACGGTAAAGAACCAGCAGATTATGGAATTTACAGCTCCCATGGGAATGGCGGCGGGGGCCATGGGCCTTCTGTGCGCGGTTCTCTACTACTGGGCGGTGCCCTGCGTCATCTGGAAGGGCCAGACCGTAGGAAAAAGGTGGCTTCGTTTAAAAATCGTTGGCGCAGACGGCAAGGAGGCAACCCCCGGTATGCTGGCCCGCAGACAGATTTTAGGGATCATTGTGGTGGAAGGCTCTTTGGTATCCGCCAGTACCATCTGGCATCAGATGGCCACAATGGCTACAGGTTTTAATTTGGTGACGCCTTTGATGTACGCAGGCATGGCGGTTAGTTTGGTATCGGCCGTTCTGGTGCTTTTTGGAGGTCACCGTGCAATTCACGATTATCTCGGCGGCAGCAGGGTTATTTTCCTGGAGCAGCCTGAGAATAAATAAAAATTAAGAAAAGGAGAAATGGATATGGGCGAAATGGAGCAAATCGTATTTGGCATTATCTCATCCGTAGGTATGGCAAAGTCCAGTTATGTGGAGGCCATGCGGGCAGCTTCAGCAGGAAAGTTCGAGGAGGCTGAAGCAAAGATGAAAGAAGGGGACGACTTCTATGCAAAGGGCCACGACATTCATGTAGACTTAGTGCAGAAAGAAGCGGCCGGAGAGTATTTAAGCCCGGGCCTTCTTCTGATCCATGCGGAAGACCAGATGATGTCTGCTGAATTAGTGAAATTGATGGCGGAAGAAAATATCAAACTGAATAAGAGGGTTCAAGAACTGGAAAAATAAGAAAGGGGTATCATTATTATGAAAAAGATTTATCTGTTCTGCAGCGCGGGAATGTCTACCAGTATGCTGGCCAGCAAAAT
This sequence comes from uncultured Clostridium sp., assembly GCA_946498245.1. Classification (GTDB taxonomy): domain Bacteria; phylum Bacillota; class Clostridia; order Lachnospirales; family Lachnospiraceae; genus UMGS1370. The sequence goes on along the minus strand of CAMMNN010000039.1, from coordinate 26,765 downwards.
GCAGGAAGTGGCCAATGAGCACAATGTTCCGGTAAAGGTGGCGGCTTTCTCCCACAATAAATTAGGAGACATTATCGCTGCGGATCGTCCCGACTGCATTCTCTTAGGGCCTCAGGTAAAGTATATGTACGACGAGACTGTGCAGAAGTACGGCAGTGAGAATATTCCCATTGCAGTTATCGACGCCGCGGATTACGGCATGATGAACGGCGAAAAGGTATTAAAGACAGCAATTAAGCTGATTAAGGGGAATAAATAGTAAAAAACAGGGGGAAACACAAATGTTAAAGAAATTGGAAAAAGTTTTGATGCCTTTGGCTGAGGCAATCGGACGAAACAAATATTTAATGTCAATCAGGGATGGTTTTCTGGTATCCACTCCCCTTTTGATTGCGGGCTCTGTTTTCCTGATTATTGCCAACTTCCCTATCCAGGCATGGATGGACTGGCTGGCGGCAACGGTTATTAACCAGGAAACGGGAGAAACTCTGGCGGCTTTCTTATCCAAGCCTTCCGACGCAACCTTTACGATTATGGCCGTATTTGCAGTAATGGGTATTGCCTATTCCTTTGCAAAGCAAATGGGAACCAATCCTCTGTTTGGCGCGGCGGTTGCCCTGATGTCCTGGTTCCTGGTAATGCCTTATACGGTAGCCGGGAGCGTAGACGTAAATGGGACCGCAGTAGCAGTAAGCCTGACCGGTATTTCTACAGGATGGCTGGGCGCTAAGGGTATTTTCGTAGGGATTATCTGCGCTTTCGCTTCTGTCCACATTTATACATGGGTAGAAAAGAAGGGCTGGGTTATCAAGATGCCTGCAGGCGTTCCGCCGACGGTAGTGGAATCCTTCGCAGCCCTGATTCCCGCTGTTTTCGTTATGTCCGTATTTTTCCTGATCAACCTGATCTTCGGAGCATTCGGAACCAACGTATTTGACATCATTTTCGAGTTCCTGCAGACTCCGCTTCTGAACCTGGGCGATACTTTGGGAGCAATGGTAGTAGCTTACATCTTCCTGCATTTCTTCTGGTTCTTCGGTGTAAACGGCGGTTCTGTAGTAGGAGCTGTATTTAACCCCATCCTTCAGACTCTGTCTCTGGAAAACCTGGAATTTTTCCGGACCGGCGTTGGGGAAGGAAACATCATTTGCCAGCAGTTCCAGGATTTGTTTGCAACCTTCGGCGGCGCCGGATCCACTCTGTCTCTGGTTATCGCCATGATCCTGTTCTGCAAGTCCAAACGGATTAAGAACCTTGGTAAGCTGTCCCTGGCGGCAGGTATCTTTAACATTAACGAACCGATTATTTTTGGTCTTCCTATCGTTTTAAACCCCACCATGCTGATTCCCTTCATGCTGGTGCCGACTATGAATATTGTAATTTCATACTTTGCCATGGCCATGGGTCTTGTGCCGATTTGCTCCGGCGTAAATATTCCCTGGACCTGTCCGCTGGTGATCTCCGGCTTCCTTGCCACCAACTGGGTAGGCGGTCTTCTCCAGGCGCTGCTGCTGATATTAGGCGTTTTCGTATATATGCCTTTTATCAAGATTATGGACAAGCAGTATCTGGCTGATGAGGCAAAGGCTCAGGAGCAGCAGGAGGAAGACGATATTTCTTTGGACGATCTGTCCTTTGACGACCTGTAAGATATTAGGAGGAAAAGACAATGAAGGTTATTATGATCTATGACCAGATTCAGGCAGGAGCCGGAATCAAGGACGACCACATGGTTCCTTTGGGAGCGAAAAAGGAAGCGGTAGGTCCTGCGATTATGATGGAGCCTTATTTGAAAGCAGCAGACGGGAGAGTTATCGCCTGCCTGTACTGCGGAGACGGATTTTACGCAGCGGATCCGAAAGAGGTCAGCCGGAAGCTCTGCGCTATGATAAAGAAACTGCAGCCGGACGTGGTCATGTGCGGTCCTGCTTTCAACTATCTGGGATACGGGCGCATGGCGGCTGAGGTGACGAAAGACATTATAGACACCACGGGAGTTCCGGCCATTGCCGCTATGTCTGAGGAAAATGAAGAAACCATTGCAAAATATAAAGATCAGATCCATATCGTAAAGACTCCCAAAAAGGGCGGCATCGGTTTAAATGAAGCCCTGGAAGGTATGTGCATCCTGGCAAAAGCTATGGTGGACAAATCGGGAGAAGACGAAGCAGCAGCGAAATACTGTTTTTAAGAGAAAGTGAGGAACGGTTTTCATGTGGGGAATAATTGCGACATGGAGAATGGCCGCCGAGGGTGTCGGAAAGGCCGCTGAGATGTTAAAAGAGGGAGGAGATGCCGGGGACGCCATTGAGACGGCGGTAAAGGAAGTGGAAAACTTCCCCTACTATAAGTCGGTAGGCTACGGCGGACTTCCCAACGAAGAGATGGAAGTGGAGCTGGACGCGGCTTACATGGACGGAGATACTCTGGACATCGGCGCAGTAGCGGCTATCCGGGATTTTGCCAATCCTGTTTCCATTGCAAGACGCCTTTCAAAAGAGAAGGTAAACAATCTTCTGGTAGGAGAGGGAGCGGAGAAATTCGCTCATAAGGAAGGCTTTGAACGCAAAAATATGCTGACGGACCGGGCAAAGATCCATTACCGCAACCGGGTAAAGGAGATAACCGCCCAGGAAATCAAGCCCTACGCAGGCCATGATACCGTAGGAATGGTCTGCCTGGACGAGCACGGCAAAATGACCAGCGCAACCTCTACCAGCGGCTTGTTTATGAAGAGGAAGGGAAGGGTTGGGGATTCTCCCATATCCGGTTCCGGATTCTACGTAGACAGCAAGGTAGGAGGCGCCAGCGCCACAGGTCTTGGCGAAGACGTGATGAAAGGGTGCGTTTCCTATGAGATCGTGCGTTTGATGAAAGACGGCCTTCATCCTCAGGAAGCCTGCGAAAAAGCTGTAGCCATGTTTGATAAGGAACTGAAGGAGCGCCGCGGTCAGGCCGGAGATATGTCCCTCATTGCCATGAACAATAAGGGAGAGTGGGGAGTTGCCACCAATATCGAGGGATTTTCTTTCGCCGTAGCTACGGAGAACCAGGAACCTATCGTGTACCTGACAAAGCACGTGGACGGAAAGTGCGTCCATGAACCGGCTTCTCAGGAGTGGCTGGACGATTATATGCGTACCCGCATGGCTCCGCTGGAGGAAAAATAGGATCCTTTCAGGAGGCTTACCATGGAAGAAGCGATTTTACAAAAAATAGAGGAGCTGGCTCCTCAAATCATTAACAGTATTATTGAATTGGTTCAGATTGACAGCACGGAGGGGCAGCCTGAGGAGGGCGCCCCTTTCGGCAAAGGGGTAGCCAAAGCACTGGACAAAGCTCTGGAAATAGCCGGAAACATGGGATTTGAAACCGTAAATATGGATCATCAGATCGGCTATGCCAGATACGGAAAAAGTGATGATTATATCTGCGCCATCGGCCATGTGGACGTAGTTCCGGCGGGAACGGGGTGGAAACAGCCGCCTTTTAGCGGATACCGGGAAAACGGCGTGATTTACAGCCGAGGAGTCCTGGACAATAAAGGCCCCATTCTCACCTGCCTGTACGCTCTGTACGCTTTAAAGGAGCTGGGATTTGAGCCTGCCAGGGAAGTCCGCATTATTTTCGGCTGCGATGAGGAAACGGGCTTTGAGGATCTGAAGTACTATCTGGAACGGGAAAAGCCGCCTGTTATGGGCTTTACCCCGGACTGCAAGTACCCGGTGGTATATGCGGAACGGGGCAGGGCGGTGGTGGAAATCAGTTCCCCTTCCACAGAAGATTTCATGGCTCTTTTAAACGAGTATATCCTCAATGCCAGAAATAACGGGGAACGTTTGGGAATCGCCTGCCAGGATCCGGAGTTTGGAGTCCTGGAGGTCCGCAACTACAAAGTCCTGGAAAGGGAAGACGGGCCTGCGGTTCAATTTTCTATCAGCTACCCGGCGGGATGTACGGTTCAGTGGCTTTTAGAGAAGCTTGAAGAGAGCCAGAAGGGCAGGAACGTGCGCCTGATCAGCAATTATGACCCGGTGCGCTTTGAAAAGGACTGCTTTTTAGTAGATACTCTGAAATATACCTATGAAAAGGTAACCGGCATGGACGGAACCCCAGTAACGACTACCGGGGGCACTTATGCAAAGCTGATGCCGGGAATTGTCCCCTTCGGCCCTTCTTTCCCGGGCCAGAAAGGCATCGGCCATCAGCCTGATGAATGGATGAAAGAAGACGATATTATTACCAATGCAAAGATATACGCTCTGAGCCTGTACCATTTGGCAAAGAAAGCTTAGAGAGAAGGGAGAGAGCAGTAGTATGCTGGAAATTTGCTGCGGAAGTTTTGAAGACGCCTGGAATGCCTGGAAAGGCGGAGCCAGGAGAATTGAACTAAATTCAGCCCTCTTTTTGGGAGGGCTGACTCCCACGGCCGCGTGCCTGGATATGGTAAAAGCGGAAACGGATCTGGAAGTCATCTGTATGGTAAGGCCCAGAGGAGCCGGGTTCTGCTACACAGAGCTTCAGGTGCGCCAGATGTTTGCGGAAGCAAAGGAGCTTCTGGAGCACGGCAGCGACGGTCTGGCCTTTGGATTTCTGACGCCGGAAGGTCAGGTGGACGAAAAGCTGACAAAAGAGATGGTGGACTTGATTCACAGCTATGGAAAGACAGCCGTATTCCACAGGGCTTTCGACTGTGTAAAAGCCCCCTATGAAACGGCGGAAAAGCTTATTGAACTGAAAGTAGACCGGATCCTTACCAGCGGCCTGGAGGAAAAGGCTTGGGACGGAAGCCCGGTGTTAAAGGAACTGACGGAGCGCTTTGGGGACAGGATTGAGATCCTGGCGGGAAGCGGCGTCAATGCCTCCAATGCCAGAGAGCTGATGGAGAAAACCGGCGTTGTCCAGGTTCACTCTTCCTGCAGGGATTGGGTGACGGATCCCACCACCAGAGGGGAAAAAGTAGGCTACAGCTTTGGTCCGGCGCCTCATGAGGACGATTACGACGGAGTCAGCGGGGAATTGGTAAGAAAGATGGTTGAACTGAAATTATGAAATGGGATATACAAGATGTAAAAAGATATGGATTTACGACTCTGGCGGTTATTTGCTCCGGTCTTCTTCAGGCGTTTGCCATGCAGACATTCCTGACGCCGGCCCAGATCCTGTCCAGTGGATTTACAGGGGTGGCAGTGCTGGTAGATAAAATCACCTCCCTTTTCGGATTCAGCTTTTCCACTTCCCTGGGTATGATTGCCCTCAATGTGCCGGTGGCTATTTTCTGCTACAAGCACATTGGGAAAAAGTTTGTAATCTTTTCCATGATTCAGGTATTTTTGGCCAGCTTTTTCCTGAAAGTCTGCACATTCCAGCCCCTTTTTGATGATGTGCTTTTAAATGTCTGCTTTGGCGGCTTTACCTACGGAATGGCCATTGTAATCGCTCTCAAGGGAAACGCGTCTACGGCAGGAACCGATTTTATTGCCCTGTACGTATCCAATAAGAAAGGCAAATCCATCTGGCAGTACGTATTTGTGTTTAACTGCTGTATGCTTTGCATTTTTGGGGCCATTTTCGGCTGGCTCTACGCGGGGTATTCCATTTTGTTCCAGTTTCTGTCTACCAGGACCATTGAATCGTTTTACCACCGCTATAAACGGGTTACCCTTCAGATCACCACTCACAGGCCGGAACCGGTCATTAACGCTTACGTAAGCAATTACCGCCACGGACTTTCGGTTCTGGAGGGCTACGGGGGATACAGCAATCAGAAAATGAGTCTGCTTCATACGGTAGTGTCCTCTTATGAGGTCAGCGATATTGTAGCGCTGATGCAGAAGCAGGATCCCCACGTAATTATAAACGTACTGCCGACGGAAACCTTTTACGGAGGATTTTACCAGAAGCCCCTGGAATAAAGAAAACGGCAGAAAAGGAAGCGCAGTAAGAAGGAGAAATCGTATGGGAAAATTAGGAATCTCAATTTATCCGGAACACTCTACCCAGGAAAAGGATTTTGCATATATGGAAATGGCGGCAAAGTTAGGCTTCAGCAGGATTTTTACCTGCCTTTTGTCTGCCAGCCGGGATATTGAAGTGGTAAGGAAAGAATTTGGGGCTTTCATGAAAAAGGCCCACGAGCTGGGATTTACAGTAGCCGTAGACACCAATCCGGAGGTCTTTGACGCTTTGGGGGCTTCTCCCTCAGATCTGTCTGTATTTTACGATCTGGGCGTAGACATTATCCGTCTGGACGGCCATTTTGATGATTTCCAGGACGCTCTTTTGACCAGAAATCCCTATGGAATCAAAATCGAGTTTAACGGAAGCTCCGATACCAATGTAGGGCGTCTCATAGAGCACGGGGCTGACCGGAGAAATATGACCATATGCCATAATTTCTATCCGGAACGCTACTCCGGACTGAGCCAGAAGACCTTTGACCGGTTTAACGCTAACTGGAGCTTGCTGGGCCTGCCTCTGGCCGCTTTCGTCACCAGCCGCCAGCCGGAAACCTTCGGCCCCTGGCCGGTGTACCAGGGCCTTCCCACTCTGGAAGCGGACAGGAATCTTCCCATTGACGCCCAGACCCGCCATATGGTGGCCTGCGGTGTGGTAGACGATATTATTATCGGAAATGCCTATGCGTCTGAAGAGGAATTAAAGCTGATGGCGTCTGTCAACAGAGCCAATACCACGGTCCGGATGGAAGCGGAGCCGGATCTGACGGAAGCGGAGAAGTTCGCTGTCTACGGCCACAAACATGCCGGAAGAAACGACGCCAGCGAATACTACATTCGCTCCAGCTTCCCCAGACTGGACTTTAAAAATACGCCGGTACCTGTACGCCCCTGCCAGAAGAAAACCTTTGTCAGAGGGGATATTTTGGTGGTCAACGACAATCTGAGCCATTACAGAGGGGAAGTAGAGGTTGTCCTGACAGAGATCGAAAACGACGGCCAGAGAAACTATGTGGGCCGGGTAGCAGATACGGATCTGCGGATTCTGGACGAGATGGAGAAGCGGCCGGATCATATTTTTGAAATTATTAAATAGGAAAAAAGAGAGCCGGGAGGCCGCAGATACAGCGGACTTTCCGGCTCTTGTAGTGCAGAATAAAAAGCATAGAAAAATATTTACGCCCAAATACCGTCTTGTACAATAGGACTTTTGAAAACGTCGAAAGGATCAATGTCGATGCAGTGATATTCATCACGATTTCCATTTATATCCCATGCAATGGAATGGTTTAAAACGGTCAGGGTTTCTTTAAATACCGTTTCATCTGCTATTTTTTGGAAAATACCGCCTTTCTGGATTAACGGTTTTGCATCATACAATCTGACACTGCCGTCATTCATATAGGCGTAGACGGTATAATTTTCGCCGGCTACAGCCTGAAACACTTCCGGGAAGAAATATTGATAATCCAAATTCTGTCTTTTCATACAATTTCCTCCTACATCAAAGGGTTAATTCGATTTAACGGCTTGTTATCTTTTGCAAGCTCCCAGTTCTGCATTAATTCATCTTTGTGAATTTCCGCCCATGCAAGGACAAATTTTAGCTGTCGCCTTGGCAAAATTCCATTTATAATGATTCCATCTTCAATGTCAAATATAGCTTTGTATTTTCCGTATTCTGCGTGAAAATGCGGTGGATTGTGATCCTCCCAGTACATGGTGATTCTGATGCCATAAAATAAACTGATTTCCGGCATTTATTTTCCCCTTCCATGCTTTTTCATGAGCCATCCGGACAAGAAATGAAACAGTACTGGCCCGTTAAGCTTTATATAATTTCCGGGTTGCTATTCATGTATTTGTATTCGGCTACGGAACGGTCGAAGGTTTTGATATGGTAATAGAGCCATTCTACAACCTGCTTTTGTACCTGTTGGGTAAATTCTTCCGTAGGCCCTTCCTGCTCTTCCAGCATTTCGTGAAGTTCGGCCACGGCCTGACGCAGCTCCTGGTGTTTTGCTTTGTGTTCGTTGATTCCGGGATAGCTGATTTCTTCCTGGAGCTTTTCTTCGGCGCTGAAATGAAATTCCGTATAATCTGACAGGTAATCCAGCATTCGGATGGCTCCGGCCTTGTCAGACTGATTTTCGCATTTTACCAGCAGAGCATTGATTTTGTCGATTAATTCTTTATGCTGGGAATCAATCAAATCATTTCCTGTAACTAAGGAGTCGTCAAATTCTGCGTACATCTTTTTTCTCCCTTCTTGTGGCGGCTGCAGCGGCGCAGCCAGTTTTTAGTCTCTTTCCATCATACCACAGCCAACGTGAAAAATACAGAGGAATCCGCCAAATTATGAATGGCATGGCTGAACTGCGACAATTGGTAAAGGAATACAACGGTTCATAAATTTGTAAGAAATCTTTTGTTTACAGGGAAGGATTCCTGTGCTAGTGTATTAATATAAATAATACAGTTGGTACGATAAGGCGATTTCGCAGTAACCGGAAAGGAGGCAGGGATGCTGATAGAACTGGATTATAAGGAACGGCGGCCTATCTATGAACAGGTAACGGAAAAGCTGGCGTCTATGATATTAGTGGGCGCACTGCAGGAAGACAGTCAGCTTCCGTCAGTACGGAATATGGCTGTGGCCCTGTCCATTAATCCCAATACCATTCAGAGAGCCTATACGGAGCTGGAAAGGCAGGGATATATCTACTCAGTAAAAGGCAAGGGCAGTTTTGTGGCGGACAGCAGGAAACTGAAAGAGCTGCGGCAGCAGGAGGCTTGTGAGAATGTAAGAAACGCCGCCCGGGAAGCCGCCCTTTTGGGAGTTTCCAAAGAGAAGATATTAAAAGAGGCTGCATCCGGGGCGGAAACGGCGTTTTCCGGAAACGAAGATCAGACAGGAGGGAATGAGAATGATTGAAGCGGCGGGAGTAACAAAACGCTTTGACGATATTGTGGCTGTGGATCATATCAGCGCTACCATACGGGACGGAAGTGTTTTTGGACTCATCGGAACTAACGGGGCGGGGAAGAGTACCTTTCTCAGACTGGCAGGAGGGGTGTTAAAACCTGACGAGGGAACCATTACCATTGACGGAGAACCGGTTTTTGAAAACGTGAAAGCCAAGGAACGGTTTTTTTATATCTCTGACGAACAGTACTTTTTTAATAATGCCACGCCCTTGGAAATGATGGAGTATTACCGGATCGTTTACCGGAACTTTAACCAGGAGCGGTTCCATAAGCTGATTAAGGATTTCGGTCTGGACGAAAAGCGTAAAATCAATACCTTTTCCAAAGGAATGAAAAAGCAGGTATCCGTGATCTGCGGCATTTGCGCCAATACGGACTACCTTTTCTGCGACGAAACCTTTGACGGCCTGGATCCGGTTATGCGCCAGACAGTAAAAAGTATTTTTGCAGGGGATATGGAAGAGAGAAATCTGACGCCCATTATCGCTTCCCACAATCTCAGGGAGCTGGAAGATATTTGCGATCATGTGGGCCTTCTCCATAAAGGCGGAATCTTGCTGTCAAAGGATCTGGATGAGATGAAGCTGAATATTCATAAAGTCCAGTGCGTATTAAAGCCGGGAATGGAGCCGGAAGAAATAAAGGGCCTGGAGATAATTAAGACAGAAAAAAGAGGAAGTCTCGCAACCCTTACAATCAGAGGAAAACGGGAAGAAGTGGAAGCGCAGATGGCTGTGTATGAACCCATCTTTTTTGAGCTGATTCCCCTGTCTCTGGAAGAAATCTTTATCAGTGAAACGGAGGTGGCTGGTTATGACATCAAAAAACTTATTCTTTAAATTGTTAAAAGAAGAATGGAAGAGAAAATTATGGCTGGCTGCCCTTTCTCTGCTGACGTTTTTCTTTGCCTTTCCTGTAGGAATTGCATTAAAATTAAGCAGCAGCGCGGAGAGATACGACAGGATGGTAGAGAGAGGAACCGTTATGGTTTTATCCCGCAGCCAGTTTCTTTCCGAAGCGGCGGAAAGCTACGTCTCTTCATCGGGAGACGGGCTCATTGTCTTCCTGATTTTTGCAGCGGCCATAGTCTGCGGGGCTGCCAGCTTTTCTTATCTCCATAATAAAAGAAAAGTGGATTTTTACCACAGCGTTCCGGTAAAACGGGAAATGCTTTTCTCCGTGTCCTTTTTAACGGGAATTTTGATTCCGGCTGTCTCTTATCTGGTATGCCTGATCCTTTCCGCCGGGGTGGCCGCAGGCTATGGGACAGATGTGGGGAAGGTTTTGTCCTCCGGACTTTTGGGCTGGAGTTTTCATATGCTGTATTTCTGGTTTATTTACAGCGCTACGGTTCTGGCCATGGTACTGACGGGAAATCTTGTTGTAGGACTGCTGGGAAGCTTGGTATTTTTCATCTATTTCCCCGTTCTGGGAGCTATATTAGATGGATATTTCTCTACCTTTTTCCATACCTATTCCACTTGGGCCGGTAAGACAACGATTGGCGAGTTTTTGGTGAAGCTGTCGCCGGCGGCTGATTACTTTATGGCTTATGGAAAACTGTCCGTAGGGGAAGGGTGCAGCCTGCTGCTTTTTGGAAGCGGAGCGGCAGCGGCGGTTATTACCGCTATTTCTTTGATATTACACCGGCAGCGGCCTTCTGAGGCGGCGGGAAAGGCCATGGCCTTCGCTCCTACAAAGCCGGTGATCCGTATCGCCCTTGTTTTCCTCTTTGGAATGATGGGGGGATTATTTTTCTGGAGTCTTCAGTCTACCGTCGGCTGGGCTGTGTTCGGCAGTGTGGCCGGAACAGTGCTGTGCCACTGCATTGTAGAGATTATCTACCATTTTGATTTCCGAAAGCTGTTTTCCCATAAGATTCAGCTTGCCGTCTGCGCCGCAGCAGGGCTTGGTGTGCTGCTTTGCTTTGAGGGCGACTGGATGGGATATGACGTTTATCTGCCGGAAGGAGATAAAGTGGCGGAAGCTGCCATTGATTTGGGAAGAGATTACTGGATTACTTATGATGAAATCGCCGAGGATGGCCAGGGAAATCTGATCCTCAGGCAAGGATATAATCAGGAATACTTATCAGAAAACATGAAGGTGACCAGTATCGATCCGATTTTGGAAATTGCGGCTAAGGGAATCGAGAGCACTCTCAGAGGCGATGAAGAACTTTTGGAAGAGGATTATTGGACCTTTGTAAATGTCTGCTATACCCTGAAGAGCGGACGGACAGTTCAGAGAAGCTATAACCTGCCTCTGTCCCTTGTGCTGGATTCCGTAAAAGAGCTGTGGAACGATCCGGCATATCAGGACGGGAAGTATCCGGTTTTGAGCCGAAGGGCCGACGAGGTAGTAAAGGCGGAGTACAAGGTGGGAAGCGACGGCGTGATTATCCAGACAGGAGAGCTGGAATCGGAGCAGGCCAAAGAGCTGCTGGCTGCATATCAGGAAGAGCTGCGGGCTTTAGATATTGACACTATGGCAAAAGAAAATCCGGTGGCTACCATTCGATTCCTCAATGAACTGGAGACGTCTTATTTGGATATGAAAGCCAAAGAGGAAGACTATTATTACGACAGTTGGAGCCAGGGAGGCGGTTTCTATCCGGTATATCCTTCCTTTGCAAAAACTCTGGCCATTTTAAAGGAAGCCGGAATGGATCCGGAAAGGGCCTGGTACGATGTTGAGGTTGAAAAAATTGAAGTAGAGGATTCCTTTGAAGAGATTCGCCCGGGAAGCGGGGAAATTTCCTATGCCAACTATATTGATTATGTAGTTACCTATGAAGACGGGGCAAAAATGAAAGAGATTCTGTCTGCCTTTACGTTAAGTGAATACGGCGGCATGAATTTCTTCTCCAAAGTGGATTCTCCCTTGGTTCGCGTCACCATTAAAAACGGCAATGGAACCCGGACAGAGGTTGTAGGGAATTTTGTACAGGGAAAGACGCCTGATTTTGTCCGGCAGGATCTGAAAACAGAAGAAGACCGATTGAAAAACGAATAAATGTAATTGTCCCTATTAAAAAAATATGCTATACTTTTCTCATGGGAAACCAGAGAGCCAAAGGCGGCTTACCCTCCATTCCTCGGAGGGGCTACCCTCTAGACTGAAGAAGAAAGGGGGGCGTGCCAATGTATGTTACATATCCGGATTTAATCCAGATTGGAATACTCATTGTTGCCCTTGTTGGTCTTGTTTACGAGATCTTCAAGGATAGACGAAAATAGCCGCCAACTACTTCCACTAGCTGACGGCTGACATCATGTGATGTAAGTTAAAGTTTGTGAGGGTAGGCCGCTTCTCTGGCTTTCCCTCTTTCTATTACTAATATAACATATCTATGGGAGGGTTTCAAGTTTTTCCTTTCCCTTTTTCTTAAAAACGTCCGGCGCGGTTTTCATACTCCCTGGGAGAGAGGCCGGTGACCTTTTTAAAGACTTTGCTGAAGTAATAAGGATTTTCAAAGCCCAGCATATCTGAAATTTCGTACATGAGATATTTATGGGTATCCACCAGTTCTTTGGCGTGTTCGATCTTTACGCCTGCAATATAGTCGGACATGGTAACTCCGGTGAATTTTTTGAAGGTGTTGCTTAAATGGCCGGAACTGATGTTTAAATGTTCCGCTACGTCTGCCAGGGCCAGCTTTTCGGAGTAATGGCTGTCAATATAGACTTTGGCCTGTTCCACCAGGGTATCGGAGCGGGTTTCTTTCCGCTCGGAAAGGAGGGTGCAGAGCTTGTCACAGAAGCTTTCCAACCATTTTAAAATATCAGCCAGACAGGTAAAATGGCCCAATTGATCCGCAATGTTAATGGTGTAAGGGAAAATCTCCTGGTAATCTTCTTTGTCCCCCTCAAAAAAAGAATACAGGTAGGTATAAATATTGATGCAGGCACTGATGGCCTGCTCCTTGCGGGGCTTACAGGTAGAAAACAGGTCCAGGATCTGCCGGAATATGTCTCTTAACCGGGCGCTGTCATTTTGCTGGATAGAGGCGGATAAGTCCTTTTTGAAAAAGTTTATATTAAAATTCTTTGCTTGACTGACATGGTATTTCTGGTGGTTAAAGATGACCAGAGGGCTGGAGGAATTGTAATAATAGTATTCCAGGGCAGTCTTTGCCTCCTCCAGAGCCTGGGGCATTTCCCCCAGAGAGTCTTTGGGCTGGCTGGCTCCGCAAACGGCTCCCAGCTCAAAGTAGGTAGTCAGGGCGGCAGCAGTGCGGTTTACAAATTCAGGCAGAACCGCCTCCAATTTCCTGTTGTCTTTCAGGGAAGCGGCCAGGAGATAGGTGTTTTTGCCGTCATATTCCATAAGGACCGAAAACGCGAAATAGCGGTCGGAGATCTTTGCCACAATATCCCTGATTTGGCCGGAAATAGAGCGGAAATCATAAGGGCTGCTTTCTGAGTTAAAGGAAACGTGGTTGGGGCAGAGGGAAAAGAGCACGGCAAAGGGGCGGGAAAAAAGCTCCTTTGGAGAAAGCTCCGGAACAGGGACAAGGGAAGGATCCTTAGAAAGAAGGACTTCCCTTAAATAAGCCTGAACCGTTTCTATAGTGGATACCGGGCCCTGGGAAAGACCGTTTCCCTCCCGCCTTTTTAACTGGCAACGCTTTTTTGCCCGTTCCAGGGTAGAGCACAGCTCTTCCGGGGTCAGATTGAGCTTTACCAGATAGTCCGATGCCCCTAAAGTCAGGGCTTTCCGTGCCAGATTAAATTCCTCCAGATTGGTCAGGACGATAAATTCAAACTGGCAGCCCTCCTGTTTGCAGGCTTCTATGAGCTCCAGGCCGTTGAGCACGGGCATCCGGATGTCGGTAATGACAATATCCGGATTCAGCTCTAAGATCATATTTTTCGCTTCTGTGGCAATGGTAGATTTTCCTACAATGGTACAGTCATTGTCCTCCCAGTTAATAAGGGAGGCGATTCCTGCCAGAATTAAGGGTTCATCATCAATTAAAATAATTCGGTACATAGCAAAATTTTCTCCTACTATTACTATAAAAGTCCGCCGCCGGACAGGCGGCACCTATGACGGTATTTCCAGAGGAAGGGATATGGTGATGGCAGTGTATTGATCCGGTTCACTGGTAATGGTCAGGCCATATTCCTCACCGTATACTAATTTAAAGCGACGGTCTACATTGGGAAGGCCAATGCCGCTCATAGTGCTCTTGGTGACACGGGACGTATCAGTCAGTATCTTTCGGCATTGTTCTTTGGACATACCAATGCCGTTGTCGGTGACGCTGACCTTTAGGGTGCCCTTTTCCTCCCATGCGCGGATTTGGATCAGGCCAAAGCGGCCGGAAGGCTCGATGCCGTTAAAAATGGCGTTTTCTACTAAGGGCTGAAGGGTCAGTTTGATAATCCGGGCTTCATACAGCCGGGGCGATTCCACCTGAATCTCAATGTCAAACATTTCCACATAGCGGATTTTTTCAATAATGACATAGTCGTTTAGAAAATCCAGCTCCTGCTGCAGCGACACTTTTTCGTTAAAACCCTTGGCCATATTTTTTAACAAAGCCGACAAGGCGGTAACCGTCTGGACGATTCCGCTGTTTTTCTGCATGGTGGCGATCCATTTAATGGAATCCAGGGTATTGTACAGAAAATGGGGATTGATCTGGGCCTGGAGCATTTTCAACTCCAGATCTTTTTTCTCCTTCTCTCCCTGGATACGGGTTTCCATAAGAGTATTAATCTGAGAAGACATTTGATTAATCCGACGGCCGATGATACCGATCTCATCATTGCTTTCAATGGAAGCGTCCGGGGCAAAGTCTCCCTGGGCCACCAAATCCAGACGCTCTAAAAGGCGGAGTATGGGGCGGCCTAACTGTCTGGAAATCAGATAAGAAAGAATGAGTCCGATGGCCAGACAGAAAAAGAAAATAATGGCGATAGTACGTCCCACAACCTGGCGGTCCACAGTAATAGAATCCACGGGAAGGATTTCAAAGAGAAGGAGGCCGCTGACAGCGTTTTTCTGCCAGGTCAGAATCACCGGACCTTCCTCAAGAGAAACCTCCATAGAACCCTCTAAAGCATCTGCGGCATTTAAGCGGGAAGCGATTTCCTGGGCGTTAAAGGGGCTTTCTGTCAAAGAGGCAATAATGGTATTGTCGGCGCAGGCGGCGTAAACCAGACGGTTGCTGTCCAGGCTCTCCAGAGTATCTGCATAGAGTTCCGGAGAAATAGCCAGAAAGACCCAGGAATCTTCCGGTTTCTGTCCGGAGCGGAAATTTAAGGAGCGGACCAGAGGAAAGATCTTAGGGGTAGCTCCGCGGCCTATGGGGAAGGGATTATCCACCAGAGTCAGGGTATATTGGAGCGAACTCTGGTTCAGCCGTTCCAAAAACCAGGGAGCGGAGATGATGGAGTCCAGATCCGAGGAAGATCCGGCCAGACTTCCGGCCTGGAGAAAGAACCGATCCTTATCATATAGAGAAAGCCGGAAGATATATTCGCTATAGCCGGAAATGGCGCAGTAATCCTTTAAAACCTTAGAGGCGTTTAATTCCATATAGGAATTGTCGGAGATGGCATAGCTGGAAAAAAACTGGGACTGGCGCTCCGAACAGTTTAACAGGAGATTGATCATCTCGTGGTAGGCCAGTTCCAGACGATCCGACAGGAGATGGATAGTGTTCTGGGAATTTTTTGTTTCCGTAGCAATGGTGTCTTTTTTATAGGAAGCAAAGTTGTAATAGCTGATAACTGTGGCAATGGCAATGACAATCAGCAGATTATACAAAATAATTTTCCTTTGGAATGTTTTGGGGATGGAGGTTTGGGTGTTTTTCATAAACAGGCGGTTCTCCTTAAAGTATCATAATAAGCCTTCATGGGGCGGGCAGAGCGTTAAGTCCCTGGCTCGACTTTAATCATTATAATATAAAAAAGGAAAAAAAGGGACGAAAAGATGAAAAAAGTATATGAACATGAAAAAAGTATATGAAAAATAATAAAAAGTAATATAAATCTGAATTTTGAAAATGGATTCCGGCCCGTATTTTTGGTAAAGTATACCTATCAAAACAAGGGAGGAAGATTCATCATGAAACTGAAAAAAATTGTTGCAGCAACAATGGCTTCTACCATGGTTTTAAGTCTGGCAGCTTGCGGCGGCAGCGACACAGCGGCAACGACGGCGGCAGCCGGCGGCGACGCAACGACGGCAGCAGCGGCAGAGGGAGAGGAAACCACGGCGGCAGCAGCAGAGGGAGAGAAAGTTACCCTGTCCATTACTACCTGGGACTATGACAGCTCTCCTCAGTTCTCGGCAGTTGTAGAAGCATATGAGGCTCAGAATCCTAACGTAGAGATCAAGGTAATTGATACTTCCGCAGACGAGTACAACAACTCTCTGGGAATCAGCTTATCTGCAGCTCAGGGCGATCCGGACGTTATTTTCGTAAAAGATATGGGTTCCATGCTTCAGATGGCTGACAAGCAGCAGCTTCTGCCTCTGGACGAGTACGTAGAGAAAGATGCAGTAGATACTTCCGTATACAGCGGAGCTTTTGAACAGCTTCAGTACAACGGCGTAACCTACGGTATGCCTTACAGAAACGACTGGTACGTTCTGTACTACAATAAAGACCTTTTTGACGCAGCAGGAGTAGAGTATCCCTCCAACGACATGACCTGGGAAGAATACTATGACTTAGCAGCACAGTTGACCTCCGGCGAAGGCAGCGCTAAGGTATACGGTACTCACAACCACACCTGGCAGGCTCTGGTAACCAACTGGGCTGTACAGGACGGCGAGAACACCGTAGTAGAGCAGGATTACAGCTTCATGAAGCCCTGGTATGAGGACGCTTTAATGCTTCAGGAGAACGGCTATATCCAGGATTACGCTACCTTAAAGACTGCAAACATTCATTATTCTTCTGTATTTAAGAATCAGCAGTGTGCAATGATGCCTATGGGAACCTGGTTCATCGCTACCATGGAGCAGTCCAATCAGGAAGGCGAAACCAACTTCAACTGGGGCGTTGCAAACATTCCTCATTCTGAAGGACAGAGCGGTTATACTGTAGGCGCTATTACTCCGGTAGCTATCAGCGCATTTACGGATCAGCCGGATCTGGCTTGGGATTTCGTAAAATTCGCTTCCTCTGAAGAAGCGGCTGACATTCTGGCAGGCGTAGGCGTATTTACCGGTATCCAGACAGAAGAGTCTGTAAATACCATTGCTTCCAACGAGTTCTTCCCGGAAGGCGACAGCAACAAGGAAGCTCTGTACTACGAGCATTACGTATTTGACCGTCCCCTGGATCCTCAGATCGAAGAAATCCGTACCGTCTTAGACGAAGTTCATGACATGATTATGATTGGTGAGTACACCGTAGACGAGGGAATCGAAGAACTGACATCCCGCGTTGCAGAAATCAAAGGCTGGTAATAAATAGGATTTTATAAAATGTAATAGCCAGAGAGCGCTCCGCAGAAAGCATCCTGAAGGTGCGCTCTCTTTTTGCACAAAAAGGAGGTAAATTATGAGTGAGAAAAAGGCCGGCGGCCTGACTTCCCGGCAAAAACGTGCTATCCGCAGCAATCTGATAGGATATTCTTTCATTATCCCCAACTTGATCGGATACTGCCTCTTCGTATTTCTGCCGGTATGTTTTTCCTTTATTTTGAGCGTAATGGAATGGGACGCGTCTCAGGCGCCTATGAAATTTGTAGGGCTGGCAAACTTTGTGGACATTTTTGGCGATAAGGTATTCCGCAGTTCTTTTGTTCACACCGTTGTCTATGCTCTTATGACTGTACTTCCGACTCTGGTATTGGCCCTTTTGCTTGCGGTACTGTTAAACAACAAGATCAAGGGCGTGGCGATTTTCCGTACGGCATTTTACTTCCCTTATATTGCCTCAATCGTAGCCGTAGGCGCTGTGTGGAATATGTTATTCCAGCCGGACTTCGGCCCCATTAACGAATTTTTAAAGTTTATCGGCATTTCAAATCCGCCCCGATGGGTTGTCAGCACAGACTGGGCCATGGTAGCCATTTCCATTGTTAGTGTGTGGAAATATATGGGATATTACATGATTGTTTATCTGGCTGCCCTTCAGGGAATCAATACGGAACTGTATGAGGCCGCCGGACTGGACGGCGCCAACGGCTGGCAGAAGCTGCGGTATGTAACCATTCCCATGCTGACGCCTACCACATTTTTCGTATTAATTATGCTGACGATCCAGTGCTTCAAGGTATTCGATCTGGTATACGTTATGACCGGCGGCGGCCCTGGAAACGCTACAAAGACCCTGGTAAACTACATTTATGAAAAGGCCTTTACCAACTGGGAGCTTGGACCGGCCAGCGCCGGAGCGATTGTTCTGTTTGCAGTTGTTCTGGTAATCACCCTCATTCAGTTTAGCGGTGAGAAGAAATGGTCCAAAGATATGTAGTGGGGAGGAAGAGAAATGGAACAGAAACGAAAAGCAATTAAAATCATTTTATACATACTGCTGATTACTTTGTCCCTGTTTATGCTGGTTCCCTTTTATTGGATGGTAATTTCCTCCCTGAAAGAGAACAAAGACGTATTTTCCATTCCCATGGAATGGTGGCCTAAAGTAATAAAGTGGTCAAACTATGAAACTATCTGGGAAAAGATTCCGCTGCTGACCTACTTTAAAAATACGGCAAAGCTGACCATTATCACTACCATTATCCAGCTTTGTACCAGTTGTTTTGCAGCTTACGGTTTTACAAAATGTAAATTCAAAGGAAGAGATTTAATCTTCTTAATGTATGTTACCACCATTGCCGTTCCGTGGCAGGTATACATGGTTCCCCAGTTTATTCTGATTTCAAAAATGGGACTGAACGATACCCATTTGGGACTGATTTTGATGCAGGCGTTTTCCGCCTTCGGCGTATTCCTCATCCGGCAGTTCTATATCAGTATTCCTGACGAATTGTGCGAGGCGGCCCGAATCGACGGACTCAATGAGTACGGAATTTTCCGGAAAATTGTATTCCCCTTAGGAAAACCGGCGATGGCGACCCTGACCATCTTTACTTTTACAAACGTATGGAACGACTTTATGGGCCCCTTAATTTACTTAAAGACCCAGGAAAAGAAAACCGTACAGTTAGGTATCCGTACCTTTATTTCCCAGTACGGCGCGGACTATGCCTATATTATGGCGGCATCCGTATGCTCCCTGATTCCCGTGGTAATCATATTCCTGAGCTGCCAGAAGTTCTTCGTAGAGGGCGTGGCGGCCAGCGGTATTAAAGGCTAAAAGGAGGACAACATGGCGCAGACTTTCGAGACTATCAAAAGCTATCCGGGGGCTTCCCAGGAAGACATTAAAAAGGCAATGGAGGGGGCTGTGGCAGTGGTTCGCAGCAATCTGCCGGAATTTACGGAAAAGTTTGAGTCCTCTAATTCTTTCGGCGGTTTTTATGAGCCTACGGAAAACGTAGAATGGACCACAGGCTTTTGGACCGGCGTAATCTGGCTGGCCTATGAGTATACCGGGGACGAGACTCTGAAGGAAGCGGCTTTGGTTCAGGTAGAAAGCTTTCTGGAACGGATTGAAAAGAAAATTGACGTCAATCACCATGACATGGGATTTCTTTACAGCCTTTCCTGTGTGGCGGCATATAAATTAACTGGCAGCGAACATGCCAAAAAAGCGGCCATTCTGGCTGCAGATCATTTGGCGGAGCGGTTCCGGGAAAAAGGACAGTTCCTTCAGGCATGGGGCAATCCCGGAGAGCCCAAGGAATACCGCCTGATTATCGATTGTCTGTTAAACCTGCCGATCCTTTACTGGGCTACTGAGGTGACAGGGGATCCTTCCTATGAGGAGAAGGCCAGAAAGCACATTCAGACGGCTATGAAATGCCTGGTGCGTCCGGATAACTCTACGTACCACACCCATTTCTTTGACGTAAATACCGGGGAACCCACTTACGGCGTTACCCATCAGGGAAACCGCAACGGTTCCGCATGGGCCAGAGGTCAGGCCTGGGGCGTTTACGGAGTGGCTTTAAGCTACCGCTATCTGAAAAATCCGGAATACATCGATTTGTTCTGCCGGGTAACGGATTACTTTATTGAGCATCTGCCGGAAGATCTGGTTCCTTATTGGGATTTTGACTTTGATACGGGCAGCACAGAGCCCAGGGATTCTTCCGCTTCGGCCATTGCCATCTGCGGTATTTTGGAGATGTGCAAGTATCTTCCTGAGGATAAGGCGCAAAAGTATCAGGAGGCAGCGGATAAAATGCTGAAAGCCCTGATGGTTCACTGCGCCAATGCGGATACGTCCGTGTCCAACGGCCTGCTGCTTCACGGTACGTATGCAAGGGATTCCAAAGAGAATACCTGCACAAACCGCGGTGTAGATGAATGCAATACCTGGGGGGATTACTTCTACATGGAAGCGCTGACCAGAAGACTGAAAGACTGGAAATTATATTGGTAAAAGAAAGGCGGACGGTTCTGAGGGGGAACGTCCGCTTTTCATGCTCTAAGGCCGCTGCGTCAGCAGCCCTGTCTGTTTGCGAAAGGAGAATATTATGACAGAAAAAAGACCCAATCTTTTGTATATTTTTGCAGATCAATGGAGAGCCAATGCAGTAGGGTACCGGGGAGAAGATCCTGTGGAAACTCCCTGGATGGACCGGTTCTGCCAGGAGAGCGTATGCTTTTCCAACGCTTACAGTACCTTTCCCCTGTGTACGCCCCACAGAGGTTCCCTGATGACAGGAAAATACCCGTTCTCTATCGGCCTGTGGACCAACTGCAAGGTGGGCCTGGAGGAGAAGATTATGTTAAAGCCCCAGGAAACCTGCATTGCCAATGTGTTAAAGGACAATGGCTACGACACGGGCTATATTGGAAAGTGGCATCTGGATTCTTCTGAATGCAACTTTACCTCCCACCCAAAGTCCGGAGCAAAGGCCTGGGACGCCTTTACCCCTCCAGGAGAGCGGCGTCAGGGCTTTGATTACTGGCTTTCCTATGGAGCCTGGGACGATCATTTAAATCCCCATTACTGGCAGGATGATCCTACGCCAATCCGCCCGGGAAAATGGTCGGCAGAATATGAAACGGACAAGGCCCTGGAATATTTAGAGGCCCATAAGGACGGAGATAAACCATTTGCCCTCTTTGTTTCCTGGAATCCGCCTCATCTTCCCTACGAGCTGGTGCCAGACGAGTATTACCAGAAGTTTAAGGATATAGACGTTTGCTGGAGGCCCAATGTGCCGGAAGAAATGCGGACGCCGGAAATGGAAACCAAGGCCAGACAGTATTTTGCGGCCATCTACGGACTGGATATTCAGTTTGGCCGGATTTACGAGTATTTAAGGGAAAACGGCCTGGAAGAAAATACTCTGGTGGTGCTGTCAGCGGATCACGGAGAAATGATGGGCTCCCATTCCAAAATGAGCAAGAACGTATGGTATGAGGAATCCATTCATATTCCGTTAATGATGAGGCAGAAGGGACGGCTGACGCCGGGAGAGAATACGGAGATTTTTGCCAGCCCGGATCATATGCCTACCCTTTTGGAGCTGCTGGGGCTGGAGGTTCCCGATACCTGTGAGGGCTACAGCCATGGAAAGGGGATCCTGACTGGAAAAGACGAGAACGCTCCAGAAGATATGTTCCTCTGCTCCTATCCCGGAGGCGCCGATATGGTGGCGGCCTACGCAAAGAAAGGACTGACCCACAAAGCCTATGGGTGGCGGGGAATTAAAACCCACCGCTATACCTATGTCTGCTACAATGGCTACGAGCCAGGTGAGGAAGCCCATGAGTGGCTTTACGACTGCAAAGAGGACTATTATGAGATGAGTCCCAGGGAGATTGCTCCTGACTGCAGGGAAGAGCTGATTGTGGATTTCCGGAGAAAGCTGAAGGGCTATCTGGACAAAATTGGAGATCCCTTTTTATTCCCCAGCCTGGAGAGAGAAGGAGAAGGAAAATGAAATACTGTGTGAAGGAACCGGATACAATGAAAAGCCCGTATACTGGAATGACCAGAAAGGACTGGATTGACGTAAGTTATTTTTTCCTGGAAGGGATCTTCCGCCACGTAAAGGATATTCACGATCCCATTGTGGTGCCCCGCCACGAAACCAGGGTCAGCTATCCCCAGCCTGACGGGCCCAAATGGCGGGTAGCCTCGGAGCGCTTTGAGGGACTGGCCAGAAGCTTTCTCATTGCCGCTCCCCTGCTGTGCAACGAGCCGGAGGCAGAGGTGTGCGGGTATTCCATGAAGAAATATTATAAGGATCAGATCCTTTTGTCCGTAACGCCAGGTACCCCAAATTACCTGTTAGGTCCGGAAGAAATCTTTCCGGAGGCATTGCCGGGAGAAAAAGCTTTTCAGCATACCTGTGAATGCGCTTCCCTGGTCATTGGGCTGTCCATGTGCAGGGAAGTTATCTGGCAAACCTATACAAAAGAAGAGAAGGACGCCATTGCCCGCTATCTTTCCGCCTTTGGCCACTCCTTTACCAGCCATCATAACTGGAGACTCTTTAATATGCTGATCCTGGCCTTCCTGGATCGGGAGGGATACGCTATCGACCAGGATATGATGCGGGATCACGCTCAGGCCATTGTTTCCTATTATGCCGGAGACGGCTGGTACCGGGACGGCCACAGCTTTGATTACTACTGCCCCTGGGCTTTCCATGTGTACGGACCTCTGTGGAATCAGTGGTACGGCTATGAGAAGGAGCCGTGGTTAGCCGGAAAGATTGAAGAGTATTCCAATAAACTGGTATCCTCCTTCCCCAGTATGTTTGATAGGGAAGGCCATGTGACCATGTGGGGCCGCAGCGGGATTTACCGCAGCGCCGCTTCTGCGCCTCTGGCCGCTAATTTCCTTTTAAAGAATCCTACGGCCAATCCGGGCCTTGCCAGAAGGATTGCAAGCGGGGCACTGCTGCAGTTTGTAACCAGGGAGGAGTGCTTCTACGAGGGAGTTCCCTGTCTGGGATTTTACGGGCCCTTTGAGCCCCTTCTCCAAAGCTATAGCTGCGCGGCCAGTCCTTTCTGGATTGCCAACTCCTTTGTCTGCCTGACTCTTCCGGCGGATCACCCTTTCTGGACGGCGGCAGAAGAAAATGGAGTCTGGGAAGAAACCAGCGGGGAAACGGTTCCGGGGGAAACTGTGACCACAGTTTCAGACGGGCCGGGAATTGTTACAGACAACCATTTAAAGAGCGGCATTACGGAGCTTCGGACGGCAAAGGTACTGATGAAGCAGGACAATAACAATTTAAACGGCTATTCCCGTCTGTCTTTTAACAGCCAGTTCCCCTGGGAGGCCTTTGACTATAAAGGCCAGGAGGCCATGCAGTACAGCCTGCGCTACGACGCCCAGGGAGCAGGGCGGAAGGATCCTCTGCCTGCCGAACCTCAGATTCCCAATATCCTGTTATATGGAGGCGTCCGGGACGGTATCCTTTACCGGAAAGAGTATTTTGACTTTTCCTTTACATTCCAGGACAAGGCTTCTGTGGATCTGGCGGATTTTCCCGTGGCTTACGGCCTCATCCGGGCGGATAAAAGCCGGATTCCGGACCGGCCTTATACCCTGACCCTGGGTTCTTACGGCCTTCCGGTACCTGAGGGCTCAAAGGCGGAGGAAGAGGAACGGATTTGTCCCGAAACCGGGGCCCTGGCCCGGATCCTGAAAGGAGAGTACGGCCAGATTGCAATGGTATTTTACGCAGGCTTTGATAAAAGCTGCGTGGTATCCAGAAAAGGCTCTAATCCGGCGGAAGGGGAAAGCCGCATGATTGTGGGGACGAGCCGGAGAGAGCGGTATTATTCCTATGAGCCCTATGTAATGATTACGGCCATTCTTACCAGGAAAGATTCCGGAGAATGGACAGATGAGGAACTCTTTCCTATTAAAAGGCTTTCCTTTACGGATCCTCAGGGTTGCGGCGGCTACGGGCCGGTGATTCTGGAAATGAAGGACGGCCGGACCATGATTGTGGACTACGAAGGGCTGGAAGGAAAGCTGTCCCTGTAACGCTTCCGCTTGACAGAAGAGAAGGGGCACGGTACAATGGCCCCAGACGGTCATTGGCGTATACCGGTTTCTGCGTTCATCGCAGAAATCGGGCGCCAATTAAGGGATCAGGACGGAGGAACGGCCATGGATATGGAAGAACTTTTTGAAGAAATCGGAAGGTCTATTACAGATGCAGGAAAAACTGCGGCTGCAAAGGCAAGGGATTTGACGGAGATTTTGCAGTTAAAGTCCCAGATCGGCAGCGAGAAAGGCAGGCTTCAGGAAACCTACAGGGCGTTGGGAAAACTGTATTACCAGGAACACCAGGACGAGGAAGATCACCCTCAGGCAGCGGTCTTCGAGGCGGTGAGAGAGAGCCGCAAACGCATTGCTTTGATGGAAGAAAAGCTCAGGGATCTGGAAAATACGGCTGTGTGTCCCGCGTGTGGGGCGAGAGTTTCCAAGGACGCCGTATTCTGCAACAGATGCGGCCAGAAGATTGTGGGAAACAAGGAAGACGAAGAAATATAAAAGCGAACCTTAAAAGGGGTATGTACGAAACCGGTACATACCCCTTTTCCATCACCATTATAGATTATCCGAACAGTACGCCCAAAACTCCGTAAGACAGCACAGACATAATGACTGTCGCTACAACGATGCCGATGAGAATGGCGCCGAAGGCCTTCCAGAATTTCATGTGAAGAAGGGAGGCAATCAGCGCTCCGGTCCATGCGCCGGTACCGGGCAGGGGAATGCCGACGAAAAGGGCCAGCCCCCAAAACTCATATTTTTCGATTTGCCCCTTTTTGCTCATAGCCTTGTTTTTCAGCCACAGGGCGATGGGACGGAATACCTTTACCTTTTCCATCCAGGCCAAAATGTGATTAATCAGCAGGAGGATAAAGGGAATAGGAAGGATGTTGCCGATGATGCAGATGGGAATCGCCCTGAGAATAGGGACATTTAACAGGGCCGGAGACGCTGCCAGAAGGCCGCCTCTCAGTTCCAGAATGGGGATCATGGAAATAATGAAAATAATCCCTTCCTCTGCAACCAGGCCGGACAGGTGGACAGTAAACCATTGTACCAGTGAATCTACCATAAGCTCATATTCCTCTTTCTGAAAAAATTCATAGTGCACACCTATCATACATGGAAACGGAGAGAAATTCAAGAGCGAAAACGAAGAAAGCGATTAGGTATTTCCAACATTATGGTTTTGTGGTAGACTATAGAAATGAGATCAATGACAAAAGACAGGAGGATTTCCACATGGAGAAAAAACATTCCCTCGATACCATATGCATTCAGGGAGGATGGCAGCCGAAAAACGGCGAGGCCAGAGTACTTCCCATTTATCAGAGCACTACCTTTAAGTATGAAACCAGCGAGCAGATGGGACGGCTTTTCGATTTAGAGGAAAACGGATATTTTTATACCCGGCTGTCTAATCCCACCAATGACGCCGTGGCGCAAAAGATCTGTGATCTGGAGGGAGGAGCCGCAGCTATTTTGACGTCCTCCGGTCAGGCGGCTAATTTTTATGCAGTGTTTAATATCTGCTCTGCCGGGGATCACGTGATCAGCGCGGCTACCATTTACGGAGGAACCTCCAATCTCTTTACCGTTACAATGAAGAAAATGGGAATCGAGGTAACTCTGGTGGATCCTGACGCTCCGGAAGAGGAACTGGAGAAGGCCTTCCGTCCCAATACGAAAGCTGTGTTCGGGGAAACCATTGCCAATCCCGCTTTGGTTGTGCTGGATATTGAAAAATTCGCCCGTCTGGCCCACAAACACGGGGTACCGTTAATTATTGACAATACCTTTGCTACTCCCATTAACTGCCGGCCTTTTGAATGGGGAGCCGATATTGTGACCCATTCCACGACGAAATATATGGACGGCCATGCAACCAGCGTCGGCGGCTGCATTGTAGACAGCGGCAATTTTGACTGGGAAGCCCACAAGGATAAATTCCCCGGTCTGACGACTCCCGATGACTCCTACCACGGCATCATTTATACCCAGCGTTTTGGAAAAGGAGCTTATATCACCAAGGCAACGGCCCAGCTTATGAGGGATTTAGGATCCATTCCCGCTCCTATGAACGCCTTCCTGTTAAACGTAGGGTTGGAAACCCTGCATTTGAGAGTTCCCCGCCACTGTGAAAACGCATTGAAGGTAGCTCAGTTCCTCCAGGCAAGAGAAGATGTGGCCTGGGTCAATTACCCCGGCCTGAAAGGGGATAAGTATTACGATTTAGCCCAAAAATATATGCCCGACGGCACCTGCGGAGTGATTTCCTTCGGCTTAAAGGAAGGAAGAAAAGGGGCCGAAATCTTTATGGATAAGTTAAAGCTGGCCGCTATCGTAACCCATGTGGCCGATGCCAGAACCAGCGTTCTCCATCCTGCCAGCCATACCCACAGGCAGTTAAACGACGAGCAACTGAAAGAGGCGGGAGTGGATCCCTCCATGATCCGTCTCAGCGTGGGAATCGAAAGCGCAGAGGATATTATAGAAGATATTCGTCAGGCTTTGGAAAAGTAAAGACTGTGTGAAAGAAAAAGGACTTTCCGGGACAGGGACTGCCTGTCTGGAAGGTCCTCTTTATTCTATAGGAAATTCTTCTGAATTTCCTATAGAATAAAAAGCCCTCCGGGCAGGAACGCACTGCGGCGGAGAGGAGTTATGTCGCTAAAGCGACCCGCCGCAGGCGGAGGGGCTGTGAAAAAATGGAGTTGATTTAATTCCATTTTTCCACAGCCCTTCTA
>CAMMNN010000038.1 GCA_946498245.1 uncultured Clostridium sp. | reverse complement strand
CAATGTGTCGGGGTTTTCGCTGTCTATGCCGTTGTTGACCGCGATAAAGCGCACACTGTTTCTGCGAAAAATCTCCATAGCGTTTCCGGCTTGGAGATAGTCGCGCCCCCAGCGGGTCAGGTTTTTCATAATGCACACGCCGATTTTGCCGCTTTCCACATCTTCAATCATGCGGGAGTAGGCGGAACGGTCAAAAAATCTGCCGCTTTCGTCGCCGATGTAATGCCGGATATTGGTTAGGCGCTGCCCTCTGGCGTAGCTCTCCAGAAAGATTTTTTGATTTTGTATGCTGTTGCTCTCGCCGCCGTCCCTGTCCTCGTCCCCTACGGATAAACGGGAGTAAAGAGCTGTGATTTTTCCGTAATTACTCATGTGCATAACCTCCTGTGCGTCCATATAGGTTTCCTTTACACTTAAAATTATGCATTCCATTATGCCGAAACTGATTTATGCGTATTAGGGAATCACCCATGAAAACGGGCTGCATGGATTAAGAGAGGCCAGAGGGCCGTGGATAAGGCAAAGTTTGTGCTGGATCGTTTTCATATGCACAAATATATCATCGGAGCCACTTCCCATCTTCTGGAGAGTGTGGAAGAGGCAAGAAGAGAGATTTACAGGGCAATTTATTAAGAAGAGAAAACAACAGGCGGAAGAAGCCTTTGAAGCGATACTGGCGTAACAGAAGGGGAATCCAAACGGAGGACAGTGGAAGCAGCAAAGGAGTATTTATTGGAGAACCGGGCAGGAATTATGCAATTTCAAAGAGAGAAGGCGCCGATGGCGGCAGAGGGCGAAGAAGTGATATACAGCATACCCTATCTGCAGATAAAGAAGATAGCAGCATTGAAAAATCGTTTATAGAAATTTTCCTTGCTTTTTCCTATATAGTCTGATACATTGTGTGTAGGGCGGGATACACTGCCTATCATACGAAAAGAGAGGTAGAAAAGATGGCAGAGGATTTCAACAATAAGATGGAAGAAGAGGAAATGACGGTTACTCTGACCCTGGACGACGGTTCTGAGCTGGAATGCGTAGTTCTGACAATTTTCCCGGCAGGAGGAAGGGATTACATTGCCCTGCTGCCAATGGAGGGAGAAGATGCGGAAGAAGGGGAAGTATACTTATACCGCTACGCAGAAACCGAGGACGGCGCTCCCAATCTGGAAAATATTGAAGACGACGAGGAATATGAGATTGTAGCGGACGCCTTTGACGAACTGCTGGACGAGCAGGAGTATGATGAGATTGTCAGCGAAGAGGATTTAGAGGACGAATAAAAGGAGAAGAGGCGCGTATGAATGAAGAACTCATTCGCCGTCTCAGCGTGGTGACTCAGGAAGAGCAGAGGATTTTAGCGGGCAGCCGGGATATAGACAGGGCCCTTTATATGGATAGAGAAGACATGGTGATAGACAGCGACAAACTGCTGGAAGCGGGAAAGCTCATTACCATTCGCCCCCATACCCGGTTTGTCCACTTTCCGGAGCATACCCACAATTACGTTGAGGTGATTTATATGTGCCAGGGAAGTACCACCCATGTGGTGGACGGGCACAGGATCCATCTCAAAAAAGGTGAGCTGCTCTTTCTGAACCAACACGCCGTCCAGGAGATTTTTCCGGCGGGAGAGGACGATATTGGAGTGAATTTCATTATTCTTCCGGAATTTTTCGATACGGCTGTACGCATGATGGGAGAGGAAGAAAATCTCCTGAGAGATTTTATTGTAGGCTGTCTGTGCGGAGATGTCCGCTACGACAGTTTTCTTCATTTTCAGGTAGCTGATGTGCTTCCTGTGCAGAACTTAGTGGAGAATCTGGTGTGGTCCCTGATTTACGGCAATGAGGACTCCCAGCCTATCAATCAGACTGCCATGGGACTTCTTTTCTGGCATCTCATGCGCTGTACCGGCCGCATCCGGGCGGGGCAGGATTCGGAACAGTCCTTTAAGCAGAAGCTGACGCTGCAGGTTCTTCGCTATATTGATGAGCATTACCGGGAGGGAAGTCTTACGGAGCTGGCGGCGTCTATGGGTTATGATGTTTATTGGCTCAGCCGTACCATTACGGCCCTGCTGGGACGGAGCTATAAGGAGCTTCTTCAGATTAAACGGCTCAATCAGGCAGCCTTTCTTTTAAACAATACCAGAATGACCGTGGCCGACATCAGCTACGCTGTGGGATACGACAATACCAGCTATTTTCACCGGATATTCCGGAATTATTACGGCGTCACTCCAAAAGATTACCGGCAACAGAATACCGTGCAAATAAGGACGTAGATTTTTATAAATCCCGTTCTTATTTTTTTGCCTTTTTTTCGCTATGATGGAGAAAAAGGAAGGAGGAGACGGCAAGTGGAGCGCTGTTATTTGGCTGTGGATATTGGGGCCTCCAGCGGCCGCCATATTCTGGGAAGGATCCGGAACGGCCGCATGGAAATTGAGGAAATTTACCGTTTTCCCAATGGATTGGAGGAAAAGGACGGGACGCTTTGCTGGAATCTGGAACGGCTTTTTAAGGAAGTTCTGGCAGGAATGAAGGAGTGCGGCAAAAGAGGGTTCCAGCCGGAAAGCATGGCGGTGGATACCTGGGCCGTAGATTTTGTCCTTCTGGACAAATTGGGACGGATCCTTGGAAAGACAGCAGGCTACCGGGACGGAAGGACGGCAGGCATGGACGAGAAGGTTTCCTGGATCGTAAGCCCAAAGGAACTTTATAGAAGAACCGGGATTCAAAAGCAGATTTTTAACACCATTTACCAGCTTATGGCGGTGAAGGAGCAGGAGCCGGGGCTTTTGGAAAAAGCGGAGCATTTGCTCATGATCCCGGACTATTTAAACTACCTTTTGACAGGAAAGCTGCATCAGGAATACACCAATGCTACCACCACCCAGATGGTCAGTCCTGAGTCAAGGGATTGGGATCGGGATCTCATTGGCAGACTGGGATTTCCTCAAAAGCTTTTTGCGCCCCTTTCCGATCCCGGCTTGGAGGTTGGACGGCTGAAGAAAGAGATTGCAGAGGAAACGGGTCTGGACTGCCGGGTAGTCCTGGCGGCTTCCCACGATACGGCGTCAGCAGTGGCAGCGGTTCCTGCCGGAGAAGAGCATTTCTTATATATCAGCTCCGGAACCTGGTCCCTTATGGGAACAGAGAGAAAAGAGGCCGACTGCACAGAGGGCAGCTTCCGGGCCAATGTGACCAACGAGGGCGGTTACGGCGGCACATACCGGTACCTGAAAAACATTATGGGCCTGTGGATGATCCAGTCAGTAAAGAAAGAATGGGAGGCGGAGGGAGAGAGCTATTCCTTTGATGAAATCTGCAAAAACGCTTCCAAAGAGCGGATTTCTTCCATTGTAGACTGCAATGACAGCCGCTTTCTGGCTCCGGCCAGCATGAGCCGGGAAATAGAGAATTACTGCCGGGAAACAGGCCAGCCGGTTCCCCAAAATAAATGGGAGATGGCGGCAGTGATTTACAACAGCCTTGCCGCCTGCTACCGGGACTGCTGCCGCCAGATAGAGCGGTTGACAGGAAGAAACTACAATGCCATATACATTGTAGGCGGCGGTTCTAACGCCGATTATTTAAACCGCCTGACAGCCCGGGCCTGCCGAAAAAACGTATACGCAGGATTAGGGGAAGCCACCGCCGTAGGAAATCTGGCGGTACAGATGATAGCGGGAGGAGAGTTTGCCGGCCTGAGAGAAGCCAGACAGACCATTGGCCGCTCGTTTCCCATGGCAGTTTATGAAACGGACTAATAATGAGGAAAAAGATCGCAGAAAAGGAGAGAAGGCTTATGATACGGAAAGGATTTCGTATGTTTCTATACCCCGGTATGGAAGAAGAGTATAAAAAGCGCCATGATGAATTGTGGCCGGAGATGAAAGAGATGATACATCAGTACGGAGGGCGCAATTACAGCATTTTTTTGGATCCGGAAAACCATGTGCTTTACGGTTATCTGGAAGTGGAGGACGAGGAGCTTTGGGCGAAATCCGCAGATACGGCCATTAACCGGAAGTGGTGGGACTATATGGCGGACATTATGGAAACCAACCCGGACAACAGCCCTGTAAGCCGGGACTTGATTCCCGTGTTCCATCTGGATTAGAAAAATCCATGACTGCGGTGCTATCCGCCAAAAGCAAAGTATGACAAAATGAAAGGGGAAAAGAACATGGATATAAAAGAACGATACGAAGCGGCGCGGGAAAGCTACAGGCGTTTGGGAGTGGACACCGACGAGGCCCTGAAACGGCTGCAGGCCATTCCCGTTTCCATGCACTGCTGGCAGGGAGACGACGTAATTGGATTTGACGGGGCGGGAAGCCTGTCCGGAGGAATCCAGGCCACGGGAAACTATCCGGGGAGAGCCAGAACCCCGGAAGAATTAATGGCGGATATAGACAAGGCCCTGAGCCTGATTCCCGGCCGCCACAGGCTGAACCTTCACGCCAGCTATGCTATTTTTGAGAAGGATCAGTGGGTGGATCGGGATAAGCTTGAGCCGAAGCACTTTGCAAAATGGGTAGAGTTTGCCAGAGAAAGGGGCCTGGGGCTGGACTTTAACCCTACGCTGTTTTCCCACCCCATGGCGGAGAAGGGAACCCTTTCCAGCGAAGACCCGGCTGTCCGCAGATTCTGGATTGACCACTGTAAGGCCTGCCTGAAAATTGCGGAATACTTTGCAGAAGAGTTAGGAACCCCCTGCGGAATGAATATTTGGATTCCCGACGGATTTAAGGACGTGCCGGCGGATCGCATCAGCCCCAGGGCCAGACTGCGGGATTCCCTGGACGAAATCCTAGACAGCGGCTATGATAAAGAAAAGGTGCTGGTGGCTGTAGAATCCAAAGTTTTTGGAATCGGCCTGGAAAGCTGCACAGTAGGCTCCCATGAGTTTTATATGAATTACGCAGCTACACGGGGAATCCTGTGCCTTTTAGACAGCGGCCATTTCCATCCCACAGAGATGGTATCAGACAAGATTTCTTCCATGCTGCTCTTCTTCCCCAAAGTGGCCCTTCACGTCAGCCGGCCTGTGAGATGGGACAGTGATCACGTAGTAAGATTTGATGATGAAACCAGAGAGATTGCCAAGGAAATCGTTCAGGGAGGACCGGAACGGGTGCTGTTGGCCCTGGATTTCTTTGACGCCAGCATTAACCGGATCGCAGCCTGGGCTATCGGAATGAGAAATATGCAGAAATCCCTTCTCTGGGCTCTTCTGACTCCGTCAGAGCGGTTTGCAAAGCTTCAGGAAGAGCGGCGCTTTACAGAGCTTTTAACAGAGCAGGAAGAACTGAAAACCCAGCCCATGGGAGATGTCTGGA
The DNA here is from genome assembly GCA_946498245.1 of uncultured Clostridium sp. Classification (GTDB taxonomy): domain Bacteria; phylum Bacillota; class Clostridia; order Lachnospirales; family Lachnospiraceae; genus UMGS1370. Next base: position 28,766 of record CAMMNN010000038.1, on the reverse strand, counting down.
ATTATTTTTGTGAGAAAAACGGAGTTTTGCCCGACGGAGAATGGTTTGAGCAGGTAAGAGAGTACGAAAAAACCGTGCTGTCCTCCAGGACGGCCCTGTAAGGAGAAAGGCAGGAAAGAAAATGAAGGTAGAAGAAACAGCGTTTGGCCAGGGATTTATCCGTATGTGCGACGACGGATTCCGGCAGAATTGGCATGAGAGAAACGGAGGCAACCTCAGTTACCGGCTGAAACCGGAAGAGGTAGAGGAAGTGGCCGGAGAGCTTTTTAAAGAAGGGAGCTGGCAGCCCATAGGAACCAGCGTTCCAGCCTTAGGCGGAGAGTATTTTATGGTGTCCGGCAGCGGAAAGTTTATGCGGAACATGATCCTGGATCCGGCATCTAACTGCTGCATTATCCAGTTAGATGAGGCGGGAGAGAACTACCGGATCTGCTGGGGGCTTATAAATGGAGGACGGCCCACCAGCGAGCTGCCGACCCACTTAATGAATCATGAGGTAAAGGTGAAGGCAAAGGGCGACAGCTACCGGGTAATTTACCACGCCCACCCTGCCAATTTAATTGCCCTGACTTTCGTTCTCCCCTTAAAAGACGAGGTATTTACCAGAGAGCTGTGGGAAATGGCCACGGAATGCCCGGTGGTATTTCCGGACGGTCTGGGAGTCGTAGGCTGGATGGTGCCGGGGGGCAGGGATATTGCCGTGGCTACCAGCAAACTTATGGAGCAGTATGACGCAGCGGTTTGGGCCCATCACGGCCTGTTCTGCGCGGGAGAAGACTTTGACGTGACCTTCGGACTGATGCATACCATTGAAAAATCGGCGGAGATTTTGGTAAAGGTATTGAGTATCCGCCCGGATAAGCTGCAGACCATTGAGCCGGAGCAATTCCGGGATCTGGCAAAAGACTTCCATGTGGTTCTGCCGGAGAGGTTTTTGTATGAAAAAGAGAAGTGATATTATATAGAAATTTTCAAAACAGGGGGGCAAAGGAACTTGTCAAAGTTCCTTCGCCCCCCCTGTTGGGATTATCTGGTTAGTAAACCAAATCAGCCAGTATCCACTGCTTTGCCGAACCCATAAACTCCGGCAATGGCGCTACAGAAAATTCTTCATATTCGAAGCTGGACCATTCCCCATACGCTTCCCCGTCCTTGTCATAACTAATGGCTGTGAGAGGATAGCCTTCTTCATCATAAGTAAACTCTGTCCATGCGCCATAGGCATCTTCCCGGCGAACAATATTTCCGGATTCATCATAGATATATTTCCAGACGTCAGATGTTTCGGCTCCCTTGGAATCCAATTTGGTTTTTTGAAGAGGAAGGCCGGAATCATCATAGGTCCAGGCGTACCAGTACGAGATGGCTCCATTGGCATTTTCTGATTTGGATTCCATAAGCCTGCCTGATTCATCAAAAAGATAGGTTGTCTGATAAAGCTGGCTTGCCGGAAGCTGGAGAAGGGTTCTTCCGGCTTCGTCTATTTCATAGGTAGTTTCGTCAACTGTTTCGAGAAGAATGGCGTCAGGTGTGTATCGCTCGAAGCTGCCATATAAAGGGGTTTCTGTGTAAACAGGTACGCGGTAGGAGCTGATCTGGCCGTTCTGATCGGTCCGGTGGATATTTTCCCTTGCCAGGAGTTTGACCGTGGAAACAGATAGGGTATCTTTGGGGGAAGCGGAATCTTGTTCCGAACTTTCTGTATTATCAGACACACTGGTAGATACGCTGCTTTCATTTGAAGAGCTTTGTGCCGGGGCGTCTGATGTTTCGGTGTTTTTCACTCCGCAGCCTGATAGAGAAAGCAATAACACACAGGTAAGAATGGGTAGGATTTTTTTCATACGCAATAATTCCTCCTAGAGCATAATATAAATTCGCATTATTGATACGACTAATTATAACTCTAATAATGAGGAACAGTCAAGAATATATGATAGACCCTGTGTAAAACAACCCCTTCTTTAATCCTCCAATATGCGGCCATCGGTAGAAATGGTTACCACCTGCCAGGGGATCCATTTGCCGCTGTTTTTCAGGGCGTTGACGGCTGCGTGCTCAATTCCGCCGCAGCAGGGAACCTCCATACGGACAATAGTAAGGCTTTTGATAGAATTGCTGCGGATAATTTCCGTCAGCTTTTCGGAATAGTCCACGGAATCCAGTTTGGGGCAGCCTATCAGAGTAATTTTGCCTTTTATAAAATCTTCATGGAAGCTGCCGTAGGCATAGGCCGTACAATCGGCTGCAATGAGGAGATGTGCGCCGTCAAAATAAGGAGCGTTTACGGGAGCCAGTTTAATCTGTACCGGCCACTGGCCAAGCTGAGAGGCGGGCTTGGCAAAAGAGGGGGAGCATTCTCTGGAACCTTCTGGAGAACTTTCCTCCCTCCGGAGCTCCTTTGACTGGCTGCCGGGGCAGCCGCAGGGGAGAACCGCGCCCTGAGTCTGCATTTTCTTTTGCTTTTGTTCCAATACAGCGGCCTCATTATAGGCAGCCGCTTCTCTTTGAATAAAAGTAATGGCTCCTGTGGGACAGGCCGGAAGGCAGTCGCCCAGGCCGTCGCAGTAGTCGTCTCTCAGCAGCTTGGCTTTGCCGTCTGCCATACCGATAGCGCCTTCGTGGCAGGCTTCGGCACAGAGGCCGCAGCCATTGCATTTATCTTCGTCAATCTGAATAATTCTGCGAATCATATTGATTTCCTCCTGTTTTGCGGGGAATTGGTTATTCCCGTTGGTTTAATGCCATATTTCCTTTGTATGTTAGTAAGTATAGCGGAAAAATCGGAAAAAGTATGTTGTCAGAACAACGAATAAAAGAAAAAATAAAATTAAAACAGCCATGGCAGGCAATTTCATGCAGGCCATGGCTGATAGACGATATACAATATGAAGCTGATTAGACGTTAAATCGGAACAGAATAACGTCGCCGTCTTTGACAACGTAATCTTTGCCCTCTAGACGGACAAGGCCTTTTTCCTTGGCTGCGTTGTAGGAGCCGCAGTCCAATAACTCCTGATAACCCACGACTTCGGCGCGGATAAAGCCTCTTTCAAAGTCAGAGTGGATCTTTCCGGCAGCCTGAGGGGCTTTTGTTCCCACTTTAATGGTCCAGGCCCTGGTTTCCGTAACTCCGGCTGTCAGATAGCTGATAAGGCCCAGAATCCGGTAGCTGGCGGCAATGAGCTTGTCCAGGCCGGACTCGGAAAGCCCCAAATCCTCCAGGAACATTTTTTTCTCATCATCATCTAACTCTGCGATTTCCTGTTCAATCTGGGCGCAGATCACAAAGACCTCGCTGTTGTTTTCAGCGGCAAATTTCCGCACAGCCTCTACGTGGGGATTGGAAGTCCCGTCGTCAGCCACATCATCTTCCGCTACGTTGGCGGCAAAAATCACCGGTTTTGCAGTCAGAAGCGTTAAGGAAGCAATGAAGGCAGCTTCATCATCATCGGCTGCTTCGTAGCTGCGGGCAAGATTGCCGTTTTCCAAATGAGTTTTTAACGCCTTTAAGGTTTCCAGCTCCTTAGCCAGAGATTTATCATTCATAGCGCTGCGGGCCGTTTTAGAAATTCTTCTTTCCAAAACCTCCAGATCGGCAAAAATCAGTTCTAAGTCGATGGTTTCAATATCCCGCAGCGGATCTACGCTGCCATCTACATGGATAACATTGGGATCCTCGAAGCAGCGCACAACGTGGACAATGGCATCTACTTCACGGATATTGGATAAAAACTGGTTTCCTAATCCTTCGCCTTTGGACGCCCCTTTTACCAATCCGGCAATGTCTACAAATTCGATTACAGCCGGAGTGATTTTCTGGGAATCATACAGGGCCGCCAGATCTTTCAGCCTGGGATCCGGAACGGCAACAACGCCCACATTGGGATCAATGGTGCAGAAGGGGTAGTTTGCAGATTCGGCCCCCGCTTTGGTCAGAGAATTAAAAAGGGTACTTTTGCCTACATTGGGCAATCCTACGATTCCTAATTTCATTTTATGATTTACCTGTCCAGAAAGCCTTGGTTTTACGGGCTTTCTGCCTTTCTCTATTTTTTGTTTACACCCTTTTTACGCCCTTTTTTATAACTGGCAGGCGTAGGCGCAGCTACTTGCTTTTCTCATTCTCCGGACTCCCTCCAAATAAAAAAGAGTCCGATGCAGCTATAATATAGCACAAAGACTCTATTTTTTCAATCGAAACCGACTGTTATGTCCTCCTTTACGGGGCTGTACTGTGTTTAGGAATAAAATATTCCTGTTTCAAAGCCCCCTCCAGCTTGAGCAATTCCACTTTTTTGTCAATGCCTCCGGCGTACCCGGTCAGACTCCCGTTTGTTCCTACTACCCGGTGGCAGGGGACAATAATGGAAATTTCATTACGGGCGACAGCCCCGCCGACGGCCTGCGCCGACATACGCTTTAATCCGCGTTTGGCGGCAAGCTGCTTCGCAATTTCCCCGTAGGTCATAGTCTGTCCGTATGGAATGGAATAGAGGATTTCCCACACCTCATTTTGAAAATCAGTGCCGATAAAGTGGAGCGGCACTTTGAAATCCGGCTCCTTGCCGGAAAAATAAATAGTAAGCCATTTTTTTGCTTGTTCCAACACGGGAAGTTCTTTTTCCTCGTGTTCTTTTTCCAAATAAAGGGCAAAATATTTTTGCCCCTTAAACCATAGTCCTGTTAAGCCGATTTCATCTGCGGCCAGCAGGATTTCTCCCAGGGGAGATTCATAACGACTGATGTACTGCATATTATCCCTCCACATCAAAATATTGATTAGAATCCATCAGCGGCTTGAGCATTGCCGCCAAGTCAAGGTATCTCTGCATACCCGCTTTGGTGGGTGTCACTTCAAATAAAATAATGATGTTTTCCATATTTTTCCGCCTTTCTTTTAAGCATCTAAAACTCCATAAGACTAATTTCTATTTTGCAGCATTGTGCCGGTGATTTTCAACAGATTGCTTTTTCAGAGGCTTTGTTTTTATTGTCGCGGCATAGGCACTGTTGCAAAGGCCTAAAATCGCAGACAGGATAAACAGGGTTTCAATCCCCAACGCTTGCCAAATCCAACCGCCGAAAAGCGCAATCAGAATTGTAATCATGTGATTGACGGAGAGTCCAGTGGAAACCGTTGCTTTTATCTCATCAGCATTATCAGACAGCTCTTGCACATAGACATTGGAGGCCATCGACGCCAAAGAGATCACCGAATCCAGCACATAATTGACACAGCAGATGAGAAACGCAACGGACATCGGGAAAATATGATGAGCAAAACCGTAAAAAAAGCATACAATAACTAAAATCAGAGTATCTGCCACCATAACCACTTTATAACCCAGCCGGTCGATAATCTTGCCTACGATGGGCGCCGCAATAAAACAGCAGACTGCGGAAATCGCAAACAGTAAACTAATGGTCATTGTGTTCGCGCCATAGAACAGCACAAGTACGTACGGCCCAAATGTAAAGAATATTTGTTTTCTCGCTCCGTAAAACACTTCCAGCATATAGTATTTGTGATATTTCCTGCGGAAGTAAAAGCGGCGTTTATTGTGATCGGTTTCGCTGTGTCCTGTCATTTTTAGAGAAAACAGGAAGCCGACGCCTATAACCGCAGCAGTGATCCAGAAGATATTGCGAAACAGGGAAAGGGAGCTTGCGGCAAGGGCAAAAACCGCAACAATCACAAGATAGCCTGCCAGTGTCCCAACCTGATAAACTGCATTTTGCAGTCCCAGCGCCATGCCGCCATGCCCCTCTTTAGAATACTCCAAGGATAATGCATTTCGCGTTCCCTGCTGCATATGGTCCCCAAGGGAATATACCAAAATAGAGATAGTAACAAGGACTTGATTTATCGGTACTACTGCGTGCATAACCATACCGATTATCATGGTTGCAGCGCCAATCTTATAAATACGTTCTGCCGAAAAAGTATAAAGTGCTGCCAGAATAAATACCAGCGCAAGCCCCGGAAGCTCCCGGAAAAATTCGGAGACTCCACGCCCAAACTCAGACATGGCTACAACCTCGGCTAAATAGTTATCCAACACGCCTTTATATAATCCATAGGACAGGCCAAACGCCAGCATAGATAGAAAAAACACCTTGTATTTTGATTCAGGACGAAAAACTTCGCGTATGCTGTTCATTTTCTTTTTCCTCGTATCATTTCCGAAATAACTTTACACATAGCACAGCAGCCAATTTCAGCGGTGAATTGTTTTCTTCGGCGCATAATCTTTCATACCGGGGACTGCGCCTCCCGCAACAGCCCATAAATACAAACTGGCAACGCTGCAATAAGGACTAAAGCGCCTGCGGTATTTTTCAAAGAGTTTCCGGTCTATTTTTCTGTGATGATAGACCATACGCAAGCCGCGCTGGATTGCCAAATCGTCAAAGCTAAAAATATCCGGACGCTGCAGGCAAAAAAGCAAAATCATTTCCGCTGTCCATACGCCGATACCTTTCAGCTCCGCCAGCATTTTGATTGCTTCATTGTCCGGCAATCGGGAAATCCCCTCCAAATCAAACGCTCCGCTTTGCACTTTTTCTGCAAAATCTTTGATATATTCTGCTTTACGGAATGTCATGCCGAAAGACTGTAACTCAGGAATGTCAGCCGCCAATATGCTTTCTGCGGTCACTTCTCCAAATTGGTCTTTCATACGCCGCCAGATGGTTGCCTGCGCCTTTGTTGATATTTGCTGTCCGATAATGTGATGTATGACAGAGGAAAACAGGTCGCTATCTACTTCACGCTCAATATGACCGATTTTCTCGATGATTTCGCCTAACACCTTATCTTTCTGTTTCAGATACTCGGTTTCCTTATCGCCGTATTGAAAATACAATTAATTCACCTCCAGCGCCCTTGACATTTTTTCTCAAATTCATTATGATTTTATCACAAAAAAGAGCATTAGACTATCGTAAAATCTCCAAATATTATTGTAATATTCCCAAAAAGAAGAGGGGGATAGCTTTGGAAAAGGAAGATTATATTAACTCAGTCAATTTGAATATCGATACGGATTTTCCATATCTTGTCCTTGACGTAACGGGGGGAAATTCCTACCCGCAGAATCCGGGATTTCAGGTCATGCACTGGCATAAGGATTTACAATTTATTTATGTACTGGACGGAATTGCTGAGGTTCGGACACTTGATGATTCGGTTCAGATACAGGCGGGAGAAGCAATCTTTATCAATAAAGACGTGGTACATTTTGTCGGGGAAATGAAACACTGCCATTATAATAGCTTTCTCTTCCCGTCATACTTTCTTTCCTTTTATGCGGGAAGCCCTGCAAAAGATTTTGTGGACAGTGTTATAACCAATGAACGGCTCCCTTTTGTCCATTTCACACCTGCTGTCGGGTGGCATAATGAGATAACGACAATTTTACAGCAATTAATTCAGCTTGAAAAAGACAAGACAATTTTCTATGTCTATGAGGTCTTAGTTCGGTTATCTTCTCTCTGGCTGATAATGCGTAAAAATATCGTACTCCCCCAGGAACAGAAAGAAAGTGTCGTTCATCTTCGTATGCAAAAAATTCTGCGCTTTATTGAAGAACACTTTTCAGAAGACATTACACTTTCTGATCTGTCTGCAAGTGCAAATATCAGTAAATCGGAATGTTCCCGCTGCTTTAAAGTAAGCATGGACACTACGCCTTATAAATATTTGACGGAATACCGTTTATCAAAAGCCGCGCAGCTTTTAGCAAAGACAACTGAGCCTGTGGGTAATATTGCGGCGGCTGTGGGTTTTCATCAGATGAGCCATTTTGGAAAATGCTTTAAAGAAAAAACAGGCTATTCTCCAAAGGAATATCGGGAAATGGAGAATAGCCATTAAAATTATGTTATCAGCAGGGAATAGCAGGCGGTGCCTATTTTTCAATCATGGATTTTCCAGGAATTTAACCATTTTGCGGTTTCAGGGGAACTATGGTCAATAATTTCGCTGTGTCCCAGATCCAGTTCTGCGATACTCTGCATATCCACTTCTGTCAACTGGAAATCCCAAATGTTAAAGTTTTCTTCCATTCTTTCACGATGGGTAGATTTTGGAATAATGACTACGCCGCGCTGCGTATTCCAACGCAAGGCAACCTGCGCCGGCGTTTTTCCATATTGATCCCCAATCGCTTTCAAAACGGAATGGGTGAAAATATCATGCCTGCCTTCTGCAAGGGGCCCCCATGCTTCCGGCTGTACCTTCAGTTCCTCCATATTTTTCAATGCGTCTGATTGAGCAAAAAATGGGTGGAGTTCTACTTGATTCACCATTGGTAAGATTTTTGCATTGACGCAAAGGTCGGTCAATCTGTCCGGGTAAAAATTGCATACGCCGATTGCGCGGATCTTACCTGCTGTATAAAGTTCTTCCATTGCCCGCCATGAGCCGTAATAATCATTCATTGGCTGGTGGATTAAATATAAATCCAAATAGTCCAGCCCCAACTTATCCAGGGAAATTTCAAACGCTTTTTTCGCGTTTTCATATCCTGCGTCTTGAATCCACAGCTTCGTTGTAATGAATAGCTCCTTGCGGGGAATGCCGCTTTCCTTAATCGCTTCGCCTACGGCTTGCTCGTTGAAATACGCGGCGGCGGTGTCTATGAGACGATAGCCGGTATCAAGAGCGTTCCGTACTGCCTGTTTACAAGTTTCCGCCTCGGGGATTTGAAACACGCCAAATCCTTCCAACGGCATTTTCACACCATTACTCAAAGTAACATAATCCATACAAATACCTCCTTATATTTTTGCATAAATTACAGTTTACGATAATCAATTAAGTATGCTAGAATAAAATTGTTTAGTAGGACTTTATGATTGCATTATAACAAGGTTGCCTCTGTTTGCACACTATTTGTTTGTGATAGAGCATAATTATATACTTATGCTAAGGAGTGGATTTTATGGATATAAACCAACTGCAATATTTTAAGAAAATTGCTGAAACCGGTTCATTAACAAAGGCGGCAGAGCAGCTTCATATTTCTCAACCGGCTATGAGCGCCATGTTAAAAAAGATTGAAACGGAACTCAATGTGGAGTTGTTTGACAGGAGCGCAAATAGAATCCAATTAAATCAGGTGGGTGAAACTGCTCTGATTCATGTGAACAATATTCTTCGGGATTATGAGCAAATGAAAAAAGATTTATTAAGTTTATCACAACAAAAGTTATCCATTTCATTTGGATTTTGTGACCCTGGTGTACAGTGGTATTGTGTTCCGCGTTTTTCGTATGCTTACCCGGAAATCAGTGTGTCAGAAGAATTATACCAAACGCAGGATATTGTTCAGATATTACTGGACAGAAATTATGATGTTATCATTGCTCCGCACAAAGTCATTCATTCAGATATTAGTTGTAAGTCATTTTTAAGCGATAGGGTTTTTCTTTCCGTTCCAACTGATAATAAATTGGCTGGAAAAGAAAACGTTTCTTTGCGGGAAATCCCGGCGCAACCTCTTTTATTGCCGGATATTGGCGGTTATTTTGTTAAGCAGATAGAGAAAATTATTATACAAGAAAAACTGCCAATAACACTTGTTAAAAACGAATTTATGATAACACAGCATTTAATCCGTTCAACAAATTTTCTTACCACAGTATCTTTATTGTCAAAGGAACTGCGTAATGATGGAACAAATCGGCTTTTGATTCCATTCAGCGACGCAGAATTAAAAGTACAGTATTTTATTGCTTATCATCAGGCAAACAAGCAGAAGATAAAGCTTTTTCTTGATTGGGTAAAGTCTTTTCCCATGGTAACGGATCCGATCTGAGTGAGCTTTTTCATTTAGAGGTTTTGTATGCTTTCAAGAAATAATTTCGCTGGTTTGGTAAACATTTGAAACTTTTTCCAGACAAGGTAAAGCTCTGCTTCAATTTTCGGTTCAAGAGGTCTGAAACAGAGATTGCTGTTTTCGGAAATCTTGACGAGATTATCAAAAGTAAAAGCCATTCCTAAGCCTTCTTCTATCATCATAGAGGGCGTGGTAATCAAGTTAAATGTGGATATGATATTCAGAGTTTGCACATCACGTCCAAGCCAGCCGGATAGAACATTCCCCTGAAGCTGCTGGTGGGCTACCCATACAGGGAGGTTTCCAATATCACTTGGGCGGATTGATTGCAAATGAGATAAAGGATTGTCTTTACGCATAAGCAGGCCAAAAATATCATTTTGGGGCAGTTTGATATAATCATACTTCTGCATATCCACTGGAGCAACCAACAGGCCGAAATCAAGTAGCCCTTTATTTAAACCATCTGTAATTTCTGTAATGCTGCCGCTAAAAAAATCATAGGTAATCTGAGGGTAGGTTTCTCTTAACGAAAGGATACTTTTTGCAATCATTCGCATTCTTTGTGTTTCAATAGCGCCAATATGAACAACGCCGTTTACAACCTCGTTGAACGTTTTTAAATCATTTTCAGTACGCTCCGTAAGCTCAACAATCTCCTTTGCCCGCTTACGCAGAAACATTCCTTCTTCCGTGAGCGTAATTTTTCGGCTGCCCCGTTCAAATAATTTTTTCCCGATTTCCTTTTCAAGTTCCGCAAGCTGTCTTGACAGATTCGACTGCGTCGTATGAAGCACTTCTGCTGCTTTTGTAATATTTTCCTCCTGTGCAACTGTAAGAAAATATTTTAATACCCGATATTCCATAAGGTCACCTCCTGGCATGGTTAGATATACTTAGGATTTCAATTAACCCCAGGTGCATCATAGCACAGAAAACCATGAGTGTAAAGCATGGGAAGGCATGAAAAATAAATATTTGTAATAGAATAGCGCCTGCGCTATATTAATAAGCGAAGGAGGTAACTGCATTTGACGAATGAAACGTTGGAAAATAAAGAACTGGTAAAGTGCATTTGGGAATTAGGCATAGATGAAACAATAAAACGTCCTGTTCTTGATTTTATCCAAAAAGGGCAACTGTCGAAAGGAATCTTGTTGTTGCAGCAATATCGTGGAGAGGTATTAAGTCGTATCCACAACAATCAAGATACGTTATACCAAATTGATTTTGTATTGAAAAAAGCAAAGGAGCGAAAAAATGATTTTGAACAAAACTTATGAACTTTCTAATGGAATGAGTATCCCTAAACTTGGCCTTGGTACATGGGAAATCCCTGATGATAAGGCGGCACAGGCAGTAAGAGATGCCGTAAAAATCGGCTACCGTTTGATTGATACGGCACAGGGATATGATAATGAACGAGGTGTAGGCGAAGGCGTCCGCACCTGCGGCGTTCCCCGCGAAAAATTGTTTGTGACAACGAAGCTACAGGCATTTTACAAAACGTATAAGGAAGCCAAGTCTGCCATTGATGAATCGCTGCGTATATCCGGGCTGGACTATTTTGACCTAATGATTATTCATGCGCCGCAGCCGTGGACAGACTTTCATACAGACAACCATTTCTTTGAGGGAAATTTAGAAGCATGGCGTGCACTTGAAGAAGCGCAGAAAGCGGGAAAGCTGAAAGCAATCGGCGTTTCCAACTTCGAGGAAACAGACCTTGATAACATTTTGCAGCATGGTACAGTTAAGCCTGTTGTGAATCAAATACTCTGCCATATTGGAAACACCCCTTTTGCATTGATTGACTATTGCAAGAGGAATGACATTCTGGTGGAAGCTTATTCTCCTGTTGCACACGGAGAAATGATGAAAAATAGACAGATTGCAGATGTGGCACAAAAGTATGAGGTTTCCATTCCCCAGCTTTGTATCCGCTATTGCCTGCAATTAGGGCTGCTGCCCTTACCGAAAACAGCGAATCCGGCTCATATGGAGAACAATGCCGATGTAGACTTTGTGATTTCTGATGAAGATATGGAAATACTCAAAAATGCTGAGAAAATAAAAAATTACGGGGAGTTCAGTTTATTCCCGGTTTTCGGCGGAAAAATGGCGGCAGACGGAAGCTGCACTGCTGGCGATTTTCCCCATAAAAAAGGAGGAAACAACCAATGAAAAAGATAATTTCAGTGTTTACAATGATGATGATATTAGCCGGAATAATGGGCTGCCAAACTGCAGGAGGAAGCAATATGGATAGTGCCGTATATAATACAGCGTATACTGATGCTGAAAATACAGAAGAGCAGACAACCCTACAGGAACAGACTTTTGAAGAGGAAAGTCTGGGGGAGAGTGAGCAGGAGAATCATTCGGCTGCAGCCGCACCGGAATTGCAAACGGCAACCTACACAATCAATGGCGTGGATTTCAAGATGATACTTGTAAAAGCAGGAACTTTCACAATGGGTTCCGACAATGGAAATGTCCAATTCAGCGAATCGCCGGCACATTCGGTAACGTTAACACACGACTATTTAATGGGAGAAACGGAAGTTACGGAAGGCTTGTGGAACGCTGTCATGGGAAATGGCGGCGGAAGCAATACCCAGCCCAAAACAAGCGTTACATGGGAAGAGGCGCATATCTTTGTGGAAAAACTAACGGAAATTGCGCGTCAACAGGGAATCGTTACCGACGACGTCAGCTTTCGCCTGCCTACTGAGGCACAATGGGAATTTGCTGCAAAAGGCGGTAATTTAAGCAAAGGGTATCTTTATTCCGGCAGCGATAATATTAATGATGTCGCGGTCACATATGAAAACTCCGGCAGCAGCAGTCCCATTGCTGTCAAAACCAAGGCTCCCAATGAATTGGGCCTTTATGATATGAGCGGCAATGCTTATGAATGGGTAGATGATTACGGCGGGGATTACTCTTCTGAAGCACAAACAGATCCGCAGAATACAAGCGGGCGCAGCTATGTGAAACGCGGCGGCAGCAATTATCACAGCTTTACTTCGGAACCCTATTTATTTACTACTACAGGCAGATATTTTTACAGCAGTACTGACTGGACAATCGGTTTAAGGATTTGTCTGTATTAAAAAGTCCTATTCTTTTGAGCTTTCTCCGCCTTTGTCGAATATTGGGGCGCGGTGTCAATCGAAAGCGATTGCTTTTTGCTGTTTTTGGGGGTAAAATAGAAAAATCTTAGGAAAGGAGCAAAAAGCATTACATATGACAAACGGAGCAGACCTGAGTTTTGTAAATCTGGGGATTACAATTGAGCATCTGCCGAAGAGCATCTCTGTGTTCGGCTTTGAGATTGCATATTATGGAATTATTATAGGGATTGGAATGCTGGCCGGTATATGGCTGGCTCAGTCTGATGCAAAAAGGAGAGGTCAGAATCCGGAAATTTATTTGGATTTTGCGCTGTATGCCATTGTTTTTTCCATTATCGGGGCGCGGATTTACTATGTGATTTTTGATTGGGACGCATATAAGGACAATCTTCTTCAGATATTGAATTTAAGGGCCGGCGGCCTTGCGATTTACGGAGGGGTTATCGGGGCGGTTCTGACGCTGATTGTATTTACAAAGATCAAGAAGCTTTCCTTTTTTTCCATGGCAGATACTGGAGTATTGGGACTTATTTTGGGACAGATTATCGGACGCTGGGGCAATTTCTTTAACTGCGAGGCCTTTGGCGGATATACCAATAACCTTTTGGCTATGCGGTTAAAAATGTCCCGGGTAAATCCGTCTATGATTTCTCAGGAACTTCTGGAACACAAGATTGTGGAGCAGGGGGTGGAGTACATCCAGGTGCATCCCACATTTTTGTATGAATCCCTGTGGAATTTAGGAGTTCTGATATTTATGCTGTGGTATCGGAAACGAAAGGCTTTTGACGGCGAAATGCTCTGTATTTATCTGCTGGGTTATGGAATAGGACGGGCCTGGATAGAAGGACTCAGAACCGATCAGCTTATCCTGTTCGGAACGGGGATTCCGGTATCCCAGGCGCTGTCTGTGCTGCTGGCTGTGTGCGCCGCTTCCATTCTCTTTGGAAAACACTGGAAGCTGACGAAAACACGACGGGGAGAAAGGAAGAGATAGGAAGCGTATGACGAGAGAAGAATTGATTGCTAGAATTGAAGAGACCAGAAGACAATTAGACCGGAGCATTGAACAAAAAGAAAACTATGAGGTCATATACCGTCATAGCGTGGAATTGGATGTGTTGATAGAACAATATATTGTAGCGGGGTTTTAAAGAAGTCACATTGCCATTGGGAGGGGCGGCTGCAAAACTGCAGATGAAATATCTGCGGGGCAGCCGCCTCTCTTTTGTTTGTCCAAGAGCGGCAACAAATAAGAGGATTGAAAAAAATTTTGTGTGTATTGACTCGGTGGCATTAAAAGAATATAATATGGATAGAATATTACTACCGCAACAAAGGCGAGGAGGTGCTGTTATGAATATTCGCCCGTCCGCAGCAATCAGACAAAATTATAATGAAATTGCGGAACAATGCAGAAAGACTGCAGAGCCAGTTTTCCTTACCAAGAATGGAGAGGGGGATTTGGTGGTTATGGACATCGGAACTTACAACCGCAGGGAAAAAATGCTGAAGCTCCGTGAGGAACTGCTTGCCGCCCAGGAGGATAGGATGCGTGGAAGCAAAGGCTACTCTGTTGATGAAGTCGCTGCGATGATGCGTAGTGCAATCAAGGAGGCAGCAGATCATGGAACAGCAGAATAGATACCGTGTGATTGTATCGGAACGGGCAACACAGATGCTCGTTTCCCATGCTGCATTTCTGGCACAAGTCAGCGAGGAAGCAGCGGAACGGCTGACATCTGAATTTAAAAAGACGGCAAATTCCTTAGAACTAATGCCGCAGAGATGCCCGTGGCTTACAGGGGAATATATCCCCAGAAACGCCTATCGTTTTATCCTGTTTGAAAAACGCTATATGATAATTTTCCAGATCGTAGACGATATAGTCTATGCCGATTGTGTGGTGGATTGCAGGCAGGATTACAGTTGGCTTATCAAATAACAACAGAATATCTGAATGAAAATCGTCGCTTACAAAAGGTGGCGATTTTTTTGTGCAAAAAAGGAGGTGAGATGTTTGCCATATAAGATAGTAGATTATAACCAGGAATATGGTTCGATAATGCAATTATGATAAAAAGTTTAGATAACTATTGTGAGAAAAGCTTCAATTTTTGCGAAAGCTTCATAATTTTCTACAGGAATCAAAGCCTCATTATGCACCTGAATTATTCCGATGACTCTGCTTACGCTATTTTACATACATCTTGAAACAAAGATGTACCTGTGATAAGATTGAACAAGAATAAAAAAGCAAAAACGCAGGCAATAAGAATTGAACGTGCTTAATTCAATGCCAAATGGTGGAGGAAGAGATGCGTTTCAAACAATATGAAGAAAATGTAAAACAGCCTAATATTTATTCTCCGGCTGCCAAGGCCATTTTAAAGGTGGCCAGAGAGTGTTTTATGGAAAAGGAGTATGATAAAGTTACCTTTCGGCAGATTGCAGACCGGGCCGGCGTTACCTCAGGGCTCATTGCCTATTATTTCGAATCAAAAGACCGTCTGGCGGCCCAGATTATGGCCCAGTATTTAGATGAAGAGCTTCAGAAAATCAACTTGTCCCTTTTAGATGAACTGGACAGTGCGGAATGCTTTTATACCGTTGTGTTTCTCCAGTGGATGTATATTGACCGGGATCCGTCTTTTGCAAGATTTTATTACAGCTATAACAGAAGCACGCCGGGAAAGGTGTGGGAAAATGGAAAGACCTATAACCGGCTGATACAGGAGTTTCTGGACGAATACCAACTGGAAGTAACCAGAGAACAAAATGATATTTACCTGATTGCGTGCCGGGGCAGCTCAAGGGAGCTGCTTCTTCACAGGCATGAACACCCCAGCCGGCTCAGCAGGGAAATGGTTATGGATATTACCACGTCCAATTATTTTTATAATCTGGGAATGAGCGACAAAGTGATTTACAGGGTCATTCAAAACAGCAAGGAGTTTTTAAAGAAGTATTATCCTGAGGCTTTGGCAGAATAAATACAGGGCAAAAAATCCCCGGACAGCGGCGCTATTGAAAAAACCTGAATTTTTATGCAGAAATTTTGAAATTTCTCTTGACAATTCAGGTTTACATTTTAAACTATTATTAAGCATGTTCAATAAATTTTTTTAAGCACAAACAAAAAAGGAGGGCAATTTTAATGAAGAAGCTTGGAAACAGGATATGGCCGCTGATCTTTTTTTCACTGGCAGCCAATGTAGGAAATATTATTTACTTTCCGGTGATGTTTTACTCGGCATTTCAAACGGTATTTGGCCTGACCAATACCCAGATGGGAAATCTGACCGCTGCTTATGCCAGCCTTGCAGTGCCGGGATACCTGATTAGCGGCTGGATTGCAGATAAGTTTAACTCAAAGAGGCTGATGCTGATTTCCGTATTCAGTACAACGGCAGTGGTATTTATTATGGCTGCAATTCCCGGCTATCCGGTTCTGCTGGCCTTGTTTTTCTGTATGTCCATTACCCTGGGCCTCCTGTTCTGGTCTGCCATGCAGAAGGTACTGCGTATGATGGGAGATGCCAGCGAACAGGGAACGATCTGGGGAATCTATCAGGGCATTGACGGAGCATTGTCATTGGGGCTGATGGTTGGCCTTACGGCGCTGCTGGGGGAGCGGCTTTCTACGCCTGGGGGAATGAGGATCCTTCTTCTGGTATTTGGGTTTATCTACCTGATTTCCGGCATTGGTTTTATGGTCACCTTCCGGCACAACGAACTGGCTGAGAAGTATCTGACGGATCCAGGGGACCCGGTACGCCAGAAAAATTAGGTTACGGCGGCAAAGCTGCCGGCCATGTGGATCGTAGCCATTATGAGCTTCGGTGTCTATATTACTTCCACGGCTTTTAATTATGTAAATCCCTATATGGTAAATATGTACGCCATGCCGGCAGCTTTGGCTTCTATTTACGGGATCCTGCTTCGGTACGGCATTAAAATCGTAGCGTCGCCGGCAGGCGGAATCCTCCGCGACAAAATCGGAGATACAGCTAAAATGGTAGTGGCTACGGCTTTCCCAACGCTGCTGCTGGTAATTGTATTTATGTTTATTCCAAGAGGCGCTCAGTGGACCTTTGCTGCAGTAGGGGTATCTTTGGTCTTTACCTTCATTTACCGTATGGGAAATAATCTCTGCTCTGTTCCTTTTGCGGAACTGGACGTACCGGCTAATTATCTGGGAACGGCTATTGGAATGTCTATCTTTATCGGCTATTGTTCCGACTGGTTCCTTCCTTCAACCATTGGAAGATGGATGGATACCCTGGGAGGAAACGCCTATTACTACATATTCGGTGTAGCAGTTGTGGGTCTGGCCATCTTTATATTGGGCACTTTTCTCCTGAAACGGGAACTGAAAAAGCAGAAGGCCTCACAGGCAGCATAAAAAGATATATATTAGGAAGAAATACAAAATATAAAGAAAAAGTATAAAGAAAAATAAGGAGGAACACCCTATGATTTTAAAAAATTGCAGTCTGATTTCTGAACTCAGCAGTCCCGACGCTCCGGAGAGGGCGGACGTTGTCATTGAAGGCAAAAAAATTGAAGCCATTCTTCCCTGCCGGGAATGGCCGGAGGGGGAACAGGAAACGCTGGATCTTCAGGGAGCCACCCTTCTTCCTGGCCTGATTGACGCCCATGTCCATCTTTTTATGGGAAAGGCTACGGACGGTGACCGTGACCGTATGACGGTGCCGGCTCAATGGGCCTTTGACTGCTACCATTATGCCAGCTTCCTGCTGGACAACGGCTATACCACTATTCGGGACGTGGGAGACGAGCTCCATTTCAGCGGACTGGCTACGAGAAATGCCATTAATGAAGGAATTATGAAAGGGCCGCGGATCTACGGCTCCGGCGTAACCATTGTGCCTGTGACGGCTGGCTTTGATCCTTACGGATATTTCTGCGCTTTTTACAGCACGAAAGAAGATGTGCGTAGAGAGGCCAGAAACCAGTTTAACCACGGGGCTGATTTCCTGAAACTCTATGGAACCGGATCCATGCTGGTGGACGACAGCCTTCCGGGTAAACGGATTATGATGGAAGACGAAATCGCAGAGGCCGTTATGGTAGCCAAAAGCAAAGGCTCCTACTGTGCCTGCCACTGCCATGGAGCTGAGGCTATTGGCGTTATGATTGAGCAGGGGGTACGTACCATTGAACATGCCAGCTTTATAACGGACGAATCCTGCAAAAAGCTGGACGGCAGAAAGGATATGGGAATTGTCCCCACCATTGCCTGCAGTTGTCCGGAAGCCCTGGGCCTGACGGAGAAGGACGGGGCAATCTATGAAAAATTTGCTTCTGTCAGCGCGGAACGGGATAAATGTCTTCGCAATGCCTACGAAAATTATGACATTCTCATGGGCTGGGGGACAGATATGGCCCTGTACACCATGGAAGCCAATCCCTATATTGAGTGGCAGACCAGGAAGAACCGTCTGGGAATCAGCAGTATAGATTTGCTGAAGCAGGCTACCATTAACAGCGCGATCCTTATGGGAATTGATGATAAAGTGGGGACAGTCACTCCCGGGAAGTTTGCAGATTTCATCATCATAGACGGCAATCCGGCAGAAGACATTACTGCGATGTATCAGAAACCGGTTCACGTAATCAAAGCGGGAGAGTTGATCCGTTAGTTGCCGGACTCTGTGCGTTTCTGATGCTCCAGTTCCGGTGAAAGGCCGAACCGGAGCATAAATTTCTCCTTACAGGCAAGAAGATCGAACACATGGTCTCCCTGCTTTTTTTGTGCTTTTTTGTGTGCATACTTTTTGAAAAAATCCCTTGCCATTTCCCTTTCAATGTACTAGAATAGAACTACAAGTGGTGAAAAGTGGTTTAAAGTGGTAAGAAATGGTAACCAAGTGGATTGGTTGTACCGGGAATGGCAATAGGTGATCGATATGTTCATGGGTGAGTACAATCACACAGTAGACGCGAAAGGGCGTTTAATCGTACCTTCCAAATTCAGAGAGCAGCTAGGAGATGAGTTTGTAGTAACAAAGGGCTTTGATAGCTGCTTGTTTGTGTATGGAAATTCCGAATGGACAGAAATGGAAAAGAAACTCACCGCCCTCCCCGTTACCAATGCCAGCGCCCGTAAGTTAAACCGTTTTTTCCTGGCCAGCGCAACCACTTGCGAAGTAGACAAGCAGGGCAGAATTTTGATTCCTTCCGTATTAAGAGAGTATGCCGGCATTGGGAAAGACGCCGTGCTGGTAGGCATGGGAAGCCATTTGGAAATCTGGAGCAAGGAACGGTGGCTGGGAGCCAATTCCTTTGACGACATCGAAGAAATTGCAGAAAGCATGGAAGGATTCGGAATATGATATTTGAACATCAGTCAGTTCTGCTGCATGAAACCATAGACAGCCTGTTAGTGAAACCCGACGGGATTTACGTAGACGGTACTCTGGGAGGCGGAGGCCATGCCAGCCAGGTGTGCAGGCTGTTGGGAGAAAACGGAAGATTCATAGGCATTGATCAGGACGGCGACGCCATAGAAGCTGCGTCCCGGCGCCTGGAAGAGTTTCAAGATAAAGTAACAGTGGTCCGGAGCAATTATTCCCGGATAAAAGAAGTACTGGAAGAGCTGGGTGTAGACCGGGTTGACGGCATTTATCTGGATTTAGGGGTTTCCTCTTACCAGTTGGATACGCCGGAGCGGGGATTTACCTATCGGGAAGAAGACGCGCCTTTAGACATGAGAATGGATCAGAGACAAGAAAAAACGGCGGCGTCTATCGTAAACACGTACAGCGAACAGGAGTTATACCGGATTATACGGGATTACGGCGAAGACCGCTTTGCAAAGAACATTGCAAAGCACATCATCCGGGCCAGACAGGAAGAGCCCATTACCACAGCAGGACAGCTAAATGAGGTAATCCGCGGCGCTATCCCGGCGAAAGTCAGGGCGGCGGGAGGCCACCCGTCCAAAAGAACATTTCAGGCTATCCGCATTGAATTAAACGGGGAACTGGAAGTTTTAAAAGAAAGCCTGGATACTATGATTGAGCTGCTAAAACCGGGGGGAAGACTTTCCGTGATTACCTTCCATTCTTTGGAAGACAGGATTGTCAAGAACCGGTTTAAAGAAAATGAAAACCCCTGTATCTGTCCGCCGGATTTTCCGGTATGCGTATGCGGCAGAAAAAGCAAGGGGATTGTGGTAACCCGGAAACCGGTATTGCCTTCCAAAGAGGAGATGGAACAAAATCCACGTTCAAAAAGCGCCAAGTTAAGGGTGTTTGAACGGAGATAGGAGGAGTATTATGGCTGCAAAGAGACAGAGAAGACATAACACAAATGAATATTCTGCATACATCCAGGGAAATACTGTCCGGAAAGCAGCTCCCGCAAGACCGGAAATCAGGGAACCGGAGAAGACTGTAAGGAGAAAGCCGGTAAGCCGCCGGGTAAAACGCAACCAGGACAAGGCTCTTTATATGGATGCGCCCTATGTAGCGGCCTTAACCATTGCGGCTATTTGCACGCTGTTTTTGTGTACAAACTATCTGACCCTTCAGTCTGCCATTACCACAAAGGTGAAAGAGATTGCAAAAGTAGAGAAGGAAATCGAAAATCTGAAAGCTCAGAATGATGCCTTGGAGACTCGTATTAAGACGTCCATTGATTTGGATTATGTTTACAAAGTAGCAACCGAAGAATTGGGAATGGTCTATGCAAATAAAGATCAGGTGCGTTTGTATAACAAGACGGAAAGCGAGTATGTAAGGCAAAATGAAGACATCCCGAAATACGAATAAACGAGTATTTTTAAAATACATGCAGGAAAAGCTGGCGATTGCCGTATTGGTGATAACGCTGGCTTTGTTTGCATTGGTTATGGTCATTTACCAGCTTATCAAAAATAATCAGCAGGATTACAATCAGATTGTCCTGGATCACCAGAACTACAGCAGTACGGTCCTGCCTTACCGGCGGGGAGAGATCGTGGATCGGAACGGTACCTATCTGGCGGTCAATGAACAGGTGTACAATCTGATTTTGGATCCAAAGGTCATTTTGTCTGATGAGGAAAAGTACCTGGATATTACGGTATCGGTTCTCAATCAGGCTTTTGGCTATGACACCGGGGAAATTACCCGGTTAATTCAGGATAATCCCAACAAAGCCTATATTAACTACGAGAAGCAGATAACCCAGGATCAGAAGGAAGCCTTTGAAGCGGCAGTGGAAGCGGCGGAAAAAGCGGCCAAGGAAAGCAAGCTGAACAGAGAAGTGGCCGGAGTGTGGTTTGAAACCCAGTACCGCCGGGTTTATCCCTATAATTCACTGGCCTGCAGCGTTATCGGCTTTGCTTCTAACGACGGACGGGGCATCGGAGGCATTGAACAGGCCTATAATGATGAGCTTACGGGAACCAACGGCCGGGAATACGGGTATCTCAACGAAGAAACGACCCTGGAACGGGTTATTAAAGAGGCGGACAACGGCTATACGGTGGTATCCACTTTGGATGTGAATATTCAAAAAATCGTAGAAAAGTATCTGGATGAGTGGGAAGCCGGGATTGGAAGCAAAATGAGCGCCGCCATTGTAATGAACCCCCAAAACGGCGAGGTTCTGGCCATGGCCACCAAAAACCGGTATGACTTAAATAATCCCAGAGACCTGGAGGGAAAGTACAGCGATGCGGAAATCCGGGAACTGGGGATTCAAGAGGCCATAGACGATTTTGCCCGTAAACACCGGGACGAAGGGCTGACCATTACTGAGGCCGAAGTTTCCCAACACTATACAGACGCGGAGATCGACTCCCTGGGACAGCAGGTGGCCTGGAACCAGATATGGAGAAATTTCTGTGTCAGCGACAGCTTTGAGCCGGGTTCCCCGGCAAAAGTGTTTACGGTAGCGGCGGCTATGGAGGAAGGTATCATTAACGGCAATGAAACCTTTGAATGCGGCGGCGTACTTCAGGTAGGCGGCCATGACATTCACTGTGTCAATCGTTACGGCCACGGCCCTCTGACGGTTACAGAGTCTTTGATGGAGTCCTGCAATGTGGTTATGATGCGGATTGCGTCTATGACCGGAGGAGAAAAGTTTTCCAAATACCAGAATATTTTCGGATTTGGCCAAAAAACCAATATCGATCTGCCGGGAGAAGCCGATACCTTTAATCTGATCTACCATGAGGAGGATATGCGTTCCTCCAATCTGGCTACCAATTCTTTCGGCCAGAACTTTAACTGTACTATGGTTCAGATGGTGGCGGCCTTTGCCTCGGTGATTAACGGGGGAAGCTATTACGAGCCCCATGTGGTGAGGCAGATTCTGGATGAAAGCGGATCCGTGGTCAAGAGAGTGGAGCCCTGTCTGGTGAGAGAAACGGTTTCTGAAAATACGGCCTCTTTTCTGCGCAACGCCCTGGAGCTTACTGTCAGCGAAGGTACGGGAAGTGCCGCCCAGATCGCAGGCTATGAAATCGCGGGAAAAACAGGAACTGCGGAAAAATACCCCAGAAGCGACCAAAACTACCTGGTATCCTTTATGGGCTTTGCGCCGGCGGATAACCCCCAGGTATTGGTTTACGTTGTCATTGACACTCCCAATCTTCCGGGTAAAGAGCAGGCCCACAGTACCTTTGCCACAGAAGTTGTTCAGAAGATTTTGACAGAATCCCTTCCTTATTTAAATATCTTCCCAACTACGGATATTGAAGAGGCCCCTGAGGAGCTGCAGGCTCAGCTTCCCCAGGAAGACGGCATTGTAAAGGAAGAAGAAACGGAAACAGAAGCGCCTGCGAGAGAATACGCTACGGACGAATACATTGTAGACAACGGCGAACCCGTAGAGGATTTGCCGGGGGCCCCGCCGGGAATTACAGTGGAGGAAACCCGGTCAGAGGAAACCAGATCAGAGGAAACTCAGGCCGATGAGACTCTGCCGGAAGAAACCCAGGCAGAAGAGACGTCTTCTGAGGGAGAGACTGGGGCATAAAACCCCTGGTTCCCATCATATATATGAATGGATGGATGGGACAGGGAGAAGACAATGAATCATAACCAGACGCGGCATAGAGGAAAAATAGCCCTCCTGTTTGTTCTGTCGGCATTGCTGACGGCAGTTCTGCTGGGGCGGCTGTTTTTTCTTATGGTCTGCCGCGGACAGCATTACAGCGCCATGGCAGAGGATCTCCATCAGAGGGAGAGAACCATAAAGGCGGCCAGAGGAAGGATTATTGATGCCACAGGTACAGTAATCGCCGACAACCGCACAGTCTGTACCATTTCCGTGATCCACAATCAAATAACGGATCCGGAACGGGTGACTGCCGTTCTCAGCAGCTACCTGGGGATTTCAGAAGATGAAATTCAGAAAAAGGTGGAAAAGTACAGTTCCAGAGAGATTATCAAAACCAATGTGGATAAGGAAACCGGAGACGCCATACGGGAAGAAAAGTTAGACGGCGTAAAAGTAGACGAGGATTACAAACGGTACTACCCCTACGGCAGTCTGGCGTCTAAGGTACTGGGTTTTACTGGCGGAGACAACCAGGGCATTATCGGCCTGGAGGTAAAGTATGAGGAGTATTTAAAAGGCCAGAACGGGCTGATTCTCACTATGACGGACGCCAAAGGAGTGGAACTGGAAAACGAAGCCGAAGACCGGGTGGAGCCTATAGCGGGAAGGGATCTCTATATCAGTCTGGATCGCAATATCCAGGAATACTGCCAGCAGGCGGCATACCAGATTATGGAAAAAAAGAACGCCAAAAGCGTTTCCGTAATCGTGATGAACCCAGAAAACGGAGAAATCATGGCCATGGTGGATGTGCCGGAGTTTGATTTAAACGATCCTTTTACCTACGGCCAGAATCTGGTCAGTGAAAGCGCCAGACAGGAGGCGGAGGCCAACAAGGCGTCCGGGGAGAAAAGCAGTCAGGATCTCCTGAACCAGATGTGGCGCAACGGGTGTATTAATGACACCTACGAGCCCGGTTCTACCTTTAAAATCATTACTGCCGCAGCAGGACTGGAAGCAGGGGTGGTGACATTGGAAGACCATTTTTCCTGCCCCGGGTTCTGCATTGTGGAGGATCGGAAAATCCGCTGCCACAAGACGGGAGGCCACGGCAGCGAAACCTTTTTGCAGGGAATGATGAACTCCTGCAATCCGGTTTTAATCAACGTAGGCCAAAGGCTGGGAGTGGAGCGGTATTACCAGTACTTTGAACAATTTGGCCTGAAAGGAAAAACAGGCATTGACCTGCCGGGTGAGGCAGCCACTATTATGCATAAAATGGAAAACATGGGGCCGGTGGAGCTGGCTACGGTTTCCTTTGGACAGTCTTTCCAGATTACGCCCATCCAACTCATCACAACGGTTTCTTCTATTATTAACGGCGGAAAACGGGTGACACCCCATTTTGCCCTTAGGACGGCGGACAGCGCCGGAGAAAATATCCGCACCTTTTCCTATCCGGCGGAGAAAGAGATTTTATCAGAAGAAACCAGCGATACCATGCGTTATATTTTAGAGCAGGTAGTGGCGGAAGGAAGCGGAAAGAAGGCCTATCTGGAAGGTTACCGCATCGGGGGAAAAACGGCCACCTCGGAAAAACTTCCCAGAAGCCTGAAAAAGTATATTTCTTCTTTTATCGGCTTTGCGCCGGCGGACGATCCACAGGTCATTGCGCTTATTACCATTGACGAGCCGGAGGGGATCTATTACGGAGGAACCATTGCGGCTCCTGTCATTGCCGATGTTTTTAAGAATATTCTTCCGTATTTGGGAATTAACCCAGAGGAGGAAGAAAGTACCGGAGCCTTTCGAATCTATAGTTGATTATTCAGGCAAAAAGACGTATACTACCTAATGTGTACAATAAGCGGGCCAAACCGCTTTGGAGACGCTAATTACATAAGAAACTGAGGTGTAACATGATTAATGAAACGATTTTAGCGATTATTATAGCCTTTGCAATCAGCGCTTTGCTGTGTCCCATAGTGATTCCCTTCCTTCACAAGCTGAAATTCGGCCAGCAGGTCCGGGACGACGGGCCTCAGGCTCATTTAAAAAAGCAGGGAACGCCTACCATGGGGGGCTTAATTATCCTGTCCAGCATCATTATTACATCCATTTTTTATATTCCCAGATACCCCAAAATCATACCGGTTTTATTTGTAACCGTAGGCTTCGGCATCATCGGTTTTTTGGACGATTACATTAAAATCGTTATGAAGCGGTCGGAAGGGCTGAATCCCAAGCAGAAGCTGGCAGGCCAGATCATTATAACGGGGATTTTCGGATGGTATCTCATGACCAGCGGCCAGGTAGAAACTTCCATGCTGATTCCGTTTACCGGAGGTTTTGAAAACGGCTGGTTTCTGGATTTGGGTCTTCTCTTTTGGCCTGGTCTTTTTATCATTGTTTTGGGTACCGATAACGGCGTTAATTTTACCGACGGCCTGGATGGACTCTGTACTAGCGTTACGATTCTGGTGGCCACCTTTTTTACCATTGTGGCGATTGGAGAAAATGCCGGGATCAGCCCCATTACCGGGGCGGTAGTAGGAAGCCTTCTTGGATTCCTTCTCTTTAACGTATATCCTGCCAGAGTGTTTATGGGTGATACGGGCTCTCTGGCTTTAGGGGGATTTGTAGCTTCCAGCGCCTATATGATGCAGATGCCGATTTTTATTGCCATTGTAGGGTTGATTTATCTGGTGGAAGTGTTGTCTGTCATTATACAGGTAACGTATTTTAAGAAGACCGGAGGAAAACGGTTTTTTAAAATGGCCCCCATTCACCACCATTTTGAATTGTGCGGCTGGTCGGAAACCCGCGTGGTAGCGGTGTTTTCCATTGTGACGGCAATTCTGTGTCTGGTAGCATACTTAGGATTATAGGAGGTTGAACTATGAGTCAAGGTCAGAAAGTCATTGTGGCGGGAACCGGAGTCAGCGGTATTGCAGCGGCAGAACTGCTGCTGGAAATCGGCGGGGAGGTGGTTCTCTATGACGGGAATGACACCTTGGATCCGGAGGCTCTGCGGGAAAAATTTAAAAAGAATGCGAAAATCACAGTGGTATTGGGAGAACTGAAACGCACCGACCTGGTAGGGGTGGAAATGTGCATTGTCAGCCCCGGCGTTCCCATGGATTCCGCTTTTGTGGCAACCATTGTAGACGCTAAGATCCCCATTTGGGGAGAGATTGAGCTGGCCTACCAGTTTGCCAAAGGAAAGCTGGCAGCTATTACGGGAACTAACGGAAAGACCACTACCACGGCTTTGACAGGGGAGATCTTAAAGGCCCATTTTGACAGCGTATACGTAGTGGGAAACATCGGCATTCCTTACACGCAAATCGCCCTGGAAACAGAGGACGATTCTGTCACCGTGGCGGAAATTTCCAGCTTTCAGTTGGAAACCATTATGGACTTTCACCCCAATGTCAGCGCTATATTAAATATCACGCCGGATCACTTAAACCGTCACAAAACCATGGAAAATTACATTGAAGTGAAAAAGAGCATTGCTCTGAACCAGACGGAGGAAGACAGCATTGTTTTAAATTACGACGATCCCGTACTGAGAGCATTTGGAGAGGATGCGGAGCAGAAGCCTAAGGCGAAGGTTGTGTTCTTTTCCAGCAGGGAGAAGCTGAAAGAAGGCTTTTACCTGGACGGCGACGATATTATGTACCGCAAA
Organism: uncultured Clostridium sp.; assembly: GCA_946498245.1. GTDB lineage: Bacteria > Bacillota > Clostridia > Lachnospirales > Lachnospiraceae > UMGS1370. The sequence continues at coordinate 2,073 of CAMMNN010000038.1, read as the reverse complement.
AACGGCAGGGAAACCCTTGTCATCAATGTCCATGATATGAACCTTCTGGGCCGTCACAATTTTGAGAATGTCATGGCCGCCGCCGCCGTTACTACGGAAATGGGGGTTCCCATGGAAACCATCCGAAAGGTCATTGGGGAATTTAAGGCTGTGGAGCACAGAATCGAGTTTGTTCTGGAACGCTCCGGCGTTAAATATTATAACGATTCCAAAGGAACCAATCCTGACGCGGCCATTCAGGCGGTTAAGGCCATGCCCGGGCCCACGCTGCTTATTGCCGGAGGCTATGATAAGGGCAGCCAGTATGATGAGTGGATTGAGAGCTTTAACGGAAAGGTCAAATATCTGGTCCTCATTGGACAGACCAGGGATAAGATTGCCGAGTGCGCCAAAGCCCATGGGTTTACGGACATTATGTACGCAGAGGATTTGGCGGAGGCCGTGAGAGTCTGCGCTTCTTACGCCAATATGGGCGACAACGTGCTGTTAAGTCCCGCCTGCGCCAGTTGGGGAATGTTCCGCAATTATGAGGAGAGGGGCCGCATTTTTAAGGAATGCGTGAGAAACCTGTAAAAATACAGGAAATAGATATGGCTGCTGCGGCGGTCATGGCAGATTATGAAAATAAATCGGGAGGATAGTGGATGGCAGAGCAGCAGGAAAAGAAAAAGAAGAAAAAGATGCGCCGCTTTTATGACTACAGCCTGGTTTTTACGATTATTTTCCTAACGGCTTTCGGGCTGGTAATGATTTACAGCTCCAGTTCCTATTCCGCCCAATTGACCTACGGAGACGCCGGTTATTTCATGAAGCGGCAGGGACTCATAGCTTTAGCCGGACTGGTTATCATGTTTGTAGTGTCCAAAATGAATTACCATTTTTTTGCCCGCTTTGCCAACCTGGGCTACATAACCTCGTACATTCTCATGGGGCTTGTTATGACGGTGGGAATTGAAAGAAACGGACAGAAACGGTGGCTGGGAGTTGGAAGCCTGTCTTTCCAGCCTACAGAGCTGGTGAAAGTTGCCCTGATCCTCTACCTGGCGGTTATTATCGTTAAAATGGGCCGCATGGTCAATGAAGGAAAGGGATTGGCAGCCATTGCTATCCGGGCCTTGCCTATAGGCGGCATGGTTGCGGTAAACAATTTAAGTTCCGGCATCATTATTGTAGGTATCGCCTTTGTCATGGCCTTTGTGGCAAGCAAGAAGAAACTGCCCTTTGCCCTGTGCGCTTTGGCCGCTCTGGCAGTTTACGTAACCGCCGGCCCTATTGTAGAGTTTATTTATTCCCACAATCCGGACATTGGCTACCGGCTCAGCCGGATTCTGGTGTGGCGCAATCCGGAGGCCTTTGCCACGGGAAGCGGCTACCAGGTTCTCCAGGGACTTTACGCTATCGGATCCGGCGGCCTTTGGGGAAAAGGCCTGGGAGAAAGCATCCAGAAGCTGGGATTTCTGCCGGAGGCACAAAATGACATGGTCTTTTCCATTATTTGTGAAGAGCTAGGGCTTTTCGGCGCGGTTTCCGTAATCCTGATTTTCTTATTTATGATTTACCGTTTTATGGTCATTGCCAATAACGCCCCGGATTTATTGGGGGCCATGCTAGTAGTGGGAGTAATGGGCCATATTGCCATTCAGGTTATTTTAAATATCGCCGTAGTAACCAATTCCATTCCCAATACGGGAATTACCCTGCCCTTTATCAGTTACGGAGGTACGTCCGTCCTGTTTTTGATGGTGGAAATGGGAATGGTTCTAAGTGTATCCAACCAGATAAAGCTGGAAAAATAAATGCTGCCGGAATAGGAAAAATGCCCCGGACGAGATACCAGAAACGCTTCTGATTCATAAGATATAGTATTGATTGACTGGAGAAGTAAGGAGCGATGGCTGTGATAGAAATCCGGGGAAGTACGTCCCTTGCTGGTACTGTAAAGATTCAGGGTTCAAAAAATGCCGTGCTGCCTATGATGGCCGCTGCCCTTCTTCATAAAGGAACGACGGTATTTACCAATGTCCCCAGGATACAGGATGTGTTCTGTATGATGGGGATATTGCGGTTTATAGG
>CAMMNN010000037.1 GCA_946498245.1 uncultured Clostridium sp. | reverse complement strand
AATAGAAGGGCTGTGGAAAAATGGAATTAAATCAACTCCATTTTTTCACAGCCCCCTATGTCATTTTCTATTTGTCTGTTTGTTTTCTATCCAACAGCATCTCCCATAGCATCATTCATGCTTTTACATTTCCTGCTGTTCCTCATCTGTCATCAACATCTCTAAAAGCTCCGCTGATTTCTTCCTTCCCAGAATATCCGTATTAAGGCAAAGGTCATAAGCTTCTTTCATTCCCCACGGTTTCTCGCTTAAAGCATTATGGTAAATTCTTCGTCTGTGATCCTCCTTCTCAATGGCCCTGTCCAATTCCTCTGCCGTTTCCAGTTCTTTATAAATGGCTGTCGTCTTTGCCCTCTCCCGCTTTTCCTGCTGATTCATCGCGTAGAATAATACACTCACACACTGGTATCCTTCTAACTGGATCTGCTCCTTTATCCCGCATTCGTGGATCAGGCATGGCCCCTCCTTAATCGCCATCCTGACGGCCTGCTGGTAAAGTCCGGACACACGGACAAATTCTGGATCTTTTTTCAAATCCTCTGCTGTCAATTCCATATTTTCAAGAGCTTTATCATATCGCTCTACCAGTTCTCTCTCGTCTGGTTTCAAAAGGCTTGTGAGTTTTTCTGCATCATAATAGGTGTATCCGCCTCTTTCACACGCTTTTACGGCAATCATTCGGCCCATGCTGCAATACTCACTGTCAAGAACAATACAATCCGGTTTTTCAAACTTTTTCTGGAAAGTAGTCTTTTTTTGAACTCCAGCCCAAAATTCTTTTGAATGCACATCGTCTCTCATTATTCTTCCTCCTCTATTGACTCTCCATCCGTTTCAATCACTTTTTTATACCACCAGAACGAATCTTTCCTTCTTCTTTTTAATGTTCCGTTCCCTTCATCATCTAAATCTACATGGATAAACCCATATCGTTTGCTCATCTGTCCCGTGCTGGCTGCAATCAGGTCGATACAGCCCCATGCCGTATATCCCATCACTTTCACTCCATCCAGTTCTATGGCTTTTCCCATTTCCCGGATATGCTCTTCAAGGTACTGAATGCGGTAATCATCATGAATCGAACCGTCTTCCTCTACCACGTCCACGGCTCCAAGGCCATTTTCTACCACCATAAGGGGGAGCTGATACCGTTCCCAGAAAAAGTTCAGAATATGCCTCAGTCCCATAGGATTAACAGGCCAGCCCCACTCTGACTCCTTTAAATACGGATTTTTGTAGCCTGTGTCAATACCGTTAAGTCCCCTGATCGCTCCCTTTGTATCCTTTCCTGTTACATGGGTCAGATAATAGCTGAATGAAAAAAAGTCAACCTTTCCTGCTTTCAAAATCTCTTCATCACCAGGTTCCACAGGCAGTTTAATCCTATCCCGCTCCAGTTCTCTTACCTTGTAGGACGGATAGTATCCACGGCACTGGACATCACAATAGAATAGCATTTTATGCATAAAATCAAAGGTTCCCTGGACGTCCCTGGGATCTGGAGAGCTGGGATAGGCAAAATGCCCGGAATACATCATTCCCACCTGATTTTCCGGATCAATCTCATGAGCCATGGCAACTGCTTTTGCGCTGGCTAAAAGCTGATGATAAGCCGCTGTCATACGCACAGTTTCATCTGACGAATCAATTCCCCCAGCCATCCATGGCTGCAAGGACATGGCATTAATTTCATTAAATGTCAGCCAGTAATGAACCTTTCCTTTATACCTTTCCAAAAGGACTTTTGCATACTTGCAGAAAAACTCCACTGTCTTTCGATTCTTCCAGGAACCATACTTTAAAAGTCCTAATGGTGTCTCGAAATGTGACATCGTAATCAATGGTTCTATATGATGCTCCAAAAGAAGATCTATCAACTGATCATAAAACCGAAGTCCTTCTTCATTTGGAAGTTCTTCATCTCCTTGAGGAAAAATGCGGGACCACGCTATCGAGAAACGGTAACATTTAAACCCCATTTCTGCAAAAAGTTCTACATCTTCCCGCATATGATGGTAATGATCAATGGCAACATGGCTGGGATAATAAATTCCATCTTCAATTTTCTTTGTAACATCTCTGGGATTTCCTCTGCTGAAACTGTAATCATTGCTTTTTCCTGCTAACATCACATCAGCAGTACACAGGCCTTTTCCTCCCTGTATATAAGCTCCTTCGCATTGATTTGCGGCAGTAGCGCCTCCCCATAAAAAATTTTCTGGAAATCTCATAAATTCCCTCCATATTTTTATCGTATTCTCATTAATTGATCTTTTGCTTTAATTGTTTGAGATACAGCTATCGTTTCAATAGCGTTATAATCGGCATAGTTGGACACCAAAACAGGCGTAGTTACATCATATCCTGCATTCTCTATGCTTTTTTTGTCAAAGCTAATAAGCAAATCTCCTTCTTCCACGTTTTGCCCCTGCTCAACGTGGGAAGTAAAATATTGTCCCTGCAGATTTACTGTGTCCATTCCTATATGAATCAGAATCTCACACCCTTCGCGTGTCACCATGCCAATCGCATGTTTAGTTGGAAAAAGACTCACAATCTTTCCTGATGCCGGGGCATATACGTTCCCTTCTTCTGGCACTACAGCGCAGCCTTTCCCCAGTATCCCCTGGGAAAATGCCGGATCGTTTACTTCCTCCAGCGGAATCACTTTTCCGCTTAACGGCGAAAGAAGTGTTATCTCCTTTTCTGATTTTCTCATCTCGGTTCCTGCATCCTGCTTTTCTTCCTCATTATCTTTTTTCTCTTCTCCTTCATCGACACCAAGAATAAAAGAAACTGCAAAAGACACAACAAACGCTATTGCCGAACCAATACAGGCGAGATAGAACACCCTCAAAGAATCCCCGCCAATATAGCTGGGAAGAGCCAGAAGCCCTGGCGCTGCCTGAGCATAACGCCCTACTCCGAATATTCCCAAAAACAAACCGCCCACACCGCCGCCGATCATAGCGGCATACAAAGGCTTCTTATAACGAAGACTGATTCCATACATAGCCGGCTCCGTAATGCCGCACACTGCAGTGACGCCTACAGAAGATGCAAGGGATTTCAGCTCCTTGTTTTTCGCACGAAACGCAACTCCAAGTGATGCCGCTCCCTGTGCAATATTAGACACAAGCATTCCAGGGCCTGCAACCGTATCATACCCTGTTGAGGCAAGCATACTGACCCCAAGAGGAATCAGCCCATAATGCATACCGCACATTACCATAAGAGGAGTAAATGTACCTACCAGCATGGGCACCAGCCATGGAGCCGTATGATTCAGCCAGTCAATAAATGCTCCCAGATAACCGCCGGCAATATTTCCGATAGGACCTATGAGCAAAATACCTGCAGGTCCCACAATGACCAAAGTAAACAATGGTACAAGAATCATTCGCAAGGATTTTGGAACAATCTTTTCCACTCCCCGCTCTATGTAAGACATAAACCAGACAATCAGAATGATTGGAATAACTGAACTGGCATAATTGGCCAGGTTAACCGGAAGCCCCGCAAAATACAGACCTTCTCCGGTTTCCTTTGCCGTATTTACCAGGCTGATAAAATTAGGATGAATCAGAATACCGCCCACAGCCGCTGCCAGATATTCGTTGCACCGGAACTTTTTAGCTGCTGATACAGCCAATATAATGGGAAGGAAATAAAATGCCGCGTCGCCCATCAGTTTCAACATCATATAGGTCTGTGAACTTGTATCCACTACCTTTAAAAATACAAGGAGGGCCAGCAACGCCTGTAACATACCACAGCCAGTAAGGGAAGCAATGGTTGGGAAGAAAATCCCCGCAATGGTTTCCAGTGCTCCTCCAATAATTCCCTTTTTCTCCTTTGTTTCTTCCTTGCTGTCAGAATCCTGTGACGTTTCAAAATCTGCCAGTTTCATAAGTTCCCGGAACACATCTGTGACCTCTCCGCCAATTACCACCTGAAACTGACCGCCCTTACTCACTACACCAATGATCCCTTTCATTTGCTTTATTCCGTCAGCATTGGCCCTTTCCTCTTGTTTCAGCACAAACCGCAGCCGGGTGGCGCAGTGCCCCACAGATATAACATTATCTTTTCCGCCTACTTTATCCAATATCCCCATGGCAGTCTCTCTATAATCCATAGCTTCCTCCTTCTCTTTTCTAAACCCTCTTATCATTTGCCGGCACCAATGATTTTGTAGGTTCAGCATATCAGAAAAAGGCCGCTGCCTTCAAGAATTTGGAGGCTGCTTTCAACTGTGTTGCGAAAATAAACCCGCTCTAACATAAAAACCTGCAACACCGTTGCGGGTTACAGGTTTACAAATTTACTGTTCTTCCATTAAGATTGGATTTTGGGAATGCCGTTTTTTTTGATATTCTGCGTCAATCTCTGTCTTTTTCGCCAGATTTTTTTCGTGATTTCGATTAAACCAGCAGGAATATAAAATATCAAAAAGATAAAGAACCGACACATAGACACCATAAGTCCCTATGTTTGTAATGAGTCTCTCTCTAGTGGAAACATAAAACACAATATCACACACAGAGGCCAATTGATTTTGACCATAGGAAGTAAAACAAATAGTAGGAATGCCGCCAGACTTTGCCTTTTCGGCAACTCTAATCATACTGTCCAATTCCCCGGAATAAGAAATAAACAAAAAAACTTCATCTTTGCCGGCAATCCCTGCCTGATAATATCCAATGTCCGCGTGCTGGTTAATATCCACTTGCATTCCAATCTTCATCATCTTTTCACGAAACGGATAAGCCAGATACGCGTGAGAACCCAAAGACATCACATGAACACACTTGCAAACTTCAAACACCTTCATAACAGCCTGCATCTGATCCACCGTAATCAAAGAAAGGGTATCATCAACAATCTCGTCATACAGAGCAGAAATCTTATTAGCCACACGGAGAGGACTGTCCTTTCTCTCAAATGGCCGATTTGCGTCAATCCTTTGAAAATGGGAGCAAAGGTATGCCACCTCTTCCAGATATGCCTCTCGAAAATCCGGATAACCGTCAAATCCCAGTCTCTGGCAAAGACGGGTAACAGAGGACGGCGAAGTATAGACCTGTTTTGCTACATAACGCGCACTTTCGTTTTTCAGCTTTTCGCCCCGTTCCAGTATGTAATTAGCAATCGCCTTTTCCACGTCCGAAAATTCTTCTTGCAGCTTTAATCTTTCTTCAATAATCATGAAAGTCCTCCATTAAATACGGAATGATGCTAAGTATTTCATAGATCCCATTTTCCAGTCCTATTTAAAATATTCGGAAATTTCCTCCATACGTTTCATCTGATCCACTCCAAAGGGGCAGCGCTTATTGCAATGGCCGCATTTAACGCAAGCGTCCGCATGTATCTCTAGTCCCTGATAGTGTTCTGCCGCCATAGAATCTCCGTTTCTCGCCAGATCGTAATATTTGTTTACTGTCCCAATATCAATTCCTTTTGGACACGGCTTGCAGTGATTACAGTACACACATTTCCCTACTGCGTCAGCCGGCTTAAAAGATCCAATGACAGAGTAATCCCTCTCTTCCTCAGAGGATCCGCAGAAGCCTAAAATCTCCTCTACCTGTTTCACGCTTCCCATTCCCGGCAGAACAGTCAGCACACCCGGCCTGTCCAATGCATACTGAAGGCACTGGTAAACGGTCATTCCTTTGCCAAAAGGCGAAAGGGCAGCATCTAAAAGCTGGCCTCCGGAGAAGGGTTTCATTACAGAAATCCCGATTCCCTCTGACTCACAGCGGCGACAGATTGCCCCGCGCTCGTCTAAAGAACCTTTGGCATACTCGCCTTTTTGGTAATCGTAGCCCGGATTAATGGAAAACATCAGCATATCTACCGGTATTTCGTCCAAAACCTTCTGAATCGTAGCCGGCGTATGGGACGACAGCCCAATATACTTTACTACGCCCTGCTCCTTCATTTCCATAAGGAAAGAAAACGCGCCGTTTTTCTGGTAGTCGTTCCAGTCCGAAACTTCGTCCAAACAATGAATGAAACCGTAATCGATATAATCCGTTTTCAATTCCCTAAGCTGCCAGTCAATGCTGCGGCGAATCATCTCTCCGTCTGTAGTCCAGCCGTAGGTCCCTTTATGGTAATCCGCTCCGAAATGTACCTGGTACAAAATGTCCTTCCTTACATCTGAAAGCGCCTTTCCGAAATAGGGAAAAGTACGTCCTTCCGCCGTAGCCAGATCATAATAATTGATTCCTCCTTCATAAGCCCTGCGAATCGCCTCTACAGCTTCTTTTTCCGGCGCATCCGCAATATATGAAGTTCCAAATCCAATGGTACTGATACGGTCGCCTGTCCTTCGATTTATTCTGTATTCCATTTAATAAGCCCTCCCTTATACAATAAACCTGCTTTTATTGTAATTCCAAAAGCGTCTTTTTGTCCAATACTTATCCTGTATCTTTTCATATGCTTTTTTGATATAAAAATTTTATTTCTCTGCTATAATCTTCTCTGCTATAATAAAAGTTGCCAATATACCGTTTCAGACAAAAAACGACTTTTTAATCCGCAAATTATTTTACTATCCAGGAGGTTAAAAATGGAAAAAAAGAATTTTTTAATTGTGCAGGGCGGCGGTCGGGCTAATGGCAATACCGCCCAGCTAGTAAAAAGTTTTTCCAAAGGAGCCGAAGACGCCGGACATCAGACAGAGATCCTTTCTCTTCTCAAAAATCCGGTAAACGGTTGTCTGGGCTGTAATGCCTGTCGTTATGGAAAGCCCTGTATTCAAAAAGACGGCTTTCAGGATCTCGTTCCTAAGATTAAAAGTGCGGACCTAATCGTGTTTGCTTCCCCTCTGTATTTTTGGACGATTTCCTCCCGGCTTAAAGCCTTTATTGAGCGGTTTTACTGTATTGCTGAGGAGGATCCCAATCCGCCTTTAGGAAGATATGAGAAATATCCGGTAAAAGACTGCGCGTTGCTGATGACTGCTGCGGATAACTTTTTCTGGACCTTTGAACAGGCTGTTTCATATTACAAATTTACCCTGATTCATTACATTGGTTTCCACGATAAAGGAATGCTGCTGGCCGGCGGGTGCGGTGACACCAATGGAAAACCGCAGATTGAAAAGACTCCTTATTTGCAGCAAGCTTACGAATTTGGGAACCAAATTTACCAGCGTTAGATTAAACATAAAACCGTCTGGAAAAATTTCTTTAATCATGGATTCCCTTTGTAAGAGGAATCAGCATCAGCAGGACAATCATTCCAATTACGCCTGCAACAATCCCCTGGCGGAGCATTCCCCATTCAGGCAGAAGCGCCATACACATACCCAGGGCAAAAAATACTCCTCCGATTACTCCTAAAATCAATGCCACAAAGTTACTCTTTTTCATTTCATAAATCCTCGCTTTCCTCTTATTTTTGTTTTGGATAGCGTTAGTATAACAAGGCTGTTTTTTGTTTGTGTTTAAGTTCTGTTTCCAAATTATTAAAAAAGAGCGGAAACCTTAGATATTTTCAAATCCATGTTTCCGCTCTGCCTGAATCAATCTCATGATTCTTTTTTCATATTATAATAGAGAAAATCCTTTTCTGCATATTTCGTCAATCTCATTTTGCTTTATCTCAATAAAAGGATCAATTTTTTGGGTTCTCTTTTCTACGCCCTTACGGTAAATAAAGTATGGAAGAATCCAACCGGCAAATCCCGGCACTGCCAGAAGAACGCACAGCCATATCATCGGCGGTGTCGCCGTTACTGCAAATACGGATCCAGCCATAAAAGCTGTTCCTATTAGTCCGCAGCTCATGGTGAGGATCATGGGAACTGTGGTTTTTGACTGTTCCAGCTTATCCATTTCCAGGAGACAGGCATCAAAATTTCTTTCCAGTCTGGTCAGCTCCGTTTTATTAAGAATCGTTCTGTCCCGTTTCATCTGAAATGTACTTTGTCCACGTTCATTTTTTACCGGTGTATTTTCATCCAGTGCCCAGCCGAAATTCTTATAGCAATCAATATAAAAAGAAAATTGATTTTCTTTTACTACTACTCTTTTGTACTCGTATCCTTTATAATCTTTTTCTGGCTCATTACCCTTCATATTCTGAATCGCCGTCCTTTTCTGATCTTGATTCTGCAGCCGGGAGCTCCACAAAAAACGTACTTCCTCTGCCGGGATTGCTTTCCCCACGTATAGTCCCGTCAGATAATTCCAGCACTCTTTTTACAAGAGCAAGCCCTAATCCATTTCCCTCTGCAGAATGGGAAGTATCGCCCTGATAAAATTTATCAAACATATGCTTTATGGTTTCCTCGTTCATTCCACACCAACTCCAACAGCCCCTCGTCGGCTTCGACAAATATCCTGTCCTCTATATCTGCATCAAACTCAATATCTTTGTCTTCCCATACCTCTTCAAACTGGAGGGCGCAGTCGCAAAGCTGCCTGCTTAAATCAAATCTTTGAGGCATAGGCTGAATAGTCTGTTTTCAGAGTTTCAATACTTCCCAATTCCTCTACCATCTTGTTGAAATCCCGGATCATCATATCCAGATAATCGTATTTTTCCTGAGTGTGTATCGTCGGAACATATACAGAAAAATCTCCCGCAGCAACCTGTCTGGTTGCATCTGCCAGCGTCCTCATCGGCTCTTCGTAAGTCTTCCGGATCTGCCAGCGGGTATAGACTGTAAGGAATATCGCCACGAAAGCCCAATAAATAAGTGGAATATTGACTTGCAAAAATGAAGGCCAGTCGTGTTCATATGCAAGGACGATGAGCCCCTGATGAATCCCGGACATAAAAAGCAGGGTCACAAAAAATACCCAAAACAGCATTGGCGGAAATAAAGACTGCCTGACACTTTCATAGGTTATATCATTTTTCATAACAGCACCGCCTTATATCCCAATCCACGTACGGTTTTGATTTCAAATCCGTCGCAGGCCGAAAATTTGTCCCGCAGTTTTGTAATGTACACATCTACGGCGCGAAGACCAGTATCGGTTTCTAGCCCCCAAAATTCGTCCAAAAGCTGCGCTCTGGAAAAAGTCTTTTTAGGATAACACAGCAGCTTGTATAAAATATTAAATTCTCTGGTAGTAACCGGTATTTCCTCTCCATTGATAACCGCCGTCATTCCATCTGCGTCCAGTTCCAGATTTCCTACTTTCAATTTTCTGGCTGTTTCAATATTCGCCCGACGGAAAATTGCCCGGACGCGCATTTCTAATTCTGCAAATTCAATGGGTTTTACCATGTAGTCATCAATACCCAGACGAAATCCCTTTTGTTTAGACGTAAGATCGTCTTTTGACGATATAAACAATATGGGAATGTGTCGATTTACACGGCGGACTGTTTCTGCAAAAGCAAAGCCGTCTATTTCTGGCATCATAATATCCGAAATAATCAAATCATACAGAGAATTATACAATTCTTCATAAGCAGGCTCTGCAGCCAGAACTCCCTTTGCCTCAAATCCACAGTCATTTAACCAGGTACAGATTGCCTGATTTAATTTTTCATCATCATCTACCACTAAAATATGTATCACGCTGCCCGCTCCTTCCGCTATCCTTTTTTCTGAGTTCTCTCTGTGCACGGATCACCATCATGGCTCCCCATATGATTAAAATAAGACACACGGCTGTGCCTGTCAAGATGTTCATCAGCGCCTGGAACTCCGCTCCCGTTTCCCCTCCAAAAGATGCAAACATCGCTGTCTGAAGGGTCAGCATAGAAACCATAGACGCAGCGAAATTAATTGTTTTCACAGAAACAATGACCGGCGTATGCTTTTTTCTTGTTTTTACCATATACACAATAGAAGATATTAAAGTATAAAAATCATACAGTGCCACAGCAAAAATTAAGTATCCTTGATAAATATAAGCCTTTCCTTGCTCTACAATCAATATGATAATATCCTGCCAGTACGCACAGCCAGTCGGACTCATAATACCAGCCCACCGCCGCTTTCGTCAAAGCAAAAAAAATATTTACCAGGAGGGAAAACCGCGCTCCCAGCAAAATACGGAAGGCAGCGTCATCATAAATCTTCGCAGTAATTTTTGTCCGGTGTATTGCTCTGTGAAATTTTCCCCGTCCGTCCTTTTTGAAAAACTGTATGGACAATACCACTGACGCAGTTAAGAAAACTGCTGCAAGGGCATACACAACGTATTCTGCAATCTGCGTCAGCAAATTGGAAGGCTCTGACATACACAGTGCAACAGACAGAACCGAAAATAAAGCTGCACAGCATATAACCATTGCCTTCCAAATCCATCTTAACACGCAATCTACCCCCGCTTCCATTCCTTAATAAATTTAGCAGGAGATCGTTTGCCTTTTGTTTGAGTTTTGTTTCAAAATTGTTAAATTCAGTAGTACATATTGTTCTTGTGATAGATTATAGCCCCAATGATGGCCACCCCTACTGCTAAAATTCCAATAATCATTTTCTTTGCTATTCTGCTCATAATGAAATCTCCTTTTCTTTTTTACAAATGACAGATGTTTCAAAACAATGGTTTCTTCTGTCTCTCCATCTACACAACGTCCGGAATCATTCGATACCCTCTCTGTCTCTCCATTAGTCCAATAAAATGATTTGGCAAATACAAAAACGAAGGCCGAATCATCTCCAATTCTCCTGACTGTTCCAAAAGCTCTGCTACAAACTGGGAACAAAAATAATGCTTTTTCCACCGAAATGGGATATGAAGAATACAGCAAAGCAGACCAAGCCGCGTATAATGCCATTCTTCTTTTGTTTCCTGAATCAATTTTATTTTTTCCCGTATGTTTTCATAGGCTTCATCTGATACCTCGATTTGATAGCAGCGGCTATGCCTTACCCCTCTTTTTCTATGTTTTTCAACGGTTTCAAATGCAAATCCCCGATAATTAAAGCTGTAATAGCAGTTAAAATCTTCTTCCAACGATATGGAAGCGTGGGTATATCCTTTTCCGCAAAGCCGGTATACCATGTTAGAAATCCAGTCAGAATACTTTGTCAGTAATACTCTTATCTCTTTCATTTCCTGCTTTCTCCTTATTTTTCTCAAAGGCTTTTATCCCATGGTCAGCACCCCCAATCCCATATTTGGCATTGCTGCAGAACAGACTGTATCCAATAGAAAAAAGGCTGACAAAATAATACAAGTAATCCGCAATATTTTTGCAGGTATTTGGTTCACCGCTTTTTGGAACACAGGCATAAACTGAATAACTGCGGCAGCGCCGACTATGCCAAATCCGACAACACTTACAAAACAGATTTTTCCGTCCAAATTTAAAAAAGCATTGGAATAATCCCACCATTTCGCGTGAAACAGTTCTTCTAAAATCCACGCTGTTCCGTATTCAACAACAGCGCAGGATATAATACTGCCAACATAAAATGGAATCTTTCTTTTTCTAAGCACATTCCATAATAAAACCAACAGGATAAATCCAACGCCATAAATCGGCGCCCATGTGCCATGCAGAACCCCACGATAAGAAATGACCAAATACGGCAGAGAATAAGAAAAGCCATGAGAAATCCAAAAAACCACTGCTTCCCAGATCCAGCCCCCTATACTGGCCAGATAAAACAAAAGCAAGTATTCACAGAACATCTTTCGCTACCTTTCCCTTTCTTACTGTTGGAACCATTATAAAGCAATTTGTTTTGAAAAATATTTCTGCCAGGTTTCTGTATTATTAAAAAAGAATCCTGCTTTTCAGGATTCTTCGCCTGGGTTGTGTCGCTTTAGCGACATAACTCCTCTCCGCCGCAGTGCGTTCCTGCCCGGAGGGCTTTTTGTTTTATTAGGAAATTCAGAGGAATTTCCTAATAGAACAAAACTGCCCCATTCCAGAAAAATCCGGCCTGCGGCAGTTACTATCTCTATCTTAAAACTATATTATGTAATCTCTTGTCTGTTATAAATTTCTTTCTTCTCGGGTCCCCTTCGGCCCGATAAATCATCAAATCCTTTAAGTCAAAAACAGAACTCCATACCGTTCCAAAATTCGGATCATTATATTGGCACATAAATCCATATTCCCCTTTTAAAAGCCTTTGTGCCGTTCCAATCACATCGCCCTCTATATGACTAAAGAAATCATTCATAACTACAGAATACCTTTCCTGCGAATCGTAGTCATTTCCTTTTGCAGCGTCATAGGGCCTCATTTCATCGGATATAAAACTATTTACCGTACAGACGATACGGCCTCCGTCTATTGTCACAGCTTCACGAATCTTCTTGACATTTGGCGTACATTCCACTACTAACATATTGCCGCTTTTGTCAGCAAGTAAAATATTGCAGTTAGAAGCTATTGGCAATTCCATAAGCATAGCCATGGCCTCTTCCGCATTAACCGCTTTTTCCAGAAGGTATCTGACGATAAAACATGAATTAAATCCCGGCCTTATCTCTTTTAGCTCAGTTAATACAAATGTCATGGCTGCAGCCAGACCGTGCTCATTAAGCCCTTCCTCTCCATTGATAAATGACGAAGTCGTCAAATTAAATTTGTTTCCTCTTTCCGGAACATAGATTTCGCTTTTGCTTCCTTTCTTTAGATATGGCGGCAAATCATTGTTTCTTCCATATATTATTCTATTTTCTACATGGCAGGCAAATGCTGTGCAGCCCCTTATTTCTGCTGGAATTGCTTCTATAGGAATATTACCTTCCAGATTATACATACAGCAGCCCATACATAAGAGCCAGGAAATAAAATGCAGATAATCAATCCCAATGGTATTGGCAACACCTTGAACTTCTTCGCATACCTCTGGAAAAAAGTGTTTAAGAATCTTTTCACTTTCCCTGCCATGGTTGAGCTGAAAATCGTCTAAATGCAGGGGAAAAGAAACTCCTGCTTTTCGAAAAACGGTTCCCCTTTTTACTCCCATCTGATAATGATTCCCGCTAAGCCGTAAATGGTACATCATTCATTCTCCTTTGCCTTTTTTATAGCAATCCATACTTCAGAATGGCCTCTCATGAGCTTGTCAGCAGAAAAGGGATATACTTCTATATCCGGCAGGCCTGCATAGTCATATCCGGAAAACGGAAGAAATTCTGTCATAAAACGTCGAAATATGCCCTGCACGTCCTCTTTTAGACTTCCATTGTTCTCAAACACCACCCGCGTGGCTTCCGGAATCCTGTATTCTGACATTCCCTCCGGCACAGGAGCATCACTGGCAGCGCCTATATAATAATAAAAATTTTCAGCGCTGCCATAAACGCTCACTCCCAGGATTCCACAAGGTCTTCCATTGCATAGACTCTCTAATTCTGCAATCTGATTTCTATGGAATGCCTGTTTCCAAAAAAGCGGTATTTTATGCATATTTTCTTCCATGTCCTCAACTAACGGCATCTTTATTCCAACCATCCGGAGACTCTCTTTTTCTTCAATATGGTATGGTATGCTGCTGCCTCCTGTCACCTTGACAGAAAAACTCATAGGAGGGTATGCACTCAGGCTGCAGCCCTTACTTTTAGCCGATGCAGGCGTGACTCCATGAACACTTTGAAAGGCCCGGTTAAAAGAAGTCGGGGAAGAATATCCGTATTTCAAAGCAATATCCATAACCTTGCTGTCCGTTCTTTGAAGCTCAAAAGCTGCTTGCGTCATCTTTCGACGCCGTACATATTCAGCTAATGAAATCCCGAAAATATACGAAAAAATCCTTTGGAAATAATGCGGTGAACAGCAGGCAATCCCAGCCGCTGTTTCGTAGGACAATTCCTTATCCAGATTTTCTTCAATATAATCTATAGCCGCCCCGATATTTTTTAACCACTCCATTTCTTCGCCTCCCTGTCTGCCAACTCCTATCCCTATCATACCGCTTCGCCGCTTTAATTACCTCTCTTTTTTTGCTCACTTTTGTAAACTATGGAATTTTAGGACAAATTATCAGGCTAATATCTATCGTATATCACAAGTTCGATTTCTCTCGGGCGCCGCCAAATGGAAACCCTAGTATTTCCGCTTGACTCGTACCTCCCACAAATAAAAAACGCCGAAAACCTTGAACGTGAAAAGCAAATTTCTCACGTTCAAGGTTTTCGGCAAAGTTTTTAGCGTCGCTAAGAGGATTTGAACCTCCGGCCTACCGCTTAGGAGTGGCGACCAGAGCGGTCACGCAGCTCTCTTGTAGTGTTATCTAATCCCCGCATTTACTGGCTTTTCACTGATTACGAATGTTACTTCGTACCTCCGTATCCCTGCTAATTTTAAGTGGTTTTGACGCCTATGTTTTTCAGGAAATTAGCAAGCCGACTGTATCGTTTGACTTGCTATCATTTCAGCATAGCGGTTACAGAGTTACAATTTTTTGAGGTCGCAAATTGCGACTTCAAACATCATTCCTCTGTTTCCAGTTCCAACCTTTGCAATATATCTCGGATAATCCCTGCATCTTGAATGAGGTTAATGCCAAAACATTTTTTGCCTGCGTCTTTCAAGGACGCTCCCACATGGTAAGCTGTTTCTCGGTCAAGAATTAAAAAACGGTCATGGAATACCTTTGTATATTTCACTTCTAAGGTCGGATACTGTGTATTAAAATTCTCTACATCTATTTTCGTGAGCTTTGTCTGTTTCTGCGTGTAGATTGTCACGGACACATTCTTATTTTTCTTTGAGAGTAAATTCAATGTTCCCACGTCCACATATCCGTCTATCAACGTGATTTCCTTTTTCGCCTTTTGTATCAGGCTGACAATCAGGCTGAACGCATCATAAATCTGCCCGTCAAAGAATACTTTTTGACTAGCTTCTTCATGCCCGGATATGTACTCAAAAACTCTTTCAAAACGCTCATCTGTTTCGTTTTGGTAATTTATCTGGCGAACCTCCATTGCGTTTAACCGTTCATATAACAAAGATGTATTTGCCATATACTTCCGCATTTCCACAAAAGTATCCATAATCCTAATACTTACTCGAATAGCAACATCACTACGCAAAACAGCAGAAAGCATTGCTATTCCTTGTTCCGTGAAGACATACGGCAATTTCCTGCGCCCTCCATATCCATTATCATCTTCCAATCTTGAAGTCGCAATTTGCGACTTCAAGATTTCATACTCCTTTTTCGTCAGTTGAAATCGGAATCTTTCTGGAAAACGTGAAATATTACGTTTTGCTGCTTCATTTAATCGTTTAGTTTCTACTTGATACAGCATTGCTAAATCACTATCTATCATAACCTGCTGATTACGAATAACGTAAATCATACTTCTTATATCAAATTGTGTTATCTCAGTATGTGGCTCTTGAATATCCGTATTAACTTTTGACAAAGCTTTCTGCTCAATATCAGCCATGCTTATCGTCCTTTCTATTTTTGCGGTGCCAAATTGAAACCTCAAAATCGTAGGAAACTTGAAATCACAATTTGTGACTTCAAGTTACAAACTCATAATTTGAAATTCCAATCTGGGAGCTCAAATTTATCTTGCTATGCCAATTTGACATTTCAAGTTCTATGTACCATCTGCTTTGAAGTAACAGCCTGTTACCTCAAACATCTTTTCTCGACAAACCCATTATACCATACGGCAGAGGTTTCACCACATAAATCTACAAAGAAGAAGGGCAATCTTTTTGTCATTAAAATACTGTCTCTCCGCAGCTTGGGATTGATTTACCGCTTGCCCATTGACACGGAGCGAAGCAACAGCTCCCGACCTTTCGCTGAAAGGTAGTGCGGCTGTGTCGAGATAATCACGCTGTCAGCCGCCGCCAGAGCATTGATAAGCCTTATCTCAAAGCCAGATAACTCAATGTCGGACGGTACTAAAATCCTGCTAATAATTAGCAGGCTAATTTATGCCGTATATCACAAGTTCGACTGTTTTCTGGCTTTGATTGATTATCAGAAATGGCTCTTGCTAATCGCACATTGCTATGCATTCGATTTTTCTCGGACACCGGCAATGCCGGTGTCGCGGACATCGCCAAATGGAAATGCCAGTATTTCCGCTTGGCTCGTACCTCACGCAAATAGAAAATGCCGAAAACCTTTAACGTAAGAAACAAGGTTTTCGGCAAAGTTTTTAGCGTCGCTAAGAGGATTTGAACCTCCGGCCTACCGCTTAGGAGGCGGTCGCTCTATCCAACTGAGCTATAGCGACATTTGAAAATCTATTAAATTGTACTTGTAATCTGAACTCTTGTCAATCGCCTTTTTACTTAGGTGTATGTTATAACACTTTCTTAAAAGGCGTCTGTTATATCCATTTAACTACGAGGACTTTCAATTCGTCATTACAGGGCCAATCACTGTCTGTAAAACCGCAGCCCTGTAATAACGAATTATATAGTAACCTATTTTCAAGAAAAAATCAAGCCTATTTTCTTACTCCTTAAAGTCTACAGTTCCCTGCATCCAAATCTGGCCTTTAAATCTCCGGCCCACTTTGGGTTCCCCAACCAGATCCTTTTCATTGATTCCTACATGAAAAGTCAGGTCGCAGCTCTCCAGAGTCAAGTCGTAAACTTTTTCTCCCGTAAATTTATTTTCTCTGCAGTCAATTGCCTTGATTTCTCCGATTACCGAATACTGATCGCACTCAATTCCGCATGGCATAAAGCAGGAATCAATAATCGAATACAAATCTTCCTTCTGAACCCTCTTTGTCACCTGGGAGTATAAGTCAATATCTTCTATGGTCAGCGTATCGATTGCATCTGCATCCCCATTTTTGGCCGCTTCTAACAAACTGCTTCGAGTTCTGGAAGCGAGTTTGGACTGTTCAATCTGAACGGCTGTTTTTTGGATAGGAAGAAGAATTTTTCCCTTTACACTCAAACCGCTTAAATGGGCTGAATCGATCTGGCAGTTTTTCCTGCTCTGACGGCGTATCCGGTACTCTATGGAATTATTGATATAAAATATCAAAGAAATTCCCACCCGGTACTCATCTAAAAGTCCTGCAAAGGTCTCTCTTTCCGTATGTCTCTGGACAGAGCATTCTGCCGTAGAGGTTATTTCTTTTCCAATCAAATAGGGAAAATAATACTCTGCCTCCAGGCTTTTGTCCTCTTTTAATTCTCCTACGATACAAATCCCCAGCCCCGGAGCCGCTTCGATCTGAATCTGACACACGGTTTCCGAATTTATTTCTAGCTGGAGCATTTCTCCCTGTTCTTCCAGCAAATTTTTCAGCAAGTCTTTAATCTCTGCTTTCGTCTGATACATAGAAAACCCTACTGATCGTAAATATTTATGCATTTTCTTTTCACCTCCGCTTTCTGCAATTCTGTCCCTGCTGCTTCATTTTTCTATTCTGAAAAATTGTTTAAATAGAACATTTGTTCTGTTTTGACGTCCAGTATTTTTACTTAATAACGAATTTATCTTTTACCCATAGAACAAAATAAGGCGAAGAATTGACTCCGCCTTATTCTAAATACTAATTGACAATTGCTTCAATCAGCTTCATTATATACCATTTTATAGAATTATACAATACCCTGAGCCATCATTGCGTCGACAACTTTTTCAAAGCCTGCAATATTTGCTCCTGCTACGTAATTGCCGGGAACACCGTAACGCTCTGCTGCATCAGCCGCTTTTGCAAAAATATTTACCATAATTCCGTGAAGCTTTTCATCTACTTCTTCAAAACTCCAGGACAGACGCTCGCTGTTCTGAGTCATCTCCAGAGCAGAGGTTGCTACGCCGCCGGCGTTTGCTGCTTTACCGGGCATAAATAAAATGCCGTTCTCTAAATAGTAGTCTGTTGCTTCTCTGGTAGAAGGCATATTTGCGCCCTCTGCAACCAGCATACAGCCGTTTGCCTTTAATGTCTTTGCATCTTCCAGATTTAATTCATTCTGAGTCGCGCAAGGAAGAGCGACATCACAAGGAATCGTCCAGATGCCTTTTCCTTCTGTATACACGGCAGTGGGAACTGCATCTACATACTCTTTAATACGGCCGCGGCGAACTTCCTTAATCTCTTTTACTACGTCCAGCTTAATGCCGTCTTTGTCATATATATATCCGTTGGAATCGCTGAGAGCTACTACCTTTGCGCCATACTGCTGTGCTTTCTCAGTTGCGTAAATCGCTACGTTTCCGGAACCGGAAATAACGACTGTCTTTCCAGCCAGTTCCTGTCCCTCATGCTTTAACATTTCAACAACCATATAAACCAAGCCGTATCCTGTTGCCTGAGTACGAGCCAGAGAACCGCCGTAGGTCAGTCCTTTTCCTGTCAGAACGCCTTCGTATTGTCCTGTAATTTTCTTATACTGTCCATAGAGATAACCAATCTCTCTGGCGCCAACGCCAATATCGCCTGCCGGAACGTCCTGATCCGCGCCGATATACTTGCAAAGTTCTGTCATAAAGCTCTGGCAGAAGGCCATAACTTCTCTGTCAGACTTACCCTTGGGATCAAAATCAGAACCGCCTTTACCGCCGCCGATAGGCAGACCAGTTAAGGAGTTTTTAAATACCTGTTCAAATCCCAGGAATTTTAAGATACTCTGATTTACGGAAGGATGCAGGCGTAGACCGCCCTTGTAAGGTCCGATAGCGCTGTTAAACTGAACGCGGAATCCTTTGTTTACCTGCACCTGTCCCTTATCATCTACCCACGGAACACGGAAGGAAATAATTCTCTCCGGTTCTACAAGGCGCTCCAAAATCGCTTCTCTGCGATACTTTTCTTCATTTGCCTCAATTACCAGCTTTAAGGAATCCAGTACTTCCTTAACGGCCTGATGAAATTCCGTTTCACCAGGATTTTTTGCAACTACTTTTTCGTACACTTCATCAACGTAAGACATATTGCTTTTCCTCCTTATTTAGACAAAAAAACCCCTATCCTATTTTGGAAGGGGCCTCATCGCCTGTTTATTACGTTATTGTTTTATAGTATAACAGCACATGGTACTCTTGTCAATCACTTATTTGCCTGTTTTTTCCTGTCCCTTTTAAACTCAGCTTTCTTTGGGTTCTACGTATCCCAAGGCTTGTTCCAGCGCTTCTTTCTCTTCATTTCCCAGAAGAACATCTGTCTGTCCCATATCTACCCGCTTCAGATAAAGGTAGCAGCCTTCCCGGCTGTGTACGGAGTTTAAAACAAAACCGCTATTGGTATAATCCAATAATGCCATTGCGAAACTTAGATTTCCTCCCATGCCTTTAAATGCATTATATCTCACTAAACCGAATTTTTGATAGGAGGCCCGAAGATTGCGATTAATGGATCGGATAGACTCTCTGTATCCCTTATCTTCATTTTGGAGTTTCAGTATCTCATCTCCCATACTGACAATATAGCCTTCTAAAGATTCTGCGTCTCTTCCACGCATGAAATAGTCATATCTTCGATAAAGCTTATTCAATTTTACAATGCATACAATTACTATGATTAACAGTATTAGAGTTAAAACTCCCAGTCCAATTATAATATAGCTGGGATCCAACCCTAATTGACTGAATAAATTATTTTGTATTTCCTGATTACCCATTATCTAATTATCACTCCCTCTGCACTTCTGTATATCTAATTCATTTGTGATGCCTTTTCAATTTACTATTTCTCCTGGATCGATTCGATTAATTCCACGATTCTCTCCAACTCGGATTCAGAATAGTATTCGATTTCTATACGGCCTTTACTTTTATCCTTTCGATGAATCAAAACCTTTGTTCCCATAATGCTTTTCATTCGTTCTTCTAAATCCCGAAAGATAAATCCAATATCTTTTTCTTCTTTTTTAGGATTTTCCTTTTTTGGTTTTAAGAGGGACTTTACCAGCTTTTCAACTTCCCTTACGCTTAATTGGTTTTTAATAATCAATTCCGCTGTGGCAAACTGCTGATCTCCATCCTCCATGGCCAGCAGCGCTCTGGCATGGCCGCCGGATATTTTTCCCTGAATCAGCAGCTCCTGAACCCTTTTATCCAACTTCAAAAGACGCAGGCTATTGGCAATGGTAGCTCTATTTTTGGAGACGCGCTCTGCTATTTCTTCTTGTTTTAAACCAAATTCCTCTATCAGACGCTGATAAGCCGCTGCTTCTTCAATAGGATTTAAATCCGCCCTTTGAACATTTTCAATCAGGCTGATTTCCATTTTTTTCTGCTTATCGTATTCTCTGATAATAACAGGTACTTCTTTTAATCCTGCCATTTTAGCCGCCCGCCAGCGTCTCTCACCTGCAATAATCTCGTATAACTCACCGTTCTTTTGAACCATAATTGGCTGCAGGACCCCATACTGACGAATAGATTCCGCCAATTCCTCCATCTGTTCTTTATCAAATTCTCTTCTGGGCTGCTCTTTATTTGGCTCAATTAATGATATTTTTATGTAGATCTCTTGTGGTACTTCTACTATTTTTACTTCCGTGTTTTGTTCCTTTTCCACCAGCTCTTCTTCTGCCAAATCCCCTCCCAGAAGCGCTCCTAATCCTTTGCCTAATCCCTTTTTTGCTGATTTTGTCATACTAAATATCTTCCCCTCTGCTTATCACTTCTGCTGCCAACAATCGGTAACTCTCTGCTCCGCTGGATCTGGAATCATAGAGATTTATGGACATACCATGGCTTGGTGCTTCCGCCAGTCTTACATTTCTTGGTATAATTGTTTTATAAATATTTTGATTTAAGCTGTTTTTTACACTCTCTACTACTTCCAGTGACAAATTTGTTCTGGCATCATACATCGTGAATACGACGCCTTCCAGCTCTAGTTTTCGATTTAACTTGCGCTTTACTAAATTAATGGTTTTTAGAATTTGGCTCAATCCTTCTAGTGCATAATACTCACACTGAATCGGAACAATAACTGTATCTGCTGCTGTCAATGCATTGATTGTCAGCAAATTCAGAGAAGGCGGGCAATCAATAATAATAAAATCGTAATCCCTTTTAACAGCCTTTAAATTTTCCCTTAGCAAAGATTCCTTATTATCCATTTCCAGAAGTTCAATCTCTGCACCGGCTAAATTTACATCAGAAGGAAGTATATCCAAATTTTCTTGAACTTCTTCCTCAATACACTCTTCTATTTGGCTGGTTCCGATTAACATCTGGTATACTGTTTTTTCAATGTGGCCTTTTTCCAAACCAAAACCGCTGGTAGCATTTCCCTGAGGATCAAAATCCACTACCAAAACTTTCTGTCCGGCTTCTGCCAAACATGCGGATAAGTTAATCGCCGTGGTTGTCTTTCCTACTCCGCCTTTTTGGTTTGCAATTGCAATTACTCTTCCCATAATATTGCTTTTAGTCCCTTCATTTCAAATTTACATCAACTGTATTCTTTGCTAAGTAGTTCACATTATAGCATACTTTGTTGCTGATTCCTATGGTAAACTTGCATATTATTTAAAATGTTTCACGTGAAACATTTTTAAATTGATACTATTTAAAGGACGCTTCATTATAAGAAAAGCGGTGCTTTTCCTCCTTGTATTCGCCTATACCTTGTATTATAATAAAGATAATTCCATTATGTCGGGAGGTAATTTATGAAGGCAAAAAATAAATTATTAACTCTTTTATTATTATCAACTGGAACAGCAGCCGCAACTGCTCTCATTAATCAGGCAATTAAATTATCTGCTACTTCTCGAAATTTACTTGTAAAGCCAGAAGCCCGCTGTTACAAATGGCGCCTTGGCACTATTCATTATACAGTGTCTGGAAACGGAAAACCTCTTCTTCTAATTCACGATTTAATGCCGGAATCCAGCAGTTATGAATGGACTTTTCTTATTCAGTCCCTTAGCCAGCATTATACTGTTTATGCTATTGATTTGCTTGGATGCGGACGTTCCGAAAAACCAAATATCACCTATACCAATTACTTGTATGTACAGCTTTTGGCAGATTTTATTCGCTCTGAAATCGGACACAGGACAGACGTTGTAGCTTCTGGTTCCTCTTCTTCTCTTACACTTATGGCTTGCAGTTTGAATCCTGACCTTTTTGATCGTCTTCTTCTAATCAATCCTGAAAGCATTCTTTCCAGCAGCCAATTGCCAGGAAAAAATGCCAAAATATATAAGTTTATTTTGGATTTTCCTATTATCGGTACGCTTTTATACAATATTGCTGTCAGCAAACAGGCTATTCAGGATCGGTTTTGCAAAAATTATTTTTATAATCCTTATTCTGTCAGATCAAGTTTTATTGACGCTTACTATGAATCGGCCCATTTGGGTGATTCTCCGAAATCTGTATATTCCAGTGTACAGTGTAATTACACAAAATGTAATATTTTAAATAGTTTAAAGAAAATTGATAATAGCATTTATTTAGTTGGAGGGGCCAGCGTAAATAACATTGATGAAATCTTCAATGAGTACAAACTTCATAATCCTGCTGTAGAATATACAACGATTTCTGATACAAAATATCTTCCGCAATTAGAATCTCCTTCTGAAGTTTTAAAAGCAATTGATATGTATTTTTAATTTACAAGTTTTAATCTATTATAAAAACAGGGTAAATGTTTCACGTGAAACATTTACCCTGTTTTACTATACATATTCAGAGATATAAAATTGTCTGCCTTTTATTGGCTGATAAAGTCTATAATTTAATTCAATGGCTCTTTTGAAGGGAGTCCAGCCTTTCTCGGATATTTTTTCTTTGTAGGAGCTTTTTTCTCTATTATTACAAAAGAGCGCTCCCCCTCCTCTTCCAAGGAAAATTTTACTAAATCTCTGACAGAACCTCCTAATTCTTTAATTGCTTTTTGTGCCTGTCTCAACTCCTCTTCTATATTACCGGATTTATAGGATACAAAAGCGCCTCCTACCTTTATAAATGGAAGACAATATTCTGATAAAGTAGAAAGATTTGCCACTGCCCTTGAAACACAGTAATCGTACATTTCTCTATAATCCCCATGACTTCCAAAGTCCTCAGCTCTTCCATGAAGCGCCTCTATTTCCTCTAACTCCAATTCATTTATTACAGACTGTAAAAATTTCACACGCTTATTCAATGAATCTAAAAGCGTGATTTTTAAATCCGGAAATACTATTTTTAAAGGGATACCCGGAAAACCTGCTCCTGTTCCCACATCTATGATCTTAGCAACGCTGTTTTCCAATTTCATAACTTTCACTAAAGCCAAACTATCTACAAAATGCTTCGTGACAACATCTTTCATTTCCGTAATAGCTGTCAGATTCATAACCTTATTGGTTTCTATCAACATTTCATAGTAACGGTAAAATTGATCAATCTGCCTTTCTGTCAGTGAAATTCCAATATTTTTCGTTCCAAGCTCCATCCACTCTTTAAACTGTTTATCCATGTCTATTCCTCATATGATTAACTGCTGCCCCATTATCTTACAGCTAATTCTGCAGTTATACTTGTAAGACTTCCTGTTACTGCTCTTGTAACCGTTCCTCTTCTATCCTTGTTTCTGTTCCTGCTCTCTCTTTCTTTCCTGTCTTTTTTGCTCCAAATATACTAATAAGACAGAAATGTCCGCAGGAGAAACTCCGGATATTCTGGAAGCTTGGCCGACTGATACCGGCTGAAGCTGATTCAATTTCTGCACAGCCTCTCTTCTTAAACTTTTTACCGTACTGTAGTCAAAATTTTCCGGCAGTTTTTTTCCTTCCATTTTCTTAAACTGAGCTACCTGCTGCATTTGACGACGGATATATCCTTCGTATTTTATATTAATATCCACTTGTTCCTGTACATCTCGCGGCAATTTAGGCCTCTTTGAATCTATTTTAGTTAACATAAAATAGTTCAATTCCGGTCTACGCACTAATTCCGCCAAAGTTGCGCCTGTCTTTAAAGGAGTGCTTCCATGGCTTTCCAAAAAACTCTGCACTTCCTCATTAGCCCCGATATTGGTCTTATTTAACCGCTGTATTTCTTCCTGTATTTGCTCTTCTTTTTTTAATAGCTTTTGGTACTCTTCTTCTGATACCAATCCAATCTGATAACCTATTTTTCTCAAACGAAGATCCGCGTTATCCTGACGCAAAAGAAGGCGGTACTCAGCCCTGGAAGTCATCATTCGGTAAGGCTCATGGTTTTCCTTTGTAACCAAATCGTCAATCAATACACCAATATAAGCCTGAGAGCGATCTAAGACAATGGGTTCTCTCCCGAGAACCTTCATGGCAGCGTTGACTCCTGCCATAAATCCCTGCACCGCCGCCTCCTCATAACCGGAACTGCCGTTAAACTGCCCTCCGCAGAAACAGCCGGAAATCTTTTTTAATTCCAGAGTTGGCTTCAGCTCTAAAGAGTTAATGCAGTCGTATTCAATGGCATATGCATT
Organism: uncultured Clostridium sp.; assembly: GCA_946498245.1. Classification (GTDB taxonomy): domain Bacteria; phylum Bacillota; class Clostridia; order Lachnospirales; family Lachnospiraceae; genus UMGS1370. The sequence continues at coordinate 10,096 of CAMMNN010000037.1, read as the reverse complement.
TCTTACGATTTTTACATTTTCCAGCCCTGGTACTGTCCGGTACATAGCGTATTGAACGTCCTCCGGCAGAGAACTGGACATTCCCCCAAGGTACATCTCATTGGTATAGAGTCCTTCCGGCTCAATAAATACCTGATGGCGGTTCTTATCCGGAAATTTCACCACCTTATCCTCTATAGAAGGACAGTATCTCGGCCCGGTTCCCTCAATAGCACCGGAAAACAGGGGGGAGCGATCCAGATTTTCCCGGATAATCCGGTGAGTTTCTTCATTGGTATAGGTAAGCCAGCAGGAAACCTGATCCTTTTGAATCGAATCCGGATCCGTAGAAAAAGAAAACGGAACGATTCTTTCATCGCCCTTCTGCTCTTCCATCTTTGTAAAATCAATGCTTCTCTTATCAACTCTGGCGGGGGTTCCCGTTTTAAACCGGAACATTTCTATTCCATTGGCTTTTAAAGAATCTGTCAGGTGATTGGCAGCCTGAAGCCCGTTTGGACCCGTAGGATTGCTGACATCGCCGTAAATACAGCGGGCCTTTAAGTAAGTTCCTGTTGCAAGAACCACCGCCTTTGTGTGGTATATGGCTCCGGAAAGTGTCTTAACTCCTGTGATCCTTCCGTTTTCCACTACAAGTTCCGATACTTCCGCCTGACGCACAGTCAGATTTTCCGTATTTTCCAAAGTCTGTCTCATATGACGGGTATAGTCCTGTTTATCCGCCTGGGCTCTCAGGGAGTGGACTGCAGGGCCCTTAGACTCATTGAGCATTTTTGACTGAATAAAGGTTTTATCAATATTTTTTCCCATTTCTCCGCCCAGGGCGTCCAGCTCCCGCACTAAATGGCCTTTGGAACTGCCCCCGATATTAGGATTGCAGGGCATCAGGGCAATACTGTCAACACTGACTGTAAAAACAATGGTTTCCAGTCCCAGGCGGGCACAGGCTAAAGCGGCTTCGCAGCCGGCGTGTCCGGCCCCTACTACCGCAATGTCATATGATTCCTCCAAATATGGCATCTTCTCTTCCTCCAAGTATATCTTAATCCTGTTTACTTTCCCATGCAGAATTTGCTGAAAATTTCATTCACCAAATCCTCTCCTATTTCTTCCCCGATAATACTCCCCAACTGCCCGTAGGCGTCCATTAAATCAATGGAATAAAAATCTTCCGGCATTCCGTTTTCAATACTTTCTTTTACCATTTTCAGGCTCTTTTCCGTTTCCTCCAAAGCCGCTTTATGACGGACATTGGTAATATAAATTTCATCATTAAAACGGATGTCCCCTTGATAAAACATTGCCTTGATTTCTTCTTCCAGACTCTCGATTCCCGTTTCCTCTTTTGCCGAAATGGGAATCACCTTATGGCAGGATCTCTTCTCCAATTCTTCAGCGGAAACCACCATAGACAAATCCGATTTATTTAAAAGAACAACCGCCTTTTTATCCCGGATAAATTCCATAATTTCTCCGTCATTTTCATCCAGAGGGCAGGATCCGTCCACTACATAAATGATTAAATCTGCTTCTTTTGCCGCATTTCTGGCCCTGGAAACGCCGATCTGCTCTACTACGTCCTTTGTCTCCCGTATTCCCGCCGTATCCACTACATTTAAACTGATTCCGTGGAGATAAATGTGTTCCTCCAGAGTATCTCTTGTAGTACCGGCAATTTCCGTTACAATGGCTCTCTCCTCTCCTACCAAAACATTCATTAAAGAGGATTTTCCGGCATTGGGCTTTCCTACAATAACGGTTTTAATCCCCTCTTTCATCACTTTACCCTTGTCCGCTGACGAAAGAAGATGTTCCGTCTGATCAATCCAGCTCTGAACCAGGCCTGACAGCCGTTCTCCGTACCCGTCCAGGGAAATATGCTCCGGATCATCCAAAGCCGATTCAATAAATGCGATTTCATAAAGGATCTCAGACCTGAGAGCCTTTATTTTTTTTGAAACAGAACCCCTTAATTGACTCACCGAGCTTTTTAGAGCGTACTCATTTTTCGCCTGGATCACATCAATAACGGCTTCTGCCTGGGACAGATCGATCCTTCCATTTAGAAAAGCTCTTTTCGTAAATTCTCCGGGATCCGCCGCCCTGGCTCCTTTTCTGATTACCAATTCCAGAATTTTTTTCATCATCAGAACGCCGCCGTGACAATCGATCTCCACAGTATCTTCCGCCGTATAACTGCGGGGAGCCTTCATAATCATTACCAATACTTCATCTATTTTTTCTTCCCCATCACAAATAAATCCGTAATGAATCGTATTGGCTTCTTCTTCAGATAATGGTTTCTTTGATTTTCTTTTAAAAATTTGATCCGTAATGGAAAATGCCTCCGGACCGCTTACGCGGATAATTCCAATTCCGGAATCACTCATAGCCGTAGCAATTGCCGCTATCGTTTCTGCTTTCAATCTGCCGCCCTCTTTTCTAAAACTGCCAATCTATAGAATAAAAAAGATGCTGCCTGACTGCCAGCGGTTTTCCAACCATCCGACATGCCCTGGCAGCATCATCTTTCTGCGCTATATGTTTTATCCTATATTTCCTTTTTTTCCTTATTAGCCAGACGATCCCTTCTGCCAGTCTCCCTCTTTAAGAAAATAACTACGTGGCGGAAAGGCTCTTCCCCTTCGCTTCTGGTGGTAACATACTTATCATTCTGAAGAGCCGCATGGATAATTCTTCTTTCATAAGGATTCATAGGCTCCAGAGAAACGCTTCTCTTTGTCCTTTTCACCTTGTAAGCAATATTTTTCGCTAAGGTTTCCAGAGTTTCTTTTCTTCTGGAACGGTAATTTTCCGTATCCAGCTTCACTCTCAGATACCCGTCGCTCTCTTTGTTTAAAACCATGCTTACCAGGTATTGAAGAGAATCTAAGGTCTGCCCTCTCTTGCCGATAAGGATTCCCATATCATCTCCAACCAGATTAATGGACATTTCCTTCTCTTCTTCATTGTAATTTACTTCTATAACAACAGCCAGTCCCATGGCTTCAAATACCTGGTTCAGAAAATCCCTGGCCTTGTCTTCCGGCGTCACCTTTTTTCCGGCCTTAATAATAGCCGGCTTTGCTCCGATCCCCAAAAAACCGGTGCTGCCCTTTTCCACAACTTCATAAATCAGTTTATCACTGGTGGTTTCTAACTGAATCAATGCCTTTGTAACCGCTTCATCCACTGTTTTTGCAGAAATTGTAATCATTTCCATGGCAAAACCCCTCCTGATTATTTACGCTTCTCGTGCTTTTCATTATATTTCTGTACCATACCCGCTTTTGCCGCAAGGCTTCCCGGCTTTGCATTCTGATTATAATACTCCGTGGATTCCTTTGCCTGAGCCTGACTTTTTGCAATCTTCTCCATACGAGCCGCTTCACGCTTTTCATTTTCCTGCTGGATATGCTTCCAGTCCAGGCTGGCGTTTTGATTCTGTTTTACAGGAGGAAGGCCCTGTTTAGCCCTCTTCTTGTTGGCTTTTTCAATGTTCTGCTTTACCATCTCATCTACATCGATTTTCTTTAAGTAAGCGTTGACAGCCATCTGCTGAATAATCATAAACACACTACTGGAAACCCAGTATAAACCAACGCCGGATGCAAAGGTAAAACAGAAGAAAACAGACATTAAGGGCATATAGATGTTCATAGACTTCATCATAGAAGCCCCTGGCGTATTCTCATCCGTTGCCACTGTCTGATTAGCCGTCATCAGTTTTGTACTATACCACTGAGCCAGACCGGAGGCAATGGGAATCAGCCACGCCAGATTCGGCGTAAGTCCCTGCCAGGGAGCCTCTGTCAGATTCAGTCCTAAGAAGCTGTTCATGCTTTCAATCTGAAGAGCACACTCATGAATCACCTGCTGTGCCTGAGGGAATAACGCCTCCAGGCCAGTCCATTGGCTGGGAGTCAGCTTATAAAGCAAGTCCACAATTTTGTCAGTGTCTGTAATTGCCTTAATGGTAGCCATGGAAATATTATTATCCGTAGCGAACTGTGTTAAAACATCGGCTGCATTCATACCGCCAATGGCATTTACAACCGTATCAAATACAGCGCGGACAGACGGAACATACGCAGGAATATTCAAAATAACCTGATACAATGCAAACAGAATTGGCATCTGAATAATGAGCTGCAGACAGCCGCCGGTCATAGAAGTGCCGTATTTTTCATACAATGCCTTCATTTCCTGGTTCTGCATCATCATAGACTGCTGATCCGTCTTTCCTTTATACTTTTCCTGAATCATCTTCATTTCCGGCTGCATAACCGCCATTAATTTAGAAGACTTCTGCTGTTTGATGGTTAAAGGAAACAAAACCAATTTAATAACTGCCGTAAACAGAATAATACAAAGACCTATGTTGACGATTCCGAAAAGATTCGTAAACCGAAACAATAGATCCATGATCCAGCCCAGAATATCCGCTACCGGACCAAACGAAAAAAAGTTATTTGCTTTTGTTAATAATAGCGTTTCCAATGGATTACCTCCTTGATTTTACGGAACTGGATCATAACCGCCTTTTGCAAAAGGATTACAACGCAGGATCCTTTTACAAGCCAACCATGTACCTTTTAACGCGCCGTACTTCTGCAGTGCTTCAATGGCGTATTGAGAACACGTAGGCGTGTAAATACAGTGAGTCCTAACCTTCAGAGGCGATAAAAAAATCTGATACCCCCGGATTAACAAAATAAAAATTTTTGCTATCATAATAAGATCACTTCGATTCTAATTTGATGTTATGCAGTCCGCACAGGTGCCAAAAGGCGCCTTCTAATTCTTTATAATCGGATTCTTTTGCTGCCACCCGGACAACCGTTATGATGTCTAACCCACTTCGAATATTTGCCTTTTTTAAGCGGAATATCTCTCTGATTAACCGTGTCATGCGATGGCGGACCACACTGTTTCCAACCTTTTTACTGACTGAAATACCGATTCTGGTTTCTTCCAATCCATTTTCCGCCACATACATAACCAATCTTTTGTTTGCGTAGGATTTCCCGTTTTCGTACACCCTCTGAAAATCCCTGTTTTTCTTAATTGAACTAAATCGTTTCATGTATTTTCCTGTTATAAAAAGTGTGCGCCCTACGCACACACGCGCCGGAGCGCGGCTGCGTAAACAGCCATTTTCCGCTGCGCGGAGTGCGCCAAAGACTTTTGTATAGCAGGGAACACCGTTTCCTGTTATACAAAAAAGGCCACAATTACTTGCGGCCTCTCACATTTAAGCGGATAACTTAGCTCTTCCTTTTGCTCTTCTTGCAGCTAAGACTTTTCTTCCACCTGCGCTGCTTATTCTAGCTCTGAAGCCATGAACTTTTGATCTCTGCCTCTTTTTAGGCTGAAATGTCATTTTCATAAATACAGGACACCTCCTCTTACCAATATCTTCTTAATATGAGTAAACATATTCCGACTATTTTAGTTAAACATCCTCTTGATTATATCGAAGGAACAAGGCTACGTCAAGCATATTTTCATAAAAACTTTCCTATTTTCCTGAGCTGATTGTTAATTTACATAACGTTATCCCCAAAGTGTGGATAAATTGTGGATAAGTATAAGGATAACTTTTATATTTCCACATGCCTGTCCTGCTTTTCTTTAAATTTACAGCAAATTTACGCTGTTTATAATCTATGCTTTTTCTTTTCAACAGTGTGTGGATAACCGAAAGCTTTTTCTTTCTTCCACAGGTGTTTCACATAGTTTCCACAGATTTATCCATAAGTTATCCACAATTTTTTTTAAAGTTTTTGTATTTTCATTGAAATATTATTCCATTTAGTATAAAATGTAATTTAGATTGGGCTAGTATGCATTATTGATTTTTATAGATTTAGGAGAATGGAAATGTTAGAAAAATTACAGCAGAATTGGGATGACATCCTGCTTTATATGAAGGAAGAACACGAAATCATGGATATTTCTTTCAAAACATGGCTTCTTCCACTGAAAGTCCATTCTGTAGATGGAAATAAGGTTACTATTGTCGTCCCCGACAGCAACATGATTGGGTATATCCGGAAAAAATACGGTCTGCCCCTGGAGGTTTCCATTGCAGAAAAAATGGGCGTTGAATGCCAGCTCCTTTTTATTTCCAAAGATGAAGCGGATTCCATGGCTCCTTCTACAGAAAACCTTCTTATTAAAAAGAATACAAAAGAGGTCAGCCCGGAAATTATCCAAAGCGCCAATTTAAATCCAAAATATACCTTTGATACCTTCGTGGTAGGCGCTAACAATAATCTGGCCCACGCCGCATCTCTTGCAGTTGCGGAATCTCCGGGAGAAATCTACAATCCTCTTTTTATTTATGGAGGAGTGGGACTGGGAAAAACTCACCTGATGCATTCCATTGCTCACTTTATATTAAAAAATAATCCTAATGCAAAGGTTTTATACGTTACTTCCGAAAAATTTACCAATGAGCTGATTGACGCCATACGAAATAAAAACAACATTACCACTACGGAATTTCGGGAAAAATACCGCAATAACGACGTTCTGCTCATTGACGATATACAGTTCATTATCGGAAAAGAGAGTACTCAGGAGGAATTTTTCCATACCTTTAACGCACTCCATGAAGCCAAAAAGCAGATTATTATCTCCTCAGATAAGCCTCCTAAAGAGATCGAAACTCTGGAAGAGCGCCTTCGCTCCCGCTTTGAATGGGGTCTGACTGTAGATATTCAATCTCCTGATTACGAAACACGTATGGCAATCCTCCGTAAAAAAGAGGAAATGGAAGGATACAATATTGACAATGAAGTAATTAAATACATTGCTACCAATATTAAATCCAATATCCGGGAACTGGAAGGGGCACTCACCAAAATCGTGGCCCTCTCCAAACTGAACAATCTGGAAATTACCACCGGTCTGGCGGAAGAGGCCCTGAAGGATCTGATTTCCCCAAACGCCGCCAGAGAAGTCACTCCCGACTTGATCCTCCAGATCGTTTCCGACCATTTAAATATCCAGGCCATCGATATACTAGGGCAGAAACGCAATAAAGAGATCGCCAATGCCAGACAGATTGTCATGTATCTGTGCCGGAATATGACCAGCACTCCCCTGCAGCAAATCGGCAAATTTTTGGGGGGACGGGATCACACTACGGTCATTCATGGAATTGAAAAAATTACGAAAGATCTTCCCAAAGATCCGGCTCTTCAAAATACTATTGAGATTTTGAAGAAAAAAATTAATCCACAATAAACTGTTTACAGTTTTGTGGATATGCTGTGAATAAATTCGTACAGAAAGTACCGCCATTTTTCCATGTGGATAACCCTTCAGAAACATTTTAAATTAACAAGGCTTATTCACATAGTTATAAACACCCTAAAATCCTCTCTAAACTTAGGATTTCAGGCTTTTACACAAATTCACAGCCCCTACTGCGATTACTACGGAAATAAACTTTATATCTATCTCATTATTTTGATTCTCTCAAGCAAAGGAGTTATTAACAATTATGAAGCTGACATTCCAAAAAGACGCTCTCTTAAACGGCATTAACATTGTACTAAAAGCGGTTCCTTCTAAAACAACCATGTCCATATTAGAATGTATCTTAATTGATGCATCCGGTACCGATATAAAATTAACTGGTAACGACATGGAACTTGGAATTGAAACAAAGGTTGAAGGCGTTATTTTAGAAAGAGGAAAAATCGCTCTGGACGCCAAACTGTTTTCAGAAATTATCCGCAAGCTTTCCGGAGAAGATTCTGAAATTACCATTGAAAGCGACGAAAAACTTGCAACAGTCATTTCCTGTGAAAACTCAGTATTTACCATACAGGGAAGAGACGGCGACGAATTTTCTTATATTCCATATATTGAAAAGGATCAATACATCTGCCTTTCTCAATTTACTTTAAAAGAACTGATCCGGCAGACCATTTTTTCCATTTCTCCCAACGACAGCAATAAAATGATGACAGGAGAATTATTCGAGGTTTCTGAAAATGAATTAAAGGTTGTTTCTCTGGACGGACACCGGATTTCAATCCGCAATATTGAGTTAAAAGATCACTATGAAAATATAAAAGTCATTGTACCGGGAAAGACTCTCAGCGAAGTCAGCAAGATTTTAAACGGCGACAATGAAAAAGAAGTCCTGATTTTCTTTAGCCAGAACCACATTATGTTCGAGTTTGATAATACCATTGTGGTATCCAGACTCATTGAAGGTGAGTATTTCCGGATCAATCAGATGCTTTCCAGCGATTATGAGACAAAGGTTTCAATTAATAAAAAAGAATTTTTAGACTGCATTGAACGGGCTACTATCTTAATCAGGGAAAATGACAAAAAACCTTTGATCCTCAATATTACGGACAACGAAATGACCCTGAAGCTGAACTCCAGTTTCGGAACTATGAACGCCCAGGTGATGATCCACAAAAACGGAAAAGACATTATGATCGGATTCAATCCCAAGTTCCTCATTGACGCTCTCCGGGTCATTGATGATGAAGAGATCAATCTCTATATGATGAATCCTAAGTCCCCATGCTTTATCCGTGATGACGAGGAACACTATATTTACCTGATTCTGCCTGTAAATTTTAACGCCGCCTCTGTATGACAGGGACGGACAAGTTCGTTAATATTATAACAACCATTTGCGGGTCTGTTAATTTTCAAGGGAAAGGAAAATAGAATGGAAGCAATTACGATTCGGGATGATTTTATAAAACTGGGTCAGGCGTTAAAGCTGGCCGGACTTGTGGATTCCGGCGTTGAAGCGAAATTTGCCGTTCAGGAAGGAAAAGTCCAGGTAAATGGAGCTGTGGAATACCAGAGAGGGAAAAAATTGACAGATGGGGATGTGGTATCCTATGAGGGACACACATTTACAGTTACAAAATGATTATTACGTCTATTGAGCTTCAGGATTATCGGAATTACCATGAACTTCACATGGATCTGAATCCCGGCACCAATATCCTTTACGGGGATAACGCCCAGGGCAAGACAAACATATTAGAGGCAATTTACGTCTGCTGCACTACCAAATCCCACCGGGGAGCAAAAGACAAGGAACTGATCCGCTTTCAAAAAGACGAATCACACATTAAAATATGTGTTGAGAAAGACGGGGTTCCCTGTCGCATTGATATGCATTTAAAGAAAAATAAAACAAAGGGCATTGCCGTCAACGGGATCCCTATTCACAGGGCCAGTGAGTTGTTTGGAATAGCCAATGTGGTGTTTTTCTCACCGGAGGATTTGAATATCATTAAAAACGGTCCGTCAGAAAGACGCCGTTTTATTGATTTGGAGCTGTGCCAGCTCAATAAACTCTACGTTCATTCCCTGGTATGCTACAACAAAACGTTAATTCAAAGAAATAAACTTTTAAAAGAGCTGTCTTTTCATCCGGAATACGGCCCCACTCTTGAAGTGTGGGATGAACAGTTGGTATCTTATGGGAAACAGGTCATGGAGTACCGAAAGGAATTTACGGATCAGCTAAGTGAGATGATCCGGGACATACATCTGCGTCTGTCCGGAGAAAGAGAACAGTTAAATATTTGTTACGAACCCAATGTAAATCCGGAAGATTTTGAAAATCTCCTGAAAAAAAACAGAGAACAGGATATAAAGCAGAAAACGACCCTTTGCGGACCCCACAGAGACGACATTAGCTTTATTGTCAATGGCGTTGACATACGCAGATTCGGCTCCCAGGGACAGCAGCGCACTGCGGCGTTATCGTTAAAGCTGTCAGAAATCGAGCTGGTAAAGAAAATGGTCAGGGATTATCCGATTCTTCTTCTGGATGACGTTTTATCGGAATTGGACAGCAGCAGGCAAAACCAACTGCTGTCCAGCATCAATCATATACAAACAGTGATTACCTGTACCGGGCTGGATGATTTTGTCAATCACCGTTTTCCCATTGACAAAATCTTTCAAGTGACGGATGGAACTGTTGCCAATAAAAATTAACCGTTAGGAGGAACAATATGAGCGCTGAATATGGAGCAGATCAAATCCAGATTTTAGAGGGTCTGGAAGCGGTAAGAAAAAGGCCGGGAATGTATAT
>CAMMNN010000036.1 GCA_946498245.1 uncultured Clostridium sp. | reverse complement strand
TTCAAAGGCCCGGTCGGTGCCGGAAGTGAAGTACATAGGTGTCCGCCTCCTTTCTCAATTTGGGCGCAAAAAAAGCGGCGTCCTGTTCTCCCCGCAGGGAAAAAGAACGCCGCTTGTGCGGTGTCATATTTTATTTTGCTCTGATGTGCTTGTCTGGTGGGCGCTTCACGGTGGGGGTAGTAAGCGTGTCCGGCTCAATCCAAAAGTAGTAATTTGGTAGTAAATTCGGTTCCCCTATCCCGTGATTTGCCCGGATTTACGGGCTTTTTTGAGATAATCGGAGTTGTTAATTTAACCCACAGTCAGACCGATTTTTTGCTGTCGTATCCGGACGAAAACCGTTTTGATGTGGAGCAGGAACGGCAGTTTCTAATGGAAAAAGAGGAAAGCGAAAATGAAATCGAACTATGCGCTGTCGTAGACGGTCGTATTGTGGGAACAGCCGGTATTGAGGCTGTGGGAAAAAAGGATAAGATCAAACATCGGGGCGAATTTGGCATAAGCATTGAAAAAAGCTCTTGGGGAATGGGAATTGGCAGTGCGCTGCTTGCTGCTTCCATAGAATGTGCAAAGGCCGCTGGCTATGTGCAGTTGGAATTGAGCGTTGTCAGCGAAAATCACCGGGCGGTTTCCATGTATGAAAGAGCCGGGTTCCGTGAATATGGCCGCAATCCAAAAGGATTCCGTTCACGCTACACAGGTTGGCAGGAGATCGTTCTAATGAGAATGGAGCTAAAGTATCCGTGTCCATGCTGTGGGTATGATACCTATCCGGTGCCTGCAAAAGACGACTGCGGATATATCTGTCCCGTTTGCTTTTGGGAGAATGACCCTTTCATCACCTCCCAACAGGAGCCCAGCGATTCCAACAGAGGAATTTCATTATCAGAAGCCAGAAAAAATTACCGGGATTTCGGCGCCTGTGACGAAAGGATGATAGCGTATGTCCGGAAACCTTCGGAGGAGGAGAAAAGGCTGGCGGAACAGCTCCGCAACGTACCATAAGTGTGCGGAAATTTTAAGGAAAAAGTAAAGACTGAAAAAACGGATTTTAGTATAATATGAATAGATTCAAGGGAGTGTACCGGCACGTTTACGAATGGGGTTTCAAACGGCTGTGCCAGTATACTGGAAGAGAGGAGATGTGAGTATGGGCGGTATCTTTTGGTGGATGATTTCTCTTGTTTTGTGGCTGGGCGGTGTTGCCGTATTTTTTGGACTCCTGTATTTGATTATTAAAACGGCAGTAAAAAATGGCGTTATGGAGGCTTATAAAAACATAAAACAGCAGTAAATCTTTATGGGCCTGATAAGTCCCCGCCAGCCCATAAAAGTCAGGCGGGGCGCATCATCATACAAAATAAGTTATAAAAATCTCTTTTCTTTTTGGTTTGCGTGGATTGTACAAGAAAAATACGCCTCAGATCGGTTGCTTTGGCTCGGTAACCTGCCGCATCAAAAAGGAGAGAGATTTTGTTATCATAGAAACAATGGAAGGCAGACGGAAAAGGCAGTAAAGGAGGAGATGCCTGTGGCAAAAAAGAAAGGCAGAGCGGCAGCCGTTCTTCTTGCAGCGGCGGCAATTGTGATTTTAGCAGGTTTCATAGTCGTAAAGCCCTGGGATCCTGTAAGGAAAAATACCCGGGCACTGGCAAAGAATATGGAGAGCCTGAAAACAATGGAATCCGGAACGAAGATCTCACTTTCAGAGTATACGCCCTTTTCCTGGGAGGCCGTATATTCCTTTGATCCCTATACCTCAAAAGAAGAGATGGAAGCGGTGCTCCACACAGAATGTTCTGACATTCAGGAAACCATTAACGAAGGCATGACCCAGTTAATTTTCCTTTCTGGGGGGCGTGTTGTGGCCAGTGTCTGCGGATACGGAGAAAATTTAGGCTATAGCGTTGATCTGGGACAATGGGAGGACGGAAGGAATTATCGGAGGATCTCATCAGGCATGGATGTTTTCACCCTGTATAACGACGGGGAATATCCCAGGCTGGTTTTTGAAGGGGAGACGTTTACAGGAACCATTGAAAAAATTTACGAAAACGGTATGGCAGAGGTGGCAATTGATGAGGAGTATGCCAATAGAACCAGCGACAGGGCCCATATTTTGCTGCCGGAAGAATTGCAGGGAAAGGCGGCGGAAGGAAACAGAGTCCAGGTGACTTACGACGGCTGGGTAGCGGAAACCTATCCGGTTCAGATTCCCGGCCTGATGAAAGTGAGGTTGGAACAATAAAATGGAGAAAATGATAAAAAGATTGGGAATTGGAGTTCTGATAGTCTTAATCCTTGCCGGATTGTGGCTTTTTGCTTATAAGCTCCAGAAGGATACGGACAACCTTCCTTCTCTGGCTTCCATCAGCCAGAGGGATGATGCATATGCAGACGAGAAGCTGAAGGGCTACAGGAGGATTCAATTAATTACCGTGTGGGGAGAACCTGAGATTCAAACCGGCAAAGAAGAGGACATCTGGCAATTTGACGATACCAGGGGCATCAGAATTTATTATAATGGAAGGGAAAAAGTGACAGAAGCCAGCCTGGTAGTGCGGTTTCATGAGGATTGGCTGACGGAATCCGAGCTTTCAGCAGAAACCCTGGATTGGCTGAAAATGTACAATGACCTTCCGGAAGAAATGCAGCTTTTCCTTAGCTATGTGCCGGCGGATATAGTGCAGCAGATTCGGGGAGATCTGCCTGCTGTAACGATGGAAACGCCAGCGGAAGCGTCCAGGGAAGAGCCAGAAAATGAATTAAACAAAGAGGCCCTTACTCCTACCGGCTATCCTTCCGATGAAATCGATCAGCCTCAGTTGATGTATGAAGGCCGTATTTTCTATTATTGGGCCACAGGATTTAAAGAACCCCTCCCAGAAAGCTTTGTTTTAGCGGGAACCGTGGAAAAGGTTGACAATAAAAACAAACCGGAAAACGACTGGGAAGGGAGCCGGTTGGAAGAGGGACAGGAAATTTACGCGGATCCGGAGCAGCCTGGGCTCCTTTATGTTCGCTATCCAAACGGTTTTGCAAGGTTTTCTGAAACCCTTATAGAGTAACTTACAGTTGGCGTTCCAAACGGTCTAAAAGCTGGCGCACCATAAGGATAGCTTCTTCCACCTGCTGCCTTGCATTGTCGATTTTGGACTGTACAATGGAATCCGTTAAGATATTGTCGAAAAAATAGTCAGCAAAGGTAAGAAAACTGCCGATTTCCAGATTTAAGTTTAAGGACATATTGACGTCCTCCAGCTCTTTTTGAAAAAGCCGCAGGTGATCCCGGGCCTGTTCCATAGATTGGGAAGCAGAATCGATTTTGTTGTGCTTTATCATGGTAGACAGCATACCGCCGGCAAACATATCGAAAATCCCCCAGTTAGCAGCGCTGCTTAAATACTTTCGAGCCTCTTCCAGATGGGAAAGTGCCTGCTGTCCACTGAAAATAGCTTCCCTGATTTCTTTCTGCCTTTGATCTTCCATATACCCGACTCCTTTTTTGTGAACGCGGTTGTTTCTTAGATTCGATAATTTGATGGTAAGCCTTCAGGCGGCTGACAATTTTATAGTAGCAGCATTACAAAGGCGAGTCAATAATAAAAATTTTGACAGAAAGGCCCGGATTTGTTACTATAGATTTATGGCCGCCGAATGGCGGCATAAATTCAGGGATGCCGAGTGCGCCAAAGGCGCGTGAAGGCTTACTATAGACTTACCGCCGCCGAATGGCGGCATAAGTTCAGGGATGCCGAGTGCGCCGAAGGCGCGGGAAGGCTTACTATAGACTTACCGCCGCCTATCAGGCGGCATGGATAAAAGACAAGGAAGTGATGCTGAAATGCAGACATACCGCCAAATACCGGCGGCCGCATACGTGATCCTGTTATCTCTGCAGGTTCCCTTAAATATCGGTTTTTTGATGATTTCCGCCAATGGCTTGGCTTCAGGGAAGCTTCCGGTTTCGGGAGAGGGACTGTTTATAACTTACATAGGAGGGGCAGTTGCCTATTTCCTTGGGGTAGGGATTTTAGGCATCATAAATATTGTCCGATCTTTCCTTGCTTATGGCAGAGGAGACGAGGATCACTGCATCAGAGGAATGTTGATTTTAAAATATGGAATGGTTCCCTTTTTTATTATCAATTTCTTTTCTATTTTAGTGATTTCCCTGGCTGCAGTGGTAGGATCCAGAGGGACGCTTATCCTTGCCTTTCCGGTGACCATTCCTCTTTTATTGCTGGCGGTTTTTTGTACATGGCTTGCTATGATTCCGGGAAGCATTTATAGTATACAGGTGATACGTTTTACCAGGGCAAGAGGAAAAACCAGTCTTGGCTGGGCGGTTTGGCACGGGTTCCTGCAGTTTTGCTTTTTAACAGATGTACTGGACACCATGTACCTGGCTGTGAGAAAATGGAACCGTGGAAAGATTGGCGCAGTCCTTATCGGACTTTTGTACATAGGGGCGGCAGGATGGATGATCAAAACCTTTCTCGCCTGATAGGGGAGACAAAGGATAAAAAATGTGGAAGGAAAATAAATTATGGCTCATTTTAGTATTGCAATAGACGGTCCGGCGGGAGCCGGAAAAAGTACCATTGCCAAAGCGGCGGCGGCAAAGCTTGGTTTGATTTATGTAGATACCGGGGCGATGTACCGGGCCATGGCCCTGTACTTTCTCCGTCAGGGAATCGGAGCAAAAGAGGAAGAAAAGATCAGTGAGGCCTGTTCCCAGGTGGAAGTAACGATCCGCTATGAGAATGGAAGCCAAAAGGTCATTTTAAACGGCGAGGACGTAACCGGGCTAATCCGCACAGAAGAAGTGGGAAATATGGCTTCCAATACCAGTATCTATCTGCCTGTCCGCCAGAAACTGGTGGAGCTTCAGCGCAATCTGGCAAAGACGGCGGACGTAATTATGGATGGCCGGGACATAGGAACCTGCGTTCTTCCTGACGCCCAGTGCAAGATTTATTTGACAGCCAGTTCCCAGGTGCGGGCAAAAAGACGGTATCTGGAATTAAAAGAAAAAGGAATTGGGTGTAATTTAGATGAAATTGAGCAAGATATTATAGAAAGAGATTACCGGGATATGCACAGAGAGCATTCGCCTCTGAAACAGGCCCAGGACGCCGTGCTTCTGGACAGTTCTTTTATGACGCCGGAAGAGGTGGTGGAAGAAATTATAGAAACAGCCCGGAAAAGGGGGTTGGGAACCTGATGGAAGTAGTGGTGGCCAAAACTGCCGGATTCTGTTTCGGAGTAAAGCGGGCGGTGGAATACGTATACCGCCAGATTGAGCAAAATCAGGGCCGGCCTATTTATACTTACGGCCCTATTATCCATAATGAAGAGGTGGTAAAGGATCTGGAGGAAAAAGGGGTAAAGGTCCTGAATACGGAAGAGGAGCTTGCCGGATTAGAAGAAGGCGTAGTCATTATCCGTTCCCACGGAGTGGGGAAGCATATTTACGATATGCTGGAAAGAAAGGGAGTTACCGTTGCCGACGCCACCTGTCCTTTTGTGAAAAAAATCCACCGCATTGTCCAGGAGGAAAATGCCAAAGGCCGTCGGGTTATTATTATCGGAAATGAACGCCACCCGGAGGTAGAAGGCATTAAAGGCTGGGGAGATGAAAGAACAATTGTGGTAGATTCCGAGGAACAAATCCAGAAATTATCTTTGTTATCTGATGAAAAAATAAGTATTGTATCTCAGACGACATTTAATTACAAGAAATTTCAAGATTTAGTTGAAAAAATTTTAAAAAAGGGTTATGATAGTAGTGTTTTAAATACGATTTGCAATGCGACACAGGAAAGGCAGTCGGAGGCCAGAGAAATAGCATCAAAGGTTGAGGCCATGATTGTCATCGGCGGCAAGAGCAGTTCCAATACCCAAAAGTTGTACGAGATTTGCCGAAGGGAGTGTGAACACACGTATTATATCCAGACATTTGACGATTTGGATCCTGAAAGTGTAAGTTCTGTGCGAAGCGTAGGTATTACAGCAGGGGCGTCCACCCCTAAAAACATTATTGAGGAGGTTCATACTAAATGTCAGAATTAAGTTTTGAACAAATGTTGGAGGAATCATTTAAGACAATACGTACAGGAGAGGTAGTCACTGGTAAGGTCATCGACGTCAAAGAAGATGAAGTGGTTTTAAATATAGGTTACAAGTCAGATGGCATTATTCCGAGAAACGAATATACCAATGAGCCCAATGTGGATTTGACAACTCTGGTACATGTTGGCGATGAAATGGAAGCAAAGGTTATTAAGGTCAACGACGGGGAAGGTCAGGTAGCCCTTTCCTACAAGAGACTGGCAGCAGACAGAGGAAATAAGCGGCTGGAAGAAGCATTTAACAATCAGGAAGTGCTGAATGCAAAAGTTACCCAGGTTCTGGACGGCGGATTAAGCGTGGTTGTGGACGAAGCCAGAGTATTTATCCCCGCAAGTCTGGTATCCGATACTTATGAGAAAGATTTATCTAAGTATGCAGGCCAGGAAATCGAATTTGTCATTACCGAGTTTAATCCTAAGAGAAGAAGAATTATCGGTGACAGAAAGCAGCTTATGGTTGCGAAGAAAGCTGCAATGCAGAAAGAGCTGTTTGAGAGAATCAACGTAGGCGATACCGTAGAAGGTACGGTTAAGAACGTAACGGATTTCGGCGCTTTTGTAGATCTGGGCGGAGCCGACGGACTGCTGCACATTTCTGAAATGAGCTGGGGCCGTGTAGAGAATCCGAAAAAGGTATTTAAGGCCGGCGATAAGGTGAAAGTTCTTATTAAGGACATCCAGGGCGAAAAGATTGCCCTGAGCTTAAAGTTCCCGGAGACCAATCCCTGGGTCAACGCTGCAGAGAAGTATGCGGCTGGCAATATTGTAACAGGCCGTGTAGCCCGTATGACAGATTTCGGCGCTTTCGTAGAACTGGAACCGGGAGTAGACGCTCTGCTTCACGTATCCCAGATTGCCAGAGAGCATATTGACAAACCGGCTGACGTATTAAAGATTGGCCAGGAAGTGGAAGCCAAGGTTGTGGACTTTAATGAGGCAGACAGAAAGATCAGCCTGAGCATCAAGGCTCTGCTGGCTCCTGAGCACAAGGAAGCTCCTGCAGAGGATCAGGACGTTGCCGACGTGGACATTGAAACAGTGGCTAACGCAGAAGAATAATTAAAACCAAATGTAACGGCTATTGCAGAGGCGTATTGTAATCCGCTTTTGCAGTAGCCGTTTTTGTGTTACAGGAAGAGATGAGGGCTTCTGGCTCGTTTTATATAAGGAGAATGTGTGTGAACGGGAAAACAGGGAAGAAACGTAAAAAATGCACCGCGGGATTTTTGTTAGTTCTGGCCTTGCTATTGGGTGGGAGCCAGGTGGAAATGGCGACAGCCTTTGCCGCGCCTCTTCAGGGAGGATTTCCCGGGCAGGCCTTTTGGGGAAGGAAAGGCGGAGAAATCATGGTGAGAAGGGAAACCTTCCCAATTCACACTGCAATGGTGACGCCTTACGACGAGGTAATGGTTCAGAGAATTTGCGGAGAGCGGGGGCCGGAGGAAATTCATATTGTTGTGTCGCTGAAAACCAGAACCCTGTTTTTGTGTTCCGGAAATCAGATAATCGACAGCTTCATTGGACAGGTAGGAGCCAATTCCCAGGAAGGAAACAAGGAGCTTTCCGGGGATATGAGGACTCCCCGGGGAGAATACTACGTCTGCCTGAGAAATGAAAACAGCCAGTATTACAGGGCCCTGGGACTTTCCTATCCCAATGGGGAAGACGCATGGCGGGGCTGGGAAAAAGGTCTGATTTCTCAGGAAAAAAGAGACGAGATCATTCAGGCTGTCAGCCAGGGGCTTTGTCCGGACTGGGGTACGCCCCTGGGAGGAGCCATTGAGATTCATGGGGAGAAAGGAGGCATGACAGAGGGCTGTATTGCTTTGGGGAATCCTGCCATGGATTGCCTGTGGCCGGTAATTCCCATAGGGTGCCGGGTAAGGATCTATTAAATTTTGAAATACAGTATTGACAAGACAATACTATATAGCATATAATATGATTACATACAATATTATACAATATATAATATTGTACAAGTAAACAATACTGTGTTAGACAAAATAAGAGAAAGGAGCATTGCCATGGTATTTAATACAGGCTCTGCCCTGCTGGATGCTATCGTTCTGGCCGTGGTTTCTAAGGATGCAGAGGGAACCTATGGCTACCGGATTACCCAGGACATCAGGCAGGCCATTGAGATTTCCGAGTCAACCCTCTATCCGGTTCTTCGCAGGCTTCAAAAGGAGGAGTGTCTGGAAACCTACGATTTGGCCATAGACGGAAGAAATCGCCGGTATTACAAAATTACGGAACGGGGGCGGGCGCAGCTCAATCTTTACAGAGGGGAATGGAGTAATTACTCAAAGAAAATATCCCGTATTTTTGAGGAGGCCCGATTATGAATCGCGATACGTTTATGAAGGAGCTGAAGTATCTCCTGCAGGATATTTCAGAGGAAGAAAAAGCAGATGCATTGGCATATTATGCAGATTATCTGGACGAAGCCGGTCCGGAGGAAGAGGAAAGAGTTCTCAGGGAATTTGGAAGTCCGGAACGCATTGCCGCGATTATCCGGGCGGATTTAGAAGGAAATCTGGAGGACGGAGGCGGATTTACGGACAGAGGTTATGAGGACGAGCGCTTCCGGGAACCCAATTACAGCGTGGCCCCTCGAAAAGATCTGCCTGAAAAGCCGGAAGATGGGGGACAGACAGAGGAGCCGAAAGGAACGGCCCAGGGGGGAGAAACACCGCCTCCCCGCAATAGCCGGGAATCCGCCGGAAAAGGGGGACATCCCAGAAAGCAGTCAAATGGCTGGAAAATAGCGGGAATCATTCTTTTAGTTGCCATTACGTCCCCTCTTTGGCTTGCCCTTTTTGGCGTCGCCATAGGGATTCTGGGCGGAGGCGCCGGGATTCTGATAGGGATTTTGGTAGTTGCCGCAGTGCTTTTGCTGCTTTTGGCCGTATGGACGGCAGGGTGGATTTTAGCCGGACTGCTGGGAACTATAGTAGGATTTATTATAATTTTTACACCGGGGAATTTAGTAAACGGTATTTGGTGCATTGGGATAGGAATCGCTTTCCTGGGAATCGGTATTGTCTCTTTAGCCGCCTGCGCTCTGTTGTATGGGAAATGCCTTCCCTGGCTTTTTCGGTCGATCATTGACGGTATCAGCCGTCTGATCCACAGAAGGGAGAGGAGGCAGAAGCAGTGAAAAAGTTTGTAAAAAGAACGGTTATTATGGGCCTGATTTTCATTGCCGCAGGCGCGGCGGCAGCTATTGCCGCCCTGGGCCTGGGGGCTGTGCCGGGAGCCGTAGTAGTCACAGACGACGGGATCCGATATGTTGCCAATTATGAAATCAGGCAGGAAATAAAAGAAGAAATTTATGACTGGCTGGAGGACATAGGCCACGGCCATTGGAGCCACAGGCATAGAATGGAAGGAGAGTCTTTCTCTGCTGCCGGAAGCATGGGCTCAGGCGGTGAGTTTGATGGGATTTCCAAACTGGATTTGGAGCTAGATCTGGCCAATGTGGAGATTACTGCTTCTGATGGAACCGCCCTTTCCGTAAGTCTGGATGAAAGGGCGCAGGAGCTGGGAACGGAAGTCATTCAAGATGGGGGACGGCTGAAGATCCGTCAGGACAGGAGAAAAAGAGATTGGCTTGCCCTAACGGAGCAAGAGACAGGAACCGTTTGGATTGCCGTTCCCGGGGATTGGCTTTTTGAGGAACTGGAATGTGACGTAGATGCGGGAAGCTGCCGTGTTGCCGGTGTGCGGGCAGTAAAAATGGATATTTCCGCTTCTATGGGATCCATTGAGGTAAAAGAAAGCTCCGCTGAAGAACTGGACGTCAGTACCGATGCCGGATACATTTCCTTTCAGGGAAGCATTGGCCGCAAAGCTGATGCGGAATGCGATATGGGAACCATTGAGCTGAACTTGGCCGGAAAGCCGGAAGAATTTAATTACAGTATAGAAAGCGATATGGGAACCATTCAAATCGGCGATCAGAGCCACAGCGGCCCGGACGTAAAGCTGAAGCAGAATCATAACGCTGCAAAAGAGTTAAATTTGAAGACTGACATGGGAAACATTTCCGTAACATTTGAAGAATAAAGAAAAGGATATACAGAAAGAGAGGAATCGAAAATGGAGAAAAAATTATACCGTTCCAATACAAACCGCTGGCTATGCGGCGTCTGCGGAGGCCTGGGAGAATACCTGGGGATTGATCCCACCATTATCCGCCTGCTTTGGGTACTGCTGGCCTGTACCACAACGGGAATTATCGTTTATATTATTGCGGCGATTATTATTCCCCAAGGCGAATACTAAGGCTGGGAGGGGACAAATGAAAAGTCGGTTGGCAATATTTTTGGCTGCTGCATTGCTGACAGCAGGCTGTTCTACAAGCTCAGAAGACGGATCGGTTAAAGAAAATACCAGAACAAAGATCTTGAATGTATCTTCAAGCTATTTTGATCAGTTTTCGTCGGAAGAAGTCGAAAATGCCTATGTAGTCAAAGGAATCGTACATAAGGAAAATGACGAAAACGCTGTCATTGCCCATATTCGAGCGGAGGAAGATGTCGAAATCAGTATTCGAGGCACTATGGAAAAAGACAGCGGAGCAGATACAGAACTGGTATATATAGCCCCAGACGGAACCGAAACAAAGCTCACAGATAGCTCCTTGGAAACCTTTGAAACGACCTTGGAGATAACTGCTGGCGATGGTGTAGTAAGGTTTAAAGGGAAGCCGGCAGTTTACGAATTTGAAGTCCAATTTGAAGTAATGGACGGAGTAAACTATAGCGACTTATAAAGTATTGTTTTAGGAAAGGTCAGTGGCTTATTCTTCCCCAAAGAGACCATTTTGCAGCGCTTTTAGTGCAGATTTGGAGCACTTTTCGATTTTATATAGGAAAAAGAAATAGGGGTAGAAGTATAAAAAGGAAAAACATGGGAATCCTTTGGTTGCATAGAGATGTGCTCTCAAATAAGAGAGTCTGCAAAAAAAGGAGGCGCCCAATGGCAAAAACAAAAAATCAGGTTCCTTTTAATCCGGAAGATTTGACTCCGGAGGAAAAAATGAAATTTGAAATAGCGGAAGAACTGGGTTTAGGAGATAAAGTAATGCTGGGAGGCTGGAGAAGTCTGACAGCGAAGGAAAGCGGACGCATCGGCGGGCTGATTACCAAAAAACGGCGGGAGGAGAAGAAACGCCGGGAAGAGGAAAACAGCGCCGGCTGACGCCCTTTATCTGCCGAACCGGAAGAAAGGCGGATCTATGGATATTGCGGTCATTAGCTTTACCAGGGCGGGGAATGCCCTGGCCCTGCAGATAGAAGAGGGCCTAAAAAAAACAGGCCATGTATGCGTCTGTACGCCCTGGGAGAAAAGCCTTTCTCTGAAACAATGGACAGAGACGGAGTTTAGCCGGCGGGATGCTCTGGTATTTATCGGAGCCACAGGCATTGCAGTGAGGGCCGTAGCCCCCTGGCTGAAGGACAAGATGACGGATCCTGCCGTTCTGGCAATAGACGAAAAAGGACGTTTTGTGATTCCTCTGGTATCGGGCCACGTAGGGGGAGCAAACAGGCTGGCAAAGGAAATCGGAAGGATAACCGGTGGGGAAGCTGTGATTACCACAGCTACAGACGTCAACGGTCTTTTTGCCCCTGACGTTTTCGCCGTGGAACACGGGCTGGCGATTTCAGACCGCCAGTTGGCAAAACAGATTTCCGCCGCACTTTTGGACGGAAAGACCTTAGGCTGGGTTTGCGAGGAAGGGGATTATCCGGCTCCGGAGGGATTTTCCCGGGGATTCCATGAGAAAATGGGAGTGTGGATTACAGTATCCTCAAAGGAACGTCCCGGTTACCTGCGCCTGATTCCCCGGACCGTTACCATAGGGGCGGGCTGCCGGAAAGGGACGCCAAAGGAGGAACTGGAAAGGGCCTTCCTGGCGGTGTTAAAAGAAGCAGAGATCAGTCCCCTGGCAGTGGAGGGCATTGCCACAATTGACCGGAAACAGGAAGAGCCGGGGCTGGTAGACCTTGCCAGAGAGAGAGACTGGAAGTTTGCCTGTTATCCGGCTTCCCGTCTGGAAGAAGTTTCCGGGGATTTTTCCGATTCTTCTTTTGTGGAAAAGACGGTAGGCGTTGGAAACGTCTGCGAAAGAGCGGCGGTTTTAAAGGGCGGAGAGCTGATAAAAAAGAAACGGATCTTTCCGGGAATTACCGTAGCTTTGGCAAAAAGAAGGAAAATGATTTGACAAGAAGGAATGGATTGCTTACAATAAAGTGAATATGGGAATCCAGAGAGATTCCGGAAAAAAGGTGCCTGTCCCCAGGGGCAGGATAATAGGGAACAGGGTGGAAATCCCTGACGGTCCCGCCGCTGTAAGAGAAGAGCCTTATGGAAAGCCCGTGGAGGGCAAAACGTCACTGGCAGCAAAATGCCGGGAAGGCAAAGCCTAAGGCTGTGACGCTCAAGTCAGAAGACCTGCCTTTTTCCGTGGACAAGGCTGCGAGTGACGGTCGGATCCGGTTTTAGTCTTCAGGGAAAGCCCTGAAGGCTTATTTGCGTAATAGGAAATTCTGTCTTCTATTACACAAAGCCCTCCGGCATGGCGCCCTCCGACGAAGCCGAATACTCCTTACTGGATTCGCCTTTACATAGGAGGAAATGAATATGCCGGAGATGGAAAATAGGACGCAAAGTGGGGAAAAAGCGATCTTAATCGTAAGCTTTGGAACCAGCTATGAAGATACAAGAAAGAAAACCATTGAGGCCATTGAGAAGAGGGCCGGAGAGACTTATCCTGGGTGGAAGGTTTACCGGGCCTGGACCAGCGGAATGATTATCCGGAAGCTGAAAAAAAGGGACGGTCTTCAGATTGATACGGTGTCCGAGGCCATGGCAAGAATGAAAGCAGACGGTGTCAGAAGGGTGGTGGTACAGCCCACCCATGTCATTAACGGCATTGAAAATGAGCAGATGATTCAGGATGCTTTGGCTTTCCGGGAGGATTTTGACGCTGTAGCCATTGGGACGCCTTTACTGACAGATGATGAAGATTCTGTAGCGGTGATTGAAGCCATTGCAGAGGAAACCCTTCCTCTCCCCCGGGATACGGCTGCGGTGTTTATCGGCCACGGAACCACTCATTACGCCAATGCCGTTTATGCGGCTTTGGATTACCGAATGAAAGATATGGGATATGAAAACTTCTTTTTGGGGACAGTGGAGGCATATCCTTCCCTTTCGACTCTGAAAAAGAAATTGCAGGAAGGGGGATACCGCCGGCTCCTTCTCAGTCCCTTTATGATTGTAGCCGGGGATCATGCCCGTCACGATATGGCCAGCCAGGAGGAGTCCTCCTGGAAATGCCAGTTGGAAATGGAAGGATATGAAACCACTTGCCAGATGAAAGGCCTGGGGGAATATAAGAAAATCCAGGGGCTTTTAATGGCCCATATTGCAGAGGCAATGAAAGCCATGGATAAGCAGTGAAAGGGTTATAAAGCAGAGAAAATGGAAGAGGCATACCGATATATAGGACAGAAAAAAATGCGCCGCGGCTACACCACAGGTTCCTGCGCCGCTGCGGCTTCCTGCGCTGCCGCCGCTATGCTGCTGTCAGGGGAAACCGTGAGGGAAACGGAGATTGCCACACCCGCCGGGATCCGCCTTCATTTAAATATAGAAGAGATCCAAAGGGGAAAAGGCTGGGTGTCCTGCGGCGTAAGAAAAGACGCAGGGGACGATCCTGACGTTACCCACAATATGCTCATATACGCCAAAGCGGAGTTTGGGAGCGCGGCAGATGCCAAAGGCGAACCCTGGTACGCTGAGGGCAGTTGCCCTACCCTGTGGCTTCAGGGCGGAGAGGGCGTAGGCCGGGTTACAAAACCGGGGCTGGCCTGCCCTGTGGGAATGGCTGCCATTAATCCTGTGCCCCGCTCCATGATTTTTAAGCAGGTAAGAGAAGTGTGCAGGAGGTATGAGTGCCGGGAGGATTTAAAGCTGGTTATTTCTATTCCAGGCGGAAGAGAACGGGCGGAGAAAACCTTTAACGGCGCACTTGGCATTACAGGTGGGCTTTCCATATTGGGAACCAGCGGTATTGTGGAGCCTATGAGCGAAGCCGCTTTAGTAGAAACTATCCGGCTGTCCCTCAAACAGAAGGCCGCCTTTGGAGAGCGCATAACCGCTGCAGTTCCCGGAAACTACGGGGAACATTTTTTAAAGACCAGGCTGGGCCTGGACGGGGACAAGGCTGTCAAATGCTCTAATTATATTGGGGAAACCCTGGATATGGCGGCGGAGCTTGGCTTTGAAAAGCTCCTTTTAGTAGGACACGGGGGTAAGCTTATTAAGCTGGCAGCCGGGATTATGAACACCCATTCTTCCCAGGCTGACGGCAGAGGGGAAATCCTGGCGGCTTACGGGGCGGCCTGTGGGGCGTCCCGGCAGTGCGTGGAGGAGATTTTGGGGGCAGTCACCGTGGATCAGGGGATCACCATTTTAGAAAAGGAACATCTCCGGGAGAGCGTCATGGAGCGAATTATGGAACGGGTGAATTATTATATAAAAAAAAGGGCCGGAAGCCAGCTCCAGGCAGAAGCCCTGATATTTACCAATGAGAAAGGAGTGCTGGGAATGACGCCGGGAGCAGAAAAGCTTTTGGCGGAAATCCGGCAGAATCAGGAAGAGAATGAGTGAAGATAGACATCAGGATCAGGCACAGAAGAGAGGAACGTTATACGGAGTCAGCGTAGGGCCGGGAGATCCGGAGCTAATGACTGTAAAGGCCCTGAGAGTGATCCGGGAAAGCCAGACAGTGGCCCTTCCCAACGAATCTCTGGAAGACTGCATTGCGTATCAGATTGCCGTGCAGATGGTTCCGGAAATCCGGGAAAAGGAGATCCTCTGCCTTCCCATGCCAATGACCAAAGACGCCGCTGTGCTGGATTCATGCCATGAAGATGCGGCCAGACGGATCCGGGAAAAGCTGGCCCAGGGAAAAAATGTGGCCTTTTTGACCCTGGGAGACGCCACCGTTTACTCCACCTGCCTGTACGTTTACCAGAGGGTAAAAGCGGCGGGAGAGAAGACGGAGATTGTAAGCGGCGTTCCCTCCTTCTGCGCGGCGGCGGCCAGACTGGATATGGCTCTGGTCAGCGGTTCCGAAGAGCTCCATGTCCTTCCCGCCACCTATCAGATTGAAAAGGGCCTTCACCTGCCGGGGGTAAAGGTATTGATGAAGTCGGGAAAACGGCTTTCCCAGGTAAAGGAGCAGCTTCTCCGGGAGGAAAAAAATGTCCGGGGAGTCCGGCGCTGCGGAATGCCGGGAGAGAAAATCTACCATTCAGCGGAGGAAATCGACGGCGACGCCGGATATTACTCTCTGCTGATTGTAAGGGACGAGGTTTAAATTATGGTATATATTGTAGGGGCCGGACCGGGGGCCGAGGATCTGATTACTCTCCGGGGAGCCAGACTGTTAGCTGAGGCTGATGTGGTGATTTACGCCGGTTCTCTGGTAAATCCCGGTCTGTTAAAGCGTACAAAGCCTCAGTGCCGGATCTATAACAGTGCCCGCATGACTCTGGAAGAAGTGGTGGAGACTGTCCGTCAGGCGGAGCAGGAGGGGCTTACTACAGTCCGGCTCCACACAGGAGATCCCTCCCTTTATGGGGCCATACGGGAGCAGATGGATGCCTTTGACACTCTGGGGATTTCCTATGAGATTTGCCCGGGGGTGTCGTCTTTTTGCGGGGCGGCGGCGTCCTTAAATATGGAGTACACCCTTCCGGGAGTTTCCCAGAGCGTGGTAATTACCAGAATGGAGGGGAAGACTCCGGTTCCGGAAAAAGAGAAGATCCGGGACTGGGCGGCCCATGAGGCCACCATGGTTATTTTTTTAAGCGCCGGACTTTTGGGAAAACTCAGCCGGGAGCTCATAGCCGGGGGCTATGAGGAAGATGGGCCGGCGGCCATTGTTTATAAGGCCACCTGGCCTGAAGAAAAGATTCTGCGGTGCACGGTGAAGGAACTGGAGAAGACGGCAGGAGAGGCCGGAATTTCCAATACGGCCTTGATTATTGTGGGCCCTGCAGCAGCCCAGACCGGGTATAGCCGGTCGCTTTTGTACCATCCGGAATTTTCCACAGGCTACAGAAAGGCCGGAAAAACCAAAGAAGGAGGACAGGAAAATGCATCCTATGAGAAGAAAAGAGAGGGCGGTGACGGATCCCTGTGAGATCCGGAAAATCGCAGAAAGCTGTAAGGTGTGCCGTCTGGGCCTTTATGACGGGAAGGAAGTCTATATTGTACCTATGAATGTGGGAACCCTTTGGAAGGGAGAAAAGCCGGTTCTCTATTTCCACTGTGGGAAAGAAGGCCGGAAACTGGATATTTTGGCCCAAAATCCCTGTGCAGCCGTGGAAATGGACTGTGAGTACGGGTTAATTGAGGCGGAAAAAGCCTGCGGCTACGGTTTTCATTATGCCAGCCTTATGGGGACGGCTTCGGTGTCTGTGGTAAGTTCAGAAGAAGAGAAGATAACCGGCCTCAAGGCCCTGATGTGGCAGCAGACGGGAAAAGAATTTGAAATTACTCCGGCAATGGCCGCCGGGGTTGCGGTTTTAAAGGCGGAGTTAAAAGAATACTCCTGCAAGCGCCATTAAAAATAGAAAAGGAGAGGCCCATGGCAGGAAAATTATACGTAATCGGAATCGGCCCCGGAGGCTATGAGGATATGACTATCCGGGCCGCAGGCATTTTAAAGGAGTGCCAGGTAATTGCCGGATATACCCTGTATGTGGATTTAATCCGGGAACATTTTGGAGAAAAAGAATTTTTGGCAACACCTATGAAGCAGGAGACGGAGCGCTGCCGCATGGCCTTAAAAGCGGCGGCAGAGGGAAAAGACGTGGCCATGATCAGCAGCGGGGATCCCGGAGTATACGGAATGGCGGGACTGATTCTGGAATTGGCCGGCGAGTATCCCCAGGTGGAGATCCAGGTGATTCCCGGAGTCACGGCGGCCTGTGCCGGAGGGGCTCTTTTAGGCGCACCCTTGATTCACGATTTTGCCGTTATCAGTTTAAGCGACCTCCTGACGCCCATGGAAACCATTGAAAAAAGAATCCGGGCTGCCGCTGAGGCGGATTTTGCCATTTGCATTTACAATCCTTCCAGCAAAAAAAGGGGAGATTACCTTCACAGGGCCTGCAGTTGGATGTTAGAGAGCCGCTCCCCGGAAACGGTCTGCGGCATTGTGAGAAATATCGGCCGGGAAGGTGAAGCCATGGAGATTATGACCTTAAAAGAGCTGGCAGAAGCCCGGACCGATATGTTTTCTACGGTGTTTATAGGAAATTCCGCAACCAGGAAAATTGGAAACCGAATGGTGACCCCAAGGGGCTACCGTTTATGAGCAGGCTTTTGATTTTTGCCGGCACTACAGAGGGCCGTCTTCTGGCGCAGAGGCTGGACGCTTTGGGTGAAGACGCCCTGGTGTGCGTGGCTACGGAATACGGGAAAGAGATTCTGCCTCCTTTTTCCCACGTCCGGATCCGCCAGGGCAGAATGGAAACCGCAGAGATGGCAAAGCTTATCCGTCAGGAGAAAATCCGGGCTGCCGTAGACGCCACCCACCCTTACGCCGCCCAGGCCAGCCGTCAGATCCGGCAGGCCTGTGAGCAGACGGGAATCCCCCTTTTGCGCTGCCTCAGAAAAGAGACGTTGGATTTAAAACAGCTTCCCCAGGGAACAGAAGAGTCTGTTATCCGCTTCCCCAGTCTTAAAAAGGCCGTTTCCTGGCTGGAAGGACAGGAGGGCAATATTCTGGCGGTAACCGGAACCAAGGAGCTGGCGGCCTATACCGCCTTGTCCTGCTTTTCTCAGAGAGTTTTCGCCAGGGTCCTTCCCTCGGCAGAGGCCATGGACATCTGCCGCAGCTTAGGGCTTTCGGGAAGGCACATTGTGGGAATGCAGGGGCCTTTTTCGGTGTCTATGAATCTGGCTTTCATAAAAGAATTTGATTGCCGGTTTCTGGTGACCAAAGACGGAGGGCCGGAAGGGGGAACAGCGGAAAAACTGACGGCCGCCCATCAGGCGGGGATTTTG
Source organism: uncultured Clostridium sp. (assembly GCA_946498245.1). GTDB lineage: Bacteria > Bacillota > Clostridia > Lachnospirales > Lachnospiraceae > UMGS1370. The sequence goes on along the minus strand of CAMMNN010000036.1, from coordinate 17,615 downwards.
GCAGTGGTAATTGAACGGCCTCTTAGGGAAGAGGGAATGACAGTAGACGAGGTGATAAACTGGTATGGACAACAGGACTGGCTATAAAGGCCCCCAGGGCAAAACGGTGGATCTCATTGGCATTGGCATGGGAGGAGCGGGGCAGCTTACCCGCCAGGGAGAAGAGCGGCTTTCCAGGGCTCAGGCTGTGGCCGGGGCAAAACGTCCTTTGGAGAGCGTAAAGCCTATCATTGCCGGAAAACCGGTTCTCTCTTCCTACGACGGAAAGGAAATCGCAAAATGGTTTGCCTCCTTTCCCCAGCCCTTTTATGGAGCCGTGGTCCTCTCAGGAGACGTAGGCTTTTACAGCGGGGCGGCGGCTATGAAAAAAGAGCTGGAAAGCCAGGGCTGGAACGTAAGGCTGGTTCCGGGGATTTCTTCCCTTTCTTACCTGGCGGCCCAGTGCGGCATTCCCTGGCAGAACATGGAAACCATCAGCCTTCACGGACGGGAGGAAGCCTATGTGGAAAAAATCCGCAGCCTTTCCCAATGTTTCCTGCTCCTGGGAGGAAAGGAAACGCCGGATTCCGTATGCCGCAGTCTGGCAGAGGCCGGAATGGGGGAATGGAAGCTGTTTTTTGGCTCCCGTCTTTCTTATCCGGAGGAAACCATTGTAGAAGGCAGGGCAAAAGAGCTGCTGGAATCCGGGGAGCGTCCTTTGGAAAAACTGGAAGGACTGTGCTGCGCCATTGTGCTGAGGCCGGAAGGGGAGACAGCCGAAAGTGGGCTGGAAGGCTTTTCTTTAAAAGACAGCCAGCTAATCCGGGGACGGGTTCCTATGACGAAAGAAGAGATCCGCACCCTTTCCCTGGCAAAGCTGGAATTAAAGCCGGGATCCATTTTCTATGATATTGGGGCCGGGACGGGTTCTGTATCCATAGGAGCGGCCATGATTCTAAAATCTCTGGGGGGTCAGGTCTGGTCTGTGGAACGGGAGGAAGAAGCCCTCAGGCTCATAGAAGAGAACCGGAAAAAATTTGTGCCTCATATGGAGGGCTTTTATATTATAAAGGGGCAGGCTCCCCAGTGCTTAGAGGAACTTCCGGTCCCCACCCACGCCTTTATCGGCGGAAGCGGAGGAGGCCTTTTGGCTATTATAGAAACGCTGCTGAAAAAAAATCCCGGAGTCCGCATGGTCATTAACGCCCTTACTCTGGAAACCCTGGCGCAGATCCTGGAAGCCGTAAAGCGGTGGAACTTTAGGGAAACGGAGATGATTCAGGCGGGAATTACCACGGTAGAAACTGTGGGAGGCTTTCATATGCAGAGAGCCAGAAACCCCATTTATATTGTTACTCTCCAAAATCCGGAAACATGAGAAAACAGACGGAGTGTCCATATGAAACGACTAATGATTGCCGCTCCCAAAAGCGGCAGCGGAAAAACCATAGTAACCTGCGGCCTTTTGGAACTTTTTAAGCGCCGGAATATCCCTCTGGCCTCTTTTAAATGCGGGCCGGATTACATTGATCCGCTTTTCCACAAAAGAGTTTTGGGGTTGGACAGCCAAAATCTGGACAGCTTTTTTGAAAGCCCCCAGGGGCTGCGGAAGACTTTTTTTGCCGCCTGCAAAGGAAAAGAAGAAGGGCTGGCCATGATTGAAGGAGTTATGGGATATTTTGACGGCCTGGGAGGAACTACGGCCAGGGCCAGCGCCTGGGAAGTGGCCTCTATTTTGGAATGCCCGGTGTTTCTCACGGTAGACGCCAGGGGAAGCAGCCTCTCTTTGGCGGCGCTGGCAAAAGGCTTTCTGGAATATGAGCCCTCCGGTTTTCCGGAAAGAGGAAAGGGGAGGATTGCAGGCCTCATTTTAAACCGGGTATCGCCTATGATATACCCAAGGCTGAAAGAAACCTTAGAAAAAGAGCTGAAAATCCCTGTGGCGGGGTACCTTCCCCCTTTAGATTTCCTGCATTTGGAAAACCGCCATCTGGGGCTGGTTCTTCCGGAGGAAATAGAGGATTTCAGAGAGCAGATTGACCGTCTGGCGGACGTTTTGGAAGAAACCCTGGACGTGGAAGTCTTGCTGTCTGCCGCAGAGGCCGGCGGGCCGGAGGAAGAAAAGACGGAAAATTCTTTTTTAAAAGGCAAGCAAGGAGAACCCTTTTGCCTGGGCGTGGCCAGAGACGAAGCCTTTTGCTTTTATTACCGGGAAAATATCCGGGCTATGGAAGCAGCCGGAGCCGTAATCAAAGAATTTTCCCCCATTCACGATTCCTGCCTTCCGGAAGGTCTGGACGGCCTTCTTTTGGGCGGCGGCTATCCGGAGCTTTATGCCGGCCAATTGGAACAAAACCGTTCCATGAGAGAGTGCATCCAAAAGGCCGCTTTGGAGGGAATGCCGGTGTTAGCAGAATGCGGCGGCTTTCTGTATCTTTTGGAAACATTGGAGGATCCTGACGGCCATTGCCACGAGATGGCTGGGGTCTTTTCCGGTGGCTCCCAAAAGGGAGTCAGAAAAGGCAATTTTGGCTATTTGACCCTGACTGCCAGAGAGAAACTTCCCTTTTTGCCAAAAGGCGGATCTATCCGGGGCCACGAGTTTCATTACTGGCAGACAGATTGCCCGGGAGAGGGGGCTTTGGCCCAAAAGCCGGAAGGAAAAAAACAGTGGCTTTGCATGAGGCACCGCCCAAATATTCTGGCGGGATTTCCCCATCTGTACTATCCCTCCTGCCCGGAATTTGTACAAAACTTTGGAGAAAAGTGCCGGGAATACGGCGCAAAAAAAAGGAGGAAGGGTCAATGACATTACAAGAAGCAGTTTCCCAAAAGCTCAGTCTGGATAAGGCTGCCATGGAAAGGGCCCGAAAGAAGTGGGACAGCATTGCCAAGCCTCTGGACAGTTTGGGGATTTTTGAGGCGTACATAATCCAAATAGCCGGGATTACCGGAACGGCGGAGGTGGATCTTTCCCGAAAAGCCGTAGCCGTTTTCTGCGCGGACAACGGAGTGGTGGAAGAGGGAGTCACCCAGACGGGCCAGGAAGTGACGGCAGTGGTGACAGAAAACTTTTCCAAAGGGGAAAGCTGCGTCTGCCTGATGGCGAAGGAGGCCGGAGCTTACGTCCTGCCTGTGGACATTGGCGTAGCCCGTCCCATAAAAGGCGCAGTAAAAGACTTTCCCGGAGGGGGAGGCCCTAAAAATCCGGAGATGCCCTATCCCGTATGGGATCGGAAGCTGGTTTCCGGGACGGCAAACTTTACCAAAGGGCCTGCCATGGATAGGGATCTGGCTGTAAAAGCCGTGGAGATTGGAATGGAAACGGCCAGACTGCTAAAAGAAGCGGGCTATGGGATCATCGCTGCCGGAGAGATGGGAATCGGAAATACCACCACCAGCAGCGCCGTAACGGCAGTCCTTTTAGATGTGGATCCGGAGATGGTTACGGGACATGGGGCCGGACTGAGCCGGGAGGGGATGGAGAGAAAGATTGCCGCCATACGCCGGGGAATCAGCCGGAACCGCCCGGATAAAAAGGACGGCCTGGACGTTTTGTCAAAGGTAGGGGGCCTGGATCTGGCGGGCCTTGCGGGCCTTTTTATCGGCGGAGCCTGTTATGGGATTCCCGTAGTTCTGGACGGCTTTATAACCGGTGCGGCGGCCCTTATTGCCTGTTGGATTTGTCCCCAGGTCAGGGACTTTATTCTGGCTTCCCATGTGTCGGCGGAGCCGGCGGGGGCCATGATTCTGGAAAAGCTGGGGCTGGAGCCTATTATCCGGGGCCGTATGTGCCTGGGAGAAGGAACCGGAGCCGTGGCCCTCTTCCCCTTGCTGTCCATGGCGGAACGGGTATACAGGGATATGAGTACCTTTCAGGAAATTGAGATAGAGGAGTACCACCATTTTCTATGATTACAGTAATAACGGGAGGAAGCGGCAGCGGGAAATCCCAGTATGGGGAATCCCTTCTGTCGGCTGCAGATGCGAAGTGCCAGTATTATCTGGCGACAATGGAAGTTTTCAGTGAGGAAGACGAGAGAAAAGTAGAGCGTCACAAAAAAATGAGGGAGGGAAAGGGCTTTGTGGCCATTGAACGGCCAAGAGATCTTTCCGGAGTGGATTTTACCACGCCCTGGGAAGAAACGGCGGTGCTGGTAGAATGCATCTCCAATTTGACGGCCAACGAATTTTTTGCCGGCGGGCGGGCTCCGTCTCAGGAAACGGAAATGCTCATTGAGGCCAAAATTATCCATGGCATCGGAGTGCTGGCTTCCCAGGCCAAGGAATTGATTATCGTAACCAACGAGGTGTTTTCCGACGGTGAAGAGTATCCTGAGGAAACCACGCGATATATGGGAATGCTGGGGAGGATCAATAGGAAGCTCTTTGCCATAGCAGATCGGGTAGTGGAAGTAGTCTGTGGGATTCCCTTAGCTTTAAAGGGGGAATCTCTATGAATCTGGTAAATTCCTTCCTCATTGCCTTTGCAATGTATTCCCGGATCCCTGTGCCATCCTTAGAGTGGACAAAGGACAGAATGCGGTACGTCATGTGTTTCTTCCCCTTTGTGGGACTGGCCGCCGGCGGCCTTTTATGGCTGTGGCTGAAAGGAACGGCGTTTTTGGGCTTTCAGCCTGCCGCTGCAGGACTCATTGGAACGGCGGTTCCTCTCCTGGTATCAGGCGGTATCCATATGGACGGTTTTATTGATACGGCGGACGCACTGTCCTCCTATGGGGACAGGGAAAAAAAGCTGGAAATTATGAAGGATCCCCACACCGGGGCCTTTGGGGTCCTAAGCTGCGGCCTTTATCTTTTGTGCTACGCCGGTCTTATGACGGAGCTGGCGGCCCAGTGGGGACAGGGGAAGAACCTGGGGGGAATCCTTATGGCCCTGTTTTTCCTGGAACGGGCCTTTTCCGGCCTGTCGGTAGCAGCCTTTCCCTGCGCCAAAAAGACGGGGCTGGCGGCGACCTTTGCTGACAGCGCCCAAAAGCGGACGGTTCGCCGGGTATTGCTGATAGAAATAGGAGCGGCTGGGGCGGCCTTGTGGATTTTAGGCGGCTTTTTGGGCCTTTGGGCCGCCGCAGGGCAGGCGGCTGTTTTTTTCTGGTATTACCGTCTGTCCCAAAAGAAATTCGGAGGAATTACCGGAGATCTGGCGGGCTTTTTCCTCCAAATATGCGAGGCAGTGAGTATTGGAACCATAGTATTGGGAATGAAGGTGATGAGATGATACTGGTAATCGGAGGCATTTTCCAGGGGAAGCGGGAATTTGCCGAAAAACGGTTAAAGGAATTAGGAGAAACGGGAGAAATCCTTTGGAGCAGCGGAGAGGACTCCTGGGAAAACTTCTGCCGTTCCCCCTTCTGCCGGGATCTGCCCGGGGCTGTAAAGAAAAAACTGAAGGAAGAAAAAGAAAGCTTCTCCGGGGAAACCTTTGCAGAGGAGCTGTTAAAGACAGAAAAAAAGGTGATTGTTTCTGAGGAAATCGGATCCGGGATTGTCCCCATGGAAGCCTTTGGGCGGCTATGGAGAGAGGAAACGGGAAGGATCCTCTGCCGTCTGGCGCAGGAAGCCAAGGAAGTCTGGCGGGTAGTAGGCGGCATTGGCATCCGGATCAAATAGAATGAAAGAGGTTAGAAGCGTATGAGAGAAACGGCCCTGGCCCTGATGCTGGGCGCTGCCATTGATTTGGCGGCAGGAGATCCCCATTTTCTGTACCACCCCGTAAGGGCCATTGGCTGGCTCATTGCAAAGACAGAGACTGTTCTCAGGGTTCTTTTTTGCTGCAAAGGGGGAAAGGAGAAAACAAAGGGGCAGGAAAAAAGAGAATTGGCGGCAGGGGCTGTTATGGTCCTGATTGTCCTCTTTCTGTCAGTGCTGGTTCCGTGGCTGCTGATAAAAGGGGCCGAAGCCATAGATGGGCGTTTGGCCTTTGGCTTAAAGGTTCTCTTCTGCTACCAGCTTTTGGCGGCCAAAAGCCTTTACACAGAAAGCAAAAAAGTGGAAACAGCCCTGGAAAGGGGCGATACAGAAGGGGCCAGAGCCGCTGTGTCCATGATTGTAGGACGGGATACAGCCAGTCTGGACGAAGCGGGAATTGCCCGGGCGGCTGTGGAAACCGTAGCGGAAAATACCTCAGACGGCGTCATTGCCCCCTTCTTTTTTATGGCCCTTTTGGGTCCCCTGGGCGGCTTTTTTTACAAAGCTGTCAATACCATGGATTCTATGGTAGGCTATAAAAATGAGAGATACCTTTATTTTGGCAGGGCAGCGGCAAAACTGGACGATCTGTGCAACTATCTGCCGGCCCGCCTGACGGCTCTTTTGATGGTAGGGGCGGCATTTCTTTTAGGTTATGACGGGAAGAACGCATGGAGAATCTATAAACGGGATCACCGCCGCCACGCCAGCCCTAATTCCGCTTGCGGGGAAGCGGCCTGCGCCGGGGCTCTCCGTCTGAGGTTGGCAGGAAATGCTTATTATTTTGGCCGCCTTTATGAAAAACCCTTTATCGGGGATCCGGATCGGGAAATTGAGTCTGAGGACATCAGGCGGGCGGCAAAATTGATGTTTGCAGCCGAAGGACTGGCGGCGGCAATCCTTTTAGGAGCCGAAGGACTGCTTTGGCTTTTGCCATGAAAAAGGAAACTGTTTAGAGGAAATGTAAGGAGCAGAATATGGAATATCAGCACGGAGGAGACATTTACAGCCAGAAGGTGGAGCTGGATTATTCGGCCAACTTAAATCCCCTGGGGCTGCCGGAGGGAGTAAAGGAAGCAGTGCGAAAGGCGGCGGATACCTGCGCCTGTTACCCGGACAGCCAGTGCCGCCGGCTTGTTCAGGCCCTGTCCCTGCATCACGCCATAGACGGGGAGCATATTATCTGCGGAAACGGAGCTGCGGATCTGATTTTCAATCTGACCCTGGCCCTAAAACCCAAAGAGGCGGCTGTTCTTGCTCCCGGCTTTTTAGAGTATGAGCAGGCCCTTAGGTCCATAGGCTGCCATGTCAGGCCCTTTTTGTTAAAAGAGGAGGAAGGCTTTGAGTTTCATGAAGAAGATTTCTGCCGTTTTCTGGAAGCTGAGGGGCAGAGGCTTTCCATGGCCTTTTTGTGCAATCCCAATAACCCTACTGGCCTTACAATTTCAGCCCAGGAGGTTGAGGACGTGCTGAAGCTGTGCCGGAAAAAGGAGATTTTCCTGGTTATGGACGAATGCTTCTGCGACTTCTTAGGGGAACCGGAGAGGGTTTCCGCCATTCCCTTTTTGAAAACCTATCCCAATCTTTTGATTTTAAAGGCATTTACCAAAACCTACGCCATGGCAGGGCTGAGGCTTGGCTACGGCCTGTGTCAAAACAGCGGGGTATTGGAGCGAATAAAGGAGATTCGCCAGCCCTGGTCCGTTTCTTCTGTGGCCCAGGCAGCCGGAGAGGCGGCTCTCAGGGAAAGGGCCTATGTGGAAGACGCAAAATCATTGATTGCAGAGGAAAGAGAGTTTTTAAAAGAAGGTCTGGCCTCTCTGGGATTTACCGTCTGGGACTCCCAGGCCAATTACCTGTTTTTTAAAGATCCCCGCAAGGTTCCGGAAAAAGAATTGTACTTCCGGCTGAAAGAGCAGGGGATCCTGATTCGTTCCTGCGCCAATTATACCGGTCTTTCCGACGCTTATTACCGCATCTGCGTCAGGAAACGGGAGGAAAATGAACGCCTTTTAAAAGCAGTCGGGCGATGCCTCTAAAAAGCTGTTCCTAGTGGAAAAATCCGCGGATATACTGTATAATGGTACTCCGAAAGGAGATAAATCCATGGCGAAAGCGATTATGATACAGGGAACCATGTCCAATGCCGGGAAAAGTCTTCTGGCTGCCGGCCTGTGCCGGATTTTCCGCCAGGACGGATACCGGGTGGCCCCCTTTAAGTCCCAGAATATGGCTCTTAATTCCTGCATTACAAAGGAAGGCCTGGAAATGGGACGGGCCCAGGCGGTTCAGGCGGAGGCAGCAGGCATTCCTCCCTCTGTGGATATGAACCCTATTTTATTAAAACCCAACAGCGAAACGGGATCCCAGGTTATTGTCTGCGGGATTCCCCAGGGAAATATGGCGGCCAGAGATTACTTTGCCTATAAAAAGACTCTGGTTCCCAAAATCCAGGAAGCCTACAGCCGTCTGGCGGACCAATACGATATTATTGTCATAGAAGGAGCCGGAAGTCCGGCGGAAATCAATTTAAAGCAGGACGACATTGTCAATATGGGAATGGCAAAAATGGCTGACGCTGCCGTTTTGCTGGCCGGAGACATTGACCGGGGCGGCGTTTTCGCCCAGCTTTACGGCACGGTGATGCTTTTGGAGCCGGAAGAGAAAAAGCGGATCAAAGGGCTTATTGTCAACAAATTCCGGGGAGACAAGACGATTCTGGATCCTGGGCTCCAGATGCTGGAAGAGCTTTGCTCCATTCCCGTTGTAGGCGTTGTGCCTTATATGAATGTAGAAATCGAAGACGAGGACAGTCTAAGCGGTTTCTTAGAGGGAAAAGGAAGGAAAGAAGGGAATCGGGTGGATATTGCCGTGATCCGGTTCCCCAGAATTTCCAATTTTACGGATTTTGTCGTTCTTTCCTGTATTCCCGGGGCCCGGGTTCGTTTTGTGTCCAGGGTATCGGAACTGGGAAATCCCGATTTTATCATTCTTCCCGGCACCAAAAGTACGGTATCGGATCTTTTATGGATGCGGCAGAACGGCCTGGAAGGGGCAGTATTAAAACTGGCAGAAAGAAATGTTCCCATATGGGGAATCTGCGGCGGCTACCAGATGCTTGGAGAATGGCTGGAAGACCCCTGGGGGTCTGACTCCGGCGGATCCGGTTCGGACCCAGTAAACTCTGCCCTAGATTCAGTAAGCTCCGTCCCGGACGCGGCACATTCCGGCACAGGCCCGGTTCGGGGAATGGGGCTGCTGCCTTTAAAGACTGTGTTTGAGAAGGAAAAAATCCGCACTCAGGTAACGGGTTCCTTAGGAGAAATGGACGGCGTGTTTGCAGAGCTTTCGGGAAAGGCCATAGAAGGTTACGAGATCCACATGGGACAGACCTGGATTAACCGGGAAGGAGGGCTCATAGATACGGCCCGGATCAAAGACGGAGTCCCGGAAATCTGCCGCCCTGCGGCATACTTAATGGAGCGCCAGTCAGAGTCTAAAAAAGTGAAAACCGACGGTTTCAGCCGGGGCAATGTTTACGGGGCCTATGTCCATGGGATTTTTGACGCCCCAGGCGTAGCTTCCGCCCTGGTGTCTGCTCTTTTAAAGGCCAAGGGCCTTCCGGAGGAGCTGCCTGGAGAAAAGGACTTTGACTACCGGGCTTACCGGGAAAGCCAGTATGACAAGCTGGCAGAGATTTTGAGAGAAAGCCTGGATATGGCTGCCATTTATAAAATGCTGGAAGGAGAGACGGAACATGGAGAAGCCGGCTGTGAAGCTAGAGCAGGTGCTCCCGGCGGAGATTGAAAAAAGAAGCTTTGAGATCATCGGAAAAGAGCTGGAAGAAGCCGGGATCACATTGAATCCGGAGGAAGAGCCAGTAATTAAAAGAGCGATCCATACCACGGCGGATTTTGACTATGCAAAAAATCTGGTTTTTTCGGAACACGCCGTAGAAAAAGGCATAGAAGCCCTGAAAAAAGGGGCTGTTTTGGTGACGGACACCCGCATGGCCTGGTCGGGGGTCAATAAAGAAAAACTGAAAAAGCTGGGAGGCGAAGCCCTCTGCTTTATGGCGGACCAAGATGTCCGGGAAGCCGCCGGAAGCCGGGGCATTACCAGGGCCGCCGCCAGTATGGAGAAAGCGGCCCGCTGTTTTGGACAGGGAGATCGGCCGGTGGTATTTGCCGTGGGGAACGCCCCCACGGCTTTGGTGCGCCTTTATGAGCTGATTTGGGAAGGCAAAATCCAGCCGGCCCTTATTATCGGCGCTCCTGTGGGATTTGTTAATGTCATACCTTCTAAGGAACTGATCCTGACCCTGAAAGACGTTCCTTATATTGTAGCCAGAGGCAGAAAAGGCGGAAGCAATGTGGCCGCCGCCATCTGCAATGCCCTTTTGTATCAAATTGGAATCTGACGCAGTCCCGATTTGGGGAGGGAAAGGAGATAATACCGATGGAATACCATATGGGAATCGATATAGGAGGAACGAATATCAGGATCCTGGCTGCCTGGGAGGATATGAGGCCCTTAGGAGAATTTTGGGGAGAAGGCTGTACCTTTAATACCAGCGGCTATGAAGTATCCAGAGAACGGTACCAGAAGGCGGTAAATCTTTTTTTAGAGAAGTACGGCCTTAGGCCGGAAGACTGCAGCGGCCTCTGCGCTGCGGTCAGCGGCGTGGATACGGAAAAAGAAAAGGAAGACTGCAGCGGGATTTTTCAGGAATTGGGATTTTCACCGGAAATTGTGAGTGTGCACAATGACTGCGAAATTTTTCTGACCCTGGCGGATCCGCCAGCCATGATTCTGACGGCCGGTACGGGTTCTATTTTGTTCGGCAGTATGAGAAACGGAGAACGGATCCGATGCGGAGGCTGGGGCCATATACTCAGCGATGAAGGAAGCGCTATGGATATGGGAAAACGGGTGCTGCGGGCTGTAGGAGATCATATGGACGGCCGCAGGGAGTGCCCCCGTCTGTACAGCCTTTTTATGGAAATGTCGGACATAAGAAGTGTAAACGAGCTGGATGGGTATTTGTGCGAAAATATTATGAATAAACCGGCCATTGCCGGTTTCGCCCAATTGGCGGAGAAAGCCGCCGCCCAGGGAGAACCCTGCGGGGCGGAGATTTTAGAAGACTGCGCCCAGGCCCTGTTTTCTCTGGCAGACGACGGACGCCGCAGAATGGAGGCGGCGGGTTCTGCGCCTACAACCCTGTTTTTCTGGGGAAGCGTACTGACGAAAAACCAGACTGTGGCAAAGGGCGTAAAGGATCGCCTGAAACGGGTGTGCCCGGAACTGAAGATAGAGTATCCCTCTGTCAGTGCGGCAAAAGCGGCGCTGATATGGGCAGGAAGGAAGGGCCGCCTGTAGAAAGTCAGCCCTGACGGCTCAGCCGGCTGTTCTGATATTCGCCGGAAAAGGTAACCTCCCGGCCAAACCAGTCCGGAGGGCAGAAAGCACTTGCTTCTTCCTCTGTTTCAAACTCTACTTCCGCCAGTACGAGGCCGGCGTAATGGCCTTTAAATACGTCCAGTTCAATGGTATATTCCCGTTTCTGGAAAAAAGGAATGAGATAGCGGCGCTTTGTCAGGATAATGCCGTCGGCTTTAGCTAAAAGATGCTCATAAGAGGCTTGTGTCAGGGGGAGATTGTATTCTTCCCGGGACAGAAGCCCTTTTCCTTTATAGGTCAGATAATAAGAGTCGTCCTCCTTTCTTACCCGGACAACGGGATCCGTACTTAAATACCCCTGTTCAATCTCCCGGAAAGGAAAACGGGAAAGGCAGTCCGGGGGCGTTTCCACCAGAAATTTGCGCTCGATTTCCATAAAATCGGTCCTCCTGTCTGAAAGTTGTTTCCTCCTCCATTATAAAAAAGAATAAAACCTTTTACAAGGAAGAATTTTATGTTATACTAAAAGACGTTCCAAGTCAAAGCCCCGATGCAGGCATACGGGGCATGAAACCCTTGCGGGAATAAAAAATTCAATGGAAAGAAAGGGGAGTTTTATGACAGGCTGGACCAGAGCAGAATTAAAAAGCAGAGCGAAAGACTGTTTAAAAATCTATTATTGGCCGGCATTTGCCGTATCGCTGATTTTGGCGATAGTAGCAGGAGGCTGGGGAAGCAGCGCAGCGGGATCAGGCGACCAAAGTTCCTACAGCGTAGGAGGCAGCATTGAACTGTCTATGGCGGAAATCCTTTTAATATTTGCCACCTTAATGGGAGTAATTTTGGTAGTGGTTCTGATTTCCGCAGTCATACAGATTTTTATTGGAAATATTCTGACAGTAGGCGGCTGGCGTTTCTTTATGGAAAGTCGGGCAAAGCAGGAGTCAGTGGGAGTGGGCTGTATCTTTTGGGCCTTCCGTTCAGGTTATTACGGCAATGTGATGAAGATCATGTTTCTGATGGACGTAAAGATCATTTTGTGGTCCTTACTGCTGATTGTTCCCGGTATCATAAAAGCATATGAATACCGCATGGTTCCCCTTATCCTTTCGGAAAATCCCGACATGGAGTCCGGAGAGGTTTTCGCCCTGAGCCGTACTATGATGGACGGAAATAAATGGGCGGCTTTTGTACTGGATTTATCCTTTATAGGATGGCTTATTTTAGCGATTCTTGCCGGAGCCCTTTTAACTATGGCGCTTCCGGGATTTTTAGAAATTCTGGCGGGTCTTCCGGCGCTCTTTGTGCTGCCTTACATTAGCGCTACGGAAGCGGAATTGTACGGTTTTCTCAGGAGCCGCAGCGGGAGAAGGGATTTAAGAGGCTACGGAGGGCCGGAGGTTGTAGACGGCAGCGGAAGCTGGATCAATTAATATAAGAGTGCCGCCCCTTTGAAGCAGGCGGCAGAAGGAGGATTTATGGCAAAGGTATATGCGTTTTTAGCCGAGGGTTCCGAGGAAGTGGAAAACCTGGCGGTAGTGGATGTGCTGGTAAGGGCCGGCATTGAGGTAAAGCTGGTATCGGTAACGGGACAGAAGGAGGTTGTGACCTCCCATCAGGTTCATATCGTAACGGACGCTGTTTTTGAAGAGGTAGACTGCGGGGAAGCCGACGTTCTCTTTATTCCGGGAGGCCTTCCGGGAACCACCAATATGATGGCCCACGAAGGGCTCTGCAAAGCCTTGACCGAGGCGGCCCATTCCGGCAGAAGAGTAGCGGCCATTTGTGCGGCTCCCAGCGTTTTAGGCAATCTGGGACTTTTAGAGGGAAAAGAGGCCACCTGCTATCCCGGCTTTGAGGATCAGTTAAAAGGCGCTTCTTATACCCGTACCGGCGTAGTAACCGATGGGAACATTACCACTGCAAGAGGCCTTGGATACGCTTTGGATCTGGGCCTGGAACTGGTACGCCTCCTGTCAGGAGAAGAAAAGGCAGCTCAGATTAAGGCGGCCATTCAGTACGACCAGTTTTAAAACAAAAGGAGGTTCATGAAATGTTAGACAAAGATGTGGCACAGTTAATCAATACTCAGGTGAATAAAGAATTTTATTCCGCATACCTGTATCTCTATTTTTCAAACTACTATTATGAGGAAGGGCTGGACGGCTTTGGCAACTGGTATAAGATTCAGGCCCAGGAGGAACGGGATCACGCCATGCTGTTTATCCAGTATCTTCAGAATAACGGCGAGGCGGTGACACTGGAGGCCATCGATAAGCCCCAGATTGTTCTGGACAGCTTAAAGACTCCTCTGGAGGAGGGGTTAAAGCATGAGCAGTACGTAACGGGCCTCATCAATAATATTTACGCAGCCGCCCATGAGAAAAAGGACTTCCGTACCATGCAGTTCCTGGACTGGTTTGTAAAAGAACAGGGAGAGGAAGAAACCAATGCGGACGGTTTAATACGGAAATACGAACTTTTCGGCGGAGATCCCAAGGGCCTTTATATGTTAAACAGTGAGCTGGCAGCCAGAGTTTACACAGCTCCCTCACTGGTTCTGTAAAAAATCACAAAACGGGTTGACAGAGAAAACAGTCGGGCAGGGCCTTAAAGAAGAGCCCTGTCCGCTTTGCTGTCGCCCTAAAAAGAAAGGAAAACAGGTAAGATGGCAATTGAACGGGTAAGGACGTATTTAAAGCAATATGGAATGGAAGACAGGATTTTAGAATTTGACGTGTCCTCGGCTACGGTAGAGCTGGCCGCCCAGGCCGTAGGCTGCCCTCCGGAGCGCATTGCAAAAACACTGTCCTTTATGTTAGGCGACGGCTGCATTCTCATTGTAGTGGCAGGGGACGCCAAAATCGACAATGCAAAATACAAACAGAGATTCCATACAAAAGCCAAAATGGTTCCGGCGGCGGAGGTGGAAGAGCGCATCGGCCACGGAGTAGGAGGCGTCTGTCCCTTTGGGATCTGTCCGGGAGTGGAAGTATATTTAGACGAATCCCTGAAGCGGTTTGAGACGGTATTTCCGGCCTGCGGCAGCGCAAACAGCGCCATAGAGCTGACCATAGAAGAGTTGGAACGGATTTCCGGCAGCCAGGGCTGGGTCGACGTATGCAAGGGTTGGAATGAGGAAGGTGAGAATCCTTGAATGAAAAGGTAAATGACTTTTCCAAAGGGAGTCTGGTAGGCAATATTTTAAAACTGGCCCTTCCCATGACCCTGGCCCAGCTTATTAACGTACTGTACAGCATTGTAGATCGGATCTATATTGGAATGATTCCCAACGAATCTACCCTTTCCCTGACAGGGATCGGCCTCTGTCTTCCCATTGTGTCTATGGTAATGGCCTTTGCCAACCTTTTCGGCATGGGCGGAGCTCCCCTTTGCTCTATTGAGAGGGGGAGAGGAAACGAAGAAGAAGCGGAAGCCATTATGGGAAATTCCTTTTCCTTAATGCTGATTTTCGGTTTGATCCTGACGGCTTTGGGCCTGATTTTTAAAAGGCCCATGCTGTACTTATTCGGGGCCAGCGACGCAACGATCTCCTATGCGGATCAGTATGTGACCATTTACCTGCTGGGAAGCGTTTTTGTTATGGTGGGACTGGGAATGAACAGTTTTATTAATTCCCAGGGCTTTGGCGGTACCGGCATGATGACGGTTCTTCTGGGAGCTGTTGCCAATATTATTTTGGATCCCATTTTTATTTTTGTCTTCCATATGGGCGTCCAGGGAGCGGCGTTAGCCACGATTATTTCTCAGGGCCTTTCCGCTTTATGGATTCTGCGGTTTCTCACAGGGCCAAAAGCCATTTTAAAGCTGAGAAAAAACCGGATGAAGCTGAAAAAAAGCCGGGTGCTTGCTATTTCAGCTTTGGGAATGTCCGGGTTTACCATGTCCATTACCAACTGCCTGGTACAGATTATGTACAATGCAAGCCTGCAGAAATACGGCGGGGATCTGTATGTGGGGGTGATGACTGTCATTAACTCCATTCGGGAGGTTATCAGTATGCCGGTCAATGGCCTGACTAACAGCGCACAGCCGGTTATGGGATACAATTACGGAGCCGGGGAATACCGGCGGGTAAAACAGGCCATCACCTTTACCTCGTCTGTAGCGGTGGTGTACACAGTGGCGGTTTGGGCGGCAGTCCACACCTTTCCGGAATTTTTTATCCGGATCTTTAACCGGGATTCCGCTCTGGTACAAGCAGGGATACCGGCAATGCAGATTTACTATTTCGGTTTTTTTATGATGTCCCTTCAGTTTGCGGGCCAGTCCACCTTTGTGGCCCTGGGAATGGCCAAAAAAGCGGTGTTTTTCTCTATTTTCCGCAAAGTGATCATTGTTATTCCCATGATTCTTTTGCTGCCCGCCATAGGCGGACTGAGAACTAACGGAATCTTTATGGCGGAGCCCATATCAAACTTTATCGGAGGTCTGGCCTGCTTCGGCACTATGATGCTTACGGTCTGGCCTATGCTTGGAAAAAATGAAAAAGAAAGGAATCCATAAGCTGCTATGAAAATCATATCCAAAAGGTACATAACCCACAGCCTTTCCAAAGACAATCCGCCTTGTGAAAGGGTAAAATCCGGCGAAATCGTCGCCTTTGAAACCTACGACTGCTTTACTAACCGTTTCCTGCCGGAAGGCGCGGATTACTACAATACCCCCATTATGCCGGGAAATCCGGCGACAGGCCCTCTGTATGTGGAAGGAGCCGAACCGGGGGATATGTTAAAAATCGATATTCTGGACATTGAGCTGGGACCTGTGGGGATCGTGATGCTGGGGCCAAACAATGGAAATGAAAAAGAGTTTTTCCCACGGAGAATCACCAGGAAAGTGCCGGTAAAGGACGGCTTCGCCTTTTTTAACGACAACGTCCGCATTCCCCTGCGTCCTATGATCGGCGTAATCGGAGTGGCTCCGGAGGGGGATGGCGTTTCTACCGTTACTCCCCTGGATCACGGGGGAAATATGGACTGTACCCGCATTGAAAAGGGAGCCAGCCTGTATCTGCCTGTGTCTGTGCCGGGAGCTTTGCTGTCTATGGGAGATTTCCACGGCATTATGGGCGATGGGGAAATCGAGGACTGCGGCCTGGAAATTGAGGGAAGGGCTACGGTAAGAGTAACGGCGGAAAAAAATATGCGCTATCCCTGGCCCCTTATTGACACCGGAGATCGGTGGATTACCTTAGCATCCAGGGAGACTACGGATCTGGCTTACCAGGCCGCAGCCAGACAGATGTATGAGTTTTTGCAGGATAAAGGCGCCATGACGCCGGAGGACGCCGCTATGTTAATGACCCTGGCGGGGGATCTGGTAATCTGTCAGACAGTAAATCCCACTAAGACGGTGCGCATGGAATTTCCCAAGCAGATTATAGAGGACTATAACCCGGCTTTTTAGACCTTATAACACTGGATTATAGAAGAAGAAAAAATAAGAAAAACCCGGGGCCGGGGCAGGGAAAACCTATTGACACAGCCGGAATTTTGGACCATAATTGACAAAAGATTCCGGACTTGCAGCCGGACGGGAAAGGAAGGATAAAAATGGAAGAAATCAGAATTGAGAGGACCATGTGCCCCAAAGAAAAGCCGGGGCAGGACAATCCCCTGGTATTCGGTACGATTTTTACCGATCATATGTTTGAAATGGATTATGAAGAAGGAAAGGGCTGGTATGATCCCAGAATCGTGCCCTACCATCCTTTGAGCCTGGATCCCTCCGCCATGGTATTTCACTATGGACAGACCATGTTTGAGGGGCTGAAGGCATATAAAGCGGACGACGGAAGGATTCTGTTATTCCGCCCCAACAAAAATATTGAAAGAGCCAACCGCAGCAATAGACGCCTGTGCATCCCTGAGATTCCGGAGGATCTGTTTCTGGAAGCTTTAAAGAAGCTGGTAAAGACGGACGCTGACTGGATTCCCACCAGACCGGGAACCTCCCTGTACATCCGTCCCTTTGCCATTGCCACGGATCCCTTCCTGGGAGTTCGGCCTTCCCACACCTACAAGTTTATGATCATCTTGTCTCCGGTAGGGCCTTACTATGAATCCGGTCTGGATCCCGTTAAGATTTGGATTGAAGACGAGTATGTCCGCGCCGTAAGAGGCGGTATCGGAGAAGCAAAGACCGGCGGCAACTACGCAGCGTCTCTGGCTTCCCAGGTAAAGGCCCATGAAGAGGGGTATTCCCAGGTACTGTGGCTGGACGGCGTAGAGCGCAAATACATTGAAGAAGTAGGCGCAATGAATATCTTCTTTAAGATCAACGGCACAGTCGTAACCCCTGCCTTAAACGGAAGCATCCTTCCCGGCGTTACCAGGGATTCTGTAATCGCTCTGTGCAAAGAGTGGAACGTTCCTGTTGAGGAAAGACGGGTTTCCGTGGATGAAGTTATTGAAGCAGCCCGCAGCGGAGCCATGGAAGAATGCTTCGGAACCGGCACAGCCGCTGTCGTATCTCCTGTAGGGGAACTGCGTTTTGAAGAA
>CAMMNN010000035.1 GCA_946498245.1 uncultured Clostridium sp. | reverse complement strand
TTTTTCCCTTTTTAAACCCATTCTAAATTTCATTTTCCCTTTTCCAAATTTCCCATTTTTCTTTTAAATACAAGGGATTTTTGGATTTTTCATTTTTACTTTTCATAATTTTATCCTTATCAAAAGCCGGATGAAGCCTTATGAAAAGCGGAAAATAGGAGTGAAAATTGGTAAAGAAAAAGAGCAAGAAAGATTTTCGTCCTTCTCGCTCTCTGTCTTATTTTCCTTATTTTAACCGAACCCAAGCCTTATGTGTAGCCGTGTGTTTTTGATCGGAGGATTGGGTGGGTTTTAATTGGGTGGGAACAGTTATGTTTAATTCTGATTATATCCGTCGGGATTGGCTGACTGCCACTTCCAGGAGTCACGGCACATTTCTTCAATTCCCAGTTCAGCCTTCCAGCCCAATTCTTTAGCTGCCTTGCTGGGATCGCAGTAGCACTGAGCAATATCTCCCGCTCTTCTGGGATCGATGACATAGGGCAGTTCCTTTCCGCAGGCTTTCTCATAGGCGTGGATTACCTGAAGAACGCTGTAGCCATGGCCTGTTCCCAGATTGTAGATGGAAACGCCTTCCTTATCCTCCAGTTTGCGGATAGCGCATACATGGCCTTTGGCCAAATCGACTACATGGATGTAATCACGGACTCCCGTTCCGTCGGGGGTATCGTAATCGTTGCCGAATACATGAACGCATTCTCTTTTTCCTACGGCCACCTGGGCGATATAGGGCACCAGATTGTTGGGAATACCTTTGGGATCCTCGCCGATAGTTCCGCTTTCATGAGCGCCGATGGGGTTGAAATAGCGGAGGAGAATTACATTCCATTCCGGATCGGCTACATTGAGATCCGTCAGAATCTGCTCCAACATACCCTTGGTCTGTCCGTAAGGATTGGTAATCTGTCCTTTAGGGCATTCCTCTGTAATCGGCACAAAAGCCGGATCTCCGTATACAGTGGCGGAGGAACTGAAGACGATATTTTTAACGCCGTGATTTCTCATGACATCACACAGGATCAGGGTTCCCGTAATGTTGTTATGGTAATACTCCAGCGGTTTGGCAACGGACTCTCCCACAGCCTTATATCCCGCAAACTGGATTACGGAATCAATCTTTTCTTTTTGGAAGACCTCCTCCAAAGCCGGCTTGTCCAGCAAATCTACATTGTAAAATGTCACTTTCTTTCCGGTAATCTTTTCTACTCGCTTTAAGGCTTCCTCACAAGAATTGTAAAGATTATCCACTACTACGACCTCGTACCCTGCATTCAGCAGTTCTACGCAGGTATGGCTTCCGATATATCCGGCTCCGCCGGCTACTAGAATTGCCATAACATCTCCTCCTTTTTCGGGGCGGGATGGCCTGAAAAAATTCAGACCACTGCAGCCGCCATCGCTTTTTTTTCGTACCGTCCGGCAAATCCCTCCGAACTTTGACATTTACCATTATACACTTGATTTTTTAAAAGCACAATGTACTTTCTTCCGTTTTTTATACTATTTGTTTGCGGCTGGCAAATTCCTGACGGATTTTTTCAATGGATCGCTTTTCAATACGGCTGACATAGGATCGGGAAATCCCCAGAGTCCCCGCAATCTCTCTCTGCGTATGTTCTTTTCCTCCGTACAGGCCGTACCGGAGACGGATAACGGTCTTTTCCATGTCCTTCAGACAGGTTTCACACGCCTCGTAAAGAACTTTGACGTCCTGGTTTAATATTAAAAGATCAATGGTTTCTGTATTGTCGGTTTCAATAACGTCTACCAGACTTACGCTTTCCCCGTCCTTGTCTACCCCAATCGGTTCAAAAAGCGAAACCTCCCGTGAATACTTTTTGCTGGCTCTCAGCAACATCAGGATTTCATTTGCTATCCTCTCACAGCGGCTTTCCGGCAGCAAAAAGAGCCCCGACGCAGTCATTCCCTCTGCGACGGGACCCTTTCCCTTCTGACTATTTCTTTAAACATTTCGGAGGACTTTGCTTTACATGGTCTTTACTTCACATAATGAAACTCTGCAATGCCAATAATTCCGTTCTCATCTTCTCCCAGCACAACGTAAGCCGTATCCGGATCTCCTAAGACAGCCATGCCATCCTCGATCTCCATTGTTTCCGGATCCGCCGCCTCGACAGCCTTTAAAAGAGAGTCGGTATATAATTCCTTCAAACCTATCTTTTCCAGATCCTTCAAATCATTGATCATGGTTTCTTTTTCCCCTTTTACCACTCTGATGGGATAATTACAAAAGCTGTCTAAATATTCCGTAGTCTTTCCCGTGGTAATTTCCATCTGTACTGCCGAAGCCGTAGAACGGAACAAAGCATCATGTATCTCCGCTTCCATATCCTCTTCCTCCACCGGAGAGGGGGCTGCTACGCTTTCGGCTTTTACTGCCTCTGTCTGTACCGGGCTTGGCGTTTCCTCTGTTTCCTTTTTTGTTTCTTCTGTTTCTTTTTGGGTTTCCGGCTGCCGCTGTGTCGTCTGAACCGGTTTGCCTGTATCAATAGGCAGAACCGAGCAGGCTGCCAGGTTCATACTGGCGCAAAGTATTCCCATCACTAAAATCTTTTTCATTGTCATTTTCTCCTTTCCTGTCTTTCTGGAAACAGATGTTATTGTACCAGCCCTATCTTTAAATCCCCTTCACGGCGCCTAAAGATTTCTAAAGAAAATGACTTCAAAATAGATTTCAGGAGGAAATTCAACTGCCGTCTCCGGGAAGGGCAATGATAAACTGTATGCTGTACCCTTCCTGGGGCGGTTGGGCTAAATCGATCCTCCCGTTATGCAGCAGAATAATCTGCTTTGCTATGGCCAGTCCCAATCCCGTGCCATGGCCGCTTCCCCGGGAATCATCCCCTGTCACAAAGGGTTGGAACAGTTTATCCGCCAATTCTTCAGGAATCCCCTTTCCGTTGTCCCCCAGGGACAAAAGAATTTTCCTGTCTTCCCTCCAAAGAGACACAAAAATAGTAATTCCGGAACCTCCATAAATGGTACTGTTATTAATCAGATTATCCAAAACACGGCAGAAAAGAGCCTTATCCAAAAGGCAGTATACTGGCTCTTCCGGCAAATCCACGTCCAGCAAATAGCCTCCCGTTTCCAGTTCCTGGTACCTCTCCGCCAAATAGTCCCGGCATACCTGACAGAGATCCTCCCGCTTCAGCCGGGGCCTCATTTCCGGATGATCCACCTTGCTGTATTCATAAAAAGCCTGAAGCAGCTCGTTTACTTTTTCCGACCTTTTTACAATGGCGGTAAGATAGGACTCCTCTTCTCCGGGAGGAACCATTTTGTCTTTTAATGCGGCGGCATAGCCCTGGATTACCGTAATGGGTGTTTTCAGATCGTGGGAAATATCCGCCAAAAGGCGGCGGCGTTCTTCGCTGCTTTTCTTTAATTTGCTCTCCATATCTGTAAAATTTCCGGCAATTTCCGCCAGTTCTTTAGGGCCGCAATAGTTTTCCAGACCGCCCGGAATCCCTTTGGAAAAGTTGACGATGGCCTGGTTAAAGGGGGAAAGGAGCTTCTTCGTTTTCTTATTCAGGAAATAAATGCAGCACACTGCAATACCCAAATAAGCCGGCACAAAAAACCACCACAAATAGTCCCACGCTTCATAAACCCTGAGATAAGTTTCGTAGGACGGCTCTGTAAAATGAAGGATTACAATCCGGTTTTCCCCTTCCGGGCTGGCATAGGAATCTTTAAGAATTTTCCTGCCATCTTCGTCGGTTCCCTTTAAATACAAAAACTCCGTCTCGGAAAAGGAGCTTCTTCCCGGAAAAAGCCCGCCTGACACTACGTTTCTCTCTTTATCTAACAGCAGGTATCCTGTAATCGCCGTTTCTCCGTTTTCCAGGTATTTCAGTCCTGTTACAATAGAATTTCCGTCTCCAGCCCGCTCCGGAAGCTCTGCCGTGAGAAAATACGTATCAGAAAGATATTCCGGTATGCAATCCAGTTCCTCCGGCCCATATCCCCCTTCTTTTGCGCCGGTTCCCCTGGAAAAAAGCTCCTGTCCTTTTTCATCTAAAATTTCAATGCGGCAGCCCTCCCCAAGATAGCGCTCCGCCTTAATGCTTGGCAGCTCTTCTTCTCTGGTTTTTTCTATCTTTTCCAGGAATCCGCCTATATCCGGCAAAAAAGCGATACGCGCCGCAAAGAGGGAAAATGCCTCATAGATGCCCCAGAAAACCAGCAGAACAAACAGCGTAAACACAAAATAATTCCAGGCAAGAATCCGGTAAAAGCTGCCTTCTTTTTTATTTTTTATACTCAATTTTGTACCCTAGTCCCCTTACTGTTTTTATATATTGAGGATTCTTCCCATCCTCTTCTATTTTTTCCCTGAGATTGGAAATATGAACCATCATAGTCTTATCGTCGCTCTCTGAAAAACCGCCGCTGATGCTTTCATAAAGCTGGGCTTTTGTAAATACCCGTCCCGGCGTTTTCATAAGCCGGGACAAGATCTTAAATTCCGTAGGGGTCAGTTCAATCTCCTCTCCGCCTTTTTCCAGGCGCATCTGTTCCAGATCAAGCCGCAAATCTCCCACTTCCAATATCTGAGAAAACGTTTCTTTTTTCCCGGATCCTAACTGGTAAAACCGCCGCAGGCTGGACTGAATATAGGCCGTGACTTCCAAAGGGTTAAAGGGCTTTGTCAAATACCCGTCAGCCCCTAAGTTAAGCCCCAGGACTTTATCGTAATCCTGATCCTTTGCCGTCAGAAACAGCACCGGAAGATTACTGCTTTTTCGGATCTCTTTCATAACCCGGTAGCCGTCTGCACCCGGCATCATAATATCCAGCAAAGCCAAATCTGGTTTTTCATTTTCCGCCAGTTTGATAGCTTCTCTCCCGTCTTTTGCCAAAAGAACCTCAAAGCCGTTGTTTTCCAGATACAGCTTCAGCAGTCCCCGAATATCGTCATCATCCTCTGCTCTTAAAATTCTGTATTTTCCGTCATTCATCATTGGTGTTGGCCTCCATTTCTGGCATGAGTATACCATATGGAAGAGATTTCTAAAAGTGGTTTTTCTCTCTTTCTCTCCAGGCCCTTTCCGTTCCCTTGAGATAGATGTGGGCTGTCTCTCCGTCCCACATGATTTTGTCCGTCAGAAAGCGGATCATTCTCCGTTTTTCTTCCAAAGTCATTCTGTCTGGCAGCTCTGAAAAGGGCGGTACGTTGTCTTCTGAAAGCCTTTCTCTGTCCTTTCTATCTCTTTCCCCTTCCGCTTTTAGCTCCTTAATCCGGTCGGTTAAAATCCGTCTCTTCTCATGGATTCGGCCAATCTCTTCCAGTATGTACGGAGCCGCCTCTTCCTTGGCCTTTCCCTCTTCTTTTAAGGCCTCCAAAAGCCTTCTGATCTCCTCTTCCAGCCCTTGATCCTCCTGAATCAGCAGGGAAATTTTCCGCTTCTTTTCCGGGAACTTTTCCCCCTGCTTTTCTTCTGTTTTTCTTATCTGACGCCAAAATTCCTCTTGATCCTCCGGAATGGTTTTTAAAGCCTTTAAGACCTGCTGATCCAGCCAGTTTCCTTTTGCGTTTTCCATAGTGCAGCAGCCTCCGTGACTCCTTTCCTTTAGGGAACACCGGTAAACGTAGGCCGGTTCTGCCCCGTTTCTGCTCCTGGAGTTGACTTTGGGGCGCATATAATTTCCGCAGTTTCCGCAAATCAAAAGCCCTGACAGCAGGGCCTGGTTGCTTCTGGGCCTGCGGTAACTCTTTTTCCGGTTCCTTTCAAGCTGCTCCTGGACCCGGATCCACGTTTTTCCGTCTACAATAGGCTCGTGGCTGCCTGCGGCAATGATCCACTGGGAAATGGGACGCAGCTTGTGAGCCTTTCCGGACTGCTGCAGAGAACGGTTGTAGGCCATAACTCCCTTTTTCCCGTCAAAGCTCTCTCTTCCGGAAAAGATTTCAGCTCCCTCCTTTTCCAGATATTCGTAGGCATCCCCATCTGCTGCCATATATACTGGGTTTTCCAGAATCCCTTTTATGGCGAAACGGGAAAAATCCCGTCCTGTTTTGGTTTTTCTTCCTTCTAAAAGCAGGCGGGTTTCTGTCTGGGTAAGGGAACCCGTTTCCAGAAAATATTGAAAAATTTCTTTTACCATTTCCCCTTCTCCGTCCAGCAGCCGCAGGCGGCAGGCCTTTCTGGTTTTCCCGTCCCCGGAAATGTAAGAGACGCTTTCGGAAACGTAACCTGTGGGAGTCGTTCCGCCCAGCCATCTGCCTGTTTTTGCCAGTTCCTGCATATTGTCCCGGATCCGTTCCGCTATGGTTTCCCGTTCTAGCTGCGAAAATACAGAAGAAATAAACATCATTGCCCGTCCCATAGGAGACGAGGTGTCAAACTGTTCCTTTATAGAAATAAAGTCTACAGACAGCTTTTCCAGTCTTTGAATCAGTCCGGCAAAATCCCCGATATTTCTGCTGATCCGGTCCAGGCGGTAAACCACAATGGCCTGAAACCGGCCTTTTTCAGCATCTGCCATCATTTTCCGGAACTGAGGCCGTTCCAGATTCCCGCCGGAAAAGCCTTCATCCTCGTACACTTCTGCGGTTTTGGCCGCTTTCATCCCAAAATGCAGGCTTATGTACTGTCTGCACAGCTCCTCCTGGTTTTCTACGCTTTCTCCTCTTCCTGTAAAACGAGATTTTCTGCAGTAAATCACCATCTGTTTTCCGCCTTCCATTCTGCGTCCACAGCTCCTTAAAGACTCCGTTCTATCATGTCTTATGCCTTTTTTTCTTCCTCCATGCCAGGGATTTCAGGAATAGGACTTTAAACAGAAATCATACATTAAAGGGAACAGCTTTGGAGGCATTGTCTTGAATATTATCCTTCATTTTCCTGAGGATCCGGAGGCAAAAAAGGCTCTTTCCAAACAGGCGGCCATTTTCCACGCCGAAGAAACGCTGAAATTTTTTTCCTCTTCTTCCCCTCTTCCTTCTGAAAAATCCAATTATGAACTTTCTGTGTCCTCCCCTTTAATTTCAGAGTAACTAAAGGTTTCTGCGCTACCATAAACGTATCTCTCCTGTAAGAGAAATAAAACGCAGAAAAGAGGAACTTATCTATGAACAGGAACTTGCTTTCCCTTTCAAAAACCAGACACATAAAGGCCATGGCGGCCGGGGCCGTTATGGCAGCAATGATGGCGGGCTTTTCTATGACCGCTTACGCAGACGGTGGGCTGGATATGCACACCGATTATCCCGGCACCACGGCCAAAGCCGGCGACAGCCTGACCTTTTCCATTGACCTGGATAACTCCGGATCCGCCTGCGACGCTGCCATTTCCCTAGAGTCCCTGCCAGATGGCTGGGAGGGCTACATATCCGGCAGTTCCAGCAATCCCATCACCCGCATTCATGTTCCCGCCGGATCTGACTCCGCCTCTGCCACCCTTCATCTGGACATTCCCGCCGATACGGCAGACGGCAGCTATCAGGTAGTTCTAAGCGCCCAGGGAGACAACGCTTCTTCCGATACTCTTACCCTTTATCTGGACGTGGATCAATTGGAAGTCAGCCAGGGGGATTTTTCTTCCGAATATCCTGAGCAGGAAGGGTCTTCCGGAACCTCTTTCAGCTTTAACGCTACCCTCATTAACAACAGCACCGAGGAGCAGTCCTACAGCCTTTCCGCCAATGCCCCTGAAGGCTGGCAGGTAGCCTTTAAGCCCAGCGGTGAAGCTACCCAGGTAGCCAGTATTACCCTGGAGCCGACTGTCAGTCAGGGGCTGACCATTACCGTCACCCCTCCCAATAATGTTTCCGCCGGGGATTATACCATTCCCTGCAGCGCCATTTCCGCCGGAGAAGCCCTGGATATGGAGCTGTCTGTGACCATTACGGAAAACTATGATCTCGCTTTAAGTACCCCTGACGGACGCCTGAGTTTTGACGCCACAGCCGGAAAGGAAACGGATCTGACTCTGACCGTTACCAACAACAGCAACGTAGCTGTCCAGAACATTAACCTGCTTTCCTCCTCTCCCAGCGGCTGGAATGTCAGCTTTGATACCCCTACCATCGATGTCATTGAGCCGGGGGCCACGGTAGAAATATCCGCCCACGTATCCCCTTCTTCTGAGGCTCTTACCGGCGATTACGCCTTAACTATTACGGCCAGTTCCAGTGAAGTATCCGACAGCGCCGACTTCCGTGTTGCCGTAGAAACCAGCGTTTTATGGGGATTTGTGGCAGTTGCCATTATCATCGCCCTGCTGGCAGGCATTGGCTATATCTTCCGGAAATACGGGAGGCGGTAATCTATGGCAGAAACGGGAAAAATCATGATTGAAATCACCGGCCTGACCAAAAAATACGGAGAAAAAACAGCCGTTGATCACCTCAATCTTTCTATTTATAAAGGAGAAATTTTCGGGCTTTTGGGGCCTAACGGAGCGGGAAAAACCACCACTACCCTGATGCTTACAGGCCTGACGGAGCCCACGGAAGGCACTGCTTTTATTGACGGCCGCGACTGTATCCGCACCCCTATGGAAGTGAAAAAAATCGTAGGCTATATGCCGGATAACGTAGGGTTTTATCCTGACATGACCGGGCGGGAAAACCTCCGTTTTACCGCTACTCTCAACGGCCTGAAAGGCGGGAAAGCGGAAGAAAAAATCGACGCCCTTTTAAGCCGCACCGGCCTTTTAGATGCCGGCAATCAGAAAGTAGGGACTTACTCCCGGGGAATGCGCCAGCGCCTTGGTGTAGCCGACGTTCTCATAAAAGATCCGGCCGTCATTATCATGGACGAACCGACTCTGGGAATTGACCCGGAAGGAATGAGGGAGCTAATCCTCCTGATTCGGGATCTTTCTAAAAAAGAAGGGCGCACCATTCTCATTTCTTCCCATCAGCTTTATCAGGTTCAGCAAATCTGCGACCGCGTCGGGCTGTTTGTAGGCGGAAAACTTACTGCCTGCGGAACCATTGAAGAGCTGGCGGAGCAAACCCGGGAAGACAGCCAGTTTCTGACAGAATTAAAAACAGCCGCCGGACAGGACGGTCTGACAGAGCTTTTAAAAAGTGTTCCAGGAGTTCTCAGCGTGGGAAGGGAGGGCTGCCGCTACATGATAGGAAGCAGTCAGGACATTACAGATACCCTCATTGACGCAGTTCATTCCAATGGCTGCTCCATTGTCAGCGTCCGTCCCTGCGGAAACGATTTGGACGAAATTTATCGGAGATATTTTGAAAAGGCAGGTCATAATGATGACAGAATCAATTCGAGAAAAACTAAAAAATTCTTTTCCCACAGCCGCTGACACCTCTGCCGGACACAGCAAAAGCTCCGGCCTGGTCACTCTTTTTGCCAAAGAAATGACGGACCATATCCGCAGCAGACGTTTTCTGCTGATTCTGGCTTTGGTAGTCATTACGGGATTTGCCAGTCTGTACGGTGCTTTGGGAAATATATCTTCCGCTGTAGAAGATGGAGGGGATTTTATCTTTTTAAAGCTCTTTACCACCAGCGGCAGTTCCATCCCCTCTTTCGTATCCTTTATTGCCCTTTTAGGTCCTTTTGTGGGCCTTGCCCTGGGATTTGACGCCATTAACAGTGAAGAAAACAGCGGAACTTTAAACCGGCTGCTGTCCCAGCCTATTTACCGGGACAGTGTAATCAACGGAAAATTCCTGGCGGGAGCCGCTATCATATTCATTATGGTATTTGCCATGGGCGGCCTGGTCAGCGCCATCGGCCTTCTGGCCATTGGGATTCCTCCCAGTTTAGAGGAAGTGGGACGGATTGTTGTATTTTTATTTTTTACCAGTGTGTACCTTTGCTTCTGGCTCAGTTTATCCATTCTCTTTTCCGTCCTGTGCCGCCACGCCGCCACCAGCGCACTGGCTGTTATTGCCTGCTGGCTCTTCTTTTCTATTTTTATGAGCCTTTTAGCAGGAATTATCGCCGCCGCCTTTTATCCTGTAGACGGTTACCAGGCCCTCTTTAACATTATGGATTACTATAGCTGCCAGTTGTTTTTAAACCGGCTTTCTCCTTACTATCTCTACAGCGAAGCCGTATCCACCATTTTAAATCCCGGAGTCCGCTCTGTAGGGATTGTAACGACTTCCCAATTAGAAGGAGCCGTAGCCGGATACCTTCCCTTCGGCCAAAGTCTTCTGCTGATATGGCCCCATCTTGTAGGAATGTGCGCAATGGCTTTCATAGCCTTTGTCATCTCTTACGTAAAATTTATGCGGCGGGAAATCCGTGCCAATTAGCAGAGCCAAAGCTTGACTTTTCCCGTGATTTTCTTTATTCTAATGGTATTTTAAGGGAGATGGTGCAATATGAGAATCCTGATTATTGAGGACAATCTGCGTCTGGCGGAATCGCTTCGGGATATTTTAAAAAATCTGCGCTATGAATCTGACATTTGCCTTAACGGCAATGACGGATACAGCCGGATAGTCAGCGGGCTGTATGACGGAGCCATTCTGGACGTAATGCTTCCGGGCATGGACGGCATCACCCTGCTGAGACAAGCCCGCCGCTGCGGCTGCCAAACCCCTGTGCTGATGCTGACAGCCAAAAGCGAAACCGAAGATAAGGTGGCCGGATTGGAGGGCGGAGCTGACTACTACCTGACCAAACCCTTTGACAAAGAGGAACTGGCGGCAGCCCTCCACGCCATTCTCCGGCGAGGAAAGGAATTTATTCCGGATATTCTGACATATGGCGACATTTGCCTCAACCAGTCCACTTACTGTTTGGAAAAAGGCGGCAAAAGCATCCGTCTGGGGAAGCGGGAATTTGAAGTTCTGCGGATCCTCATGAACTATAAAGGGGCCGTAGTTACAAAGGATCTCCTGCTGACCAAAATCTGGGGCAGCGACGGAGACGCCACTGACAACAACGTGGAAATCTACATTTCCTTTCTCCGGAAAAAGCTGGACTTTTTAAAGGCCTCCTCTTCTATTGTCACGGCCCGCCATCTTGGATACTTTTTGTCTGAGGGAAAGGATTGAAAAACGCCATGAAAGAGCTGAAACGGCTGAGAATCAAATTTGTAGCTTCCAATATGGTTATGGTCACCATTGTCATTGTACTGGCGTTTCTGGCTGTAGGCTATGCCGCCAAATCCCGGATCCACCAGAGCAATGAGCAGCTTCTGGAACACGCATATTCCGAAACGATTCCGGATTTTTTCACCCTTTCCTTTGGCACACGGATCCCCTATTTCATACTGGTAACCAACCAGGAAGCCGACATTCTCCGGGTAGACGGACAGTACCGCCTGGAACCGGAAAACGAGGTTTTGAGCTATCTGGCCGCTGCAAGTCTGGCCGCTGCGGACGATAGGGGCTTTTTAAAAGACTACCATTTGCAGTATGCCCGGAGGCCCTTTGAAAGCGGTTACATGATTACCTATGTGGATACCAGTCTGGGAGAATCCTACGCCTCGGGGACATGGAAAGCCCTGGCCATTATCGGCGTCGCCGTCTGGCTCTCCCTTTTTGCCGTAAGCTGCATTCTCTCTAAGTGGGCCGTTGCTCCTATTGGCCAGTCCATTCGGCGGGAAAAGCAGTTTGTGGCTGACGCCTCCCACGAGTTAAAAACACCTTTAACGGTTATTATGGCCAACGCCCAGCTTTTGGAGGATTCGGAAAAGGGACTGGCCTCCGGCGATTCCCGGCGCTGGCTTTCCAATATCTGTCAAGAAGCGGCTGAGATGAAAAAGCTGGTGGAAGAAATGCTGACTCTGGCCAGAAACGAAGCCGCCGGAAAGCCCCGTGTGCGGGAAATCTGCTGTCTCAGTGATCTGGCTACAGAAAATGTCCTCTCTTTTGAAGCCGTATTTTACCAGGCCCATAAGCTTCTGGAAAGCGATATTGAAGAAAATATTCTTGTCAAGGGCGATGAAAAAGAGCTCTCCAGCCTTATCCGCATCTTGCTGGACAACGCTCAAAAATACTCTCCGGAAGGCGGAAAGGCCGCGGTTCTCCTGCGAAAATGCGGCAGCCGGAAAGTCCGGCTCACTGTAACCAGTACCGGGGAGGAAATCCCGGCGGAGCAAAGAAAGGTTATTTTTGACCGGTTCTACCGCTCCGATATGTCCCGAACCGGAAAAAAGGGCTACGGTCTGGGGCTTGCCATTGCCAAAAGCATTGCCGAAAGCCATCGCGGAAAAATCGGCGTGGAGTCCTCAGCAGGGGAAAACCGGTTCTTCGTGGAGTTAAAAACAGTCTCCTCCTGCGAAAAAGTTGCTGTGAGAGGATAGCATTTTCTACACATTTGACTGCATATGTGGCCAGTCTGGAACCCCGATCCATTTTAAAGGTGTTCACTGCTTTGATTAAGCCGATTGTCCCCACCGACAGTAAATCGTCCATGTCGTAGTCCGTTCCCTGATATTTTTTCACCACATGGGCAACCAGACGCATGTTTCGTTCAATGAGCATGTCTCTGGCGGCCCGATCCCCGGCCTTTACGCGTTCCAGACACTCTTTCTCTTCCGCTGCAGTCAGTGGTTTTGGAAATGTCTTCAAGGGAAACCGCCTTTAACCTTCATTAATCCTAATTTATGCAAAGGACAAATTGATAGTGCTTTTACCAAAAATGAAAAGAGCCTCGATTTTCCGAAGCTCTTTTTTGCATCAAAATAAATTCCTGTTTCCGCAGCCCTCATCTGTTTTACTGCATTACAGTGCCTTTCGGATCTTTAATGGTGGAACAAGCGGATTCCTGTAAAGGCCATGGCCATACCGTACTTATTGCAGGTTTCAATGACATTGTCGTCCCTTACGGATCCTCCCGGCTGGGCCACATATTTTACGCCGCTTTTATAGGCCCGGTCAATATTGTCTCCAAAGGGGAAGAAAGCGTCAGAGCCCAGGGATACGTCCTGCATCTGATCCAGCCATGCTCTCTTTTCCTCTCTGGTAAATACCGGTGGCTTCACTTTAAATACGGCTTCCCAACGCCCGTCAGCCAGTACGTCCATATACTCTTCGCCAATGTACACGTCAATGGCATTGTCTCTGTCTGCACGGCGGATCCCGTCTACAAACTGCAGGTTCAATACCTGGGGGGCCTGCCGGAGAAACCAGTTGTCAGCTTTCTGCCCCGCCAGTCTGGTACAATGTACTCTGGACTGCTGGCCGGCTCCGATGCCAATGGCCTGACCACCTTTGGCGTAGCAGACAGAGTTGGACTGGGTGTATTTCAGGGTAATAAGGGAAATCATCAGGTCAATCTGGGCTTCTTTGGGGATCTCCTTGTTTTCCGTTACCACATTGGATAAAAGCTCCTGATTTATAGCCAGTTCATTCCGTCCCTGCTCAAAAACCACTCCGAAAACCTGTTTCCGCTCAATGGGATCCGGGACATAGGCAGGATCGATCTGGATTACGTTGTAATTGCCGTTCTTTTTGGATTTCAGGATTTCCAAAGCTTCCGGCGTATATCCCGGAGCAATAACGCCGTCGGAAACCTCTCTCTTAATAATGCGGGCCGTATCCTCGTCGCAGACGTCAGAGAGGGAAATAAAATCTCCGAAAGAAGACATTCTGTCAGCCCCTCTGGCTCTGGCGTAAGCGCAGGCTAAGGGCGACAGCTCTCCCATATCGTCCACCCAGTAAATTTTGGCCAGGGTTTCCGTTAAAGGCAGACCTACTGCCGCTCCGGCAGGAGATACGTGTTTAAAGGACGCCGCTGCGGGCAGTCCCGTAGCCTCTTTTAATTCCTTTACAAGCTGCCAGCCGTTTAAAGCGTCTAAAAAGTTAATATACCCCGGCTTGCCGCAGAGAATCGTGACAGGCAAATCCTTCCCCTCTTCCATAAAAATCCGGGAAGGCTTCTGATTGGGGTTGCAGCCGTACTTTAACTGTAATTCGTTCATATCCGCATCTCCTTTTTATGACTGATGTTTATTGATAATTCTGGTTTCATACTCTCCTGTCGCAATATCAATATAGCGTACAAAGAGAGAAACCTTGTTTTCCTGATTCAAATTAGACCAGACCAGATCGGCCATAGCGTCTATGTCGTCTAAGATTTCCACCCGTTTCGGTTCCCCTTCAAAGCTGGGAAGAGGATTTCCGTCATGCATATATGTGTGGATGAACCGTCCCTCTCCCGCCAAAGGATTTTCGTAAGCAAAAGTATAGCGGCCGCAGGATTCCGGGTTTCCATCGCTGCTTTTTAAGATGGACATAGCGTAATTGCAGCTTCCCTTTTCAATATGTATAATTCCGGAAATACGGGGAGTATAATTAGGCCCGTCCGGCTCAAATTCCCGGCATCTGAGAGACTGTTCAAAAGTAAGCTGGCGATCCATCCCTTCGTAAATCGTGTCTGTCTGGTCGCCGTTTGTAACAATGGTTTTATTTCCCAAAACCCGAACCGGCGCATAAATAATCAGGCTGGGATCCGTAAGCTTTGATTCATCAAAGGCCTGAGTGCGGATCCCCTCTCCTTCCTCAACAAAAATCCGGTTCCGGCTGTTTTCGCTGCGGCCCATAATAAAGTAAACAGCGGCGGCTTTCTTTCCGTCCGGTGTCTTTCCAATCACAATCCCTCTTCCGGGATAGGAATTGTCCTTCAGCTCCTTTGCCAATGAACGCATCTCCATAAACCTCTTCCTCCTGTAATCCATTTTTTCAAGTGTTTTTGTGCCTCCGCCTGGAAGGCTTTTTGTTCTATAGGAAATTCAGAAAAATTTCTTATAAAAAACAAAAACCTGGGCATCTCAAAGAGAGACGCCCAGGCGGTCGGCTACATATGAAACGTGCTCCCTGTGGTTTTCCCACTTTTTTCCGCCAGTTACACGTTCTTTTACTATCATAACGGATCCGGGACTAAGTTGCAAGTTCTTTTTACTCATTTCGGATAGCGGCCAGGGGACTCAGCCTCATAGCCCGCATTGCCGGCATAAATCCGGCTCCCATGCCTACGACCACTGCAAAGACAATGGCCAGCCCCACCAGCCAGAAGGGGATTCTGGAAATATCGCCTTCCATTCCGGACACAGCCTGAGAGATCCCGCCAATATGGTTTACAAGATAAGAAATCCCGTAGCTTAGTCCAATGCCAATAACTCCTCCTGCCAATCCGATAAAACCGGACTCAATAAGGAACATATTGCGGATACTTCCCATATCGCATCCCAATACCTTCATAACGCCGATCTCTTTCGTTCTCTCATAGATGGACATCATCATGGTATTGGCAATGCCGATGGCGGCTACGAAAAGGGAAACGGCTCCGATTCCGCCTAAAACGGCTTGTATCATACCTGCCTGCCGCTGCTGGTTTTCAATGCCTTCGATCATGCTGCTGGCCTGAAATCCCATGTCATTAATAATCTGCTGCACTTCTTTTACATTTTCCATGTCATCTACCTGCACCTCAGCGCTGTCATATACAAAATAACTGTAAGGCTTTCCCTTGCTGTTGGTGGGCTGGCCGGGAATCGGATTCTTTTTAAAAACCTTTCTTAACTGAGTCTTTAGCTGCTCCACATCTGTATAGATAGAATAGCTGTAGGAATTGTAATTATTCGTCCCTCCAGCTACCACGCCCACTGCGTTCAGCATATATTTCTTCGGCGGCTTCACATCACTATCCCCGCTTGGATAAAGGGATTGATAATAAGCGTTTTGATCGAAAATGACAAAGAATGGCTGGCTCATATCCAGGTCTGCCAGTTCCCCTGTCTCATAATAATATTTCTTGGTTTTGCTGTTCATAAAGTCCTGAACCACCATGTTTCCGAATACCATTTCCATCTGCTGGGCGTTGGGATCCGGAAGGCGGCCTCCCTCTTCCAGAGTGATTTTCTCAAGGGCATCTCTGCTGATTCCTTCTATACTGGCATACTCGCAGATATAAATTCCCTGACGGATAATCACGAAAGTTCTCAGGATAGGAGAAACGGATACTACGTGATCCAGCTTTGACAGCCTCTCTACCACGTCGTCCGTAATAAAACTGTCTTCATTTGAAACGCTGGGATCGCCGGAATAGTTCTGCCTCACTGTAATCTCCGTCAGGCTGGTCCAGGAAGACAGGGATTCCATATTCAGTTCCTGCAGCCCAATTCCCAAAGAAACCATAACGATAATAGACGCCGTTCCAATAATTACGCCTAAAACCGTCAGGGCTGTCCTCAGCTTTCTCCGCCTCAGATTATTCAGGCTCATGACCAGAAGGTCACAAAATTTCATCTTCGTCTATCCCCTCTTCTTCCGCCTTCTTCTGCTTCTTATCTTTTCTAGCTTTTACGAGTTTCCGGATCATCACCACAATGACTATAGCCAGAACGCAGACTCCAACTACTATGGCAGCCCGAACCGGCAGCGACAGGGCCAGGAACCGGCTCTTTAGGGAATTTCCGCCTTCCATTTCCAGATCATCCATATTGCCGGCTTCCATATCCCAGGAGAAATCATCCGGAAGGGGTTCCGTTACAAAAAGGGACAGCTCTTTCTCTACAGTGCTGACATTGCCGTTTTCGTCTTCATAGGAAATGGAAATGGGGATTTTTCCCTCGTCCATAGTGGCTGCCACACCTGTAAGCATAGTATCTACATTGCCCGTTTCTCCCGGTTTAATGTTTCCCACATAGGTTTCTTCCGTCTGGATGGAATCCGCCTCAAACTTTGCCGTAACATTATAAAGCTGGACTTTCCCCGTATTATTGATGCCGAACATTACGTTAGTCTCTCCGCCTATGGTAATGCTGGCTGGCATAACGTCTATGGTGCTGGTGCTTAACCGCGCTTCCTGTTTTACAGGGATGTCTACCGTTACGCTTTCCTCGGCATTTTTAAATTCCGGACTGTCGTATTTTTCTTTAATGGTAATGGAATAGGATCTGGGATCCACGCCTCCGGAACTTTGGAATTTCATCCGGATCTCTGTAGTAGCCCCTGCTCCCAGGGAATTTACCACCACGGAATTGGATCCGTCTTCCGTTGTAAATACGGCGCTCTCCGATACTTTTTCCGATTCCAGGGTAAACAGGATATTGCTGGCCGGAACATTGGAGGAAGCGTTTTTCATACGAAGAATCAGTTCAAAAGTATCTCCCGCATAGATTTCCTCCGGCACTGTCTCATAGCCGTCTACGATAATCCTGGCCCTGGTACGGTCGTTGGCGTTAAAGTCTCCCAGGGAGTCCTCCTTGCTCTTGCTGACAATCTGGACATACATGGTTTCTTCCGCGCTTTTTAAGGGACCGCCCTCGGATTCCCGGTAAGAAATCTTGTATTGTATGGGGTAGAATCCGGAATAGCTGTCCGCCCGGATGGCCATGCTGTAGGGAACGCTGACCGTTTGTCCTGCCTCAATGACATCATAATGGCGGTCGTAATTCCCGTCATTAATATTAAAAGGAAATTTGGTGCTGTCAGCGTCCAGAACCATGCTGACGGTTACGTCATAGGCTTTCAGTTCGCTGCTGTTTCGCATATTAATGCCGTATTCCATAACATTGGGATAGGTGCCGTAAGGGGTGGGCTGGCCTTCGCCCAGAACAAACTGGATGCCCTCCTCCTCTTCTTCCGACTCTGTGGTTCCCGTAGGCTGGCTTACGTAGATATTAATATACTCCTTGGCCCAATACTGATCCGTGTCCGGCTCTTCCTCACAGTCTATGTAAATGGCAATGGGAATGGAATAATAGCCTGCTTCCAGATCCTTCCGAATGGTCACGGAAAGACTGGTGCTTTTGGTCTTTCCATGGCTGATGCTTCCCAACCTCTTGGGCTTAAAGGTATCCTGAGTCACTTCAAAGGGGTAGTTGCTGATGGTGTAATCCCCGTTATACTCGTCTGACATGATCTGGTTAAATTCAAAAATATCCGAGCAGAGGCCCACCCACACTCCGTCCATGTCCTCGGCTCCGGCATTGATGGTAACAGGAATGCTCAGGGATTTCCCGACTTTTCCCTCGGGAACCTTTTTGGCTACCAAAAACTGGTTGCTTCCCACATCCATATATCCGGCCAGAGCCGTGGCAGGGGCAGAAATCATAACTGCCATCACCAGCAAAATCACTGCAATCAGTTTGTTCTTTTTCATCTCCTCAGTCCTCCAGGGCCGCTGTCTCCTGCGGCGTATTTATCACAATTTCCACTATCTTTCCGTCTATAATCCGTATCTGGCGATCCGCATAGGAAGCCAGATTATTGTCATGGGTTACCATAACCAGGGTTTGCTTTCTCTTCCGGACAATATTCTGCATCAGCTTCATAACGTCCATGGTAGTATGGGAATCCAGGTTTCCCGTAGGCTCGTCCGCAAAAATAATCTGAGGATTAACCACCAGAGCCCTGGCGATTCCCACTCTCTGCTGCTGGCCTCCGGACATTTGGTTGGGCATATGCCGGGCCTGCTCCCCGACTCCTACCAGATTTAAATATTTCTGGGCCCTGGCCAGCCGTTCCTTTTTTGCCACCCCCCGGAACGTC
The DNA here is from genome assembly GCA_946498245.1 of uncultured Clostridium sp. Classification (GTDB taxonomy): domain Bacteria; phylum Bacillota; class Clostridia; order Lachnospirales; family Lachnospiraceae; genus UMGS1370. The sequence goes on along the minus strand of CAMMNN010000035.1, from coordinate 17,405 downwards.
AGGGGCATGGCCACGTTTTCCAGGGCATTCATGGTGTTTAACAGATTATAGGCCTGGAAAATAAACCCGACCCGTTCCCGCCGGAAGGCAACCAGTTCTTTTTCCGACAGCTTTTCGATATGCTCTCCCCCAATGACGATCTCGCCCTTTGTGGGCTTTTCCAGACCTGCCAGCATATTTAAAAGAGTAGACTTTCCGGAACCGGACGTTCCCACAATGGCGCAGAACTCCCCTTTATAAATTTCAAAGTCCACACCGTTTAAAGCGCGGACCCTTGTTTCTCCCACACAGTAAATCTTATATAAATTCTTTACCTGGATAATCGGTGTCTTATTCAACCGTCCAAACCTCCCGATATTGTGTCCTGACGCCATAATACCACAGGTTACCAGATCCGTCCTTATAAAATTCTTAAAGGATCCTTACGGATTCCTTAAAGGGACGGAGAATTTTCACCGGGCATCTGACCTACCTTGCTGATTCTTTTGTGAAATTCCTCCAAATACTCCTCCGGGGAAAGATACTGTTCTTTATTAATCCGGTATGCAGGATTCCACATATTGACCACTACAATAGCCGTCCGATCCGGATCTGCCGTATGGCGGTAGTTTCTATCCGCTGTAAATTGAAAATCTTCTACCGTGTTTTTCCAGATCATTTGCTCCTTATGATTGCGGATCCTTTTTTTGTTGTGGAAAGCCTCTTTTACCACCATACGGAAAATCTCTTCTCCGCCGCAGATAATTACCTTTGGTTCCAGAAGGCGGATTTCCCGTTTTATAAATTCAATGTATTCGTATCCGTAATTCATCCAGACGCTGTCGGACGCTTCCTTGCCCCCTCTTTTATTGACATAAAGAACAGCCAGGGTTCTCATGATCTCCTCATTGGACATCTCCCCCGCCGACTCTCCCAGAAGAAGCCTCTGCATACCCGCCACATAGCCGCGCTCATCCTCCCAGCCCTTCCGGTATTTCCGGTAGTCTCTCCGAATATCCGTTAAAACCGGAAAGGTCAGGCCTTTTTGGATATAGTGTTTCAGGCTGGGTTCTTTTAAAATGTATAAAACCCCTTTATACTGTTTGGGATCAATTTTTCCGTCTGCATGGAAGCTTCTGGCGTCAATTTCCTCGTAGCAGGTTTTGCCCTGAGGCTTTTCTTCCATCATTTGCATGGTCTGCCAAAGGACGAAAAGCTCCTCCATGGAGCAGCAGTCCCCTGCCAAACCTTCTATTACGATTTGTTCCAGCGTTTTTGCCATTGTAACCCTACTTTCTTTGCTGCTTTGTGAGCAAGCTACCATATGGCAAACTCCTGCTTTGTGAGCAAGCTACCATATGGCAGCAATTCAGCCATGCCATTCATAATTTGACGGATTCTACTATATCGGCTGACGCGAAAGGCATCTGGCTGAACTGTTACCATATTACCACATTTTCACAAAAAAATGTAGAAATTTCTTTCCATATGCTGTATAATAAGGCGAACCAAATGAATCTATTTTGATTAAAGGAGAGCTGCATGAAATCTATAAGGCATTTATTGAATCCATTGGACTTCTCTGTGGAAGAAACTGACGCTTTATTGGATCTGGCATCCGATATTGAGCATAACCTTCCCAAATACGCTCACGTATGTGACGGAAAGAAATTGGCTACCTGTTTTTATGAACCGAGTACCCGCACCCGATTAAGCTTTGAATCTGCAATGCTGAATTTAGGGGGCAGTGTTCTCGGTTTTTCTTCTGCTGACTCCAGTTCCGCCGCTAAGGGAGAAAGTGTTGCGGATACTATCCGTATCATCTCCTGTTACGCGGACATTTGCGCCATGCGCCACCCCAAAGAGGGAGCTCCCACAGTGGCGGCCCACTATTCCTCTATTCCCGTTATTAACGCCGGAGACGGAGGCCATCAGCATCCCACCCAGACTCTTACGGATCTTCTGACTATCCGTTCTTTAAAGGGTCGCCTGGATGGTCTGACCATCGGCTTCTGCGGGGATTTAAAATTCGGCCGTACCGTTCACTCTCTTATCCACGCCATGGTCCGCTATCCCAATATCCGCTTTGTTCTGATTTCCCCGCCGGAACTGCAGATCCCCGAGTATCTCAGGGAAGACGTTCTCCAGGCGAATGGTATTGACTTTAAAGAGGTAGACAATCTGGACGCCGCTCTTCCGGAACTGGACATCCTCTACATGACCCGCGTTCAGAGAGAGCGTTTCTTTAATGAGGAAGATTACATCCGCCTGAAAGACTGCTATATCCTGAACCGCAAAAAAATGAAACTGGCAAAGCCCGATATGTTTATCCTGCACCCCCTTCCCAGAGTCAATGAAATCTCCGTGGAAGTGGACAGCGACCCCAGAGCCGCTTACTTCAGACAGGCCCAGTACGGGGTATATGTGCGAATGGCATTGATTATGACATTATTGGAGGTAGAAAAACCATGTTAAATATCAGCGGATTGAAAGAAGGAATCGTCCTGGATCATATAGAGGCCGGCCGAAGCCTGGACATCTACTACCATCTGGGCCTGGACAAGCTGGAATGCCAGGTGGCTATTATTAAAAACGCCCGCAGCAATAAAATGGGGCGCAAAGACATCATAAAAATCGAAGGCGGCCTGAACACCATTGATTTGAAAGTTCTGGGCTACATTGATCACAATATTACGGTGAATATTATCCGGGACAACGAAATTATAGAAAAAAAGCGCCTGGAACTTCCAGAGCGCATTACCAATGTGATTCACTGTAAAAATCCGCGGTGCATTACCTCTATTGAGCAGGAGCTTCCCCACATCTTCTATCTTTCGGATCGGGAAAAGGAAACCTACCGCTGCCTCTACTGCGATGAGCAGTACGGAAAAAAATAAAAAAGTTTTGAGTAAGACGGTAAGCCGGGTTATGTCGTTGGATGGTCATCTATCTAGAACTGCCGTCACCGGCAGTTTCAAGCGACCTACCCGGAGGCAGACGGGCCGCCTTATGCCTCCTGTTCGGTCTTGCTTCGGATGGGGTTTACATGTGCCCTGCCTGTTACCAGTCAGGCGGTAGTCTCTTACACTGCCTTTCCACCCTTACCGCAAAATGCGGCGGTTTATTTCTGTTGCACTGTCCTTAGGGTCGCCCCCACCAGACGTTATCTGGCATCCTGCCCTGCGAAGCCCGGACTTTCCTCTCCCGCAGCCTTTCGGTTCTGCGGCAGCGACCATCTGTCTTACTCAAAACATGGGTATCATACCATATTTTCTGTCTCTTGTCCAGTCAGTACTACGGTCATTTCTTCCGCTTCCGTTACCGGAAACATGACCATCCATTCAGTCTGTTCCCGCTGTTCAAAATGCAGTGAGGAGCAGACTGTCTGTTCTCCATTTTCGTGCTTTTCACTGGGACGTGCAATGACAGCAATAGAGGAAGCCCCGTTTTTCAGGCTTCTTCTGGGCTCGTCACTCATGACGCAGTCCTGGATCCTGGGTTTTTCTTCTTCCGGCAGCGTACCGCCGCAGCCGTCCGTAATCCGGCAGGTAAGAGCCTGGTACTCTCCCGGCCACTCCTGTCCGTCCTGAAAGAGCTCCTTTGCTAAGTTTTCCGCTTTGCAGCTTATAATATGGATCCAGCATTCTTCGCCTGATACCGGATTTTTTACTTTTATTGTTTCAGGTTCGCAGTCCGGCCGGGTAATAAATCTGGGACTTCCCTCGTAATAAACCGGCAGGGCCTTTAATCCAATGGTCAGGGAGTGGAAAGACTCTTCCTTTCCTTCCGGCCAGGGAAAGGAAATCCGCGCAAATTCCCAAGACTGGTTCTCATCACAGCCATACTCTTTCATCAATTCTTCAGCTTCCATGGGATCTTCTTCCCCGTCCAGGCCATACCGCCTTACGCTGCTTCTTTTTTCCATTAAAAACTGTTTTCCATTGATTTCCAAAGATACGGAATAATTTCTTGCAAAAGGATTTTCCCGCTCCATCTCTTCTTCGTTTCCCGGATGCAGCTCTCCTTCCTTCTCCAAAATGGGCTTCCATTTTTTATAATAATCCTCCAGCCTTTCTCTGGGAACGAAACGGCATACGTCTAAAACAACTCCTTCTTCACATAAATATGCCGCTGGAATCTTCCACCCCATTCCATACCAGTTAAAGGATCCCCCTAATTCTTTTTTCTGCCGCGCTGCCGCCGCCTGTCTGGTACTAAAGAATCCACCGTAATTCACCTTCATTGCTATCCCCTCTTTAAAATTCCTTCATAATGTTTTCGTATATAGCCTCGGCCATTGACCGATGATTTTCAGCGTCCATATGGAGCTGATCCAGGGCGCTGGGTTCAGCCGCCTGGGAACCGTCTAAAAAGAGACAATTATAGTTTTTCGCCACTTCCTGATACAAAGCCCCTAAAGCCCTGGATTTTGCCGGAGCCTCTTTATCAAAGCTGACATAAGGCGACGACTCTACCTTTTCCCCGATATGGATGGGGGAAACCAGGAGTATTTTGGGAGTTTTGGCCCAGGGGCCGTAATCGAAGCGGCAAACGGTTTTGCACAGTTCCTCCGCCCCCTTTGCAATGACTTTGGGCGACGCATGGAAATGGCCTTTGCAGTCATTGGTTCCCAGGCTGAGAATCACCAGCTCCAAAGGCTTATGGCTGGCCAAAGCAATCGGTAGGGCGGCAATGCCTCTGCGCCCCGGCTCCAAGGGATCCTCCCACACCGTTGTCCTTCCACCCATGCCCTCTTCAATGACATACCAGTCCGGCCCCAAAAGCTTTTGGAGTCTTCCCGGCCAGCGGACATCTCTGGCATGGCGCCCTCCTTCCGGATTCGTTCCAAAGGTATTGGAATCCCCAAAACAAAGAATTGTTCTCATTTTATTTCTCTCCTTACTGTAAAAGTCCGCCGCCGGATAGTCAGCATATATTCAGCCTTGGAAGCACCAGGGCGGTAAATTCTCCGGGATGATTGCAAAACTCTTCCCGGCGGACGGCTAGCGGATTCCCCGACAGGTCCATCCCATGAAGCAGCACTTCTTTGCCGCTGTCCATTTTTATCAGTTCTTCCGCCGGAAAAGCGGCCATTTCTTCTACCTCTTCCCCCGGCGCAAAACCGGGAATGTCTAATTCATATAGGTATACATGAGCAAATTCCCGGTCAAAGAAATCTCCTTCCCGAATCTCTTCCTTTACGATTCCCAGATAGGTCAGACGGTTTGTATCAATGGACACTCCCGTTTCCTCAAAAGCTTCCCGGCAGACGGCCTCCCTATGGCTCTCGCCTGCGTCGATATGGCCTGTGGAGGCAATGTCGTAAAGTCCTGGAAAGTCTTTTTTGGAAAAAGCCCGTCTCTGGAAATAAATCCAGCTCCGTCCTCCCAGGCTGCACACCATCCAGCAGTGAACCACCTCATGCCACAGTCCTTCCCGGTGAGCGTCTGTCCGGGAAGCTTCTCCCACTGGATTGTGGTTTTCATCATAGATCTGCAGTTTTTCTTCCATTGTGTCTTAACATTTCCTCCTTTATACCGGAAAACAGCTCCCGCCAATAAATTCCCGCAATATGGAATTTGCCGGAATGGCATCGGGGCTGATACCCAGAAAGTAATCCAGAAATTTCAGCAGGCGCTTCGCTTCCTGGTACTGCGGGCAGTCTCTGGGGATTCCAAACAGCAGAGGCTCCGCATACTGTTTCAGCACAGCCAGCTCATAAATCAAAGCGGAATTAAACATCACGTCGGCCTCCTCCTGATAGGGGAAAATGTTTTGATCCTCTCCCTTCCTTACAGAAGGCCACCTCCGTATAGTCTCCAGGGCGGAATTGCCTCTTACTCTGGCATCCCTTACCATGCGGCGGATCAGCCGGCCGTCGGTACTGGGGATCCGATTGTGCTCGTCAATGTTTAACTGCGTCAGTGCGCTGATATAAATCTTAAACTTATTTTCCCTGGGAAGCGTGTAGGAAAGGCGGTCATTGAGGCAATGGATTCCCTCCATTACCAAAATATCCTCCCGGCCCAGCCTCAGCCGTTCTCCATTGTACTCCCGAATCCCGGTTTTAAAATTGTAAGTCGGCAGCTCTACGGTTTCTCCAGCCAGAAGCCGGCCCATATCTACATTGAACTGGCGAATATCCAGGCATTCCAAGGCTTCGTAGTTGTAGTCCCCGTTTTCATCTCTGGGACTGTCCTCCCGGTTTACGAAGTAATCGTCCACCTCTATGGGATGGGGCTTCAGGCCCAGGGCCTCCAACTGAACGGAAAGGCGGTGAGAAAATGTCGTCTTTCCGGAAGAAGACGGTCCTGCAATCATCACCAGCTTTTTATGGGGCTGAGACGCAATCCCTGCGGCAATCTCAGCGATTTTTTTCTCCTGGAGCGCTTCCTGGATCAATACCGTTTCCTTCAGGCGGCCTTTGGTGATTTGATCGTTTAAGGCCCCTACATTGTCCAGTCCCAGGCGTTCTCCCCATTCAAAGGATTCCTGAAGAACGTAAAAGAGTTTTTTCTGAGGCTGAAACTCCGGAATTTTTTTCGGATCCTCCTTTTTGGGAAGCATCAGAACGCAGCCTTTTTCATAGGGAACCAGATCAAAATACTTTAAGTAGCTGGTATCCGGCGTCATATACCCGTAATAGTAGTCCTGGAAGCCGTCGATACTGTACAGGTTGACCCGGGAGGCCCTCCTGTAATAAAACAGCCGTTCTTTGTCATACATCCTGTGGCGGTGAAACAGCTCTATGGCTTCTTCCGTATTGACGCTCTTTTTAAGAATAGGAATCCGCTGCTTTACCAGTTCCTCCATACGCTTCTTAACCCGTTCTATCAGCTCAGGCGTCAAAACCGTTCCCTTCTTAGGCTTTATAAAATATCCGTTTCCAATGGAAAATTCCAGTTCAATCCGCGCCGTGGTTTCCGCCCCGGCAGCGTCGTGAAAGGCTTTAAAAAGGAGAAAAACCGCGCTTCTGAAATAGGTCTGGATACCCGGATCATCCTTAGCGGTAATCCATCTCACCTTTCCCGATTCCGGCACTTTTTTGTAAAGCTCCTGGAGCCGGCCATCGGCCTCTGCCAGTAAAATGTCGTTGGGATACCGTTCCTGGTGGAGTTTTGCCGCTTCCCTCCAAAGGGTATTGTCCGGATACTCTTCCCACTCTCCATCTATCCAAAGTCTTGCCATTTAAACCTCCTGCCGCTGATTTGCTTCTATTTTTTTCTGGGTCTGTCTGACTATGGCCAGATCTTTTCTTAGCCGTATTGAGGCGGAACGGGCATTTTCGGAAAGTTCCGGGCCTGCTTTTCCCTGTTCCTCTATCTTTTTTAGGACGGACTCAATCCGTTTCTCCTCTTTTTTTAAAAAGGCGGCTAATACCGGATCCTTTTTTTCTATTAAAAGGCGGCCGTAGCGCAGTTCCCCTTCGTCAGCTCCCGTTTTCCCATTCTCCTCCGCCTTTTTTCTTCTTACCGCCATAACAGTGTAATACTTTCCCTCATCCTCTGTCATGGACTCCTGCTCTGTCACAAAACCGCTGTTTCCCAAGTAGCGGCGCACGGCTTCCAGATCCGACTGGGGCGACAGGATAAACCGTTTTGTTTCCTCCCACAAGGGCCGCCCCTGCTCCAAAATATGTATTACCAGCTCCCCTCCCATTCCTGCGATAATCACTGTGTCCGCCTCGCCGGTTCTGAGGGCTGTCAACCCGTCTGAAAGCCGGGTTTCAATGCAATCCTCCAGTCCGGCTTCCCGGATATGGGTTTTTGCCCGCATCAAGGGGCCTTCTCTCAGATCCATGGCAATGGCTTTTATTGCAGTCCGGCGTTCCACCAGGGCGATAGGGACGTATCCGTGATCCGTTCCCACATCAGCCACCCGGCTTCCCTCTTGTACGAAGGAAGCCACTAATTCTAATCGTTTTGACAATTTCATGTAATTATATGCTCCATCAGTCTAAATAGTCTTTTAATTTCTTGCTTCTGCTGGGATGGCGGAGCTTTCTCAGGGCTTTGGCCTCTATCTGCCGGATCCGCTCCCTGGTTACGTGAAATTCCCGGCCTACTTCCTCCAGCGTTCTGGGGCGGCCGTCTACCAGACCGAAGCGCAGCTTCAAAACCTTCTGCTCCCGTTCTGTCAGGGTATCCAAAACTTCCATCAGTTGCTCATGAAGAAGGGTAAATGCGGCGGCGTCCTGAGGCACCATTACGTTGTCGTCCTGAATAAAATCCCCCAGATGGCTGTCCTCTTCTTCTCCAATAGGCGTCTCCAGGGATACCGGTTCCTGGGAAATTTTCATAATCTCCCTGACCCGTTCTACAGGGACATCCATTCTCTGTGCAATCTCCTCCGCAGAAGGTTCCCTTCCCAGCTCCTGCAGAAGCTGTCTGGAAACACGGATGAGACGGTTAATGGTTTCTACCATATGAACCGGAATACGGATAGTCCGGGCCTGATCGGCTATGGCCCTGGTAATGGCCTGACGGATCCACCAGGTAGCGTAAGTGCTGAATTTATACCCCTTTGTGTAGTCAAACTTTTCCACAGCCTTTATCAGCCCCAGATTTCCTTCCTGGATCAAATCCAAAAACTGCATTCCTCTTCCTACGTACCGTTTAGCAATGCTGACAACGAGACGCAGATTGGCCTCAGCCAAACGTTTTCCGGCTTCCTTGTCCCCCAGTTCCATTCTTTTGGCCAGTTCAATTTCTTCCTCTGTGGTAAGCAGCGGGATTTTTCCAATCTCCTTTAGATACATTCTTACCGGATCTTCCAGGCTGACGCCCTCCGGCACGGAAAGATCGATATTTTCCATATCGATTTCCTCTTCTTCCATGCCCTCTTCCAAAAACAGATCCGGCTCCATGTCCTCTTCATCCGTCCGGAACACATCTACCTGATGGCTTTCCAGGAAATCGTAAATCTTGTCCAACTTATCAGGGCTTAATATCTCTCCCCGAAAATAGTCCAGGATCTCCCGGTTCTCCAAAACGTTTTTCTTTTTGGCCGCTACATTTAAAAGTCCTGCCAGTTTTTCTTCAAAGCTCACTGTTTTCTCGTCCATGTTCCCCATCCTTCCGCAACTAGTATCTCTGTTATTCTAAAGAAATATACAGATTCCGGATTTCCGCCTGCTGTTTAATAATGCGCTGGAGTTCCCCAATATCCTTTGCATTCCGGCTCGCTATATCCAGACTGTTTTTCTTTATTTTCATAACGGTTTCTGAAAACGCCTTCTTTTGTTCTTCGTTATTCAGCGACTCCTTCAGGCTCGCATGAAACAGGGCCGCCACCTCCTTGTAAGTATCTTCGTCATTAATAAAATGGTTTAAAATAGAAGCCGGGTTTAAATTTCCGGCATCATGGCCGGCAAAGACCATTTCCGCCGTCTGGCGGTACAAATCCTCAGTAAAGTCTTCTGGCGACAAAATTCCCTTTATTTTATCAAACAATGCCGGATTTTCAATCAGCCACGTTAAAAGAAGCCGTTCTGACTTGCGGATCCCGTCCTCCTTTTCCCGTTTGGGACGTGTCTTTTCCTCCTGGCGGGCCAGGGATTTTTTTTCTGTTCCGGGAAGGTACCTGCCGCCTAACTGGTTCACCAGCTTCTTTAAATCCTCATATGGGATAAAGTGTTCTCTGGAAACAGCCTGAATATAATTATCCCGCTCTAGGGCTTCGGGAAATTCCAGAAGCTTCTTTGCCGTTTCCTGGTAAAACCGGGTTTTCTGCTCCGGATCTCCCAGATCAAACTGGGACTTGAGCACATCCACCTCATAAAGAAAACTGTTTTTAGCCTGGGCGATCCTCTCCCGAAAGGCTTCGGCTCCCAGATTCTTCATAAATTCATCAGGATCTTTATAGGGCCTCATATTCAATACTTTAACGGACAGGCCTGCTTCCTTCAGTATGGGAATGGCCCGCAGGGCCGCCTTTACTCCCGCGCCGTCGCTGTCATAGGTTAAGATTACCTGATCTGTATAGCGCTTTAACAGCATGGCGTGCTGGCCCGTAAAAGCAGTTCCCAGGGAAGCCACAGCGTTGGTAAAACCGGCCTGATGCATGGCGATAACATCCATGTACCCCTCGCACACCAAAATATAGTTTTCTCTGGAAGCACGGGCAAAATTCATTCCGTACAGGTTCCTGCTTTTATCAAAAACCCTGGTTTCCGGAGAATTTAAGTATTTCGGCTCCCCTTCCCCCATAACCCGGCCGCCGAAGCCGATAACCCGGTTATTAACGTCTAAAATGGGAAACATTACCCGGTTCCAGAACTTATCGTAAGCTCCCCGTTCCTCTATGGTTACCAGGCCCGTCTGCTTCAGCAGATCATCTTCATAGCCCTTGCTCCGCAGAAAACGGTACAGGTCGCTGCTGGTTTTATTGGCAAAGCCCAGGCCAAAATGGCGGATGGTTTCCTCTGTCAGCCCTCTGCCTGTCAGATACCGGTATCCATTGGCTCCCTGCTCATGTTTTAGCTGGTAGTAAAAGTAATTGGCCGCCAGTTTATTAATTTCCAGCAGAGAAGCCCGCAGATCCGCCTGGGCTCTGGCTTCTTTGCTGTATTCGATTTTAGGAAGAGAAACCCCTGCCCGCTCCGCCAGGGCATTTAAAGCCTCCGGAAAGGAATAGCTTTCGTATTCCATTAAAAAGGTAATCACGTTTCCTCCGGCTCCGCAGCCGAAACAGTAGTACATCTGCTTTCCGGGGGACACGGAAAAGGACGGGGATTTCTCATTGTGGAAAGGGCACAGGCCAAAATAACTGCTCCCTTTTTTCTGAAGCTTCACGTATCCGGAAATCACATCCACGATGTCATTCTTCATCCGTACTTCCTCAATAATTTCCTCTGGATAATACATGGCCCCTCCTGTTTTCAGTTTTTCCATGCCTTTGGCACGAAAAGTTCTTCAAATTTATCTATGGCGTAGCTGTCGCTCATGCCTGCTATGTAATCGCAAACTACCCGCTCTTTCTTCTCCCCCTCGTCCATCATGGTCCGGTATTCCTGAGGAAGCTGATGGGTATTTTCCATATAATAGCGGAAAAGATGTTCAATCATCCTCTGGGCCTTCCCTTCCTCCGCCTTTGGCACCTCATTCATATAAACGTGCTCAAACATCCAGCTTCTGAGGCCCCGCATGGCCTCTTCCATTCCGGGAGACATACGGATCTCCGGCTTGTCCATGCTGTTTGCGATAATATCGTGAATCATAACGTCCAGCCTTTCCCGGACGCTGTGCCCCAAAACATCCGTATAAACGGAAGGAAGTTCTTCTTCTACAAACATTCTGGCCCTGATGGCGTCGTCAATATCGTGGTTAATATACGCGATTTTATCGGAGAGGCGGACGATAGCCCCTTCCAGGGTTGAGGGGCAGCCCGATGTTCTGTGGTTTAAAATGCCGTCCCGAACCTCCCATGTAAGGTTCAGCCCCCTGCCTCCCTTTTCCAGCTTTTCCACCACCCGGACGCTCTGGCGGTAATGGGCGAATCCATCTTCGCACAGGCGGTTTAACACCGCCTCTCCCGAATGGCCAAAAGGCGTGTGGCCCAAATCGTGGCCCAGGGCAATGGCCTCAGCCAAAGACTCATTAAGCCTTAAAGATTTCGCCACAGTTCTCGCAATCTGAGAAACCTCCAGGGTGTGGGTCAGCCGGGTCCGGTAATGATCCCCCTCGGGAGCCAAAAATACCTGGGTCTTATGCTTCAGCCTGCGGAATGATTTGCTGTGAAGGATCCGATCCCGATCCCGCTGATATTCCGGGCGAATATCGCAGAGAGGCTCTGCCTTTTCCCTGCCTCTGGTATTCCTGCTCAAAGAGGCATACGGGCTCAGATACTGGGCTTCCCATTCCTCCATGGATTCTCGGATTGTCATTCTGTCACTCTCCTTTTCTTATGGAATCGCACACATATACTTTATTATTATATCACACCGGCCTGGTATTTAACACCTTTTCTTACGGAAATAATCGGATAGGGAAGGATCTCCGGCGTATGGCGCAAAAACAAAGACCACCGCACACGTAATTGTGCCATGGTCTTGTTTCTTCTGCCTTTACTCATCCTGCTCCAAATTGTCAAACATTTCACAGTCATAAAACTCCCGAATAGTAAGACCTAAACCCTCCGCTATCTTCTTAATATTTACAATTCCAGGATTTTTGCTTTTACCATTCATGATGCTTTTCACGGTAGACGGCGGCATCCCGGTACGATAGGACAATTCATACATAGATAGCCGCTGAGCCTTGCTAAGCTCTCTGATTCGCGCTATAGTAGCTTCACTTACCTTCATTGGCATCCCTTCCCTTCATATGTTTAGTTTAGACGATATTTTACAGAAATGTGGTCACTTTTTCGTCTTTCTGCAAAAATTTTTTCCAAATTCTAGCATTTTTCTTTCAAGTGCTTCATTTTGCATTTTATCGCCCCTTTATCTGGCAATATTCTCATCGATTCCCCATTCCTTCGAAGCTGGCGCTTACGCACAAAGCGCCGTATCCCAACTGGGGATTTGGCCACTCGGAATAACCCGGAAGCTGTCTGGCCCCCCGTATGAGGCTGGCTTTTACCTTTTCTCCATATAGAAATAAGTCATTGCCCTCTACAATCCCCCATTCCATTAAAAGAGCTGCGCTGCCGGAAACAAAGGGAGCCGCAAAAGAAGTCCCCGTCACCTGCTCATAACCGCCTCCTCTGCGGGGCGCCGGGACTTCTACCCCCGGAGCCGCCAAATCCGGCTTTACCATGCCGTTTCTCGTAAATCCCCGTCCGGAAAAATCGGCATACGCCTGAAAGCTGTCGTCGTATGCCCCTGCGGAAATAACTTTAGCCGCTGTAGAGGGAATGGTAAGGGTCGTGTCAGGCTGGCTGAGAAGGAAGCGTGTAGCCGGATTTAGCACATTGCGGGAAGGCAGCCAGAGATTATAGGCTCCTGTCACAATTTTTTCCGGCCTCAGACGGATCCGCCAGATACCGCTGTCCAAATACTGGCCGGAAGGAATGAAATCGAAATAAATTTCCTGGGACGTACTGAAGGGACTTGGCTTGCCGTAATACAGCAAAACCCTGGTTCCCCGGTAAGAAAGGGTTTGGGGCCCCAGCCTGCTGGCAATAGGGCCGCTGCTTTCCCCGGAAGGGGTAATGAGGGCCATCTCATAAATATCCGCATAGCTTTTCCACAACTGCAGGCCCAGCCCCGTTTCATAAGGAGCCACAGACAGTTCTATCTCCCGTTCTTCCCCAGGCCTGACGTTTCCCGCCGCATGGCCTCCGCCAGCCCCCTCGTTTCCCGTACCCACTACAATGGTGGTTCTTCCGTAGCCTGAAACGTCGCTGATAAAGGTTTCCACAAGGCTGGTTCCGTCATGGGCGCCGTAACTATTGCCGAAGCTCAAATTAATAACCAAAGGCATACCCAGCTCCACAGCCCTTACTGCCGCGTAATTAACTGCCTCCATTAGTTCCGTAGTCCTGGGAAACCCGTCTCTGGAAGGAGTTCCCAGCTTAACAATCAAAAGACTGCTCTCATAAGCGACACCTCTGTAGCGGCCTCCGCTCTCTCTGCCGTTTCCAGCCGCAATCCCCGCTACGGCAGTCCCATGGCCGCTGACATCCGCAGACGGCACCAGCCTTCTTGCCGCCTCTTTTCCCTGGGTTCTCTCTGCTTCCAGAGCCCGGTTAATCTCCTCTGACGTAAAGATTTGATCCGAATCCTGATCCCACAGCTCTATAATGCGGGTAGTTCCGTCAGCGTTACGAAAATCCCCGTGAAAATAATCGATTCCGGAATCGATCACCGCCAGCAGAATCCCTTTTCCTGTCAGGTTTAAAGCCCCGTAAGGCGCTCCTGCCCCCGCCTGAACCGAAGAGAGGCAGGAGGCTGTCCTGGCCCTTTCGCTGGCAAAAAAGAGACGCTTTGGTTTCTCTATAAATTCAATCTGAGGCAGGGCGCTGACCTCTTCAATCCGTTCCTCCGGCGCTTCTAAAATAGCATAACCGTACAGCAGCTCCTTCCGCTTCACTCCCATAGCGTCAACGGCGCTAATATCCTGACTGTGGCGGACAATAAGATCCCAAGTACGGGTCTCAGGCCGGTACCCCACCTGAAGGGCCTGGGAACGCTCAAAATCCTCTCTGGGGGCATCCAGGGCCAGATTTAAGAGATTCTCTAACTTTTGATCCTCCATAGGCCTTCCTTTTTCTAAGCTCGTAACAGTTTATGATTATGCATAAAAAGAGATGCCGCAAAACCATTTTCCTTTTTGCAGCATCTCTACGCAGCCTTATTTCTGTTTCATTACTTCAGGAAGCCATTTACAATCTGGGCTTCTGCTTCTTCTTCCGTAAGTCCCAGGGTCATGAGCTTAATAATCTGCTCCCCGGCGATTTTTCCGATAGCCGCCTCGTGAATCAGGGCAGCGTCTACATTATTGGCCGTAAGTTCCGGCACAGCCACGATTTTTGCATCATCCATAATAATAGCGTCGCACTCCGTATGGCCGGCGCAGCGGTTATTTCCGTTAATTCGCGAAATAAAGGTTTGGTGAGAGTTTTCTTTTGCAACCGAGCGGGAAACTACATTGGCGCTGGAATCTTCACCGTTAAGATTGACCACAAAGCTGCTCTCCGCATCCTGGTTTCCATGGGTCAAAAGGCGTTCCCGGATAATCAGCTTGGCGTTCTTATCCAAATCCGCCACTGTAGTCCTCTTTGTGGAATCCACTCCCTTAATCTGGACCATTTCCATCTCTACGTAGCTGCCCTCCTCCATGGTAACTTCCGTAACGGGATTTAAAATTCTCTGGCCCTGTCCGTCCCCTCCGCCGTAGTGCTTTTCTACGTATTTTACTTTAGCGTTTTTGCCTACGAAAAACCGGTGGACGCCGTCGTGTTCCGATTTCTGATCCCCGCAGTTATGGATCCCGCATCCGGCTACAATCACCACATCGGCTCCCTCACCGATATAAAAGTCGTTGTACACCGTTTCCTTCAGGCCGCTTTGACTTAAAACCACAGGAATATGGACGCTTTCATGTTTGGTAAAAGGCCGGATTTTAATATCGATCCCGCTTCCGTCTTCCTTGGAAATAATGTCAATATTGGCCGTAGTGGACCGCTGGGCCGTTTTTCCGTTGGCCCGGATATTGTACGCCCCCTCCGGCACCTCATGGAGTCCTGCAACCTCCTCCAGAAGACGCATCTGGATCTCATCTATTTTTTGGTCAAACTGTCCCATATTTCTCATCCTCCTATATCATCAGCGGTTTAATACGCTGCAGGCGTCTACGGCAGACGCCGTACCCATAATCTGCGGCATAATTTCCTCCCGGCTTCCCTGGTTGGAGATATGGCCGTCTGTGATTACAATGATCTCATCAGCAATATTTAAAATGCGTTCCTGATGGGAAATAATCAAAATTGATCCATGGGTTCTTTCCCGCATCCGTTCAAACACCTGGATCAGATTTTGGAAGCTCCATAAGTCGATTCCCGCCTCCGGCTCATCGAAAACGGAAAGCTGGGTACTTCTGGCAAGAACCGTAGCGATTTCAATTCTCTTTAATTCTCCGCCGGAAAGACTTCCATTGACCTCCCGGTTAATATAGTCCTTGGCGCAAAGTCCTACCTCAGACAAATACTGGCAGGCGTCCGCCGCCGATAATTTCTTCTTTGCCGCCAGACGGATCAAATCCAAAACCTGGACGCCCTTAAACCGCACCGGCTGCTGGAAAGCAAAGCTGATTCCCATATTGGCCCGTTCCGTGATGCTGGTGCCGGTAATATCCGTTCCGTTAAAAATAATCTTTCCCGACGTAGGCGTGTAGATCCCGGCGATTAGTTTTGCCAGAGTGGATTTGCCGCCCCCATTAGGCCCGGTTATTACGACAAATTTTCCTTCATCTATAGTAAGACTTAAATCTTTTATGATTTCTTTTTCTCCTCCTTCGTCCTTTACGTCAAAGGATACGTTTTCTAATGTAAGCATGGCTTCCTCCTGATCTCATTCTATGAACAGTCCGCATGGCATGGCCGAGCCGTTACCCTGCATGAGCTATTATACACGATTTTCCCTTTCTTTACCAGGGCAATTTTCACTGCCTGAAAACCCGGGTTTTAACCGGCCTTTTTACCCATTGGCGCTTTTGATTTTGTACTCCTCTCCCCAGTTCCACATGGCGTCTAAAATCGGCTTTAAACTGCGTCCCGTTTCCGTAAGGCTGTATTCCACCCGGGGCGGAACCTCCGCGTAAACCTGACGGTGAACCAGCCCCTTATCCTCCATGTCTCTGAGCTGGGCCGTCAAAACCTTCTGCGAAACCGATCCAATGGACTTTTTCAACTCCCCAAAGCGCTTGGTACCCGGCATCAGATCCCGCAGGATCAGTACTTTCCACTTATCTCCTATAAGCATCAGCGTCGTTTCTACCGGACAGACAGGCAGTTCTTTTATCTGCATACCATTTTCCCCTTTCATAATAGTATCTATTTGGCATCTATAGTGCAATAAACCCCTTGCTTTTCAATATATACTATTATAATAAGATGTCAGGTAAAATGCAACGGCAAAGTACGCCTGTCCCCGCCGCAGTGTGATCCGCGCGGAGGGCTTTTCATTCTATAGGAAATTCAGAGGAATTTCCTATAGAATGAAAAAAGGAAGTCCATATGGACTTCCCTATCGTGCAGAAGAAGAGACTTGAACTCTCACGGTATTGCTACCACACGGACCTGAACCGTGCGCGTCTGCCAATTCCGCCACTTCTGCATCTTTGTCGCCGTTTCTGCCGACGACTTTGTTATTATATACCAGGAGGCAAAGTTTGTCAACAAAATATTTCTAAATTAAGAGGCTTTTTGTGTAAGTGCTTTTTGTGTAATAAAAAAGCTGCATTTCCTATGAAACCTTCATGCGCCCCATAGGCGCACCGCCAATCCGCAAAAGTCAGGCAGGGCGCATTCGGCATACCTGAATATATGCCGCCTACCCGGCGGCGGACTTTCGCAGCAAACAAAAAAGGAAGCCCTTTTGGACTTCCTTCCGTGCAGAAGAAGAGACTTGAACTCTCACGGTATTGCTACCACACGGACCTGAACCGTGCGCGTCTGCCAATTCCGCCACTTCTGCATCTTTGCCGCCGCTTGCTGACGACGAAAGTTATTATAGCCCATATCCTTCCAATTGTCAACAGTAAAATTTGCTTTTTGTAGAATTTTAAAATTATTTATATTTTTTAAAATTTTGAATCAATTTCACATTTTTCCCTTAAAGCCAACTGGGAAAATACCCCTTTTTCTGCGGTAAAAAATTTTTATAAACAAATTTTGCATTAAATTAAAAAAATTACTTGCCAAAATGGAAATAGTGTGGTATAGTTTCTATTGTTGCGCGGGAATGCTGGAATTGGCAGACAGGC
>CAMMNN010000034.1 GCA_946498245.1 uncultured Clostridium sp. | reverse complement strand
AACCATAAATTCGACAGCAAAATCTTACATATCTATTTTCTTATCAGAAAGATTTACTTTCTAAAGACACAAAAATTTTCACGGCCTCTCCAGTATTCTTCAAATAAATAGAGCCATTTTAGAGCCAACTACCATAAAACAACCCCGGAAATGCCCATTCTATCAGCATTTCCGGGGTTCTGTCTGTTACTCAAACTCGGCGTGTCCTTTGTTGCTCTTAACTGTATTTGTTTAAGTTTTGTATGAATTCACGCCAATATTTACTTCAATTACATCAGTTATTTTGGTTTACTGATTTTCTGTTGCCAAAATGTTGCCAAATATTATATTCTCAACTCTGCCTCCATAATTACTTGTTTCTCAATAAGGTGGATGATGAACTACCATACCTTCTCCTATATTTTTATCAATAATTTTCTTTGCATGCTTAAAAAACTTGTCATTCTTTTTAGATACACGAATTAACTCATCCATAAAAACACTATACGTTGTCAGTGCCACTTTAGTATTAGGTAAATACAGATATGGAAACTCATTTATAATATTGTTATCATCTTCAATTGCCTCAATTAACACTAATCCATTAACATAGCCTTCATAATATGCTTCATCCCAAAAATCACCCTCTCTATGAGCTTTTTCTATCCATTCTTCATATTTTCCTGCAATTTTCCCCATTCGACCAGGTTGATTATATTCGCCAGTTTTATAATTCTGTAAGAACCGTTCAAAAGAATGTATAATGCCATCTTGATACGAAAGAGTATAAATTGCTCCCGGATATTTAGTTAAATCTATGTCAGAAACCTTTTCATGGAGCTTCTCAATTTCGCCCAAAGCAGTATCTATCAGCCAATAAATATCGCTATTTTTAATTATTTTCTTATCTATAAGTGCCAGTTTCAACTGATGAAGAAAAAAAGTTCCTGATGTCACAATTGAAGTAGAATTTTCGTAATTCAATCGTTCTTTTAATGTTCCATCTAATGTCACAATATAAATATGGGGATATATTCCACCCATTTCATTACGTAAATAATTTATAATTTGAACAAAATCTTCATCTCCAAAAGAATATCCTATAAACACAACTGTTTTTGTAGCCAGAATCATTTTTAATGTTGCACCAATAATACCACTCTGAAGTTCCTTCAAACATTTGTTGTAGTCTTTTACAGTAGCTACAATAGAACTTAAATTTTGAATTGATCCATGTATTTTTAAAACATATCTAGAATTTTCATCCCAAAAAGCAAAATCTTCTGGAATAGTAATAGGAATCGCTCCACAATATTCTTCAAAATATGTATCCCAATTAGTTGTAATGACAGTTCGAATAGGATATATTGCAGCCAATTCTCGATGGAATGCTGTAGCTTGCCTTTCTAACTCAGGAAAAGAATGAATATATTGAAATCTATCTCTAATTTTTCTTAAAAGTTTTTTTCTACCATTCGGTCTATCACAATATTGTTGCATTAAACAGCTAAAAGAAATTGTATCATCTACAATTTCTAATTCATTCTTTATAGATTCGTAGAAAGAATATGGCAGTACTGTTTTCCCCTCAGTACTGATACCTGCACCACAAAAAAGCACGAGATTCCCCTCTATTGCTGCTTCTATAATTTCTTCTGAAAGTTCAAATGGTTTATTATTTTTACATATAGCACATTCACAATTCATCTCTAAGTTTTTCCCACTATGTAACCAACAAATTTTATTATGTTATGCAATCTTACTTATTGGCAATACTATTTCTTCTTTATAGAATAATGTGTATACAGCAGGCAATCCCATAGACTACCTGCTACATAAAATAATTCTTATACCCTCGTACTACTCAAACTCAATCGTCGCCGGCGGCTTTGGCGACATATCGTAGCAAACTCTGTTTACGTTTTCTACCTCTGCCAAAATCCGGTCGGTTATTTTTTGGAGAGTATCCCAGTCGATCCTCTCGATGGTGGCGCTCATAGCGTCTACAGTGTTGATGGCGCGGATAATGACCATGTATTCGAAGCATCTTGCGTTGTTCTTTACGCCTACGGATTTAAAATCCGGTACAACGGTAAAGTACTGCCAGACCTTTTTGTCCAGGCCGGCCTTTTCAAATTCTTCCCGAAGGATTGCGTCGGATTCACGGACGGCTTCCAGCCGCTGGCGGGTGATGGCGCCTACACAGCGCACTCCCAGGCCGGGGCCGGGGAAGGGCTGGCGGTAAACCATTTTTTCCGGCAGGCCCAGTTCCAGGCCGCAGGCCCGCACTTCGTCTTTGAAGAGCTGCTTTAAGGGTTCTACCAGTTCAAATTTTAAGTCTTCCGGCAGGCCGCCTACATTGTGATGGGATTTTACCATTTTCGCCGTCTTTGTTCCGCTTTCAATAATATCCGGATAAATGGTTCCCTGGCCTAAGTATTCGATGCCTTCTAACTTTCTGGCCTCTTCTTCAAACACGCGGATAAATTCTTCGCCAATAATCTTTCTCTTCTTTTCCGGATCCGCTACGTTTTCCAGTTTGTTCAGGAACCGTTCTGAAGCGTCAATATAGATCAGGTTTGCGCGGAGCTGGTTCTGGAAGACTTCTACTACGCTCTCTGACTCATTTTTACGCATAAGGCCGTGGTTTACATGGACGCATACCAGTTGGTCCCCAATGGCTTTTAAAAGCAGAGCGGCTACTACAGAGGAATCTACTCCTCCGGACAGGGCCAGCAGGACTTTTTTATCTCCCACCTGGCGCTTAATCTGCTCTACCTGATCGTCAATAAAATTCTTCATATTCCAATTGGCTTCTGCTTCGGCCGTGTCGAAAATGAAGCGGCGGAGGGTTTCATCATCAGGCATGGCCTCATAGGCTTCCTGGCAGCGGGATGAGGGGTAATCAATTGACATCATGGGAATGCCGCAGCCATACAGTTCGGGGGCAATCTCCACCGGGGCGCCGTCTACTACCCTGTTTTCACCGCCGTTTAGAATCACCCCCTTAACGTTTTCCAGCTCCGACAGCTTTTCCGGGGAAATATCATGGGGATGGATTTCGCTGTAAACTCCCATATCGCGGATTTTCCTGGCCAGATCTGTGTTTTCTGTGCTTCCCAGATCCAAAATCACAATCATGTCCTGCTTCATCATTCACACTCCTAATCTTTGGTTTTTATTTCACTGGTTCTGTTTCTCCTTCAGACAGAAAGCTCTGTTTTCAGGAAACGGCGGGATTTCTCTCAGAAAGGCCGAAAAGAAATATAATTAATAACAGCCCTCATATAATAATAAATAATAAGAGCCCCTTTTCAATCCCCTCTGCAGATGCATTCCTCAGCCGCTTTATTCTGGTACTATTATAATATAAACCGGAAAAATAAGGAAGCTGGAACTTGCCTTTTTTCACATTTCGTTATAGAATATAAGGACTTTTAAGCTTTCAGGAGGTTGTACCCATGATTCGTTTTTTAGCCCGACGGATAATCCGCAATTATGACCAGCCCAATCTGCCTGAGGTGCGGAAGGCTTACGGAGTTTTATGCGGAATAGTGGGAATTTGTCTTAATCTGGCGCTGTTTGCCGGAAAGTTTTTTGCCGGAATCATCAGCAATTCCATTGCCATTACAGCCGATGCCTTTAATAACCTGTCGGATGCCGGTTCTTCTTTTGTTACCCTGATGGGATTCTATCTGGCCGGTCAGAAGCCGGATCTGGAACACCCCTTTGGCCACGGCCGTATCGAATATTTGTCTGGTCTGGCGGTTTCCGCCGCTATTTTGATTATGGCTTTTGAATTAATCCGATCTTCCATAGATAAAATCCTCCATCCCCAGGCTGTGGATTTTCAGCTTCTGACCGCTGGGATTTTAGCCGTTTCCATTGCTGTAAAGCTTTATATGGCCTACTATAACCGGACAACGGGAAAACGGATCGATTCTGCCGCCATGAAGGCTACGGCTACAGACAGCCTTAGCGATGCCCTGGCTACTTCTGTCGTTCTTCTCGCCTCCATAATTGGAGAACTGACCTCTCTTCAGATTGACGGTTGGTGTGGTTTGGTTGTGGGACTTTTTATTTTTTATGCTGGTTTTACCGCTGCCCGGGACACCTTAAATCCCCTTTTGGGGCAGGCCCCGGATCCCGATTTTATACGGCAGATTCGCGAGATTACCCTGTCCCATCCGGAAATTCTCAGCATTCATGACCTGTTGGTTCACGATTACGGCCCCGGCCGCCAAATGGTTTCCCTCCATTGCGAGGTACCTGCTTCCGGCGACATTTTGCAGCTTCACGACACTATCGACAATATTGAACGGGAGCTTCGCCAAAAGCTCCACTGTGACGCCGTTATCCACATGGATCCCGTACAAAATCAGGATCCGGAAACCCTTCAGCTTAAAGATGAGGTGTTAGAGATTGTCCGTTCCATTGATCCGGTCATCTCCATTCACGATTTCCGGATTGTGAAAGGCCCTACCCACTCCAACCTGATTTTTGACGTTTTAATTCCTATGAAATATCCTATGACTCCCGAGGAATTGACCGAAGCCATTAATGATCGGATCCATGAGCTTCATTCTGATTTTTATGCTGTTATCAATGTTGACCGGGACTACGGAAGCTCCGTCTGCTCGGTATCTGATTCGGAAGAGCCTGAAAAGGAAGGCTGAAAAAAAGACCGCTGGAATGAAATCCAACGGTCTTTTTGTGTAACCGGAAACTCCGTTCCCGGTTACACAAAAGCCCCGGCAAGGCGCACTCCGCCCAGAGGAACATAGCTGTTGGCGCAGCCGCCCTCCGGCGCGGGTGTGCGTGATGCCGCACACATTTTTTATTTTACAGGAAGTATTTTACTCCGCTTTCAAATATCTTCATATCCTGCTGTCCGTAAATATTAATTGCCACTTTTTCACCCCGGCGTTCTGAGTGAGCCATTTTACCTAATATGCGGCCGTCAGGGCTGGTAATGCCTTCAATGGCCATGTAGGAGCCATTGGGATTCCAGGCTTCGTCCATAGTGGGCTTTCCGTCCCCGTCTACGTACTGGGTGGCTACCTGGCCATTGGCAAATAGCTTTTTAAGCCATTCTTCACTGGCTACAAAACGGCCTTCTCCGTGGGAGGCGGGATTACAGTAGACTCCTCCTAACTCTGCGCCTGCCAGCCAGGGGGACTTGCTGCTCATAACCTTGGTATACACCATCTTGGAAATATGGCGGCCAATGGTATTCATTGCCAGTGTGGGAGAATCCGGCCTCTGCTCCGTAATCTTTCCTTCCGGTACCAGCCCCAGCTTAATCAGTGCCTGGAATCCGTTGCAGATGCCTAACATCAGGCCGTCTCTTTCGTTTAAGAGCTTCTCGATCTCTTCTTTTATGACGCTGTTGCGGAATACGGCTGCAAAGAATTTTGCAGAGCCTTCCGGCTCGTCTCCTGCGGAAAAGCCGCCGGGGAACATGACAATCTGAGCCTTTGCAATTTCTTTTTTGTATTCCTCTACAGAGTCCCGTATATCCGCTGCACTGAGGTTCCGGAACACTCGGGTGGAAACCTTGGCTCCAGCCCGTTCAAAAGCGGCGGTACTGTCGTACTCACAGTTGGTTCCCGGAAATACCGGTATAAATACGGTAGGCTGTCCGATTTTATGGCTGCAGATGGAAATGGTGTCCGCTGCAAAGGGCTTGTCCGGTATCTCAGCCTCTTTTACTCCGGATTTTGTTGGGAAAACGCCTTCCAATGTCCCGGTCCAGGCTGTCAGAGCCTCTTCCATAGAAATAGAAACATTGCCGTATTCCAAAGCGCTTCTGTCTGTCACTTCACCGATTACGGTGTAGCGGATAGACAGCTCTCCTACCTTGCCGTCCGGAACTTCCAGAACCAGATTTCCCCAGCCCGGGCTAAAGAAATCTCTTGGATCCAGATTATGCTCAATTTTTACGCCCAGTTTGTTTCCAAAGGCCATTTTGCTGACAGCCTCGGCAATTCCGCTGCCTTCTACGGCATAAGCGGAAATAATGCGGCCTGCCTTCATGTCTTCTGACAGCTTTCTATAGCCTTCCATAATCTGTCCGTAATCCGGCAAATCGTAAGAATCTTTATCAATAGTAAACAGAACCAGCTTGCTGCCTGCTTTTTTCAGTTCCGGCGTGATAATCTCCTGGCCTTTTGCCACATCTACTGCAAAGGAAACCAGAGTGGGCGGAACATTGATCTCCCCGTGTTCTTCATCATTAAAGGTTCCGGACATACTGTCCTTTCCTCCGATAGAAGGAAGGCCAAAGCCCATCTGAGCGCTGTAGGCTCCTAAAAGAGCTGCAAAGGGCTGGCTCCAGCGTGTGGGATCCTCTGTCATTCTCTGGAAATATTCCTGGAATGTAAAGCGGATCTTCCGGTAGTCGCCGCCTGCGGCCACGATTTTAGCCACAGAAGACAGAACTGCGTAAACAGCTCCGTGGAAGGGGCTCCAACTGGACAGGTACGGGTCAAAGCCGTAAGCCATCATAGTTACGGTGTCACAGTGTCCCTTTAAAACCGGAAGCTTAGCAACCATTGCCTGGGTTTCCGTCATCTGGTACTTTCCGCCGTAAGGCATCAGCACAGAGCCGGCGCCGATGGAACCGTCAAACATTTCCACCAGACCCTTTTGGGAGCATACATTTAAGGAAGACAGCAGCTTCAGCCACTTTTCTCTTACGTCTCCCACGTCCCGGCGTTCAAAGGGATTTCCCTCTCTGCCCGGTACCTGTACGGTTACTTCCGCTTCCTGATGAGCGCCGTTGGTATCCAAAAATGCACGGCTGATGTCTACAATGGTTTTTCCACGCCATTTCAGCACCAGGCGCGGGCTCTCCGTTACTACGGCTACCGTTACGGCTTCCAGGTTTTCTTCTTCTGCATAATCTAAAAACTGCTTTACATCTCCCGGGGCCACTACTACGGCCATACGTTCCTGGGACTCAGAAATGGCCAGTTCCGTGCCGTCCAGACCCGCATACTTTTTGGGAACCTTATCTAAATCCACTTCCAGGCCCGCAGCCAGTTCTCCAATAGCTACGGATACGCCGCCTGCGCCGAAGTCGTTGCATTTTTTAATCAGCCTGCTTACCTCAGGACGGCGGAACATTCTCTGGATTTTCCGCTCTGTAGGAGGATTTCCCTTCTGAACCTCTGCGCCGCAGACCTCGATGGACGCCTCTGTGTGGACCTTAGAAGATCCTGTGGCTCCGCCGATTCCGTCACGGCCGGTACGGCCTCCCAGAAGAATGATCATATCTCCCGGATCCGATGTTTCCCGGATTACGGCGTTTCTGGGAGCAGCCCCCATAACAGCGCCGATTTCCATTCTTTTAGCCGCATATCCCGGGTGGTAAATTTCTTTTACATAGCCTGTCGCCAGACCAATCTGGTTGCCGTAAGAGCTGTATCCGTGAGCCGCCTCTGTCACGATTTTTCTCTGAGGCAGCTTGCCCTTCATAGTTTCTTCCAGAGAACGGGTGGGATCGGCTGCTCCGGTCACCCGCATTGCCTGATAAACATAGGTACGGCCGGAAAGGGGATCTCTGATAGCCCCGCCCAGGCAGGTGGCGGCCCCGCCGAAAGGCTCGATCTCAGTGGGGTGATTGTGGGTTTCATTTTTAAAATTCACCAGCCACTCTTCTGTCTTTCCGTCGATTTCTACCGGCACTACAACGGAGCAGGCGTTAATCTCGTCAGACTCTTCCTGATCCTGAAGCTTTCCTTCTTTTTTCAGCTTTTTCATCGCTATCAGGGCCAGATCCATCAGGCAGACAAATTTGTCTTTTCTTCCCTGGTACAGCTCCTCCCGATCTTCTAAATATCGGCGGTAGGTTCCCTCTATAGGCTCTCTGTAGTCGCCTTCCGTAAAGGTTACATTTTTTAATTCCGTAGAAAAAGTGGTGTGGCGGCAATGGTCAGACCAATACGTATCCAGAACGCGGATTTCCGTCACAGAAGGATCTCTCTTTTCCTCTGACTTAAAATAGTTCTGGATATGGAGAAAATCCTTAAAGGTCATAGCAAGATTCAGGGAATCGTAAAGCTCTTTCAGTTCTCCTTCCTCCATGGCGCAAAAGCCCTCAAATACAGCCACATCCGCCGGGGTTTCAAATACTGTCACCAAAGTAGCGGGCTTTTCCTGTTCCGCCTCTCTGGAATCCACGGGGTTTATACAGAAATTTTTAATGGTTTTTATCTGTTCCTCCGTCAGCTCGCCGGAGATTACGTAGGTAACGGCGGAACGGATCACCGGCTCTTCCTCTTCATTTAAAAGCTTTACGCACTGCTCCGCCGAATCGGCTCTCTGATCAAACTGTCCCGGCAGGTATTCTACAGAAAAGCACAGATCTCCTGCCTCCTTCGGAAATTCTTCCTCATACCAGTCGTCTACCGGCGGTTCGGAAAAAATTGTTCCCAGAGCCTCCTGGTAAGTTTTCTCACTTAAATTTTCAATATCATAACGAATTAACACTCGTACCTTTGAAACAGTCTGAATCCCCAGATAGCTTTCGATTTCTTCCCTCAGCTCTTTTGCCTTAACTGCAAAATCCGGTTTCTTCTCAACAAAAATCCGTTTTACGCCCATTCTTATCCTCCTGTCTTAATGACAAACATGGTTTTCAGTATCCGTCTGCCTTTCTGGGACAGACGAAACAGAGTCTTTTATTTATCATATCACAGGTTGTAATAATAAGTAAAATTAATATAACTTATACTTTATATTACGCATTTTAATATATCTAATGAAATCATCACTATGGCAGCTTTTTTCCGCACCGGCTGCAGAAAAGGAACCCATCTTCTGCCGGAGTTCCGCAGTAAGGGCAAAACCGCGCCTCTCCTGGCTGCACTCCCGCCTCTGTCCTTTCCGGATACTGCTCCCTTTCTTCGTTTCTCTTATTTCTAAAAAAGCCGTCCGCCGGATCCCCCTCTTCCGCACTGTCTACAATATCAAATTCCGAAAAGCGGTCGTCCCCTGTGGCATTGGTAAAATGGTATGCTGCCTGCCCCACAGCCGCTACAATAAAAAGCACTCCGAACAGCAGGAAAAATCCCGGCGCACCCATACTGGCAGCCGCGCATATCCAGATTACGCCGAAAATTGCTGCAAAAACACTGCTTGCACCGGACATCATAGATGGCCCGCGCCCTCTCTTAATACGCTTCATTTCATCGCCTCCTGTGGATTGTTTTCTTGCCTGTTTAAACTGGTGGATACTTCCAGTATAACGAAAAACCACAGTCCCCTCAAGGACTGCGGCCTTACGTTTCTATAACATTTCTCTTACTTTTTTCCTGTACAGTATTAGCGCTATTGGATATTACTGTTAGCGGCATATACGGCGTCCATAGTCATTTTCATAATGTCCCGGATCTCCTGAGAAGTCATTTTCATGCGCTCCGCCAATTCCTCCACAGTGGCTTCCCTTCCCAGCTCTTCCGCCATTACGCGGGAGACTTCCTGCAGCACATTGGCCCGGGCCGCCGCTTCTTCCCCTGCTTCTGTTTCCATTTTCTGCTGCTCTAAAGCCTCTTTTAACCCCTGGCGGACAGCCTCTTTGATACAGTTTATCAGATTTCCTTCCCGGTAACTGTCCACAGCCGCCATCAGCGCCATGTTTGCCTCCTGCACCAAATCTCCGGGAGCCAGGGAGCCGTCCATGTATTCCGAAGCGATTTCCAGGGCGATCTTTAAATGGCCTTCCACCAGCCGTTTTTTCGCCTCCCCGTCTCCAGCCGCAGCCCGGGCCGCCAAAAGCTCTCTTTCAGCCTCTGTACAGGGGACGATTTCCTCTAAATCGTCCAGATACATCTGATAAAAATCCTCTTTTTCCATTGTTTCGTCGCGATATTCCATAGGTTTTTCTCCTTTCCTTCTTACCCTCTTTACAATTTCCTGTTTTTCATGCTAAAATAGGAACGTATTTATAAGGAGGACTAATGATGGATATTAATTATGAATTATACAAAGTCTTTTACCACGTTGCAAATACTCTCAGTTTCTCCGAAGCGTCCAAACAGCTATTCATCTCCCAGTCCGCTGTCAGCCAGTCCATTAAGGTTCTGGAAAAGAAGCTGAACCAGACCCTGTTTATCCGCAGCACCAAGCGCGTTCAACTGACCCCTGAAGGTGAAATTCTCCTAAAGCACATTGAACCCGCCATTAATCTGATTCAAAAAGGGGAAAACCAGCTATTGGAGGCCAACACTCTTAACGGCGGCCAGCTCCGCATCGGAGCCAGCGACACCATTTGCCGGTATTTCCTTATTTCCTATCTGCAGAAATTCCACATTCTCTACCCCAACGTGCACATTAAAGTTACCAATCAGACCTCCATTGAATGTGCCCGTCTCCTGGAAAATGGTCAGGTGGATTTTATCGTAACCAATTTTCCCAATTCCGGCCTTTCCAACAGCCAGACCATACGGCCTATCCGGGAATTTACGGATGTTTTCGTGGCTAACCGCCAGCATTTTCCTCTGGAAGACAAGGTATTT
Organism: uncultured Clostridium sp.; assembly: GCA_946498245.1. Taxonomy (GTDB): domain Bacteria; phylum Bacillota; class Clostridia; order Lachnospirales; family Lachnospiraceae; genus UMGS1370. The sequence continues at coordinate 26,389 of CAMMNN010000034.1, read as the reverse complement.
ACATTAAAGGAGCTTCAGGATTATCCCATTCTGATGCTGACGAAAAAAAGCACCACCAGCGAATTTCTCCACAAAATGTTTCAGCGGAGCCGTTTGGATCTGGTTCCGGAAATTGAGCTTTCCAGCAATGATCTCCTTATCGATCTCGCCCGTATTGGCCTTGGCATCGCCTTTGTGCCGGATTTCTGCATTCCGGAAAAGGACAAGGATCTCTTCATATTAAAGCTCAACGAGCAGCTCCCGCCCCGCCGCCTTGTAGTGGCTTACAATGAAAATCTGCCGGTTTCACAGGCCGCTAAACAGTTTATTGCCATGCTCTAAAACTGTTTCCAGAAATTGTCCGTCACCGCTTTCACCTGGCTTCTGTCCACAGCATAGTAGCTGTCCCATTCTCTTGGAAACAACGCCTGGTAATCCGTCCGCAGGAAGCGTTCATCCAAAAGGGCGATAATCCCTTTATCTTCCATTGTGCGGATAACCCGCCCTGCCGCCTGCATTACTTTATTCATTCCCGGATATTGGTAGGCATAATCAAAACCGTTCTCTTCCCTCCGGTCAAAGTAGGACTTTAAAATCTCCTGTTCCGTACAGACCATGGGAAGTCCGGTTCCAATGATTATGACGCCAATCAGGCGTTCCCCTGTCAAATCGATTCCTTCCGAAAAAATACCGCCCATTACGCACAGAGCCGCCAGCCCCGCTTCGGATTTTTGGCCTTGGTCAAATTCTTTTAGGAAATCTTCTTTTTCCTTTTCTGACATTCCTGAAGACTGTATCAGAAGTCTTGGCCTTTCCTGCCCGTCACCCCACCGTTCTTCTAAAATTCCGGCAATTTCCTTCAGGTATTGGTAAGAAGGACAGAAGATCAGATAGTTTCCGCACTTCGCCTGGGTTATCCCCTGGATATAATCCCCTATTTTTTCGTATTCTCTGGCGTTTCTTCGGGTATACCGGCTGCTTACGTCCTTTGCAATCATCAGCAGGCGGTTTTCAGCGGGAAAGGGGGACGGGGCGTAAACTGCATATTCCTCGGTGTCTCCGCTTAAAAGCTCTTTATAATACTGTACCGGAAGAAGAGTGGCGGAAAAAAAGACGGTACTGACGGCCTTGTTCATGCATTCCCTGAGATTTTCCGAAGGATCGACGCAAAAAAGCCTTACCATAAATTCTCCGGAAGGCAAAAGCTCCATATAGATTTCGTAATTCTCACTCAGCCGTCCCTGCACATATAAAAATGCCCTGAGGGCAAAGTAAAATTCCAGCACTGTCTCCCGTTCCTCAAATTCAGGATATTCGTCCAAAAATTTTTCCAATTCTCCGAAGAGCCCCGTAATCTGCAGGGTAAGGAAATTGACATCTGGCAGCAGCTCATAGGAGGGGCACTCCCTTTTCATTGCCAAAAGGGTTTTGTTGCATTTTTCCACAAGGTTGGTCAGGCGGGAAGAACGCTTTTTTACAACCTTTTTTACTCTCAAAAAGTCTTCTTTGACCAACTGGGCGCTGTACATCTGTCTGGCCCTGTCCACCAGATTATGGGCCTCATCTACCAAAAACAAATATTTTTCCGATGGATTTTCTTCTGAAAAATACCGTTTCAGCCGGACGTCGGGATCGAAAGCGTAATTGTAATCGCCGATAACTCCATCGGTCCAACTGCTGATGTCCAGGCAAAATTCAAAGGGACATACGTGCCAGCGCTCCGCATATTCCAGGATTTTTTCCCTGGTAATCCCCTGTTCTTCCTGAATCACTTCATAAACTGCATCGTTGACCCGGTCAAAGTGGCCTTTGGCATAGGGGCAGGCGTCGGGATTGCACTGGGGTTTCTCCAAAAAGCACAGCTTTTCTTTGGCCGTAATGGTTACGCTTTTAAAATAGAGGCCATGCTCCCGCAGGACTTCCAGCCCTTCCTCCGCTACTTTCCGGGTAATGGTCTTGGCTGTCAGGTAAAAAAGCTTATCCGCCTTCCCCTCTCCCATAGCTTTCACCGCCGGAAACACCACGGAGAGGGTTTTTCCGATTCCCGTAGGGGCCTGGATAAATAAATTCCGGCCTCTGCTGACGCTTTTATACACGGAAATGGCCAGTTCCTTCTGTCCCGGCCTGTAGGGGTAAGGAAATTCCAATTGACGGATAGACTCATTCCGCCGCAGTTCATTGTGATAGAGGTATCTGGCCCATTTTACGTACTCGTGAATCAGGCCGTCAAACCACTGTTCCAGCTCCGGCCAGGAGCGTTCTTCCCGGAACCGGCGGATTTCTTCGGTTTCTATATTGCAATAGGTAATCTGCAGGGTAACAGCATCCAGGGGATGATCCAGGCCGTAAAGGTAACCGTAACACAATGCCTGGGCCATGTGAACCGGCAGGGGCTCTTTTAAGCGCTCCAAATCCAGATACATACATTTGATTTCGTCGATGGTCACGCCCTGGGGCTCTGTCAGAATCCCGTCCGCCCTTCCCTCCAGCCGGATGCCGATTTCTTCCCGGTAAAACGTATGTTTTAAGGGAACCTCAGCCTGGTAATTGGCTCCCATCCCCTTCTGAATCTTGCGGTGAAGGCGGCTTCCGGCCTGCATGGCTTCTTTTTGGGCTCCGGCCGTCCTTCGGTTGTCCAAATCACCGGAGCGGAGAACAAACTCTACCAGATTCCGAACCGAAATCCGGATCACATTTTCATCATCCCTCATATTCCGCCTGTCACCTCCCAGTTATACCATGTCCGCTGCGCCCACTGGGAAAACTTCGTTTTCCTCGTTCACGGGCATTCGCCCTAAGTTCGAATATTATGTAACCGTTCAGCCATGCAGACCCATATGGTGAAATGTTGCTTTGTGAGCAAGCTCCCATGCAGCATTGGCCGCATAGCCGAACTGCTATTCCATATTATACCACATCAGCAGAAAAACAAGCGACCGCGCAGCGGGGGATATGCAAAGCATATCCTGATTTTGGAGTCTATTATACCATGTCCACTAAACTCGTGGAAGACCTCGTTAAGTGGCCAGGTATATATTCGCACTAGGTTCGACAATACCTCACCAAGTGCTCATATTATACCAGCTACTTTCGTGGAAGGAAAGATCGAAAATACCCCGGCAGCAAGGCTGCTGTTTCCGAGCCTTCCCGTCAGGGTATCTTTTTTATCTGTTTTTCACGTTTTTATGCAACTACTGTGATGTTTTTTTCTAAGCTGTCCAGATATTCTTCAAATTCTTCGTTTTCACCGTTGTATTCTACTGTAAGCACTCTGGTCAAATCCAGGCTCAGTACGCCTAACAGGGACTTTGCGTCGATTACCACCCGGTTGTAAAATACGTTGATGTCAAAATCGCATTTACTTGCTTCCTGTACAAATTCTTTTGCCGCAGCAATAGACGGCAGCATTACTCGTTTCTGTTTCATAATTGCTCAGCTCCTTTGAAATAAAATTTAAATGTGGTTTGTGTTGACCTATATATAGCACGATTGCATGGAATTGTCAAATTTTCCTTTTTTTGCCAATTTCCTTTTTTTCTTATACGGATTTACCATTTTCTTCCTGTATCTTTACCCTGTTTTTACGCATTTTAACACAGTTTTTACACATGAAAAACCGGCGCATCTCCATAATTTATTAATTCAGTGGAGATTTCACGCCGGTTTTTTTGCGTTTGTATGAATTTATTTGTAAGAGCTTACAGTCCTGTTTTTACCGCTTTAACACTAAATGCTGGGGCAGGCCGTTTACCATAAAGGGCTGGTAGTCGCCCTGGATCAGCGGTTCGATGTAATTTAAAAATTCCTGGGTTACATAGTTGCCTTCTCTATTGATCCAGTTTCTGGGAACCAGCTTTTCGTTGTTGGCGATTCTGTGGACGTCGTAAATTCCTGCGGCACTCATATAAGGATCATCTGAAATCCGGTCGATTACCACCATCTTGCCGGTATCGCCTTCATCAGCGGCTTTTACTGCAGCGCCGCCTACCATAAACGCTTCATTTACGTCTACTCTGGAAGCCATATGGGAAGCGCTTCTCTGAAGAGTGGAAAATTCAACGCTTCTGGTTTTGCAGCCAATCTCAGCTCCCATGTATCCGGCCAAATAAGCTGCGGTTCCCTGAAGCTGTTTGTGCCCGAAGGCGTCTACGTAATCTGCTCCGCCGGAAAGCTCGCATACGTATCTGCCGTCTGCCAGTTTAATTCCCTCAGAAACAGCGATTACTACGGAGCTCTTCTTTTTTAGAAGCTCTCTGACTTTTTTCAGACATTTTTCCAGATCAAAGGGAACTTCGGGAAGATAAATGAGATCCGGTCCTTCGCACTCTTCTGTCTTTGCCAGGGCTGTAGCTCCTGTCAGCCAGCCTGCATTGCGTCCCATTACTTCAATAATGGTGATCATGCTCTTATTATAGGTAAGTCCCAAGGCGTCCCGAATAATCTCTTTGGTGGATGCGCCGATATACTTTGCGGCACTGCCGTAACCGGGGGTATGATCCGTCAGGGCCAAATCGTTGTCAATGGTCTTTGGAACCCCTAAAAATTTCTGGCTGTGTCCTTTTACAATGGCGTAGTCCGACAGCTTTTTAATGGTATCCATGGAGTCGTTTCCGCCGATGTATATAAACACTTCGATCTGAAGCTTATCCAAAATGGTAAAAATTTTCTCGTATACTTCCGGATTGCTGTGGATTTCCGGCAGCTTGAAGCGGCAGGAACCCAAAAAAGCAGAAGGAGTCCGTTTCAGCAGTTCAATATCCATATCTGAATGAATCTGAGTAGACAGATCCACATACTGTTCGTCCAGAAGTCCCTGAATCCCGTGGAGCATTCCGTATACCTTATGGAATCCTCTCTCCTTTGCCGTTTTATAAACTCCGGCCAAACTGGAGTTTATAACGGATGTGGGCCCTCCGGACTGTCCTACAATAATATTTCTCTTTTTTGATGCCATAGCAATTACCCCCTTAGTTATACTTGATGCTTTCTTCCTATTATAACAAAGGGATCTCCTGTTTTCAATCAGTAATTGTCTGATTTCCACAATTATTATGTTGCTTTTGTACCAATTTTGTCTATTTTTCTTTTTTCCCACTAAAAGAAAATGCCAAAGAGCCAAGAGGTCGCCTTTAGGCCCCCGGAAAGTGTTACAATTATTGGAATAGTTTTAAAAACTTCCGAAAATAATCATTGACACCACGGAAAGAGTGTGGTATTATAATCAAGTGCGAGGCGATAAGGACTGAGCCTTGATGACATAGGGGAATAGTTCAATGGTAGAGCAGCGGTCTCCAAAACCGTAGATGGGGGTTCGAGCCCCTCTTCCCCTGCTTCCTTTGGGAAGAATTTAATAAGTGTGGAAAAGTGTGAGGAAGACATCCCGAATATCGCCCAAGGATATTCGGGATGTTTTTCTTTTCAGCAGGAGGCCATTATGAACCGTCCCATTTGAGTACTGAGATTCTTTTTTGCTTCTAAGGCGCGTACGCTGACGCGTCTTTTTGGCTTGTACTCATACCCTTTGACTCTTACATCATTTATATAAGAATTAAGGATGGTTTATTATGGCAAAAAATCGAAATCTCTATCTGATGTATGCCATTGCCGGCCTTCAGGGCATGGTTTTTTACAGTCCTATTGCTACCTTGTACCGGCAGACGGCAGGCATTTCTTTATTTGAAATTACTCTCATTGAAAGCATTTCCCTTGTTCTGATGATTCTGTTGGAGCTTCCATGGGGAATTGCTGCGGAAAAAATCGGTTACAAACGAACCATTTCTTTCTGCTGCTTTCTTTTCTTTTTCTCCAAACTCATTTTCTGGAAAGCCCATACCTTCGGCGGTTTCCTTCTGGAACGGGTTCTTCTGGCAGTGGTAACGGCTGGATTATCCGGCACAGATACGGCATTCCTCTATCGCTCCTGCAAAAAAGGAGATTCCCACCGTGTATTTGGGATTTACTCCAATCTGACCATGGGAGGAATGGTGGCGGCAGCCGGCCTCTACTCTCTTTTTATGAGCGGCCGGTATCGTATGTCAGCTTTTGCTACCGCCGCTGTCTATGGCGTTGCCGCCCTCCTTTCTCTGGCCCTTCAGGAACCGGATCAGATGGCGGAAGGGGAAGGCAAAGAAAAAGGGAGTCCCCTCTTTTCGCTCTCCCTTCTCCCCTCAAAGAAGCTGCTTTTGCTGATTCTGGCAGCCGCCCTTTTTAATGAAACCCACCAGACCATTACCGTTTTCTTAAACCAGCCTCAATACCTGAGGGCCGGCATGGCGGAAAAAACTATGGCTCTGGCTTATATTGCAGTGACTCTGGCCGGTCTTTCTGCAGGATTTTCCGCAAGGTTAACCAGCCGTCTCGGCGCCGGCAAAACTGGATCGCTCCTGCTTTTCTCCGGTGGAATCGCCTGCCTGATCCTTACCTTTACCTGCAGTCCCCTTTTGTCTGTGGCGGCCATCTTACTCCTTCGCATCAGCCACAGCCTCTTTGGCCCGCTCCAACTGGAACTGCAGAATCAGGCTGTTTCTCCCCAAAACCGGGCGGCGGCTCTCAGCTTTAACGCCGCCTTTATGGACGGAGCGGCTGTTTTTACTAATCTGGTATTTGGCCGGACAGCGGAAATATCCATAGCCGCCGCCATGGGATTCGGGCTGATTTTATGTCTGTCCGGACTGCTCCTTTTTGAACGCTATAAAAGAAAGCCGCTATAAATAGGCAATAGCCTCTTTTACATTTCTGACTCCAATGAGCCGGATAGAACCGTCAGGCTTTATTCTCTCCAGGGAGGTTTGAGGAAGCATACAGGTGGTAAAGCCCAGCTTTACCGCCTCTTTTACGCGCTGCTCCGCCAAGCTGACGGCCCGGACTTCGCCGGAAAGGCCAACTTCCCCAAAGAGAATCAGGCCGGGATCCACAGGCCGATCCTTATAGCTGGAAATAAGGGCCATGACAATAGCCAAATCCAGAGCCGGTTCGTTCATGCGGATCCCTCCGGCAATGTTGACATAGGCGTCATAACGGGCCAAATCATAGCGGCACCGCTTTTCCAAAACAGCCATTAACAGATTCACCCGGTTGTAATCCGTTCCTGTAGCCGTTCTTCTGGGCATTCCGAAGCTAGTTTCCGTTACCAGGGCCTGGACCTCCAGCAAAATAGGCCGGGTCCCTTCTATGGAACAGGCTACCACGGCCCCGGAAGCATCCTCCGGACGGCCTGACAGCATATACTCCGAGGGGTTTTCCACTTCGGCCAAGCCCTGTTCCCGCATTTCAAAGACTCCGATTTCGTTGGTAGAGCCAAACCGGTTTTTTACTCCCCGGAGAATCCGGTAGGAAGCGTGGCGATCTCCTTCAAAATACAGCACCGTATCTACCATGTGCTCCAGAACCCTGGGGCCTGCCACAACGCCTTCTTTGGTTACGTGGCCTACGATAAAGACTGTGATTCCCCGTCCCTTTGCAATCTGCAGCAGGAGGCTGGTGGACTCTCTTACCTGGCTGACGCTTCCCGGAGCAGATTCCACCGCTTCGCAGAACATGGTCTGAATGGAGTCAATGACAACCATCTCCGGTTTTTCTTTTTCTATCACTTCTTCAATGATTTCCAGGTTTGTTTCGCAGAGAAAGCGCAGCTCTCCCGTTACTTCCCCGATGCGGTTGGCCCGCAGCTTAATCTGTTTCAGGGACTCTTCCCCGGAGATATACAGGATCCTGCGGCCCCTGTTTGCCAAACTCCGGCAGACCTGCAGCAGCAGGGTGGATTTTCCAATGCCGGGATCTCCTCCCACCAATACCAGGGAGCCTTTTACAATGCCGCCGCCCAACACCCGATCCAGTTCTCCGGATCCCGTGGGAATCCGATCCGTCTCCTCTATGGGGATTTCTGACAACAGGGCGGGGCGGGCAAGGCCGCCGGCCCTGACATTTCTTCCGCCCTGAGCCGATAAACTGCGGGGAGCCGTGGGGCTCAAACCCCGCGGCTCCTTTTTCGCAACCGGCTCTTCCACGAAAGTATTCCATTGTCTGCAGCCGGGACACTGTCCCATCCATTTTGCAGACTCATATCCGCATTCTTTGCAGAAAAATGCCGTTATTTTCGTTTTTGCCATTGATTATCTTTTCTCCACACGAATCTCTGCAGCCGTTCCTTCGTTAAGCTCTACGCTGACCACCAGCTTGCCGCTCATATTTGTGGTCATGCCGCCTACAGAAATACCGTCAACGAATACCTCATACTCTGTATCGTCCTCTAACTGAATGGTAAGCTGCGCATCCCGGTTTCCTTTCACCTGGCAGGTACAGCCCCGTCCGGTCACATTTAAATGCTCAACTTCCGTACCCGGCACAGACTCATAAACGAACATACCGTTCCTTTCCAGTTTTGTGATTTCAGAGTAGGTTTTCACTTTATATAAATCACCCTGATGTTCAAAATTGTCCAGCTTTTCTTTTGCAGGCAATTTGTAATTTCCAAAGCTGATAGTTCCGTCAGCCTCGCTGCGGATTAATCCATTTTCAGGCATCTGTTTATCCTCCTGGTATTTTATGTGATTTTAGCGCCCGGTTTTCTGCGGTGAACGCAGAAACCGGATTAAGAGCTCATATTATGTAACCGTTCAGCCATACCATTCATAATTTGACGGATTCTACTAAATTGGCCGCCGAAAAGACCATTGGCTGAACTGTTATCATATTATACCATGGCCACTAAACTCGTGGAAGACCTCGTTAAGTGGCCATGGCAGCCTCCGGCGGATTTTAGCGCCCGGTTTTCTGCGGTGAACGCAGAAACCGGTATGCGCAGGTATAATATCCGCTTTGCGGATATTATACCATCTTCCTACCTAAATATCTAGCTGTTTATGGGAACCTTAACAGAAAATTCTAGTTCTTCGCCAGAGGTCTTTACTTCTACCTCGTCGCCTACTTTTACGGTTCCGTCCAGTACGGCCTCCGCCAGCTTGTCCTCTAAAAGATTCTGGATGGTCCGGCGCAGGGGGCGGGCTCCGTATTTTTCGTCATAGCCTTTTTCTACCAACAATTCTCTGGCCTCTGCCGTTACGTCCAGGGTGATGTCCATCTGCTCTTTGGCTCTCTTCATAATGGAACGCAGCATAATGGAGACGATCTCTTTCATATGGTCTTTGTTTAACTGATGGAAGACGATAATATCGTCAATACGGTTTAAAAATTCCGGCTTAAAGAGGCGCTTTACCTCTTCCATGACGCGGCCTTTCATAAAGTTATAGTTTTCCTTCTCATCCGTAACAGAGGCAAATCCCAGCCGTTTGGGGGAGATGATGTTTTCCGCCCCAGCATTGGAGGTCATAATGAGAATGGTATTTTTAAAGTCAATCTTGCGGCCCTGGGCGTCTGTAATATGGCCGTCGTCTAACACCTGCAAAAGAATGTTAAACACATCCGGGTGGGCTTTCTCTACCTCGTCAAACAGAATCACCGAGTAGGGATTGCGGCGGACCTTTTCGCTGAGCTGGCCGCCCTCCTCATAACCTACATATCCTGGCGGGGAGCCAATCATTTTGGAAACGCTGTGCTTTTCCATGTATTCTGACATATCGACCCGGATCAGGGCGTTTTCCGTTCCGAACATGGCCTCGGCCAAAGCTTTGGACAACTCCGTCTTTCCAACGCCTGTAGGCCCTAAAAACAGGAAGGATCCAATGGGCCGCTTGGGGTCTTTTAAACCCACTCTGCCTCTGCGGATGGCTTTGGATACGGCGGTAACGGCCTCCTCCTGGCCTACGACTCTCTCGTGAAGAATGGATTCCAGCTTCTTTAAGCGTTCTGATTCTTCCTCCTCCAGCTTGCGGACCGGGATCTTGGTCCAGCCGGCCACAACGTCCGCCACCTGGTTCTCGTCCACTACCATAGGGCGGCTGTTTCTCTCTTTCTGCCATTTTGCCCGTATTTTGTCAATTTTTTCCCGTTTCTTTTCCTGTTTCTTTTTTATGTCTCCGGCCTTCTCATAAGCTTCCGTCCGGATGGCGTTTTCTTTCTGCTTTTCCAGAGCCGCGATCTCTTCTTCCAGCTCTTTGATTTCCCCAGGCTCCTGGAATCCGGCCAGACGTACTTTTGACGCCGCTTCGTCAATGAGATCAATGGCCTTATCCGGCAGGTACCGGTCATTAATATACCGGGCCGAAAGCTTTACCGCTGCTTCCAGGGCTTCATCTGTAATGGTGACTCTGTGATGGTCTTCATAGCGGTTTCGCAGCCCCTTTAAGATCTCCAAAGCTTCCCCTTCTGTGGGCTCGTCTACGGTAACCGGCTGGAATCGGCGTTCCAGGGCGGAATCCTTTTCAATGTATTTGCGGTATTCCTCAATGGTAGTGGCGCCGATTAACTGCAGCTCCCCTCTGGCCAGAGAGGGCTTTAAAATATTGGAGGCGTCTAAAGCGCCTTCTGCGCCTCCGGCTCCGATAATGGTGTGAATCTCGTCAATAAACAGGAGAACTCCGCCGTCCTGGGTTACCTCAGAAATTACTTTTTTAATTCTCTCTTCAAATTCTCCCCGGTACTTGGAACCGGCCACCATTCCGGACAGATCCAACGTCACCACTCTTTTTCCCGCTATGGTTTCCGGAACCTCTCCTGAAGCAATAAGCTGGGCCAGTCCCTCTACTACTGCGGTTTTTCCCACTCCCGGCTCCCCGATAAGACAGGGATTATTTTTCGTGCGGCGGCTTAAAATCTGAACCACCCTCTGCATCTCTGTCTGGCGTCCGATTACCGGATCCAGCTTTCCTTCTTTGGCCAAAGCCGTCAAATCCCGGCTGTAAGCGTCCAGGGTAGGAGTTTCCCGTTTTCCCCTGGATTTGGAGTTCATGGCTTCCTCCCTGGTGGACTGGGGCGCGTCCTCTCCCATGGCTACCAGCAAATCCATATTGAGCTTTTGTACGCTGACCCCCATGGTATTCAAAAGGCGTACCGCAACGCAGTCCCCTTCCCGGATCATGGCCAAAAGCAGATGCTCGGTTCCGATTAAAGGAGCCTTAAAGCGAATGGCCTCCCGGTAGCTGTTTTCAATAACCCGGCGGGCGCTGGGGGTGTATCCCTCCTGCTCCGCCAGTCCTACAGTATTGTCAGGGGCAATAAGCTGGCTGATTAAGTTCAGCACTTTTGATTCCTCCACCCCGTTTTCTTTCAGTACTCTGGCTGCGACTCCGCTTCCTTCCCGGATCAGTCCCAGAAGCAGATGCTCGGTCCCCACATAGCTGCGTCCCAGCTCCTGAGCTGCGTCCACAGACAAATTAATGGCTTCCTTCGCCTTCGCAGTAAAACGATCTGTCATAATGAGTCCTCCTAAATGTCGTAATGAATGGTATTCTATTCTTTTAACGCCGGAAGCTCGGACCTTAAATATGCAGCCCGGGCTACGTCCAGCTCCTCCTGGCTTAAAGGCCGGTTAGACAGCTTCTGAAGATTCGCCGTCTGGATCCCCAGCATGAGGCGGTATATGGAGCAAGGCTCCTCCGGCTTAATGAGGCCGTCCGCCATGCCTGCCATAAGCTGGGAAAGAAAGATCATAGCGTCTTTTTTAGTAAGGCGTCTGGCATACCGGAGAACGCCGTAGGATTTATAGGCTTCGTCCTCCCGTTCCAGACGGTGGTTTTCCAAAGCCATTCTCCTGACCTTTCTTTCCTGTGCGTCTAACTGTCTGGCAATCTTTGTCACCAGCTCTACAATCTCTTTCTCGCTCTGGCCTAAGGTCTTCTGGTTGGCCACCTCGTACAAAGCGCCGTAATTTTCTCCCGCCTCTCCATATACGCCGCGGATGGTTACGCCGAACCGGCTCAATTCCGCCAGCATATTGGAGAACTTCTTTCCCATGGAAAGAGTAGGCAGATGGAGAATCACGCAGGCTCTCAGCCCAGTTCCCACATTGGTGGGATAGGACGTCAGGTAACCGTATTTTTCATCAAAGGCATAGGGGAACCGGGTATTGATATAATCGTCCAGCCGGTCCGCCCGATTCCACAGCTCTTCCAGGTGAAGTCCCGGCGTCAAAAGCTGCAGCCGGATGTGATCGTCGCCGTTTAAGATAATGCTGGTGCTCTCATCCTCTGAGAGAATAATTCCCGTAGGGCTTTTTTTCGCCACAGTTCCGGAATTTAGGATCCGCCGTTCTCTCAAAGCCTGCCGATCCAAATCCTTCAGTTCTTCCAGAAAAGCGTATTCATACGTCCTGCCGTCGTCCTGGGACAAGTCTTTCAGGCCAAATTCCAGCCGTTTTATCATCTCCCGGCCCTCTTCATCAGAAAGCTTCTGGGGAAAGAGATAGGCTTCCCAGTTGCGGGCCAGCCGGATTCGGCTGTATACCATATTTCCGGAAGACGTTTCCGCCTTTTCAAACCATCTAAGCATCCTGATTTTCCTCCTTCTGATTCTGAAGCGCTTTAATCTCGTCCCGGTACTTGGCCGCCTGCTCGTACTCTTCCTCGGATATGGCGGCGGACAGTTTTGCCTTTAACAGCTCAATCTGCTCTTTTGCCGTCCGTTTCACCGGCTCCTCTCCTTTTTCCAGCACTGCCGAGGCCGGCTCCATTTTCTGGTATTTGGGATGTTTTCCTACGTGATTGTTGCCGCCCTGAAGCTTTTTAATGCTGTCGCTCATAAAAAGATCAAAAACGCTGTAGCAGTCCAGGCAGCCAAAGCGGCTGTTTCTGACAAACTCCTCGTAGCTGGTTCCGCAGGTAGGGCAGACCACCTGGCCCATTTTGTCTTCTTTTTCGTCCTCTTCCTCTCCAATGCCTAAAAGCCCGGACAAAAGCTTGCCTAAAGGAAATTCTCCGTCAAAGATAGCGGAATACCCGGTAAAATCCATTTCCTTGGCGCACTGGCTGCAGAGGTTGTGCTCTCTCTTTACCCCGTTAATAATTTCCGTATACTTAATATTCGCTTCCCGAATCCTGCATTTCTCACATAACATTGTTGATTCCTCCATAAAGGCTTTTTCAGTTCCTGGGATCTTGGCCTACTCTTTTTCTCTCTTGGTATAAGCGTCAAAAACCTGATCCAGAAGGGCGTGGGCCTCTTCCCTGGTAACGTCCCGGCAGATCCCTCTTGCCAGCACAACAGATAAGTCCTGACGCATTTCTTCCAGCGCCTCCATCTTATCCATATCCAGACAGATAAAGGCCCCCTTGCGCCGGTCAAGCTTTACAAAGCCCTCCTGTTTTAACAGGGCGTAAGCTTTATTGACCGTATGCATATTGATGCCGATGAGATCAGCCAACTGCCGCACAGAGGGCAGGGAGTCTCCGTCTCTTAACGTTTCCGTGGCTATGTCCATAATAATCTGGTTGCAAAGCTGCAGATACAGCGCCTCATCGCTGCTGAAATCAATATTCCAATACATAGTTCCACCATCTTTCGTTATATCTGTTATAGCTATATTATAACATAATCCGCTATTGGTCAAGATGAAAATTTTTGAAGGATTGCCGCCTGACCCCTAGAGCTGTTCTCTCTTGCGGATCCAAAACATTTCGTCCATCATGAGCCAATTGGCTTTAAAGAAATTCATCAACTGCCAATAGCCGGCCCCTAAAAGGCCGTACTCCTGGATTAGATCAAATTTTGCTTTGATGCTTCTTACGTCTTCAAACCAGACTTCGTGCTGAATACCATACTGCCAATAGCGGAAAAAAGGCGACTGGGCCGTTTCATCAAACCGGATCTCCACCCCGAAATCAATGGCAAGCTGGACGGCCTCCAGGTTGCTGATGGTTCTGGCCCTGGTGGTTCCCCTCTCATAAGGAAGGGGCCAGTCGTAGCCGTAGTTGGGGATTCCCAATATAATCTTTTCCGCCGGGATCTCGGAAACTGCGTAATCCACCACCCGTCTTACCATATTAATAGGAGCCACGGCCATAGGCGGCCCCTGGCTGTATCCCCATTCATAGGTCATCAGCATGACGTGATTGGCTGCTTCTCCCAGGAGGCGGTAGTCAATGCCTTCATATAAAAGGCCCCTCTGATCCGCAGAGGTTTTAGGGGCCAAAGCCACGGAAACGGGATAGCCAAAGAGGTTCATTACCTGTGTCACCTGGCGGACAAAAGCGGCAAAGGCCTCCCGATCCTCCGCCAGAACGTATTCGAAATCAATGTCCAGTCCGCCGAATCCCCGCTCCTGAAGGGTCCGGCCAATCTCCCAGATCAGCCGCTGGGAAACCGCCGGGTTTCTCACTAAAACCGATACCAGATGGTTGTTAAAGCGTCCGTCCGCCCCCAACGGAGTCAGGGTCATAACGGGCCTGACCCCGGCGTTTCTGGCCGCCTCAATCATCCACCCGTCGTCTGCAGCCGGATAAGTCAGGTTGCCTTCCTCTGTAAATCCATAAGAAAACACGTTAATATCCGTCAGGTAAGGGAGGGTGTCCGCCAGTACCCGTGAATCAATAAAAGGGTAAGCATAGCCCGTACTGATAATGGCGCTTTTATACGGCCAGGGCGCCGTTCCCCGGATATAGAGAGCCTGCCCCACTGCCAGACGGTAAGGGTATTCGATCTGGTTGTCCCGGATGAGGGTGTCTACGGCGACGCCGGCTGCCGCTGCTATGGCGTCTACATTGTCCCCTTCTTTTACTACATAGATTATCATATTCGTCCGCCTTTCCCGCCTGCCTTCCCAGACAGGCTGTTCTGATCCAGTATATGAGGCTCATTTTTCAAAAAGAATCCCGCTTTACAGGATTTTCCCCTGACACAAAAAGCGCCTGCCTGAAGGGTTTTCTCTCCCTCCGGACAGGCGTTTTCTTAAAATTGCTTGATTTTTCCAAATTCCGTCTGATTCATTTTTGCCGCTAACTCTGACTTTAATTCCTGTAAGTCCCAGGAAACCAGCTTCTTATTTCTCACTGTGCAGACGCCGTTTACGTACACCGTGTCCACATTGGAGGGCGAAGCGCTGTATACCAGCGCGGAGTAAGGTTCGTACACTGGAAACATATTGACGGACTTGGTTTCTAAAAGCACCAGATCCGCCCGCTTTCCCGTTTCAATAGACCCAATCAGGCCATCCAGCCCCAGAGCCTCTGCCCCTTTTATGGTGGCCAGCTCCACAATGGATTTTGCCGGAAATGCGCTTCTGTCCTTTGTGGCGTTCTTATGAAAATCGGCGCATAATTTCATCTGGGTTATAATGTCCAGGGTATTCCCGCTGGCAGGGCCGTCGGTTCCAAGGCCCACTGTAACGCCCTCTTTTAGCATTCGGCTTACAGGGGAAACCCCTTTTGCCGCCTTTGCGTTGGACCCGATGCAGTGGGCTGCCTTTGCCCCTCTTGCCGCAAAAAGCTTAATGTCCTCCTCCGTCATATGGATACAGTGAGCCGCCAGAGTCCTTTCGTCCAGAACTCCGATAGAGTCCAGAAAAGCCGCCGGAGTCATGCGGTATTTCTCCCGAAAGTAGGCCATTTCATAATCCATTTCCGCTGTATGAAGGGTGAAGGGCGCGTTGTATTTTTGGTTCAGCCTATGGGCCGCCTTTAGGGTTTCTTCGGAGCAGGTGCTGGTACCGTGAGGGGCTGCGCAGCAGTGGATCCGGGAATGGTTTTGGTAGCGTTCCATGAGTTTTTCTGCATATTTTAATGCCTCTTTTGGGGAAGGACTGTCACAGGTAGGTTCCTCCATAATGGTTTCCCCGGCAATGCCCCGAAGCCCCATCTCGTCCATGGCCCTGGCGGCCTCTTCCTCAAAGTAATACATATCCAGAACCGTAGTAACGCCCCCTAAAAGCATCTCTGCGGCCGCAAACCGGGTGGACAGATAGGTCAGCTCACTGTCCATGGCTTTCTGCTCCATGGGAAGGAGAAAGACCCGCAGACGGTCCTTGCAGTCGTCTCCCAATCCCCGGAAGGGAACCATTCCCATATGGCTGTGAAGGTTTACCATACCAGGCATTAAAATCCCACCTTCTGCGTCTATAACCTCCTGCTCTTTTAAAGAAAGCCCCTTCCATTCCGGATTCTGCTCCAACGCTTCCATAGGGCCGGCCTCTTCTATGCGGCCATTCTCAAAGGCTACGTAACCTCTGTCAAATACCCGGCTTTCAGAATCCATGGTTACTACTATGGCATTGATGATCACTGTTTTCACGTTATTTTCCTCTTATCTGTGTTATGAAATGATTTTTTCAATTAACGGAACCGGCTTCTGAGTTTTCACCTCAAACATTCCCTTATCGCTGATTTTCAGTTCCGGAGAAACCAGAAGGGTCAGGGTGGAAATGGACATGATTTCGTTATTATTTACGTAGCCCAGATCCCGGATAGCCTGACGCACTGCCCCTAGTTGTTCCGCCAGTTCCCCAACGGATCCGTCTGAAAGAATGCCCCCTACTTTTAACGGAGCGCTGGCTATGACGGTTCCCCCAGATACTGCCGTATAGCCCCCCTGGATAGTGAGAATCTCTCTCTGGGCTATGGCCATATCCTCAGGCGAATTTCCCAGCACCAGCAGATTGTGGCTGTCGTGGGACCAGGTGGTGGCCACGGCCCCCTGCCGGGTAAAGGCATTGGCTGCAAAGCCGTATCCTACGCCTCCGGTTTTCCCGTAGCGTTCAAAAACAGCGGCCAGACAAAGGCCTGCTTCCTGCCATAAAAGGCGGCCGTCACAGATGGGAACCTCTTTTTGAATCCACTTCGCCCTGGTTCCAAAGGGCTGGATCTCCATGGCGTTTACCAGAGCATATTTCCCCTCACAGCGGATCTCAAAGTCCTCCGGCTCCGCTTCTCTGCAGCGGACGGAATCGTAAAAATCCGCCGGAAATAAAGTGGGCTTTTCTTCCTCTTTTTTTCCTTCCAGCAGGGGGCTATATTCCCTCCCGTTTTTATAAACGGCTTCTATGGAAAAGTCTTCCAGACTGTCTAGGATTACAAAATCCGCCAGTTTCCCCGGGGCAATGATCCCTCTGTCGTCCAGATGCATTCTTCTGGCCGGAGTGAAGGTGCTGCAGTAAATGGCCATTTCCACCGGCATTCCGTTTTTTACCGCCAGACGGACAATCCGATCCAAATGGCCTTCTATCAGGTGATCCGGCATGGTGTCGTCAGTTACCAGGGCCACGTTTTCATACAGCCTGTTTTTTACCACCGCCTCCACTACGTCAGGAGTCAGGGATTTGGCCTGAAGCTCTAAAAACATACCCATATCCGTCTTTTCTACCACAGACTCCGGCGTCTGCTGGGTGTGATCTGCGTCCACGCCGGCGTAAATAAAGCGGGCGCATTCCTCCCCTGTCAGGGAGGGACAGTGGCCCTCAATGCGGACGGGCCTGTCTGCTTCCCGGCACAGACTGATAAAGGTCTTTACTGGGGTGTCCTCCTGGGCCGTTAAATCCTGGTAATTCATGACTTCCCCCAGGCACAGCACGCGTTTGTCCTTTAATAGCCCCCTCACTTCCTTCTCTCCTATTACGCCTCCCGACGTTTCCAGGGACGGATTGGTAGCGGGCACACTGGAGGGAATCCCATAAAAAATATCCAGGATGGTTTTCTGTTTCATAAAGCTTTCGATGCCCCTGAGGCCAAATACGTTGGCGATCTCATGGGGATCCGCTACCACACAGGTCACTCCTTTGCGAAGGACGTTTCTGGAAAATTCCTGAGGGTAGGTCATAGAGCTTTCAATATGCATATGAATGTCAATGAGCCCCGGTATCACGTATTTTCCTCTGCCGTCAATCTCCTTTTTCCCTTCGTAATGCACAGCAGGGGAAATGGTATAAAACCTTTCCCCTGCCACAGCAATATCCATTTGTTCAAAGCATTGACGGTATGTCCGGTAGACCCATGCATGTCTGATAATCAGGTCAGCCTTCATCTTAATTTCCCCGTTCCGGCATATGCCATTAGCTGTTGATAATACGGTTCCACTGGTCAATCCAATCGCTTAATACTTCATTGACAAAAGTATAATTGAGAACCTTAGCGTTATCCGCCGTCTCGCCGTAGGTCATGCTGGCGGACTCTTCTGCAGTCAGTTCTACCTGGCTGTTGGTAGGTGCTTCGTTTAAAGCGGGAGCCGTTTTTTCCTGAAGC
Organism: uncultured Clostridium sp.; assembly: GCA_946498245.1. GTDB lineage: Bacteria > Bacillota > Clostridia > Lachnospirales > Lachnospiraceae > UMGS1370. Next base: position 8,351 of record CAMMNN010000034.1, on the reverse strand, counting down.
TCTTTGCTCAGGCGGTAGTTAATATACTCGTAAGCCAGGTCTTTATTTTTGGCGTTTTTGGGAATGCAGATGGTGTTAAAGTTTGCGTAGGTTACGTCCGGAGTAATAAATACCAGATCCGGGTTTGCTGCCTGAATAGTGGGTACGCCGAAGTCCCCTACAATGGCCGCAGCCACCTCTCCGGAGGTAAACATATTAATCAGGTCAGAAGATTTTGCATAAGTCTTTACCAGGTTGGGCTTTAACTCTTCCAGAGCTTTAAAAGCCGCTTCCCCGTTGTCAGATTCTACGTCCACGCCAACGTGATCGCTGGCCATATAAACCATAGCCGGACCAAAGGTAGTGGTAATATCCGGAATGGCAACCATGCCTGCCAGACTGGGATCCCACAAATCATCGAAGCTGGTAATTTCAAAGCCCACTGCCGCCGGATTGTAAATGATGCCGATACTGTTAATGGTATAAGCGATTCCCTGGCCGGATTCCGCCATAGTCTTGGCAGCGCCGATGAGGTACTGGCTGTTTTCGATCTTGCTTAAATCGATGGTTTCAAAAAGGCCCTCGGAAATTCCCTTTGCCGTCATAGCCTGGGACAGTTCAATAACGTCGATGGGGGACTGGGAATCAGCGGACAGCTTGGTATAGCGCTCGTTGGTGCTTCCCGTTTCCGTTACAATTTTGCAGTTAAACTGTTCCTCAAAGGGAGTGTAAACTTCCTCTGCAGAAATGTCTTCGCTGAGACCATAGGTGGAAAGGATCAGCTCCGCAGAACCGCCGTTTTCCCCCTCTGCTCCGGCTCCGCCGCCGCAGCCAGACAACAGCATAGCCGCACATAAAACTACCGCTAACTTTTTCATAATCTTTTCGTCTCCTTTTTCTCTCGTTTTCTTTATTTACGTACCAGAATCAGTTTATTTTCCGGCAGATACAGGCGGATGGAATCCCCTTCTTTAAAGGGTTCCTCGGCCCGCATATTGACCATAAATTTACCGGCTCCCGTAGAAACCTCGTACTGGTAGCTTTTTCCTAAAAATGTCCTTACGCCTACGGTTCCTTCCAGTACATTTTCCCTCCGTCCTTCCCGGTCAATCTCAATATCATCCGGCCGGATCGTGCCAATGAGGGCGTCCTCCTCATGAGGGGTTTCTACGGAAAATACGGCTCCGTTTTCCGCCGCGTACCGGCTTCCTTCTTTTCTGAAATTGAGGAAATTTTCAAAGCCGATAAACCGCGCTACAAACTCCGTCTTAGGGCGGCGGTAAATGTTTTCCGGGGAGTCGTACTGCTCAATTACGCCCTGGTTCATAACAGCCACTTTATCGGAAATGGAGAAGCATTCCTCCTGATCATGGGTGACAAACAGGGTGGTTATTCCCAGCTTTTTCTGCAGCCGCTTAATCTCCACTCTCATATTGACCCGCAGCTTTGCGTCCAGGTTGCTGAGAGGCTCGTCCAGAAGCAGAAGCTTAGGCTCAATTACTAAGGCTCTGGCCAGGGCCACTCTCTGTCTCTGGCCCCCGGACATCTGCTGGGGAAAGCGATCCGCCAAATCCGTCAGCCCGCAGATCTCCAGCATGGATTTAACTTTCCGGTCAATTTCTTCTTTTCCCATTTTCCTCATTTTCAGGCCAAAGGCCACGTTGTCATAAACGCTTAAATGGGGGAACAGGGCGTAGCTTTGAAATACCAGGCCAAAGTTTCTTTTGTGAACCGGCACTCTGGTTAAATCCTCCCCATCCAGGCAAAACGTTCCTTCCTGGGGTTCAATAAACCCGGCTACAGCCCGCAGGGTCGTGGTCTTTCCGCAGCCGCTGGGGCCTAACAGGGAAACCAGCTCTCCCTTTTCCACTTCCAGATCCAGCCCTTTTAAAATCTGTTTCTTTTTATCGTAACACACTGAAATATTTTCAAGAGTCATAAAGGCCATCGTATTTTCCTCCTATTTCGCTAAAGCCGCAATTCCCAGAGTTTTATCCACAATCACCATAATTACCACAGTCGCCGCCATTAATACCACGGAAACCGCCGATACGGTGGGATTGTAATTGTACTCAATATAGTTCATCAGCGTTGCCGGGAACGTAGAAACTCCCGGGCCGGATAAAAACATAGATACCGGTATATTATTAAACGAATTAATAAAGGCCAGCATAAAAGCGGCGGAAATGCCGGAGGTAATATTGGGAAGAACCACCCGGAAAAACGCCTTCATTTTGGGACAGCCCAGACTCCAGGCCGCCTCTTCCACGGAAAAGTCAAACTGCTCCAGACTGGAACCCACTACCCTGATAACGTAGGGAAGAGTCACCATAAAATGGCCGGCCAGCAGCCCTGCAAATACGGGAATCCTCAGAGTCAGAACCAGGAACTGATACAGCACAAAGCCGATAACAATACCGGGAACAATGGTTGGGGAGAGGAATACGGATTTTAAAAGACCTCTTCCTTTCATTCCGGAACGGGCCAGGGCGTAAGCCGCCGGCACTCCTACCAAAAGAGCGATCACCGTGGCCAGAATCCCTACTTCCAGACTGGTCAAAAAGGCGTTTCGGAAGGATTCCAGGCCAAATACATTGGCGAACCATTTCAGGGAAAAGGAATCAATAGGGAAGGTAATAGCGCTTCCCCCGCCGAAAGCTGTCACTGTAATAATCACCAGCGGAATCACCAAAAAAGCAAACACCAGAACGGCCACAGCCGTCAAAAGCTTATTCTTACCCATTGCTCTCTCCTCTCCGATCCAGCCGGTTTGCCAGGGCGTTAAAGCCCTTAATGACAACCAGGGTCACTACTATCATAATCAGGGAAATGACGGCCGCGCCGTTCCAGTCGCCTACTGCCATGGCCCTCTGGTAAATAAAGGTGGCCATAACCATATTGGTATTGCCTCCCAAAAGCTGAGGCGTCGTATAAGCCGTCAAGGTTCCGGTAAAGACCAAAATTCCGCCTACAATAATTCCCGGAAGGCTCATGGGGAAAATAACCTTCATAAATGCCGTCAGACGGCCGGCCCCCAGACTTTGAGCCGCCTCCATCATATCGTCGCCGATGTTTTCCATAACGCCGGAAACCGTTACGATCATTAAAGGCAGAAACAGGTACACGGAACCGATAATAATGGCAAACTCTGTGTAAAGGAGTTTTACCGGCTTATCGGCAAAGCCCACGGCCATGAGAAACTGGTTTACAATGCCGTTGCTTCCCAAAATGTTGATCCATGCAAAGCTGCGGATTACCGAGTTTGTCATCATGGGAAAAATCGAAACGGCCAGCAAAATTCCCCGCCATTTCCTGCTGCAGCGGCTGATAAAGTAAGCCGTAGGAACGCCCCCTATCATGCAGGCCGCCGTGGTAATCAGGGCGATCTTAACGGTCCGGAAGAAAATGGTCCGATAATACTCATCTTGAAAAAATTCCAGATAAGAATCCAAAGGATAGTTTTCTCCGGCAAAGGTCGGCACAATTACCCGCAGAAGGGGAAGGAACAGACAGACTGCCAGAATCACAAGCCCTGGCACAACCATAATAAACGCGCTGCTCTTCTTCATCTTTACCTCTCCACTTATTAATTATATTAATTCTAATATGTACATTTATTATAAATTGTGATATAGTATCAGTCAAATACATGAAATCTATATTTTTTATGCAGTAAAGCTATGGAGAATCCAAAATGGAATTAAAAGAAGCCAAATACATCCTGGCTGTAGCCAGACACAAAAGCATCAGCCGCGCCGCTGAAACCCTCTATATTTCCCAGCCCTCTCTCAGCAAATACCTGAAAAATCTGGAGCTGCAGTTGGGAGCGCCCCTGTTTCACCGCATTGGCAGCCAGTATCTCCCTACTTATCTGGGGGAGCGCTATATCCATTATGCGGAAAAAATCGTCCAGTACGGCTCCCAGTGGGATCAGGAATTTGATGATATTATGCACCAAAACCACGGCCGTTTAAACATTTCCATTCCCATTATGCTCAGCAACAGCATTATCGGCCCCATTCTTCCCGCTTTCCATAAACAGTATCCCCACGTCAGCGTCAATTTAATGGAAGAAGTCAATTTCATAGCGGAAAAAACCATTGCCGATCCCAGCGTGGATCTGACCTTTTACAACGTCCGGGAATTTCCCAAAAACCTTTCCTACCAGGAATTAAACCGGGAAGAAATCGTATTGATTCTTTCAAAAAACAATCCTCTGGCCCAAAAAGCCGTAAAAAAAGAAGGCTTCTCCTATCCATGGATGGATCTCAGCCTTCTTTCCGAAGAAAATTTTATTCTTTTGTATCCAGATCAGAACACCGGCGGTCTGGCTTTGGAGCTGTTTCAGGATTACGCCATGGTTCCCCACGTCCTCATGCACACCCGCAACAGCGAAATGTCCATCTGCCTTGCCATGGAGGGGCTTGCCGCCGCCTTCGCGCCGGAAAGCTACTACCATTTTTTGAAGCCCCGCCAGTCCTCTCCCTCCGTATGCCTGTCTGTGGGAAAAAAGCGGGTAGAAAATATTCTCATTGCCGCATGGCAGAAAAACCGCTATCTTCCCCAATACGCCAGGGATTTTCTGGCTATGATCGCCTTTTACTGCCACCAGGAAAAAGAAGGTACAAAAGACTAAAGGTCAAAGAGGCTCATCTGCCTTCCGCTGTCCTCCCGTTTCCTGGTTCTGGCCTTTTCCTCCGCCTTTTGTTCCGCCGGAATCTCCTTTAAAAATGGAGACTCCTCTCCGGCGGAAACCAGCAAAAGCTCTTCTTTTGCCCTGGTCATACCTACAAAAAACAGGCGGCGCTCTTCCTCTAAATCCGTTATCCCCCTCTCCGTTTCCAGAGGGATAACCCCTTTATCGGCCCCGAAAATCATGGCCACAGGAAACTCTAATCCTTTTGCGCTGTGAAGGGTCATCAGGGTCACTGCGTCTGCAGTATAGCGCTTTCCGGAACAGCGTTTTAAGTCGCCTTCCTCTCCCAAAGTCAGTCCGTCTAAAAACTCTCTCATGGTCTTATAGGACAGAGCCAGAGCCTGCAGTTTTTCCATAGCCGGACTGTATGCCGCCTTCTTTTTGGAAAAGATTTCTTCCAGATCCGTTATCCACTGGGTCAGGATTTTCCCGGGCTGGGCGGCGGCAAGATTGGCCGGAAAACGCTGGCGCTCCTCCTCCAGCAGCCCTTCTTCCACATTATCTTTCTCTCCCCGCAAAAATCTCCGGCACGCCCCCTTTGCCATTTCATCCTGGGGATTCAGTGCAAAACGGAAGAAGCTGACGGTTCCCCGAACCTCCGGTTCCAGCAAAAAGTCTTCCCGTCCGGCCACAACGTAGGGGATACTCTCTTTTTTTAGACAGGTTTCCAAAACAGCGGCCTGCCGTCTGGTACGGTACAAAACGGCTATATCGGAAAAGCTGCGGACGCTCTTTTCCTCCCGGATATAAGAATGGGCTTCTGCGTCCAGCATATCCATTCCGCCATTCATGCGGTTGATCTCTTTGGCAACAAAAATGGCCCCTTCCAGTTCTCCTGCCGCCTTTACCGCGCGGATCTTTTCCCCGCCTTTTTTCCGGGCAGACAGGATGCGTTCCCCTCCGGAATTATGGGAAATCACCTCTGCGGAGCTTTTTACAATAGGCTCTGCGGAGCGGTAATTCTCCTCCAGCCGTACCGTCAAAAGCCCCGGCTCCTCCTTGGCCAGATGCTCAAAGCACCGGGCATCGGAACCCCGGAATCCATAAATAGACTGGTCCGGATCCCCAATTACAAAAAGCTCCCTTCCCTCCCGGTTCCAGCAGCGGATCAGCCGGTACTGAAGGGGACTAATATCCTGAAATTCGTCAACCAATAAATAGGAAAAGGCTTTTAAGGGAACCTTCTCTCCGGACTCCAGCAGTTCCAGAGTCCGGATCAGCAGATCGTCAAAATCCAGGGCGCCGGCTCTCTTCAGACCCTCTTGGTATTCTCCAAAAGCTTCCTCTGAAATCTCTGTTTCCAGTCCTGCTTTCTTGCGGGATACTTCCCTGAGAAAGCGGGCCGGCTTCCATTTAAGCCCGTATTTCGCAACAATTTCCTCTGCCAATTCTCCTGCCAAAATTTCATCAGCCAGGGAAAAATCCTCTCCCTGGCCTTTTAACAGGTTGAGGCAGATGGAATGGAAGGTTCCAATTTGAATCCGGTTTGCGGATCTGGATCCACCCAGCTCCGCCTTCAGCCTCTCCCGCATCTGGGCCGCAGCCTTGTTAGTAAAGGTTACTGCCGTAATCTCTGAGGACCGCACCTTCCTTGCCTGAAGGAGATACAGGATCCGGGAAATCAGAGTCTTGGTCTTTCCCGTTCCCGGCCCCGCAATTACCGCCACCGCCCGGTTTAGGGCTTCCACGGCCTCTTTTTGACGGCTATTTAATTCTTCTTTCTGCGGCCGCTCCTGCGCCGCTGCGCTTTCCTTTTGGCTCTTTAAGGCATTCTCCTTGGGCCGTCCTGTTTTTTCTATGTTTCCAGGCACACTTTTCCCGCTTTCCTGGCTTTCAATCCCCAGTATGGAAAAGAAATCCATCTGTCCTTCCGGATTGTCTAGCTCATCAGCGGAAAAAAGGCTGATGGTTCCGTATTCTCCGTCAAATCCCGGAAGTCTTTTTACCTCGCCTTTTCGAAGGCGACGGATAGCTTCCGCCGTTAATCTTCCGGCCTTCCTGCGGATCTCCTCTTCCGGAATATCCCTGAGAATCCGAAATTCCGGGCCCAGGCTTTTTAACATTTCCTCATACTGTCCCAGAACTTTGGCGCTGGCCGCTGAATGGCCGCTGGAGGAGGCAATCACTTCCGGCAAAGGCACCAGGCTTTCAAAGAGTTTGGCTCCGGGTTTTTTATAGCCCTCAGGCCGGTCAGAAAGCTGCTCTACCCGGTGAGCCACGCCAATGGTAAGCTTTCGCCCGCAGACGGGGCATTTTCCTTCATAAGCCTCCGCCTGGAGGGGACTCAGGCACAGATGGCATTTCCTGTGGCCGTCGTAATGGTATTTTCCCTCTTCCGGAAAAAATTCGATGGTTCCGCCTAATCCCTCTCCCTTCTGAATCGCTTCATAAATCCCATTATAAGAGAGTTCCGTATCAAAAAGAGTCGCCTCTCTTCCCAGTTTTGCCGGAGAATGGGCGTCAGAATTGGAGATAAGCCAGTAAGGATCCAGCATAGAAAGCCGCCAGTTCATCGGAGGATCCGAAGACAGCCCTGTCTCCATGGCATGAATATAGGGCGTCAGATCCTCAAAGCACTCTTCCACCGTATCAAAACCGGAGAAAGCTCCAAAGAGAGAGAAATGGGGCGTCCAGATGTGGGCGGGAACATAGATGGAACGAGGCGAAAGCTCCAGCAGGATTTCCAGCAAATCCCGGCAGTCCAGCCCTAAAATGGGCCTGCCGTCAGAATGGATATTGCCAATGGATTCCAACCGTTTGGAAACCCGTTCCGCATCCTCTAAGCTTGGCAGCAAAATAAGGCTGTGAACCTTTCTCACCTTTCCGTTTTTCTTATAAATGGAGCTGATTTCTCCTGTTACCACAAAGCGGGGGACTCCCGCTCCGGCAACTTTGGACTCCAGCAGATAGTCCTTTTTTAACCGGTACAGCCCGTCTTCAGCAGGCTCCAGTTTTTCTTTTAGTTCCTCTCTCCAGGCCGGGTGAGTAAAATCCCCTGTTCCCACAATATCAATGCCCTTTTTCTGGGCCCAGAGGTTTAAATATTCCGGCACAGCTTCCCGGCTGGTAGCTCTGGAATACCGTGAGTGGATATGGAGATCTCCTATGTACATGATACTTCCCCTTCTTTCAAAAAGGTATAAACCGCCCTGTTTCCGGCAGTTTCCGAGTCCTTGGGCGAAAAAGAAAAGCCCAGGCGGTTAAATTCCTTCAAACCGTCGGGGTCTCCCACCCGGTTTTGGGCCATAAAACGTACCATCTCTCCTCTGGCCATTTTGGCCATGGTCGCTTTCTGTCTGATTTTGCCGTCCTTCTTCTCTCCGAAAACACAGGTAATATAGGAAACATGGGGTTCCAAAAAAGCTTCGGCACAGCGGGAATACTCTTTTGACGCCAGATTCACTATCACAGGAGCGCCTTCCGCTTCTTCTTTTAAGAGTTGACGATACAAACTGTCTCCCCAAAACTCATAAAGATTGCGGTACTGTTTGCCGCCTTTTTCCTGCATTTCCAGCCCTGCCTGCATCTCCAAACGGTAGGGTTCTACCCCGTCCATGGGCCTCAAAACGCCGTAAAAACCCGACAGGATCCGCAGCCGGCTTTTGATGTAATCCCACTCTGCGGTTTCTAAAGTCATAGGGGAAAGGTACTGGTACTGGATCCCCTCATAAGCCAG
>CAMMNN010000033.1 GCA_946498245.1 uncultured Clostridium sp. | reverse complement strand
GGCGTAGCGATTAAGATGGTAGCCGGTTCCTGTTGGCGCAGGGGCCGGTTTTTCATTCCATTCAACTGTTTTGAGAACAATTATCTTTCATTTGCTCTCTCATTTTCTGGCTAACTCTGTATTGCTCTGCATCTGGTACATCAATAAACTCAACAGTTTTATCAAAATTCTTCCTTACTACCTTTTTGATTTCGTCCAGTGTTACATTGAAAAATTCGCGTCTCTGGTTGACCATGTTAAGTTTCCGACTTTCAAATGCTTTGTGAAGAGCAGTTTCCAGGGCGGGGGCATCATCAGAGAATATCATAGCATGAACATCAAATTTAAACGGTACAGAAGCGTCTCCAAGTTCATCAATGCGATCTTGAGGGTCGAGGCGGCGGGTCATACCGATTTTGTATATGTTTTCGCCGAAAGCACCAATATTGGAAATAACATATACATAGCCAGCTCTCATATTTGCCTGCCGGTAGTCGATGTCGTTCAGTGCTTTATCAATATCAGTCAGCTGATTTTCCAAAGCCTGCTTTTTCTCCAGCAAATCTGGGTCATCTGGATGAGCATTTAACTGAGAACAAATTTTTTCAAAAGCAGTTTGGTAATGATTTTGTTCTTTCTCGATTTTTTTACGCTGCATTTCCAATTCTTTTTGGATTTTCGCTTGTTCGCGTTGCTCGGCTCTGGCAGCTTTCAGCGCTTCTTTTTCTTCTTGTTTTTTTTGCTGATATTCAAAAGCTAGGCGTAGCTCCTTTACCTTTGAATTAAGGTATTTTTGATTGACGGATATACCTAAAACTGTACCCAATTTTGAAATGGTTTCAGCGGATTTGTAAATTCGGTCTAAAGAAGCATCAAAATTGGTATATCGTACTTTTGAAATAATCTCATCGCATTCATTGTTAAATGCCCGCAAAAGAAGTTTCTGAGTATCCGAGACCATCTTTTTGCCTTTTGTCTTACTGCCATTTACTTCCCAGTTTGTGTTGCCATTGACAGCCTGCTTAGCTTTGATAAGTTCTTTTTGTTTGGAACGGATTTTTGTCAGCTCCTCTTTGTAGTCAAGAGCAGATGCGAAATCGTACTGCGGTTTATATAGACCAAATTCCTGAATCAAAATTTCATCATCTAACTGAACAATTTGCCTTTTCTTATTTGATATTTCGGTATCTAATTGCGAAATGGTCTTTTTCAGGCTTTTAATCTCGTCCTCAACAGAATTTTGCTCTTTTTTGAGCGATTCGATTAAGCACTGAAGTTCATGGGCGTCCTGCATTTCCGGGGTAAGTAATTTGTGCAGCTGAGTATTCTCCGTTTCAAGTTGAAGTGTATGGGCTGCAGCGGATTTTTCAGCTTTGTTTTTTAAAACCAGCAGGACGATACCTAACAGTAATGGAACGCCGTAAACAAACCAAAACGCAAATAGTAGGCAAATGAGCCAGGTTTGTAGATACCATTTTCTTTTCATATGGATACCAATCCTTTCCTATGTAGTAGCTGTGATTCAAAGAATCTCTTGCAAAAACAGAACATATGTTCTAATAAACCCTTGAAAAATCAGACTATCCGATATATAATGAAAACAGAACAAATGTTCTTGCTATATGGCCGCCCACTCAGCAGGCGGCGCCTCCTTTCCCTGACGGTGTCTGCTGGGCCTAAAGTAAGCGATTGTTATTTTAGTCAGCGTAAGGGGGAAGGCTATCAATGTCCGTTCAAGAATATCAGGCAGCGATTGCGGAACTGGCAAAGCAACTCGATGATGAAAAAATTCTTAGAAGAATCTTTATCTCATTACAGCTTGCTGTCCAGGAGAAAGGGTCGGATTAATCCGGCTCTTTTTCTATGTTCAAAAGACGTTTGAAAAAGTCTTCTATATCTTTCAACAATTCCGGGTTAGTTTCAGCAATAGCATTCACCCACCGGATTAAAGTTTCATTGTCTGTATTTTGGAGTTTTCCTATATTAAGAGAAAACCGATCTTCTCCCTGAAGCGTTTTCTTCATTTCCCCCTCACCGGTGCGGAGCCAAAGCTCATTAACGCCGAACTCACGGCAGATGGCCTTTATCATCTGGTCGGTTAGCCCTCTCTCATTGTTTTCTATTTTAGATATAGCAGTTTTTCCAACACCAAGAGGATCACCGAATTTTTCAAGCGTTAAATTTAAGGCTTTTCTTAACGTTTTCACACGTTCTCCTTGTGTCATTTCATCACCTTCTTTCTAAGAATAGAATACCACGCAAAAAAAAAATAGTCAAGAAAAAAGTTGGCAAAGGGGACAAAAAACTATTGACAAAGATGGCAAAGGGGACTATAATGTAGCCATAGGAAACAAAAGGGAGGCGATAAGAAAAAGAAATAGACCGAAGCCTATTCCTTAGGTGATACAAAGAATATGGAAAAAAGTTGTAGTGATTTTTATTGAAATTTTTGCCAAAGGAGGGTGTGAAATGGGATCGGAATCAGAAGCCGAGCAGAGGCTTGAAACAACACGCACAGACTTTGAGGAAATTAGAGAAAATTTAAAATCTGCGAGAAGGTACAATCATGAGGCCCGTATCCTCTCGATACTTTCAGTTATTATAAGCATACTTGCATTACTCAAACGCCTTATTTTATGAGCGCAATAATGCTAATAATGATTGATGATGCAACAGAAAATACTTTCGACCAGAATGCATCTTTTACTCGGCCCTGGCGGGGCCTGTAAGTACAGTATAAGGCATGAAGGGAGCAAAGACAAGATAGGAGGTGAGAACTATGGCTGGAATTGAGAATGTTAAGTTAACCAAGGATTCCCTTACCAATATCCATATCATGGCCCCTCTGCTCAATGCGGAAGCCAGAGACAAGGCAATGGCCTATATGCTGGGGCTTTTAACTGGAATAAAGCATAGCGAGGAAGGGAACACGGGGCAGGCCGAGGTAAAGGCAGGATAAGAAAGGGTGATGCAATTGGAAAACAATAATGTGGATTTGCAGAAATGCCACACCTGTACAGCCTACCATATCCAGGCATTTCAAAGACAGATGGCAAATAATGAGCCTGCGAATATGTGCGAAGCGTGTGAGCATTGTCCATATGTTCAAGGGTGTGATTTACGCTGGTATCACTACATATCGCAGGCAATCCCGAAAACAAAGTATCAGTTTACTTTGCTTAAAGGGGGTGTTTATCTACTAGATCGCAGCACTGACGGCCCTTGCAATACGGACAAGTAGCGCCATCTGGACATTGAAATTCCGTTATGCGTTTCTGAGAGGCGTTACTCCCAATAACAGAAAACTCAGATACGGTAATACGGATTTCTCTGTCCGATTCTATTAATGGACAGTATCCTGAAATAATTTGCGTATAAGTCATGGCTGACTCCTTTCTGTTAGATTTCGGTAGCTTCCGGTGATTAAAGTATAACACAGGGGAAAAGAGAAGTCCAATAGAGAAGGTGGCTGAAACCATGAATGAAAAAAGAAACAGATTGCCGAAACCATAGCGGCGGCAGTTCCTAAGTTAAATGATTTCACAAAAGGGTATCTTCTGGGACAGGTCGAGGCTATGGCGCATCAGAAAGAGGTAGAGAAAGAATCAGTAAGGAAAGGAGGGTGAGAGCGTGAAAACGGATTTCCGAATAAAATATATCTTCTACCGTCTGGGGGAAGACAAGTACTTGATTTCCTTCCGCAGTACATTTTTCAAGGGTGTGCATGATGTACATATAAGCACTAGCAAAGACGGAAAGTGGTACAAAGAAGAAGTTGCGGTTATTGAAGAATGTTATCCAGGCTTTTTTGAAAGGGTAAAATCCCGGATAACATTCTGGAAAGCACGGTCTAAATGGTTTCGGCAATGACGAACCCGATAGACTCTGCTCGTACCGAAATATAGCCATTGGATTTCAGAAAATCAACAGCTTTTATTTCGGTCGATTTGACAGCCATATCTGAAGAATAGCGATACTGGCCTTTTTGAGATATAGCGTCATAAATTTTTTGTTCTAGTTCATTCAAAATGATTCTGCTCCTTTCCGATAGATTCCAGATGGCGGTCTGGTACCTACAGTATAGGGCTGAGGGGAGGAAAAGACAAGATAAAAGTAGAGCAAGAAAGAAGGGAGAGAGAAATGGGTTTAAAAACGCTGAACATTGATGACGATATAAGAATTTTCCTCGATGGAATAGAACTTTGCAATGTAACGCCGTGTCAACTGGAAAATCTCGCAGACGATGAATCAGCGCGATTTGACTGTGACGATGTTTGTTAATGTAGGCAAAATTGGTTCTGTATCATAGGAGTAACAACATCAACGGCTATATCTTTTAAGGTAAGACTCTGGAAAGTGTGGTGAAAAAGTGACCAAATTACCAGGATATATAATCGAATTTCAGGTAACGTTAGACGCTATCAAGCGCTATACGGGGTGGACTGATGAAAAATTAGCAGCACAGTTAGAGATTTCAATAAATACACTCCGAAGGGCCCGGAGGGATCCGTGTTCTACAAATGGCGGTGTTATTTTGCGGGCTCAGGATATACTCGCAGGGTTAAGAGCAAAAAGTCGTACATTTTAAGGGAGGAGGGAAAGGCATTGGATTATATGCCAATCGGCAGGACAATTCCCAGCCCCGCCCAGAAACGGGAGCGGTACATAATCCGGCTGGAGCGCCGGGTGATGCAGCTAGGGTTCCTCTCTATGGGGTTGGCCATAACCGTAATCGCCCTGGCGGCAATGGGATAGGAGGCGGCTGGAATGTATGAGATACACAGTGACTATGGCTGCAGCATTCTGGAGACGGAGCAGGACGCCATGAATACACTGTGGCTCCTGGGATATTACCATGGGCTCACGATAGAGCCGGAGCAGGTAAGAAAGGGGCTGGAAACAGATGGGTATTATGAGTGCTTCCCGCTGGCGGTGTCCCGATGCGGTTAGCTACAGAAAAAGGCCCGCCGGATAGCAGCCGGACAGGGCCCGAAAACGAAAACATATTACATTCCCATTGTAAGGGAAGACAGGAGGAAACGTCAAGATGGTACAGGGAAATTTCACAATGGATTTTGATGGAAGAAAGGAAGAACAGGAGTTAGAAGCCTGCGATATGGCACTGGTGATTGGGCTCCGCAAAACCAGGGAAACAGCAGAGGGAACGGTTTTGGAAATACAGGCCATGACCATGGGCGGGGAAGGCCTGAGCACACTGCAGACACTGGAGGCATTGAGCCAGGGTATTGTCAATACAGTCTATAAAATAAGAGCAATCACTGGAGAAAAAGATGCTGTCCTGCGCGTATTCAGGCATATGCTAAATGACAGGATCGAGGAATATTTGAAGAACCGGGAACCGGGGAAGGAGGGAATGAAGTATGCCAATTAAGATAAACAGGCTGGAAATTGAAAATGTAAAACGGGTCAAGGCCGTAAAATTATCGCCGGCGCCCAATGGCCTGACGGTTATCGGCGGCAACAATAACCAGGGGAAAACCTCCGTATTAGATGCGATTGCCTGGGCGCTTGGCGGGGAAAAGTTCCGGCCTTCTAAAGCCCAGCGGGACGGCTCTGTAATCCCGCCGGCCCTCCATATAGTCATGGATAACGGCCTTGTGGTAGAGCGCAAGGGAAAAAACAGTGCTTTAAAGGTTACGGATCCCAATGGGAAGAAAGGCGGGCAGCAGCTCTTAAATGAATTTGTGGAAGAGCTTGCCTTAAACCTCCCAAAGTTTATGGAGGCGTCTGGCAGGGAAAAGGCCCGGATCCTGCTTCAGGTTATCGGGGCAGAGCAGCGTTTGGAAGAACTGGAACGCCAGGAAGTATCGCAGTATAACGAGAGGCTTTCCATTGGCCGGATAGCGGACCAGAAAGAAAAGTACGCCAAAGAGCAGCCCTTTTATCCGGGCGTCCCGAAAGATTTGCTGTCACCTTCGGATCTGATCCGGCAGCAGCAGGAAATCCTGGCACGGAATGGGGAAAACCAGAGGAAGCGCCAGAGGCTCCATGAAATCGAACAGGAATACCAAACCGTAACAGAAGAACTCAAAAAGCTTTTAAAGCGGCAGTCAGGACTGGAATCCGACCTGAAAATTGCACGGATGGATACAAAGGGACTGGTAGATCAGTCTACGGCAGAACTGGAAGCCAGCATTTCCAATATGGAAGAAATAAACCGGAAAATCCGTGCCAACCTGGATAAAGAGAAGGCGGAGGAAGATGCCAAAGAGTACCGGAGGCAGTATGATACCCTGACAAGTGCAATCGAGAAGACACGCCGGCAGAAGAGGGATCTGTTAAACCATGCAGCCCTGCCATTGCCGGAACTGGGCGTAGAAGACGGTGAACTGGTTTACCAGGGGCAGAAATGGGACAACCTGTCAGGCTCAGACCGGCTGAAGGTAGCCACAGCAATTATACGGAAACTAAACCCTAACTGCGGGTTTGTCCTTTTGGACAAACTGGAACAGATGGACCGGGACACCCTGGAAGCGTTTGGGGCATGGCTGGAATCAGAAGGGTTGCAGGCAATTGCAACCCGTGTAAGCTTAGGGGACGAGTGCAGCATTATTATAGAAGACGGGTATGGAAAGGAGCCGGATACAGGCAGCGACCCAAAAGGATGGAAGGCAGGGATTTTTTAGATGAAGATTATCCGAGGGAAAATAGCAGGAGCAAAAAAGGTAGTGGTTTACGGTCCGGAAGGAATCGGAAAGAGTACGTTTGCCGCCCAATTCCCGGAGGTACTGTTTATCGATACGGAAGGCAGCACGAAAGACATGGACGTGGGCCGGTTTGAAGCGCCGAGCAGTTGGACGATGCTTCTGGAAGAGGTTTCCTGCGTCCGGGCGCATCCGGAACTGTGCCGGACCCTGGTAATTGATACGGCAGACTGGGCGGAAATGCTGTGCATTTCCCATGTATGCAGCAAGTACCAGAAGCAGGGGATAGAGGACTTTGGGTACGGAAAAGGCTATGTCTATGTCCAGGAGGAGTTTGGAAGGTTACTGAACGGATTGGAAGAGGTAGTCAAAAACGGGACAAACGTAGTACTGACCGCCCATGCAAAAATGCGGAAGTTTGAACAGCCGGACGAAATGGGGGCCTATGACCGGTGGGAAATGAAGCTGACCAAACAGACGTCCCCTATGGTGAAGGAATGGGCGGATATGATACTGTTTGCCAATTATAAAACCTATGTGGTCAACGTGGACGGCCAGGGGGCCCAGAAAGGCAAAAATAAAGCCCAGGGCGGAAAGCGGGTTATGTATACCTCCCACCACCCCTGCTGGGACGCTAAAAACCGGTACGGGCTGGATAACGAGCTGCCTTTTGCATATTCAGAGATCGCCCATATTATAGAAGCTGGCCGGACGCCGGCAGCGGAACCCCAAGAACCGGCAGAAGAACCTGGAAGGGAAGAAGCGCGTCAGGACAGCAGGAAAGAGGATTCGGCGCTGCCGCCGTTTATGCAGCAGGAAACAATGGAAGCAGGGCCTTCAGGGCAGCCTGTGCCGCCTGAGGAACCAGAAAAGCGAACAGAACCGGAACGGCCGGCGGAGGGCCTGCCCCGCTCCCTCCCGGAGAATATCCCCAAAGCCCTCCGGGATTTAATGGAAATGAACCACGTTGACGAATGGCATATCCAGAATGCTGTGGCTGCCAAAGGATATTACCCGGAGGACACGCCGATACAAAACTACGATCCGGATTTTATTAACGGGGTTTTGATAGGGGCCTGGGATCAGGTATATGCCATGGTGGAACAGATGAAGCGGGACGAAAAGATCCCATTTTAATTGACAGGAGGAAACAGAACAATGAATGAAGATTTAGGAAAAGAGATGGGCTGGGATGACCAGATCGATAATGACGGGCAGAGCTTTGAACTCCTCCCGGAAGGTACCTATGAATTTACCGTAGAATCTATGGAGCGGGGACGTTTCCCTGGGAGCGATAAGCTGTCGCCATGCCATACGGCAGCACTGACCCTTGAAATCAGGAATCCAGAAACCGGGAATATATGTAAAGTGTTTGATACCTTATACCTAAACTCCAAACGTGAGTGGAGGCTGGGGCAGTTTTTCCTGTGCATCGGGCAGAAGAAAAAAGGGGAGCCTTTAAGGCCCAACTGGGCGGCAGTCCCCGGAGCTTCCGGGAAGGCGGAAATCGAGGTAAACCAGTACACGGATAAAAACGGGAATACCAGGAAAAACAACCGGATCCGGACCTACCTTCCCTATGAACCGAAAAAGTATGAAGCGGGGAAATTCTGATGGAGCTAAGGCCATACCAGATAGAGGCAAAGGACGCAGTTTTAAAGCAGTGGGGACAGGGAAATTTAAGGACCCTCCTGGTCCTGCCTACAGGGTGCGGGAAAACAGTTGTATTCGCAAAAATAGCGGAGGACTGCGTAAGGGCCGGGGACCGGGTACTGATCCTGGCCCACCGGGGGGAACTGTTAAACCAGGCGGCGGACAAACTGCAAAGGACAACCGGGCTGCGGTGCGCTGTGGAAAAAGCGGAACAGAGCAGCCTGGGAAGCTGGTACCGGGTTACCGTAGGATCTGTCCAGTCCATGCAGAGAGAAAAAAGGCTGGGAAAATTCCCGGCCGATTATTTTAAAACCATCATTATTGACGAGGCCCACCACTGCCTGTCGGACGGGTACCAGAAGGTTTTAACACATTTCCCGGAGGCCAAAGTGCTGGGTGTCACCGCCACCCCAGACCGCGGGGATATGCGGAATCTGGGGGAGTTCTTCCAAAGCCTGAGCTATGAATACACCCTCCCGAAAGCAATCCGGGAAGGGTATCTTTCCCCGATTAAAGCCCTGACAATCCCGTTAAAGATTGATCTGTCAGGGGTAGGGGTACAGGCCGGGGACTTGAAAGCCGGGGAAATTGATACGGCCCTGGATCCATACCTATACCAGATCGCAGAGGAGATGAAACGGTACTGCAAAGGCCGGAAAACCGTAGTATTCCTGCCATTGGTGAAAACCTCACAGAAGTTTAGGGATATTTTAAACCGTGCTGGGTTCCGGGCCGCAGAAGTAAACGGGGAGAGCGGGGACCGGGCCGAGGTCCTGGCAGGCTTTGAGGCCGGCCGGTACGACGTCCTGTGCAATTCCATGCTGCTGACAGAAGGCTGGGACTGCCCGTCCGTGGACTGCATTGTGGTCCTGCGGCCCACAAAAGTGCGGAGCCTTTACTGCCAGATGGTGGGGAGGGGGACGCGGCTGTCCCCAGGGAAGGAACACCTCCTGCTGCTGGATTTTTTGTGGCATACGGAACGCCATGAGTTATGCCATCCGGCAGCCCTGGTCTGCGAAAGTGAAGAGGTGGCCCAAAAAATGACCTCGAACATGGAAGCTGCCGCCGGCTGCCTGATGGATTTGGAAGAAGCAAAGCGGCAGGCATCGGGGGACGTAGTGGCCCAAAGGGAAGCGGCTCTGGCCCAGAAACTGTCGGAAATGAAAAGACGGAAGCGGAGCCTGGTAGATCCGCTGCAGTTTGAGATGAGTATCCAGGCGGAGGATTTATCCGGATATGTTCCGGCATTCGGCTGGGAAATGGCCCCACCGTCTGATGAACAGAAGAAAACCCTCGAAAAACTGGGGATCCTGCCCGATGGGATTGACAACGCCGGGAAGGCCTCAAAGCTTCTCGACAGGCTGGACAGGCGCCGGGAGGAAGGGCTTACGACGCCAAAGCAAATCCGTTTCCTGGAAAGCAGGGGGTTTCAGCACGTAGGAACCTGGCGTTTTGACGCTGCTAAGAATTTAATAGACCGGATTGCAGGGAATGGCTGGAGGATCCCATCAGGGATAACCCCGCAGGAATACAAGCCGGGAGGACGAGTTAAGGAGTAAAGAATGGAAAGGAACCAGTATGACCTGTTAGAAGTCATAAACCATATAGACCCGGCGGGTTTATCCTACCAGGAGTGGGTGGAGGTCGGCATGGCCCTCCAATATGAAGGATATGGTGTGGAAATATGGGATACATGGAGCCGGAGGGATCCGGCACGGTACCATTTGGGGGAATGCAGAAAAAAATGGAACGGCTTCCAGGGAACGGTTCTGTCTTCTCCTGTCACCGGCGGAACCATTGTCCAGATGGCCCGCAGCCATGGCTGGATACCGCCTTACGACCCGGGGAATGCACTGGAATGGGAAGATACCATTTCCCAGGAAGGCGTTGTGATAGACAGTGACTGGGTGGAAGGCCGGGAGATTGAACCGCCGCAGGAACATTGGGACCCTGTAAAGGATTTAACCCGTTACCTGGAGACTTTGTTTGACTCAACGGACAACGTCGGGTATGTGACAGCCAGCTTTGAGAAAGACGGAAGGTATATGCCGACAAAGGGGGACTGGAGCCGGACATCAGGGCAGTTAATGGAAGAGCTGTCCCATTGCGGAGGGGATATTGGGAGCGTACTGGGGGACTACAATCCCCAGGCAGGCGCATGGATCCGGTTTAACCCATTAGATGGGAACGGCTGCAAAAACGAAAACGTGACAGACTTCCGGTATGCCCTGGTGGAATCAGACAGCATGGAGATCGAAAAACAGAATGCGTTAATCCGGGAGCTGGAACTTCCGGTTGCCTGCCTGGTCCATTCCGGAAAAAAGAGCCTCCATGCAATCGTCCATATAGATGCCGGGAATTACGAAGAATACCGGAAACGGGTAGACTACCTTTACAATATCTGCCGGAAAAACGGCCTGGAAATTGACCAGCAGAACAGAAACCCGGCTAGGCTTTCCCGGATGCCGGGGGTTATGCGGGACGGGCAAAAGCAATTCCTTGTAGATACCAATATCGGGAAGGAAAGCTGGCAGGAATGGAAAGAATGGATTGAAAGCGTCCATGACGACCTGCCGGATCCGGAAAGCCTGGAAGCCGTATGGGACCATCTGCCCGAGCTGGCGCCCCCGCTAATTGAAGGGGTGCTCCGACAGGGACACAAAATGCTCCTGGCAGGGCCGTCCAAGGCAGGGAAATCCTTTGCCCTGATTGAACTGTGCATTGCCATTGCTGAGGGCCGGAAATGGCTTTCCTGGCCCTGTTCCCGGGGGAGGGTGCTGTACGTCAACCTGGAGCTGGACAGGGCAAGCTGCCTGCATCGGTTCCGGGACGTATACCATGCTTTGGGGCTGAAGCCGGATCACCTGTACAATATCGATATATGGAACCTGAGGGGGAAATCCAGGCCAATGGATAAACTGGCCCCAATGCTGATCCGCAGGGCTTCCAAAAAGAACTACATTGCGGTTATCATTGACCCGATTTACAAGGTCATCACGGGAGATGAGAACAGTGCAGACCAGATGGCAAATTTCTGCAACCAGTTTGATAAGGTATGCAATGAGCTGGGGGTAGCCGTGATTTACTGCCACCATCACAGCAAAGGGGCCCAGGGGGCCAAAAAATCCATGGACCGCGCCAGCGGCTCCGGAGTATTTGCCAGGGATCCGGACGCAATGTTAGATATGATTGAACTGGAACTTACGGAAGAACTGTTAAAGCAGGAAGAGAACCAGGCTGTCTGCATGGCCTGCAGGCAGTACCTGGACGCCCACTTTAAATGGGAAGAGGACGTGTCCCAGGACGATCTGTGCAGCAGCTACCAGATGCTCCGTTACTGCGAAAATAAACTGGATAAATGGCAGTATAAGGCCCTGGAACGGATGATAGAAGAAGCCAAAGGGAAGGTAAGGAAACGGACTGCATGGCGCATTGAGGGGACCCTGAGGGAGTTCCCGAAGTTTTCCGCTGTAAACCTTTGGTTTGACTACCCCTGCCACTGGGTAGACCGTGTAGGGTCGCTGGGGGACATTCAGTTGGAGACGGAACAGCCGCCCTGGAAAAAAGGGGCAGCCAGGAATCAAAAGAAGGCCACGGACCGGAAAAAAGAGCGTGCCAGGGCCTTAGAAGAAGCTGTGGAAAACGGCAACTTCGGGCAGGCCCCGACGGTCAAAGATGTGGCAGATTACCTGGGAATTGCGGAACGGTCAGTACGTGACCGGGTGAAAGAGCATGGCGGATATGTGATTGAAGATGGAGTTATTCACAAAAAATCGTAGACGGGAAAGACAGAAAATCCAGACTTTCCCGCAGTGACGCCTTTGCGGGAAACACTGGAACCTAAGACTTCCTCGCAACCGATAGTAAGACGGGGAACACTGAAAATCAGTCTTCCCCGCAATGTAAAAGGAGTGCGGGAAAGACAGGAAATCCAGACTTTCCCGCTGGCGGGGAAGACTATTATATATTCTATATGTTAAAATTCCCCCCTCACGGTGGTTACGGGGGTAGGAGAGGGACGGGCTAAAGCTCCCGGCCCGTCTCCCTTCCCCCTCCCCGTAACAGGGGAGCAGAAATGAAAGCAAAGAAATTTCACACGTTAAAGAGATGAAGTGGATGAGAGAACAGCTAAAACAAGCTCGGCGGAGAGCTGAAAAGCAAGGCGAAAAAGGAGACGAAATAAATGGGTAGAACGAAACCAAAAGACAAGAGGTTATCTGTAGGACTTGATATGCCTCCCCTACACCGTACACAACCGGGGGAAGAATATAACCATAAAGACGACGATGTTTTAAAGTGGATTTCTGAAAAGCCAGGTTTGCTGATGTATGTATTCGATAAATTGGTACAGGGTGGATATATTGAATATGACTCGGCTGCAGGGACATGGCAAGGATCTGATTATGATGGAGATTAGATTTTTTCTGGCAATGATCCCGCCAACCTGTACCCATCAGGAGAAACAGGTGCGGGTGGTGGACGGGAAGCCAAAGTTTTACGAACCGGCAGAACTGAAGGCGGCCAGACAGAAACTGAGGGACCATTTGGGGGGCCACCGTCCCAGCCAGCCCTTTGAAGGAGCCGTCAGGCTAACCACATGGTGGTGTTTCCCCAGGGGGAAACATCAAGATGGGGAATACCGGACCAGCAGGCCGGATACGGATAACCTGGTGAAGATGCTGAAAGATGTCATGACAGAACTGGGGTTTTGGAAAGATGACGCCCAGGTGGCCAGTGAGGTGATTGAGAAGTATTGGGCGGAAATTCCCGGAATCTACGTCAAAGTGGAAAACATATAAGAGAGCGGGGTGAACGGTAATGAATCGTAGACAGAAGCTGATCATGGAACAGCACAGGATCAGCAGCGGAATCGCTCATCAGGCTGAAATAGCTGACATGGAGCAGAGCCGGCGGCCCAATACCTGGAGCGCCAATCATCCGGCATACTGTTACACAGAGCTGTGCCCGGATAAGGGGCTGAGACGGAGGGGAAGATGAAAAAATTAAAGAAAGATATGGAGCCGGTCGAGTTCTTGCGGCTGATCAGGTCGCGGGATAAAGATTGCAGAGCCTGCTTGAATTGTCCACATCACAATGGAGAGTGCGTGGACTGGGCTCGGAAAGGAAAGTGTAAGGCGTACTAGAGAAGGAGGAGAAATGACAGAGAAAGAAGCGATTCAGCAGTTAGCGTTTGACCGGGAAATGATACTTTTTGATGCGTTGACAGGAGAAACGATTGAGCCGGAAATGCTGAAATTGTTTAACGAAGATAATTATAAAACTTACATGGCGGATGAGCTGGCAATCAAAGCCCTTGAAGAAATTCAGCAGTACCGAGCTATCGGTACAGTGGAAGAGTGCCGGGAGGCGGTGGAGAGACAGAAACCAGTAAGAGTAGAGTATGAAGGCTTTTTAAGTGGAGATGGTTTTTGTAATTATCGTATGGCAAGGTGCCCTAAATGCGGCGAATGGCGTAGAGATAGAGACAAAGATGATAATATTTATTGTCCAAAATGTGGCAGTAAATTAGATTGGAGTGAGGAAGAATGAGCAAAGAAATACTTTTCAAAGCAAAACGAAGGGATTGGCGGAAACTGCCGAAAGAGGAATGGTGGGTTGAAGGGTATTATGTCCATAAACATGATGATACATATTATATGTTTGTGAACGAAGTAGTTGAATATCACGATGGCCCGATATTTTCAATGCAGTACACCATGAACATATATGAAATCGACCCTGAAACCCTCTGCCAGTACACCGGATTTAGTGATAAGAACGGTAAGCGGATATGGGAAAATGATATTGTAAGATTTGATAATTGCTCAAATTATCCAATTGTATGGGATGAAGACTACAAAGCTTTTGGAAGTTGCTGGTATTCTGATTTTGACCATATGAGTAAATATCGTGATGTAATGATGGAGGTTATTGGCAACGTGTTTGATAACCCAGAATTATTAGAGTAGGACGGTGGTACACAATGACAGAAAAAGAATGCATAAATCAATTGGAAAGCTTGCTTGATAACAGCCGCAGCATGGCTGCCGGAGAAGATCCAGACGAAATCTGGAAAAAGGACACAGAGGCGCTGGAAATGGCCATTAAAGTCCTGAAAGAGAAACAGTGGTATGAATTAATCAAAGACATGACCATTGAAGAGGTCACTGAAGCTCTGTATGAATACTCACAGATTGGGGTTATAGAAAAACTACAGGAATTGAAGGAACGTGATACCCCAAAGAAAATTGAATTGATTAACGGCGGAATATCTGTGTGTCCTGAGTGCGGTGCGAAAGTCAATAGATGTTACGCCTTTTGTAAGGATTGTGGACAGAAATTGGATTGGAGTGAAGGTGATATAGGGTGAGGCCATCTGAACAATTGCAGCAATTTTTGGATTTTGTAAAAACCTGCCAGGAAGATTATCAGATTGCATATTCCAGTGTAGGAGATGAGGACAAGCGGCTCCAGGATCTTCTTCATGCCTTGGAATTTTCACAGGACAAGTACTCCATGCATCGGGAAGCACTGAAACTCTGGGATAGCCGGAACCGACGCCGCCGGAGCAAGGATACCGTCCAACTGTGCGAAAATATAGTCCAGTATTTCCAGAGTCCTGCTGGGAAACAGACGCTAAAAGACCTTCAGCAGCTTTTGGGGCGACAGAGGAAGACGGAGCAGTACCTGGAAGGACACCGGGAATACCGAAAACGCATGGTAGAAGGATAGGGGGAGTGAATCCGTTGGACAAGTCAATATTATATCAGTACATAGATGCCTGTGTGCTGATTAAGGAAACCGAGGAGGAAATTCGGCAGATTGAAAGGCAGCAAAAGCGGATAGCGCAGGATATTGTAAAAGGCTCTTCTCATGATTTCCCATATACGGTTACCAATTTCCATATCGAGGGAGTGGCTTACAATGAAATTCAAAAGCCGAGTGCCTTAGAAGAAAAAAAGCAGCTCTTAGAGGAACGGAAAGCAGCAGCCGAAGCGATCAAAATCCAGGTAGAAAAATGGCTGAATACGATTCCCCAGAGAATGCAGCGGATTATAAAATATAAAATTTTTGAGGGTAACTCATGGAATGAGGTGGCGGCACGAATGGGAAGGAATGTAACGAGAGAGAGTATCCGGAAGGAGTTTGAAAAATTTATGAGAGAAAGTTAAAGTTTTTCCGTTTTTTCCGGATTTTCCGTGTCAAGTGTGTTATAGTGTATACTGAGAACAGTGTAAGACACCTGTTACCTCCTAGTCTACCCCCAGAAACGGCCGCCTGGTATCATTGCCAGGTGGCTGATTTAATGCTTTCCTCCTATTGCCCTTGCCGGACGGCAGGGGCTTTGCTTTTGTTGGATTTTGCGGTATGATAGAAGAAAATATAGGGGGAATACAAATGCAAATCATACAAGAATTATGCAGTCAGGGTTTCAGGGCCTTTTTTCTGATTATGATGGGAAGTTGGGGCTTTTTTGTTGGATATATTATTAAAAATTTTAATAGTATCATTCATGAAGAGAAAAAATGGACGAGGGTTTTATGTTGGAATGCAATAATTATATATTGCTACTATGCTAGTGTAGTTTTAATGCGTAATCTAGAAATAATAAATGATTTTGGATATGTGTCGATATTTGCGACACTTATAACGCTCCAAATATCTAAACGAACAACAAAAAAATCGAGAAAAAAGGCACTAAAAATTAGTATTTTTATAGGTGCTATATGTTATGTATTTGGTATTTTACAATTAGTTTGCCCGGCACTAATTATATCTAATGATTTTTGTATGTCTATTGTAATAGCAGCAATAGGAGTAATTTTGAACATAATTAGTATTTTGGGAATATTATGGGATGAAAAAAAGTAAACCCAAGAGGTGGCCCGCCCACCTCTTTTTCTATACCCAAACCCAAAATACAACGACAAGAGGTGGTGATACATGGCCAGAGCGCCGGATCCCCGCGTGGAACAGGCGGAGGCCATGTTCCGCCAGGGAAAGAAGTTAATTGAGATAGCCGCAGCGCTGGACGTGCCGGAAGGCACGGTCCGGAGCTGGAAAAAGCGTTACGGTTGGGATAGCAGCGGAAATGCAACGTTGCAAAAATCCCGTCGCAACGTTGCGAAAAAGAAAAATATTGAAAGAAAAGCTGTTGCGGAAGCAGTCGAACACGTGATGCAGAATCATAATTTGACCGATAAGCAGCGGCTTTTTTGTTTGCTGTATGTCCGATGCTTTAATGCAACAAAGGCATACCGGAAAGCCTATGGGTGCAGTTATGGAACGGCTATGACCAATGGGGCGGCGCTGCTCAGAAACGCACAGATTCGGGAGGAAATTTCCTGTCTGAAGCAGAACCGTTTAAACCGTGAAATGCTGGACGAACATGACATTTTCCAGAAGTACATGGATATTGCTTTTGCAGACATAACAGAGTACGTTGAGTTCGGCAGGGAGCGCGTCCAGGTGATGGGAGCTTTTGGCCCGATACAGGTTGTTGACCCTGAAACAGGAAAGAAAGTTCCTTTGACCAAAGAAGTTAATACAGTCCGCTTTCGGGAGTCTGACACTGTAGACGGTACAATCATTGCAGAAGTGAAGCAGGGAAAAGATGGCGCCAGCGTAAAACTGAATGACCGTATGAAAGCCCTGGAATGGCTGACGGCTCACATGGATCTGGCTACAGAGGAGCAGCGGGTTCGGATTGCTGCTATGAAGACACGTTTCGGGCAGGACGAGGCGGAAGAAGCAGAGGACGATGGTTTCCTTGAAGCGTTAGAAGGAAGCGCGAAAGCAGACTGGGAGGGTGCAGCTTCGACACAGGAGATGACCGAAGATGAAACATAGACGTCCAGTTTTTAAATTCAAGCCTTTTTCCCCAAAACAGCGAATGGTATTGAATTGGTGGACGAAAGACAGTCCGGTTAGAGATTACAATGGCATTATTGCAGATGGGGCTATCCGTTCAGGAAAAACAGTGTCCATGTCATTATCCTTTGTGTTCTGGGCGATGGAGTCTTTTAACGGCCAAAACTTCATTATGGCTGGGAAGACAATTACTTCCTTCCGGCGAAATGTACTGTTAAATTTGATTCCGATGCTCCGCAGCCGAGGGTACCATTGTACACACCATATTTCAGGGGAAACCCCTAATATGCTGGAAGTGTCCCGCAAAGGCCGGACAAACTATTTTTTCGTTTTTGGCGGAAAAGACGAGGGCTCCCAAGAACTGGTACAGGGAATTACAGCCGCCGGCGCCTTTTTTGATGAAGTGGCCTTGATGCCGGAAAGCTTTGTAAATCAAGCCACAGGCCGGTGTTCTGTCGACGGGAGTAAGATGTGGTTTAACTGCAACCCAGAAGGGCCGGCACACTGGTTTAAGACAGGCTGGATTGATAAAGCGAAAGAAAAAGGGATTTTATATCTCCACTTTACGATGGAGGACAATCTAAGTCTGTCAGAAAGGATAAAGGCCAGATACCGGGCGATGTACGCCGGTGTGTTTTATCTGCGCTATATCAAAGGCCTGTGGCGGGCTGCGGAAGGCCTGATCTACACCATGTTTACAGATGAGAACCTGTATACAGACGAAGAACGGCCCCCGGCATTAAAGTATATTGGAACCCGTATGATTGCTGTGGATTACGGCACAACAAATCCCTGTGTATTCCTGGATACCTGGGACGACGGACAAACCATCTGGGTTGACAGGGAATACCGGTGGGACAGCCGGTCAGAGGAGGCCAGACGGTCTGCCAATCCGCAGAAAACAGACAAACAGTACGCAGACGATATGGCTGTCTTTATGGGGGACAAGCCGGAAGACCAATGCTGCATTATTGTTGACCCTTCGGCTGCATCATTCATTGTAGAGTTAAGAAGCCGTGGCTGGGTAGTTGTCCCGGCTGATAATAATGTATTGGATGGCATTCGGAAAGTATCGGCTATGTATGCCAGACGGACACTTAGAATTAACCGCAACTGCAAAGGGCTGATTGCAGAAAACCAGTCCTATGTGTGGGACGAAAAGGCAGCAGCGCGTGGGGAAGAGGGACCGGTTAAGCAGTTAGACCATGGCCCTGACGCCTTGCGCTATCGGATTAATGCCCTTCCGTCATGGAGAATAGGAGCGTAATATGGCTAAGAAGAAACGGCCCTTGCAACGGGCAGGAAAACAGAATAATACAAGACAGGCGCCCGTCAGTACGATGGACGCTTTTTCTAACCCTGCGGCCCGTATCGGGTGGGGGACTATGGATCTATTGCAGGCTACGGAATACCCCATGACCCGGCTGACCCAGAACTACCAACTGCTGACAAGCCTGTACCGGGAAAACTGGATTATCCAGAATATAATTGCGACAATCCCTAACGACATGATCCGGAAATGGTATCAGATAAAATCCGGTATCGGGCCTGAAAGCGTGAAGCAGATGGCTCGGCTGGAAATGCAGACACAGATCCGGAAAAAGCTATTGCTGGGTATGTATTGGGGAAGACTGTATGGCGGAGCTGCCGGCGTAATCCTTGTAAAAGGCCATACCGACATGAGCCTTCCGCTGGATCTGGGGACGGTGCTCCCCGGTAGTTTCCTGGGCCTCCAGATTCTGGATCGCTGGAATGGGATATACCCGGAGAGCAGTTTGGTGAATGACCCGGCGGATCCTGATTTCGGCCTTCCGGAGTATTACGTAATCCGTGATGATGAAGACGGACAGACTGCCGTAAGAGTCCACCACAGCCGGGTTATCCGCTTTATTGGGCGTGACCTTCCCTGGATGGAGCAGGTCACAGAAAACTATTGGGGAGAATCTGAAATAGAAGCTATCTACAACGAGGTAGTAAAACGAGACAATGTCTCCGGAAACATAGCGGCATTAACCTTCCGGGCAAATGTCAATTACATGGAGGCAGATGGCCTGGATCAGATGCTGAGTACAACAAACGCAGAGATACAGAGGCGTTTCTGGAACACCTTGCAGGCACAGGCTATCTTTGAAAGCAATTTCGGAACCCGGATTATTAACAAAGGTGATGCTATCCACAATACCCAATACACATTCACAGGCCTTTCCGATGTATATGACTGCATTATGATGGACGTGTCCGGGGCTGCCAGAACCCCTGTGACTAAGCTTTTCGGACGTTCACCGGCGGGGCTGAATGCTACAGGCGATTCGGATATGCAAAATTATTACGATTACATAGACGGGCTGAGAGAAACCACGTTAAGGCCGATTATTGAAAGGATTCTTCCTGTGATGGCATTGTCAGCATGGGGCGTAATACCTGATGACTTAGAGATTGATTTCCCGTCTATGTGGACACCAGATGCACAAGAGAGGGCAGAAATTACGGAGCGCAGAACCAATGCGGTTTTGGCGGCTTATCAAAATGATTTGGTAGATATGTCCACTGCCATGCAGGAACTGCAGGCAATAGCGGAGGAAACAGGAGTATTTGGCAAAATCTCAGATGATAACATAGCGGCGGCAAAAGGGCAGACCTATTCTTCAAACCGCATGATGCGGGATCCCTTGGCCGGAATCATGCCGTCTGGAATTTTAGAAGGGGAGGCTGCTGGAACAAATGGCGAAAATTATTAGGCCGCCGTTGAATGGGGACGTCACCCGATATTTGCGGATGCTGTTTCTGCGTACAGAACGGGAGCTGATTCAAATCATTACCCGGAAACGCTCCTTCGGCTATGTAGATTACGCAGAAGTCGCGGCATTAGAACGGGTACAGGCTGTTCTGCAGGAGATGGTGGACGATTCCTGGGAGTATGTCCCCCAGATGATAGAAACCATATTCTACCGCACAAATAAAGACATGGCAGGATATTTAAACGCTCAGGCCCTTACGGCGACGCAGACAGCCACTGTACAGCAGTTAAGCAATAACCTGCTGGGGGAAATTACAGAAGCCTCAGAAACGGCATTTAAAAGCGTTGAAAAGGTATATACAGTTGCCCGGTTAGAGGCCGACCCTTTCCGGAAATCGGCGCTCCAGCAGGTTCTTCGACAGGAGGCGGCAGGAAGTCCTTGGATTAACAGCAGCCAGAAGATGACACAGGAGCTGCAGAATAAAGGGGTTACAGCTTTTGTCGATAAAGCTGGCCGCAAATGGTCATTATCAGACTATTGCAATATGGCTACCAGGACAACGGCAAAGCAGGCGGAAGTGGCCGCAGTTTTGACAGCAGATGAACATGACCTGTACCAGATTGTCAAGATAGGCTCTACTTGTCCGGTATGTGCGCCGTTAGAAGGGCGGGTATACAGCAAGAGCGGCACGAATCCAGACTACCCGCCATTGTCTCTGGCATTTGGGAAAATAGACCCTGAGGGGCCAAATGATCTGACCAATACATACCTGAATATTCACCCGAATTGTCTCCACTCACTAATCAAGTACACCACAATAGGAAAAACGGAAAAGCAGATTAAAAAAGATAAAGCCTTTTCAGACCCGCAGAAAAATCCGCTGGATCGGGACCCTAGGACGGAAAAGCAGATAGAGGCTTACAGGGAAAAGGAACGGAACCGCCGCCGGCTTATGGCGGATATGCGCCAGCATAAAGAATACAGAGCGGCTCTGGGAAGTGAGGTGCCGAAAGACTTTGCCAAATTCCGGGAGATGAAGTATAATGAGGGTGAGAAGTTTAAATTTGTAAAATTAGACTATCAACGCCGAAATAAGCTGGTACAGCATCCAGAATTAAAACTGCCTAATGCCGAAAATGCAAAAGCGGTTTCGGCTAAATTCACAAAATACTTATTTGGCGGAGCAAATCCAAAAGGGCTTGCAAAAGGAAAGGCTTTTTCCAGCCGACTTGGATACGATATTAATAACTGGGAAAAACTTCAAAAGGAAATCGAGAAGAAAGCAAACGTTTATCCATCATTGTTTAAGGGTAATAATGGCTTTGGAAACCAATACGAACAAAAAATGGTTCTTTATGGCCTGAATGGAAAGCCTGCCAATGTTGTAGTTGGTTGGATAAACAAACCAGATGGAACCGTAAGTATGACAAGCGCATATATCAAGGAGGTTGACTGAGTGGTTATTAAACAATATGATACTGTATTGCTGAAAGATGGAAGAGAGGCTGCGGTAGTAGAAAAATGGGACGAAAATCATTTTTTGGTAGATGTAGGAAGTTCCCCTAAAGATTGGGACACAATCGATGTTACGATTGATGATATTGAAAGAGTGATTACGGAGACCTAAGTGATGCTAAAAGTAAAAGAATTTGACCGGGTACTTTTAAAAGATGGAAGAGAAGGCGATGTAATGGATATATCCAAAGATGGGATTTCTCTGGTGATTGATGTGGGAAGTTCCCCGGAAGATTGGAAAACATTGTATGATAAAACAATCTATGATATTGAGAAGGTCATAACCTGACTTGTAAAAGCCGCCGGTGTGAAAGCTGGCGGTATTATTATACTTATTTTTTAGTTTTGCTGTTGCGGCATGACAACGGAAAGGACATAAAAATGTTATCCTATTATGGTTATACCATAAGCCCTAACCAGATCGAAACTGGTGAGGGCTTTTTGATTTGCCGGAATGTCCCTGTGGCAAGAACCGGAACGCAGGAATATCTGGGGAAAGAAATTGGGCTGTCTGGAAAGGACGCAGACCGGGTTATAACCGTCTTGCGTTCCCCGGAGGAAGTATTTTCCCCTTCTGCATTGGCTTCCTTCGAGGGTAAGCCTGTAACGAATGATCACCCTCCGGTTCTGATTGGCCCTGATGATGTGAAAACATATGAGATGGGACACGCTCAAAATGTGCGGCGCGGCAGCGGAGAATGGGAAGAATATGTTATTGCAGATATTCACGTGCATGACCGGGAACTGATTGAGGCAGTCCAAAACGGGAAGCGCGAAATTAGCTGTGGATATGAATGTGAGTATACTGACAATGGAGACGGCACTTACAGCCAAAAAAATATCAGAGGGAATCATATAGCGGTGGTTGACCGGGGAAGGGCCGGGAAACTGGCCGCTATTTTAGATTCAGATACAGTAACAGGAAACAAAGAGCAGGCTGGAAAACAGCCGGAAAGGAAGAAAATGAAGAAAAAAGGATTGTTTTTGAAGCTTTTCGGGCAGGCCACGAAGGATAAAAGCCCGGAAGAAATTGAACAGATGGCCATGGACGCCGCCGAAGCATTAGAAGATGAGGGCACACAAATAACAGTAGATGGAATTGGTTCGGCGGCTGTCCCTTCTTCCCAAAATCCGCCGGGAACAGAAAAAGCAGCAGAAGACGGCCCTAACATGGAAGCGTTAGTGGCACAGGTAGTAGCGCAGGTTCTTGCCAAATTAAATCCGGCTGCCTCAAATCAGGATCCGATTGATGCAGCGATTGAAAAGCTTTCCGGGGATCCGGAAAAGAAGCCGTCGGGGGAAGGAGAAGCGAAGGTGATCCCGGCTGAAGAGATGGATAAGCCGGCTGAGGGAATGGACAAGGCCCTTGCAGTGTCTATCCTGAAAAAGCTGCAGCCCAGCATAGCAGCCATTAAAGATGAAAAAGAACGGAGAGCAGTCGCAGACGCATTGATAGAATGCGTGACGGACAATGACAGTGGCGATATTGGGAAAATTGTCCAGACAGTACAGAAAAACGCAAAGCTGGCGGCAGACAGCAAGCCCAAAATGGATATTGATGCCGTGCAGGCTGCTTATGACGCATTAAATCCGCATAGAAAAGGAGGAAAAGAAGCATGAGAGGACAGACAATCGGAAAATCTATGACCCACGGCTATGCCGGCAGTTATTCCAGACAGCCGGATATGGTTGTGGACACCCACCCGTTAGGCGGGACGGAAGCCGTTAAATTTGGGGCTGCTGTGGTACGCGGCTCTGATGGGATAACGGTACAGCCTTTTGGCGCTTCAGATACGGCCAATACCTTTTTAGGCGTTACCGTAAGGGGAATAAAATCGGCAGTCGATTATCTGGCGCAGAATGAAGGAAGTTACAGGCCGGCAGAAGCAGTACCAGTTATGAAAAGGGGCTGCATCAATGTTATGTGCCAGGTTGGAGTTCCGAAAGCAGGAGGGGCCGTATATGTCCGTACAGTGGAAAGTGAAACCTATGAGGGCGCAGCGGTAGGCGGATTTGAAGCAACCGCAGAAAGCGGGAAAAATGTTGCGCTGTCCAATGCTGTGTGGAATGGCCCTGCTGATGCTAACGGAGTGGCAGAGTTACGTATTTTGACGATTAACAAAGCTTAAAGGAGGACGGAAAGTAAATGAGTCAATTTAAAAATGTAGGTACCTTTGATCTGGGGATTGTGGCCAGTTTTGCAGCCGGAGGGAATGTAGGCAGGACCGCTGCCATGGACGCTGCCGGGATTGCGTCGGGACAGGCGTTTCTGGTTTCTGAGCTGGAAAAGAGAGATACTATGGTGCGGACACCATTAACCAGCCTGACGTATTCCCGTGATATTCCCATCCGGGTCGGCGGCGGCTGGGCTGAAACGATCAGCGCCATGCAGGTAGGGTATGGCGTGTCTGGCGGTTCGGGCGATGGCCTGATGCACTCTGGCGGAGCCAATGGGATTCCCATGGTTCAGGCGGATTTTTCTAAAGGGCTGTACAAAGCTCATATGATTGCCCTGGGGACTCGGGTTATGTGGATTGATATGCAGCGTGGGAACATGACCGGACGGAATATAGACAGCCTGCTGAGGGACGGTCTCCGCATGGCCTACGACAAGCACATGGAAGAAAATACGTATACCGGGTTTGCACGTTATGATACTACCGGAATCCTGAACAATCCGGACGTAACGATTATGGCTGCGGCATCAAATGGGGCTGCAAGCAACGCAAGTACGAAGTTTAAGGACAAGACCCCGGATCAGATTCTCCAGGACATCAACGACGCGATTCTTACCGCGTGGGAGGCGGCAGAGTATGACCGGGAAGCCATACCGAATCACATTATTATGCCCTACGAGCAGTTTAACTATCTGGCAACTACCAGGGTGTCTGAACTTGCAGAAAAGACAATCCTGACATTTTTGCTGGATAATAACGTGGCAAAACAGAATGGTTCCGATCTGTTTATTGGGGCGACGTCCTGGTGTAAAGGCGCCGGGGCTTCCGGGAAAGATAGAATGGCTGTGTACAGCAACAAAGAAAAATACCTGGCAATGGACGAACTGGCGCCGTTGACCAGGGCAATGACGTCCACCAATACGGCTCATTTCTGCTATGACACGGCATACGCCGGAAACCTGTCTGAAGTCGAGGTATTTTATGACCAGACCATGGTATACGTAGATGGGATTTAAGGAGGCAGCATATGTTTATTGTGGCAAAACGCAGTTTTAAGGTTCCCAGGAAAAACGGGGAAATGTTCCTCATCAGAAAGGATTACGTAGGGGACATTCCCGATGATGTAGCAGAGCATTGGCTGATCCGGGCCGCCATTCATGATGGGACCATTGCAACGCCTCAGAGTGGAAAGGATCGGGATCTGTACCAGGCTGATGCACAGGCTGGGGATAAAGAAAAGGCAGCGGACATACGGCCAGATGCGCCTAAGGAAACAGAGGGAGGAATGGAAGAGCCTCCGAAGAAGGCTGCCTCCCGGAAAAGAAACGAATAGGGGGGATTACAATGTGGCCTAGTGACGGCATGAACCCTATGGCTCCATACTTCCAGGCCGCAAAAGCAATGGCCGCCAATGTGCCACAGCCAGGGGAACGGGGAAATTACACGGTAGAAACATTTTTACAGGCTTTTCCCCAGTTCCGGAAAGCAGGCGAATTGGAAGAAGGGGAGACGGCGGAAAGCCTGGTACCTGCCGCCATGCTGGAAAATTTTGTTGAGCAGGCAAATGACAGCGTCTTACCCTCCCGGTGGGGGAGTATGCATGGATATGCGGCAGGACTGTATGTGGCCCATTTTTCTGCCTTGTACCTGAAGACATATGCCGAGGGGTCTGCAAATGGGAGTGCCGCTGCAGCAGGCGCGGTTCCGGCGGGCGCTGTAAAGACGGCTGCTATGGGCGATACAACCATCAGCTACGATAATAGCGCTATTACCGCCGGCACGGAAAAATGGGGAGCCTGGAACGCCACCCAATATGGACAGCAGTTAGTGGCCCTTGCCCGAATGGTGGGAATGGGAGGAATGTATGTTATCTAGTAACCCTACATTTCAGAATTGGTACACCGATACCATGGACATATATCGGGTGACGGAGACTTCTTCCGGAAATATTACCCGGCAGGAACGTACGTTAGTTGCAGAGGCAGTACCGTGCAGGGTATATTCCCCGCAGAAAAACGCCCCTTCTATGAAAGATACCGCTGCCCGAATCCAGGCAGCGGAAAAATTGGCCTGTGATCTTACAGTGGATATACAGGCAGGGGACGAACTGCTGGTAACCCGCGGCGGCAATCTGGGAATGCAGAATCCGCCGCTCCGTTACTTTGCAGGGCAGCCGCAAAAATATTATGACCCGATTGGCGGCGTTATGTCGGGTCTGGAACACACGGAAGTTGGATTGCTTTTGGAAGAAATCATAAGGTGATAGTATGGCAAAGTTTGGGGATCACTTAAAAAAACGTCTGGAAGAGCTGCATAAGGCGGGGCAAGATGTGCCTAAGATTATGGCAGAGGTGGCGGAAGGCGCTACGATAGAGGCAGTACGTGTTGCTACAGAAGAAACGCCTCCCAATGGAGGAGCCGCTATTGCCGGGACGAATATGCGAAGCGGGCAATTAGCGCAGCATTGGGCTGCGGACAGCACTACAACGCCAACGCGCAGCGGGAATAAAGTACAGACAACGCTGGCTAATAATATGCAGTATGCTTCTTATGTGAATGACGGCCATAGGGTAGACAAGCATTTTGTTCCGGGATTGATTGCAAACGGAAGTCTTCTTGAAAGGGATCCAAAGGGGAAAGGAGGCCTGATGGTAGGTGTAAAAACAACGTATGTGAAAGGCAGATACATGAAACAGAAGGCGGTCAGCCGGTACAAACGGGTTGTATCCATTGAACTGGATAAACGGGTAAGGGAGGCTTTTAAATGATTTTTACGCTAGGGAATCTTGTAAACAGCCTTGCCGCCCTATTAACAGCCAGATACCCGGAATACCCGGTCTACGACAGCCCAAACCAACAGGGGACAAAATTCCCTTGTTTTTTTATTTTTTTCATGCAGTCTACGATAGACGACGAGGTTGGAAGCCGTTTTATCAGGGATTTGGGAATTGACATTGTATTTGTCCAGAAACGTAACATGATAAATGGAAATACCCAGATATACGAAATGGTCGAATACCTGGACGAAGCTTTGGAAGCCTTCCCATATTCCGATGGGGGCGGGGAAACGGCCCCCGTCCGTACTTTTGAGCGCCAATGGCAGTCTGAGGACCAGGAGCTGCACTATCAGTTCCATGTCCGTCAGCGTGTCAAGCTCCCGGAACACAGATACCTTATGGAAGAATTGGAGGAAAATAATGTCAAAATCGACTAAGACGGAAAAGAAATACCCGACAGAGAAATTGTTAAAAAGCAAGGCCCTTGCCGGGTACCAGCAGGACTTTGCCCGGGCTATCCTGGTAAAACCAGAATATACCATTGCAGAAGCAAAGGCTATCCTTGATAAAGTCCTGAAAGGCTAAAACCGGGAAATCAGAGTGTTGCTCCCCTTGTGGGAGTATGGATTGAAATAAGAAAGGAAGGAAAAGAAACATGGCAGGAGGAATATGGACAAGCCAGAATAAGGTACTGCCGGGAGTGTACATCAACGTGAAATCCCAGGGAAGCATATCCCCCAACATAGGCGAAAGGGGAGTTGTGGCGATTGCAGAGCCCCTTTCCTGGGGGCCTACTAATGTGGTGCAGGAAATTATCCCTGGGGAAGATCTGACGCCATATATTGGCTATGACGTAACACGGCCTCAGGCGCTATTCCTGCGGGAAATGATGAAAGGAAGCGATACAACGGCAGGCCCTACTAAGATCCTATTATACAGGCCCAAAGGAACAAGTGGGGCAAAAGCAGCCGCTACCATTGGAGGATTAACCGTTACAGCACTTTATGAGGGCGTGAGGGGAAACGATATTACCATTATTGTCCGGGAACAGGTAGACGCAGACGGCGTGTATGATGTTTCTACGGTTATTGATGGCTCTGTGGCAGATGAGCAGTCAGTTTCCGATCTATCAAAACTTACTGCCAACGCTTGGGTTACCTTTAGCGGGACAGGGACGACTATCACGGAAACCGCTGGGACTGCCTTGTCGGAAGGGGCTGACCCTACTGTGGCATCTTCAGATTACGCTACATTCCTGACAGCCATTGAACCGTATCAGTTTGATGTTCTGATTTATGATGGGACAGATTCCACAACAATTCAGGCAATTGCATCATTTGTGAAACGGATTTCGGAAAATGTAGGCCAGAAGTGTCAGGCAGTTATGGCCGGGGACAGCGCTGCAAATTGCAATAGTGAATTTGTAATCGCTGTAAAAAACGGCGTAGTTCTGGACGATGGTACAACATTGTCAGCACAGCAGACTACCTGGTGGGTAGGAGGTGCAGAAGCCGGGGCGGTGTATTACCAGTCACTGACATACGCAAGATACCCCAATTCCGTACAGGCAAATCCGAAACTGACGGAAGCCCAGACACAGGACGCGGTAACGAAAGGATTTTTGTGTTTTATTGATACTTTTGACACGGTTAAGGTTTGCACAGATATTAACAGCCTTACCACGGTTACTGTGGATAAAGGCCAGGAATTTTCCAAAAACCGTGTAATGCGTGTGCTGATGCAGTTCTGCAATGATGTTTATAAGCAGTTCAGCCTGTATTATATCGGCAAGGTAGATAACAACGAAATAGGCCGGAACCTGCTGAAAGGCTGGATCGTAGGCTATCTCAACGAAATGCAGGCAAATAACGGGATACAGAATTTTTCGGAGGAAGATGTAACCGTATCGGCTGGAAACTCCGTAGATTCTGTGGTCATTGACGTAGCATTGCAGCCGGTGGATTCCATAGAAAAGATCTATATGACAGTAACAGTTTCTGTCAATACGGAAACAGAATAAGAGGGGAGGTATATTATGTCTTTTTTGCTGGAACGTGACGCCTTAAACGGAAAACAGGGCAGCGCATTTATGGTAATTGACGGAAAAAATATTGAGATGTTTGGACTGAAGAAATTCCAGTCGGACGCAGAGCTGCAGGAGAGCGATTTTAAGGTAGTGGGGACGACCCTGGTACAGAAGAAGACCACCGGAGTTTCTTTGACCGGCTCTATGACCATCTACTACGGAACGCCCCATTTTCTGCGGCTCCTTCAGGAATATATCAAAACCGGAAGGCTGCCGTATTTCACAATACAAATTACTAACGACGATCCTGCCACAAGCGTCGGCACACAGACGGTGGTTTTATACAATGTAAAGCTTCAGAAGCTGCCGATAGCGGTGTTAGACGCTGACGCGGATTTTTTGGAGATGGAAGTTTCCTTCTCCTTCACTTCTTTGGAAGTCTTAAACTACTTTAACGATACGCCGGCACAGCTCGGCTAAAAGGAGGATATAATGGGAAATATTAAAGCATTTTTACTTCCCCCAGTAATGGAAGAAACAAAGGAAGTTATTATTACGAAAAGGGCAAAGGGAGCGGACGGGAAGCCGGTTCCTTTTGTTCTGCGCCGGATTGATCAGGAAACAAATAACAAATTGCTGAAGCAGGCTCAGAAAAAGAAAATGAAAGATGGACAGCTCATCGTAGAAACAGACAATGAAAAATTTGGAAAGCTTCTGGTCTTAGCTTGTGTTGTGGAGCCGGATTTCAGGGATTCGGAATTATGTGCACATTACAAGACTATGGATCCGCTGGACGTGCCGGTCAGAATGTTATCTTCTGGCGAATATGCAAAATTGATGATGGAGATTAACCGGCTTAATGGATTTGATGATGTTACGGCAAACTCCATTGAGGAAGAAGCAAAAAACTAGCCTGGGAGGACACGTTAGATTCGTTCTTATGCCGGTATATGCTGTGTGAGCATGGCGTGTTTCCTCTCGAAACAGTTAATCGGAGTCTGGCAGAAAAGCATCTTATGATGCATATGATTACCCGCTACGGGAAGGAGGTGTTAAAAGGATAATGGGACAAATCAACGAAACATTAACGCTTACAGATAATTTTTCATCTCCTATGCGTATAGTAGAGGAGATAATCAGGCAGACATCAGCATCTGCAGTACAGTTAGATAAAAACCTGACCCGTGCAATTGGAAAATCAACTGGGGCAATTATTGGGGAACTACGCCAGATGCATTCCACAATGCAGCAGACAAATGAGATATTGTCCCAGATGATTCAAAAACAGCAGAATTACAATAAAAAAGTAGAAGATACGCAAAGCAAATGGTCAAAGGTTTTAAAGACTATTAGAAATGCTTCTGTAATTACCGGAGCCATAGCTTTGGTTAAGAATATAACTTCTGCGGCAGATCAGCAGTCAACACTTAATGCCCGGATCGATATGATGAATGACGGGCTGCAGAGTACGGCAGAACTGCAGAAAATGATTTACCAGGCAGCGCAGAACTCCCGCGGTTCTTATAACAATACGGCAGAGATGGTGGGAAAATTTGGGACACTGGCTCCGGACGCTTTTGACAGTTCGGCAGAAACTGTAAAATTCGCAGAACAGATTAATAAGCATCTTACTCTATCGGGAGCTACTGGCGCTGGCGGGGACGCTGCGATTCTGCAGCTTACTCAGGCATTGGGATCTGGAACGCTTAGGGGCGAAGAATTAAACTCTATATTGGAACAGACACCTACGATTGCACAGACTATTGCAAAATATATGGGCGTCAATATCGCTAAAATGCGTGAATTGGCCTCAGAGGGCAAGATTACGGCGAATGTAGTTAAAAACGCCTTATTTGCTACGGCTGAGGAAACAAATGCCAAGTTTGAGGAAATGCCTATGACATTCTCCCAGTTATGGCAGAGCGGCATAAATGCTGTTCAGCAGGCAGCAATGCCGTTTTTGCAGACATTAGCAAAGGGAGCAACGCTGATACATGACAATTGGGACACTATAGCGCCTGTTTTGATGGGAGTGGCAGCCGCGGCTGGTGCAGCAGCAATTGCATTAGGGGCACAGGCAGCGGCTGCTTGGATTGCGAAAGCTGCTAATGACGGGTTAGTGGCTTCACTATTAGCGAATCCTTTGACGTGGATCGCAATAGGAATTGGAGTGGTTGTGGGTCTTATTTATAAATGGATTCAGTCAGTAGGAGGGTTGACGATTGCATGGCTGATTGCCAAAAACTATATTTTAACAGCCTCCTCGGATATGCAAATTAAACTGATGTCATTTGTATTTAATGTGCAGAACTTCCTGGATTCTATGAATTTAAAATTTGTAACCGTAGGATATAGCATTGCAGGAGCCGTGGGAGATATGAAAGTTAATGTGCTTACTCATATCCAGGATATGGTAAATGGAGCAATAGATCTTCTCAATGATTTTATCTCATCTGTCAATAAAATTCCCGGAGTCGGAATAGAACTGATAGACAAAGTAACATTTGCCGCCAGTGCAGCGGCCCATAACGAAGCGGCCAAATCTATAATGGCAAAAGATCTGGCGGCTTTGCAGGAAGAAGTTAAATCTAATGAAGCAAAACGGGCGGCTCAGTTATCGCATATGGAAGCAAAAGCGGCTGCAGAGGAGACTCACAGACTTGCTGAAATTGCCCGTAAAAGATATGAAAATGACCAGATAGGAGCTGAGGGAGAGAATGATTTCAATATTGAAGATTATGTCCCGAAAGAAATAGATAAAGTCGGCAGTGTCGGAAGCGTAAAGAACGTGGAAGGCGATGTAAACCTTGCTGATGAAGATCTGAAGCTCTACCGTGACCTGGCCGAGCGTCGATATATGAACAAATTGGAACTGAAAACCCTGGCGCCAAACATTAACGTTACCCTTCCTGCAGGAGCGGGAGGAAACTTAACGGCAGATGATGTGGCGGATAAAATCCGGCTAATGCTGATTCAGGAAATGGCCAGCGGCACGGCAGTTTCCCACGGATAGGAGTGAGAATATGGGGAAAATAAGAAACGACTGCTCCATTTTTGTGGCATTTGGAAACAAAAAAATAAAGATACCGGTTAATCCGGAAGAAATAGAAATTCAATACCCCACAGATCATAATACCTATGACGTTGTGGGAAAGGGAGAAATTATAGTTCCCAGGAAGCCGTCTTTAAAGATTGTTTCCTGGGAATCGTTTTTCCCGGGCAGCCGTAGCGATCCGTATGTAAACAGTGGGGCAAAGGCTCCGGAAAGTTACGAAAAGAGCTTTTCAGAAGCCTTAGAAGAAAAAACCGTGTGCCGGCTGATTATATCCAGAAGCGGTACATATGACACGAATATCCAATGTATTGTGTCGGACTTTAAGACGACGGACAAAGGAGGGGAACCAGGGGACGTATATTACGAGGTTGAATTTACGGAGTACCGGGACTATGCCCCGGAAACAGTATCTATCATTAGCGCATCAGAAGAGGAAGCCGGGGAAGCTGTGGCAGAACCAGAGCGGCCCGTAGAAACCCCGACGCTGCGTGTAGGGGCCGCAGTAATCGCCAATGGGAAATACTGGTACGACAGCTATGGAAGCAAGCCATATGGAACTGCCAACAATCTGGCGACTACTGTTACCCGTATCGTTTCCGGAAATCCTTATCCTATCCATATCGGATCATATGGCTGGCTTCAGGAAAGCCAGATTCAGATTACGGGGTGATGCCATGGACGTATCAATTCGGATTCAGACAGTGACGGAAGGGCAGTCCGAAACCATAACGACTGTGTTGGAATATGCGAACCTGACAACAGAGATAGAACTTACGACCCAGCGCTACGACAATCCCGGAAAAATGACCTTTACCTGCATTGAAACAGGACAGCACTCTATTGATGTAGGAAGCTCCGTTTCATTTTCGGTAGATGGGGTTCCATTGTTTTATGGCTATATCTTTACAGTAGAAAGGAGCAAGGACGGTGAAACGACTTATACGGCGTATGACCAACTGCGGTATTTGAAAGCCAATGCCAGTTACGTCTTTGAGGCTATGAGTTTGGGCCAAATTATCCAGCAGATTGCCGGGGATTTCGGCCTGGTTTGCGGGACTCTGGAGGATACTGGCTACGCTTTTCCGTGTCTCATTAAAGAGAATGAAAGCTGCCTGGACATTATTTTTAGCGCCCTGACAGAAACCATTTACCGTACCGGACGCATTTTTAATTTCTACGACAGTAACGGTTCCTTGATGCTGACGGAAGCGAAAAATATGTATGTCAATACCCTGGTAGGAGACGGAAGCCTTCTGACGGACTACACCTATAAACGGGATATTGACAGTGATACGTATAACCGGGTTAAGTTGGTGAGGGCCAACAGTGAAACGGGAAAGGCAGATGTCTACGTACATGAAGATACAGAAACCATCAAAAAGTGGGGGCTGCTCCAATATTATGATGAAGTGGACGAAAACATGAACGAGGCTCAAATCGACCAGCTCTGCCAGACTTATCTGGAATATTACAACCGGGTCCTCCAAACCCTTACAGTCGACGCAATAGGCGTCAAGGAGGTGCGGGCTGGAACCATTGTGCCTGTAAGGATTGGCGTCATAAAAGATTTGGAGATCTCCCGTCTGCTTTTGGCGGAAAAAGTAACTCACAAATTTGAGGCAGACAGCCACACTATGAGCATTGAAGTGAAAGATTTTGGACAGTTAGGAGGGGTCAGCATTGTCTAATACAAACTTAAAAGGAACGCTGCAGCAACTCATTCAGGAGTGCGTTAAGGCAATGAAGCCGGCGGATCTTCTGATGGGTACAGTGATTTCCGTTTCTCCGCTGTCTGTGCAGGCAGATGTCTCTATGCCGCCAATCC
The DNA here is from genome assembly GCA_946498245.1 of uncultured Clostridium sp. Lineage (GTDB taxonomy): Bacteria > Bacillota > Clostridia > Lachnospirales > Lachnospiraceae > UMGS1370. The sequence goes on along the minus strand of CAMMNN010000033.1, from coordinate 3,895 downwards.
CAGCGGCGGCGTTAATTCTGACCACGGCGGTAATTCAGCGGACTGTACCGGTACAGGGTGGGGCTGGAGGCACAGTGGAAGTTATTCCCGGACTGAAATCCGGGGACAAGGTGCTGATGCTCCGGGTAGCTGAAGGACAGAGATACATTATATTATCGACGCTATAGGGAGGCATATATGGCAACTTTACCGAAAAATGTAGGATTTTTAATTAACTTAAAGTATATTAACAGGCCTACAAATACGTTTTTAATTGATTGGGAATCGAAACAGATTGTCGGCATGGATTCAGGAATCGCAGCAATGCGTCAGGCAGTAGAAATTATACTGGCAACGGAACGGTTCCAATGGCAGATCTATAACAGCAATTTTGGAAGCGAACTGGAAAACCTGCCGGGAGAGGAATACGGTTATATTGTAGGAGATCTCCCACGCCGGATCCGGGAAGCTTTTTCTGTGGATAAACGGATCCTTTCAGCGGAGAATTTTGTGTTTACCGACCTTGGCGGCGGACGCATGGCGGTTTCTTTTGATGTCCGGACTGTCTTTGGCACATTTTCAGAGGAGGTGACATTGTGATAGATTTTAGTGGGTATACAAGAGAAAACATTGAGAATGATATGCTTTCCCAGGTGCCAAAAAACATAGATACCAGGCAGGGGAGCGTTATTCAGACCGCTCTTGGCCCTGCGGCATGGTACCTGGAAGGCGTCTATATGACGCTTTCTCAGGTGCAGTCTAACGCCTATCCGGCCACGGCGGTGGGAGAAGCATTGGAACTTATTGTCAAGACCAGAGGGATTTCACGGAAGGCGGCTGCCCCTGCAGTGAGGGAGGGCATATTTGACGTAGAGGTACCGGAGGGAAGCCAGTTCAAAACCATTAACGGCGCCAATTCCGTTATTTTCGTGAGCGGAGCTGCTCTTCGGTCGACAGAGGAAGGAACCTATAAATACCAACTTACCTGCAAGACACCGGGAATCATAGGGAACAGCTACAGCGGAAATATCCTCCCTATAACGGCCATTGCGGGGCTTACAGAGGCGGCAATCGGAACTGTTATTGAAGCTGGTACGGAAGAGGAAACGGACGATGCTTTACGGGCCAGATATATGGCTACCTTTGACACAGCCAGCTTTGCCGGTAACATTGCGGCGTACCGTAATGAAATCCTGGCAATAGAAGGGGTAGGGGCAGTACAGGTCTATCCTGCATGGCAGGGCGGCGGCACGGTCTTGTGCAGTATCCTGGGGGACAACTTAAAGCCGACGCTCCCGGCAACAGTGGCAAAAGTCCAGGCTATGATCTGCCCGCCGGAAGACGGCCAGGAAACACCGTCAGCTAATGGCTATGGCTTCGCCCCCATCGGCGCGGCGGTGACAATTACAACGGGAACGGAACTGACTCTGAATATTACCTGCGATATTGAGTTTGTTAACACCTTGCAGAACGGTATAGAAATCTATCAGACAGAAATTGAACAAAAAATACAGGAGTATCTGGACGAAGTAAATGCGGTCTGGGGCAATCCTGTAAAAAGCCAAACTATAAGCTATCCGGTTACGGTATACATTTCCAGAATCGTGTATGCAATTCTGCAAATCTCTGATATTGTAAACGTCACAAATGTAAAAATAAACGGTTCTTCTAACGATTTACAGCTTACGGAAACGGCAAATCTGCAACAGGTGCCGGTTTTGGGAACGGTGGTGATTAATGGTGACTAATGCGGAAATGGAACTGAAAAGGCAGCTTCCTACATACTTCAGGCCTATTCTGGAGTTTGGGGAAATCATGAAGGCTCATGGATACGCTCTGGACCAATTGGAAGAAAAAATATTTCAGACAGCAGCCAATCACTACATACCCACCTGCGACGAACAGACCATTGCTTATTACGAGCAGCTTTTAGGAATCGTATATCATTTTGGCGACACCCTGGAATATCGAAGAATGCGGGTACTGCAGAAATTTAATACAATAGTCCCCTTTACCATTGGCTTTTTGAGGGAAAAGCTGACAGAACTGTACGGGGCTGACGGCTACGAGCTTTCTGTAAGTTCAGCAGATTGTACCATAGCGATTAAAATCACGTCCGGCAGATACGGAGCAGTAGATCTGCTGTATGCTCTCTTGTGGGACGTGCTTCCGGCCCATCTTGCGGTTACGGCAAACCAGGAAACAACAAATAATGTAGGCGGAAAGAGGCTATATGCAGCCGGATTTGCCGCAAATACACTAATACAGACAATAGGAGGAAATGAATAATGGGAGTATATAAGGCAGCAGTTATTACAGATGCCGGTCAGGAACTGATTGCTCAGGCAGTTGCAGGAGGGACGACAATTACATTCCCGACAGTAAAGACATCAAGCCATGCATATCCGGAGGGGACAAACCTGGCAGCACTTACCGATTTGCAGAATATAGTCCAGACAGCAGCCCCAACATCAGTTCAAGTATTCAATGATACTATGGTCCAGGTCAGCGTCAGATTTGATAATTCAGAAATAGAGCAGGCATACCTGATTCAGACAATTGGACTGTATGCCAAAGGAGCTTCCGGGGAGGCGGTATTGTTTTCCATTGTGCAGGCTGACACGCCGGATCAAATGCCAGCCAAAAGTCCGGTATCACCGTCGGCATTTATTTTCAATATTCAAACGACAGTCCAACAGGCGGGAAGCATTGCCGTGACAGTAAACCCTGCGGGGACTGCTACCGTTGAGGACCTGCAACTGCTGGGGAGTCAGAAAGTAGATATTAATGGCGGAAATGCTTCAAACACAACGGTTACTATCCAGGAAGCGGCGGAAGGGGAAAGTTATCCGACAATAGAAAGTGGTACCTTGAAGAGTGTAGTCGGAAAAATTAAGCGCTTCCTCGAATCCTTGAAAGAAGATAAGGTGGACAGCCAGAGCGGGGATACCGCAAACACGAAAGTGGCGGCAATCGAAGAATCCACAGCATCATTTCCGGAGCCAGCGGCTGGGGACACGACCAAAACTTTGTGGGGGAAGGTGAAGAAGTGGCAGCAGGACTGTATCGCCAAATTCGGAAATTACGTGCTCATGAGCATGATTACGAACCAGCATATTAACGATACGAGCCACATTCCCACGTCGGCGCTGGTGTATCTGATGCAGCAGGCGATAGCGGCAAATCAGAGTGCGATTAGTGTGCTCAATAACAACTTACAAAAGCCCGGTATAGTGAGTGCAGTTAGATACCCCAATGGATTCACGGAACAAGTTGCCGATATGCTGAAAACTAGCTTCTGCTTTGGCGTAGTAGATATACCAACAGGCGCGTCAGATCCCTACTCGCCATTTCCAGGAGTCGGTCCCCATTGGTGGAATGTAATTACGTTTGGGGTCAGTAATCGCTGCGAGCAATTTGCAGTATATGGCTTTCAAAAAGTAGAACTAGATGGAATGATCTTTGTTCGGCGGCAGCACGATAACTACCTTTCGGGGTGGATTCAAATACTTTAGGCAGCAAATGTGAAGCCCAAATTTCTCCGAGGCATGGAACTCCGGATGGCAGCAATTAAACGAATTATATGGATATAATATATGCAATTCTATTATATACCGAGTCTCTATTTGTGATTGATAGATAAGAATCAGACGACAAACTGACAGTCAAAATATTCCCATTAGAATTATACATTTCGCTGTAATTCATGTTATTCCATTTCACTGCGAAAAAAAGTAGTTTATCGTCATTTATAGATACAATCATAATCGGTCGATTATTTTTAAGTTCAGAACTTTGCCCTTCACTTAGTGTGCACGTTGAAGATGCAGGAATTTCTATAAGCAATATTTTCGTAATAAGGTTGTTATTATGTTCAACAGCCTTCGAATCACCTCTGCATAACAATTAATTCAAT
>CAMMNN010000032.1 GCA_946498245.1 uncultured Clostridium sp. | reverse complement strand
TGGGGAAACAAATGAAACTGATAGGAGGTAGTGAGCATGAGAGTGAATGAATTGGCGAAAGAACTGGGAAAGACGCCCAGAGAAGTAATAGATATGTTGGAAAAAAGCGGAGTGAAGAATAAAAGCGCATTGTCAACCCTGACCATGGAACAGGAAAGAATGCTGAGAAGCGCAGCCGCACCTAAGAAGGAAGGGACAGCCGCTGCCGGAGGGGAGGAAAATGTTCCTCATAAGAAAAAAGTGGTAGCCGTATACCGGCCCCAGAACTCCCAGCAGTTAAAGAGCCGTCCGGCGGGGGCAAAGACCCAGGCGCGTCCGGCAAAAGACTCTTCCCGTCCTGCTCAGGGAGCAAAGAGCGCAGCTCCGGCTCCCAAGGGAGAAACAGAAAACAAAGAAACGGTAAAGGCTCAGGAGGCGGCAAACCAGACTGCGGCCCGTCCCGCAGATACGGCAGCCCAGACCCCTTCCCGTCCGGCAGAAACTGGGGCAAAGACAGAAGCTCCGGCAGCAAAACCGGAAACGGCCCGTGAAAATCCCCGCGAAGGCGGAAGCCGCGATGGAGGGAACCGTCAGGGCGGCTTTAGCGGAAACCGTGACGGAGGCAATCGTCAGGGCGGCTTTGGAGGCAGCCGTGATGGAGGGAACCGCCAGGGCGGATTCGGAGGCCGCGACGGAGGTAACCGCCAGGGTGGCTTTGGAGGCCGCGACGGAGGCAATCGTCAGGGCGGCTTTAGCGGAAACCGTGACGGAGGGAACCGTCAGGGCGGATTCGGAGGCCGCGACGGAGGGAACCGTCAGGGCGGCTTTAGCGGAAACCGTGATGGAGGCAATCGCCAGGGCGGATTCGGAGGCCGCGACGGAGGCAATCGTCAGGGCGGCTTTGGAGGAAGCCGCGACGGAGGCAGCCGTCCGGGCGGCCAGGGAAGGCCTCAGTCCGGCAGAAGCCAGTCTTCCGGAAAGATGGCTTTCGATACCCCGGTTCAGACGAAGCCCAGCAGCAGCCGTCAGAATAAAAACAGCCATAAAAATGAACGCTTCGATAAGCGCGACCGTGTAGAAGACGGAAAGGCAAAGGCAGGAGTAAAGGGCGGAAAGCCGGCAAAAGGCGCTTTCATTATGCCTGTTAAGAAAGAAGAGCCTAAGGCGGAAGAGGTAAAGGTAATTACTCTTCCGGAAATCATTACCATTCGGGAGCTGGCGGAAAAAATGAAGATGCAGCCGTCAGCCATTGTGAAAAAGCTGTTCCTTCAGGGCAAGATGGTAACGGTAAACCAGGAAGTGGACTACGAGCAGGCGGAAGAAATCGCCATGGAGTTTGACATTCTCTGCGAGAAGGAAGAAAAGGTGGACGTTATCGCCGAGCTTCTGAAAGAGGATGAAGAAAAAGAAGAAGATATGATTACCAGACCGCCTGTTGTCTGCGTTATGGGCCATGTCGATCACGGAAAAACGTCTTTGCTGGACGCTATCCGCAAAACCAACGTAACGGCCAAAGAAGCCGGCGGCATTACTCAGCATATCGGCGCATACGTAGTGGAAATCAACGGCCAGAAGATTACCTTCTTAGATACTCCCGGCCATGAAGCCTTTACTGCAATGCGTATGAGAGGCGCCCAGGCCACGGATATTGCCGTATTGGTAGTAGCGGCGGACGACGGCGTTATGCCCCAGACGATAGAAGCCATTAACCACGCCAAAGCAGCGGGAGTGGAAATCATTGTAGCCATCAACAAGATTGATAAGCCCAGCGCCAACATCGACAGAGTGAAGCAGGAACTGTCAGAATACGAACTGATTCCGGAAGACTGGGGCGGTTCTACCGTATGCGTGCCGGTTTCAGCCCATACTCAGACCGGTATTAAGGATCTACTGGAAATGATCCTTTTAACGGCTGAAGTAAAGGAATTAAAGGCCAACCCCAACCGCAAAGCCAGAGGTATCATCATCGAGGCGGAGCTGGATAAGGGCAAAGGCCCCGTGGCAACGGTTCTGGTACAGAAGGGAACCCTTCATGTAGGTGATATTGTAGCCTGCGGCGCCTGCTTCGGCAAAGTCCGGGCCATGATGGACGATAAGGGACGAAGAGTAAAAGAGGCGGATCCTTCCACTCCTGTAGAAATCCTGGGCCTTAACGACGTTCCCAATGCCGGCGAAATCCTGGTCAGCACAGAAAATGAAAAAGAGGCCAGAAGCTTTGCCGAAACCTTTATTGCAGAGAGCAAGAGCAAGCTGATTGAAGATACCAAAGCGAAACTGTCCCTGGATGATCTGTTCAGCCAGATCCAGGCAGGCAATATTAAAGAACTGCCGATTATTATTAAAGCCGATGTTCAGGGTTCCGTAGAAGCGGTGAAACAGAGCCTTCTGAAGCTGTCCAACGAGGAAGTGGCTGTTAAAGTAATCCATGGAGGCGTAGGCGCTATTAATGAGTCCGACGTTTCTCTGGCTTCTGCTTCCAACGCTATTATTATCGGATTTAACGTAAGGCCCGACGTAATGGCCAAATCTGTGGCAGACAGAGAAAAGGTAGACGTCCGCCTTTACAAAGTAATTTATCAGGCCATTGAAGACGTAGAAGCGGCTATGAAGGGAATGCTGGATCCGATTTTCGAGGAAAAAGTAATCGGCCACGCCGTTGTACGCCAGACCTTCAAGGCATCCGGAGTCGGCACTATCGCCGGATCCTATGTCCTGGACGGAAAGTTTACCAGAGGCTGCAAGGCCAGAATTACCAGAGACGGCCAGCAGTTGTTTGACGGCGATATTGTTTCCTTAAAGCGCTTTAAAGATGATGTAAAAGAAGTGGCTACCGGTTACGAATGTGGCCTTGTATTTGACAAGTTTAACGACATTCAGGAAGAAGATCTCATTGAGGCTTATACCATGGTAGAGGTGCCCAGATAGACTTCTCTCCGGCAGCCGGAAAGCGAGGAGAATTATGCGCAAAAACAGCATTAAGAATACAAGAATCAACATGGAAGTGCAGAGGGAGTTAAGTGAGATTATCCGCGGAGGCGTAAAGGATCCGCGGATCCATCCCATGACGACAGTGGTGTCTGTGGAAGTAACTCCGGATCTGAAGTATTGCAAGGCTTACATCAGTGTCCTAGGCACGGAAGACGAAGGAAAAGAGACGATTCGGGGGTTGAAGAGCGCTGAAGGGTATATCCGCCGGGAGCTGGCCAGAAGGGTCAACCTGCGGAATACCCCGGAGCTGCAGTTTATTTTGGATCAGTCTATTGAATATGGGGTTAATATGTCCCATTTAATTGATGAAGTGACCAGATCCTCTGATTCCGGAGAAAGTGAGGAAGCTCCGGAAGAATAAAAAGGGAAGGAGAACCGTATGACAGTATTGAGACAGGCTGTGGAACAGGCAAAAACGATTGTGATTTTGGGGCACGTGCGTCCGGACGGAGATTGTGTTGGCTCGTGTCTGGGACTGTACAACTATCTGGAAGCCGTATATCCGGAAATACAGGTGGATCTGTTTCTGGAAGACAAAAGCGAGCGTTTTTCTTATCTGAAAAATTTTGATAAAATTCAGACTGAGGCGGGAGAAAAGGCCTATGACCTGTGCATCTGTCTGGACGCCAGCGACAAGGAACGTCTGGGGGCTTTCGGGCCGATACTTGACGGGGCGGCGGACAGCCTTTGCCTGGATCACCACGTTACCAATACAGGATATGCCAAACAGAATGTGATAGAAGACAAGGCCAGCTCCACCTGCGAGGTTCTCTACGGGCAGTTGGAGGAGAGCCGGATTACGAAAGAAATCGCGGAATGCCTGTACACGGGAATTATCCATGATACGGGCGTATTTAAGCATTCCTGCACTTCCGGAAAGACCATGGCCATTGCCGGAAAGCTTATGGAAACGGGAATTGATTTCGGAACCATTATTGACGACAGCTTTTACCGCAAAACTTACGTACAGAACCAGATTCTGGGCCGCGCCCTTTTAGAGAGCATTATGTTTTTAAACGGCAAGTGCATTTTCAGCGTGGTAAGGGCCAAAGACATGGCATTTTACGGCGTAACCAGCAAAGATCTGGACGGCATTGTGGATCAGCTAAAAGTAACAGAGGGAGTGGAATGCGCCATTTTCATGTATGAAACCGGCGTTCAGGAGTTTAAAATCAGCCTCCGTTCCAATTCCTGTCTGGACGTCAGCAAAATTGCAAAATACTTCGGCGGCGGCGGCCATGTCCGGGCGGCGGGCTGCACCATGTCCGGCAACCTTTACGACGTGGTCAACAATCTTTCCCTCCATATTGAGAAGCAACTGGAGAACAAGCCATGTATCACGGAATAATCAACGTTTACAAAGAGCCGGGATATACCTCCCACGACGTTGTGGCCTGTTTAAGAGGCATCTGCAGGCAGAAAAAGATCGGCCATACAGGAACCCTGGACCCTGCAGCCCAGGGAGTTCTTCCGGTTTGTCTGGGGCAGGCTACGAAGCTTTGCGATATGCTGGCGGATCAGAGCAAAACCTATGAGGCGGTCCTTCTGCTGGGGCGGGAAACGGATACCCAGGACACTACGGGGGCAACTCTGCGGGAGAGCCCGGTTTCCGCATCCGAAGAGGAGGTCCGTCAGGCAGCGGAAAGTTTTCTGGGGAATTATCTCCAGGTTCCGCCTATGTATTCGGCATTAAAGGTAGGAGGAAAAAAACTGTATGAACTGGCCAGAGCCGGAAAAGAAGTGGAACGTCAGGCAAGGCCGGTAACCATTTTGGATTTGCAGGTGACCCGCATAGAACTGCCGCGGGTCTGGATAACAGTTACCTGTTCAAAGGGAACGTACATCCGGACTCTGTGCAGCGATATTGGAGAAAAATTGGGCTGCGGAGGCTGCATGGAGGAGCTGAAGCGGACGCGGGTAGGAGAGTTTTCCAGTGAAGAAGCCCTGACCTTAAAGGAGCTGGAAGAGGCCAGGGACAGAGGCTGTCTGGGAGAAAAGGTTCTTTCTGTGGAAAAAGCCCTGAAGGCTTATCCGGCTGCAAAGACGAAGCCGGAAGCGGACAGCCTGGTTCAAAATGGAAATCCCCTCTTTGACAGAGATTTGGAGGGCAGCGGGATCAGGGGTTCAGAAGACGAATCCAGGCCGGTTCCTGAGAAGGATACTTTACGGCTTTACAACAGCCAGGGCCGTTTTATGGGAGTTTACCGCTATGAAAAAGAACGGCAGTTCTGGAAACCTTGGAAGATGTTTTTAAATCCGGAAGAATAACGGGCCGTAAAAAGGAGCAGACGGTTTCATGGAATACATGATAGGGAAAAGAGAATTTCAGATAGAAGAGCCTACGGCGGTAACTCTTGGGAAATTTGACGGCCGCCACCGGGGTCATCAAAAGCTGATGGCCGCTATGAAAGACGCAGCCCAAAGGTATGGCTGCAAAACGGCGGTCTTTACCTTTGGCACAGCGCCGGGGGCAGTGGTAGAGAAGGTCCCTCAAAAGGTGATTACTACCAATGAAGAGAGAAGGGCTAATCTGACAAAAACCGGTATCGATTACCTGGTGGAATACCCCTTTGACGAAGAGGTCGCTCACATGGATCCGGAAGAATTTGTCCGCCGCATTTTAGTAGGCCAAATGAACGGAAAGGTAATTGTCGTCGGGACAGACTGCGGTTTCGGCTATCAAAGGGCCGGAAATGCCGAGCTTCTGGCAAAGCTGGCCCCCAAATATGGTTACCATTTAGAAGTGATTGTCAAGGAACAGGACGATCACCGGGACATCAGCAGTACTTATGTAAAAGAAGAGCTGGACAGAGGCGACATAGAAAAAGCCAACGAACTATTGGGAGAGCCTTATGCCATCCACGGGACAGTGGTTCACGGCAACGGCATTGGGGACAAAAAGCTGGGATTTCCTACAGCCAATATCATTCCCCCTCCGGAAAAGTATCTGCCGGCTTTTGGCGTTTACGTTTCCATGGTGATAGTGGAAGACAAAACATACTGCGGCGTTACAAATATTGGAAGAAAGCCCACTATAAAAGGGGAAAACCCGGTGGGCGTGGAAACCTGCCTTTTGGGATTTGAAGGAAACCTTTACGGCAAATACATTGAAGTCCGCCTGATGAAATGCCTGAGGCCGGAACAGAAATTCCAAAGCTTCGAGGAGCTGAAGGCACAGATTGGAAGAGATAAAGCTGCGGCGGCTGCGTATTGGAAAAGCCGGAGTTTTGAGGAATAAACAGTTTTAAGGAATAAGCAGAGAAGGAAACGGCCCGTCGAGGGCCGTTTTCCTTTGCCTAAACGGAGAATCGGTTGCTTTCTGAGTGAGCGTGAGATATGATTACTTCCAGGAGGAATGACAAATGGACGCAAAAAAAGTGGGAGAATTTATCTCCGCTCTGAGAAAAGAGAAAAATATGACCCAGGCTGAGCTGGCAAAAAAGCTTCAGGTAACGGATAAGGCTGTAAGCCGCTGGGAGAGGGGCGTGGGCTTGCCGGACATCAACACCATAGAACCTCTGGCAGATGCCCTGGGTGTCAGTATTGTGGAGATCATGAAAGGAGAACGGGTAGCCGAGGGCTCTGTATCCAGAAAGGAGGCGGACGGAATGTTATCCGATACGTTTTATCTGTCCAGGAAAGAAAAGGGAAGAACTCTGAAGAAAGTGGTGCTGGCAAGCCTTTTGGCGGCAGGCGGAATTTTCCTTGCAGGAGTGGGGCTGTACCTTTATTGGAGAGAGAGCTTCGTTATTTCTTTAGTGGGCGGGGCGGACGGTCCAACGTCGGTTTTCATAGCGGGAAAGATTAACACCGGTTTCTGCTGGTTCATAGTGGGGCTGGGGATCCTGGCTGCCGCCGCCGGGATTGTGACTCTTATAAAAATGAAAAAATGACACCCGAAAAGGAGGGGGCAAAGGCTCTATGAGCCGCTGCCTTCCTTTTTTTTCCTAAATAAATTCAAAACAGAATCTATATCCGGATGATTTTCTGTGATTTGCTTTTTCTGACAGAAAAGGGAAAGGGAACCAAGAAGGTATTTCCAGTAAATATCCCCAAAGGAACGGGGATCCCCTTCTATGACGTCCCCTTCCTCCTGAGCCCTTTTAAAGAGATCGCCAAAATAGGTTCTTCCATAATCTTCCCGAATAGGATTTTCTTTATCATCCATATTAATTTCATTTTTGACAATGGCCCCAAAATACACTCTTAAAGGCGGAACTTCTTCATAATAAGGGAAGGACAGCAACCGCAGGCCAAAGGTTTCGATGCCTTTTATAGCTGGTACAATGGCGGCGCATTCGTCGACGCACTGTTTCAAAAGATCCTGCAGGGCAAAAAGAATTTCTTCTTTTGAACTAAAATAATGGTACACAAGACCCTTGCTGATTCCAGCCTTAGCAGAAATATCACTGATTTTTGTATTGGAATATCCCTGCTGGTCAAACAATTCGACAGCGGCATTGAGTATTTGAGTACGTCTCAGGTCTTGTATTTGCTTGCTTTTTTCTGTTGATATAGCCATATTCAATCCTCATAGTTTTTTTTAGATTATATAGCAAATAAAGAAGATTGTAAATACACATAAAAGTAAATGATTGACCTAAAAGTCACTATTGACTAATGGGTCAATATGTGTTATATTTTTATCAGAGTAAAGGAACCGGATCCTTATGCACAGAGTAACCTGAGGAAATGCCAAAAGTGGAGGAAAATATGTTAGAATATTTATTTAGCGAATTTGAAATAAACGGGAAAAAATTAAAGAACCGTACCGTAGTTCCGGCTATGGTTATGAATTACTGCAACGAGGACGGAACCTGTACAGAACGATTTGCGGCATACCATGAAGCCAAGGCAAAGGGCGGCTTCGGCATGATTATTACAGAGGATTTTGCAGTCACTCCAGGAGGAAAAGGATTTAAATATCTTCCGGGTTTGTGGAATGACGGACAGATAGAAGGGTTTAAGAAATTTACAGAACGTATTCACAAATACGGTACCGTGATTATCGCTCAGATTTACCATGCCGGACGCCAGACCAGTAAGGCTGTAATTGGCCAGGATCCATGGGCTCCCAGCGCCATTCCATGTCCGTTCAGTCCTGATATGCCCCATGAAATGACAATTGAAGAGATTAAGGAAACGATTTCTCAGTACGGTGACTGCGCGAGACGGGCCAAAGAGGCAGGCTTTGACGGCATCGAGATACACGGAGCACACGGTTATCTCATTGCACAGTTTATGTCTCCGTATTCCAATAAAAGAACGGACGAGTACGGCGGTCCCCTTCAAAACAGAATGAAATTTGCTTTGGAGATTGCAAAAGACATCAGAGAAAAATGCGGCAATGATTTTATCGTAGGATACCGTATCTCAGGCGACGAGTATGTGACAGGCGGAAGGAATATCGAAGATACCAAAACCATTGTCCGCTATCTGGAAAGCGCCGGAATCAGTTATATTCACGTTACGGCCGGAGTTTACCGTTCCTTTGACACAGTAATTCCGTCTATGTACTGCGGTCATGCATGGATTGCGGATCTGGCAAAAGAGGTAAAGGAAATCACCAGTCTTCCGGTAATTTCCGTAGGCCGGTACAATGATTTGAGGATTGCGGACACGGTTTTGGCAAGTGGGAAAGCGGATCTGATTTCATTTGGCCGCCAGTCATTAGCCGATCCGGAGACGCCTAACAAGGCAAAGAATGGCTGCTTTGATGATATTAGAACCTGTATTGGCTGCCATCACGGCTGTATCGGCAATCTGTTAAACAATGTGCCGGGAGAATGTATTTTAAATCCCAGTTTAGGCCATGAAAGCGAGATAGAAGTCCACAAGGCGGAACACCCAAAAAAGGTTATGGTGGTAGGCGCAGGGCCGGGAGGACTGCAAGCAGCGATTTCTGCCGCAGACTGCGGACACAATGTAACAGTATACGAAAAGAACAGCATGGCAGGCGGCCAGTTCAGATTAGGGGCAGTACCGGCAGGAAAAGGCGAAATTACTTCCTTTATCGTATGGCAAATGAACCAGCTAAGAAAACGGAATGTGCCGGTAGAGTTTAATACGGAAGTGACAGAAGACCTGGTAAAGAAGGAAAATCCGGACGTTGTGGTAATCGCCACAGGAGCAGAGCCTATTATACCGCCGATTCCGGGAATCAGCCAAAAGAATGTTGTGACTGCTCACGACGTACTGTCCGGGAAAGCCAATACCGGCTCCAATATCGTCGTAATCGGCGGAGGCTGTGTGGGGGCTGAAACGGCAAACCATCTGGCCTCCAATCTGAAAAACGTAACCTTGGTAGAAATGCTTCCGGATATAGCCATGGACGAGGTAGTTGTTCCGCGCTGGGGACTTATGGCAGACCTAGAGAAAAACAAAGTGCGGATCTGCACGGGTACTGCGGTAAAAGAGATTAAAGAGAATACCGTAGTAGTCAGCGGAAAAGTCAACGAAGAAATCCCCTATGATACAGTAGTTCTTTCTGTAGGATCCAGACCGGCAGATCCATTAAGCCATAAATTAAAGGAAATGGGCTTTGACGTAAAAGTCATAGGCGACGCTGAGAAGGTTGGTTTGGCCGGAAAAGCAATATTCCAGGGAGACGAGTTAGGCAGAAGCATTTAATCAGTTAGAAAAGATATGAGACAAAAAATTACCGGAAGGGAGTTTTCTCCTTTCCGGTAGTTTTTAATGGAGGTTGTATATGAAAGGACTAAAGGAATCATTAAAAATAAAAAATCTGGAACTGAAGAACAGGCTTGTAATGCCTCCTATGGCCACGTCCAGCACGCCGGACGGCTATGTAAACCAGAAACTGCTGGATTATTATGGGGAAAAATCCCAGGGAGGATATATTGGTTTAATCATAACGGAACACAGTTATGTCAATAGGCAGGGAATGGCCGGACCCGGGCAGTTATCCTGTTCCAGAGACAGTGACATAGAGGGATTAAGCCGCCTTGCTCAGACGATACATAGAAACGGAACGAAAGCAATTGCGCAAATCAGCCATGCAGGAAGCGCCGCAAGCATGAAAATGACAGGAATGAAAACCATAAGCGCCAGCGCGGTGTTAAACGAGGGAGCAACAAGCCGGAATGGAGAACTGCCGGACGCCATGAGTTTAGCGCAGATAGATAAGGTAATAGAAGACTTTGTCCTGGCGGCAGTAAGAGTAAAGAAGGCAGGATTTGACGGAGTAGAAATCCATTCGGCTCACGGGTATCTGCTGAATCAATTTTATTCTCCGCTGACAAATAAAAGGACGGACGAATATACGGGAAGTACGCTGGAAGGAAGATTGAGACTCCACAGCCAAATCATTAAAGCAGTAAGAGAAGAGGCAGGCGAGGATTACATCATAGCGTTAAGATTGGGCGGGAGCGATTACATACAGGGAGGAACAACCATAGAAGACAGTGAGAAAGCCGCCATCCTACTGGAGAAGTATGGCGTTGATATACTGGACATTTCAGGAGGCATGAATGGATATACCATTGCCGGAAATCATGATGAAGGATATTTTTCAGAAATGTCAGCCCGGATAAAACGCAAGGTAGCAATTCCGGTAATACTTACAGGGGGAATCCGAAATGCAGAAACCGCAGAACGGCTGTTAAAAGAGGAAAAAGCGGATCTTATTGGGGTGGGAAGAACGCTTCTAAGAGATCCGGATTGGGCCAGACGGGCCATGGTAAAATAACCGCTGAAAAGGAGATATGATGGAAAAAATAAGATGTAAATGGTGCAATAGGAACAATCCCAATATGATACGCAATCGGAAAAAGATTGAGGCGGCAATTCATAATATAAAGATTTTTAGGGATATTCAAAAAGAGTGGGGGACTTTTTCAAATTATATTTGGCACTTTACAGACGGAAGCATCATTTATGAGACAGGGAAAACCAGTTCAGCGCTTTCAGATGAAATATCTAAGGATATGAAAAAAAGAGGAATGAAATTTATCGGTACCATTACCATGTATGCTTACCTGCAATCCATCGGCGTGATCTATTCTCATGATACAGAATGCTTTATGTATAAAGATAGTCGGCAGAGAAGTGACTGTTTGGCAGTCACATCAGATTGATAAAACGAAATAGGACTCCAGGATAAATGGCTCTGCGGCAAAGGCCGCCGGCTAGACCGGCGGCTGCGATTCATCCTGGGCCTTGGCTAAAAAGGGATACAATTCCTCATACGCTTCGATCTGATCTTCTGATTCCGGCAGAGAGGGAATGAGGCCGGTACAGTCCGTAGCGGAACAGATCTGTACGTCGCCGTAATCTTTATGTTCCCGATAGTCAACGGGCTTATTTGTTGTTTTTTTCATGAAGCATTGACCTCCTTTTCTGTCCTTATTATCTCCGGCTTTTTTTGCAGGATACCGGAAAAAAACGGCTTTTTTCCCGATAAACCTTTATGCGCCGGCAGGTGCGGCAGCCCGCAAAAGCCAGTCGGGGCGCATTGGGAAGCCATGAATATATGCCGCCTGTAGGCGGCGGAGTTTCCTGGTAAAAGAAGGGAAAAGGATTGTTAAAATTTAGGAAATTTTCATACTTTTTGAAAGGGTTTTTCTTGATTTATGGGAAGACTAACATTATAATGGGATAGAATAAGCGGTACAATCCGCTTTTTCAGAAGGAGAGTAGTACGTATGGAGAACAACAACAACCAAGATAAAAACGGCAATAAAATGTCGCCCAATGGCCAGACCATACTGGTTCTCGTCATTGCGGCTATTATTACGCTGATGGTCATTACATTCATGCGGGATATGGTAGCGAAAAATTCCAGTCAGGAATTGTCCTACACAGAGTATGTCCGTATGGTAGAAAACGGCGAGGTAGAGGCTGTTATCATAGGAAATTCCGATATTACCATTTACCCGAAAAAAGAGGCGTCCCAGTATTCGCCCTTTATCCGGTATTACACAGTCCGCGTATTGACAGATTACAACAATATGGAGCGTCTGCTGGATCACGGAGTAGACATCAGGGAGCAGAAAACGGACTCCAGCATTATTCTGGAATCCATTATCAGTTTTGTGATTCCCTTTATTATTATCGTAGTATTTATGAACTTTATGATGCGCCGTATGGGAGGCGGCGGCATAATGGGCGTCGGCAAAAGCAACGCCAAGGTTTACGTCCAGAAGGAGACGGGCATTACCTTTAAAGACGTGGCCGGAGAGGACGAAGCCAAGGAATCTTTAAAAGAGATTGTAGATTTCCTGCATAATCCGGCAAAGTACACCCAGATTGGTGCAAAACTTCCCAAAGGAGCCCTTTTAGTAGGCCCTCCCGGTACCGGTAAAACGCTGCTGGCCAAGGCGGTAGCCGGAGAAGCCCAGGTGCCATTTTACTCCTTATCCGGTTCTGATTTTGTGGAAATGTTCGTAGGCGTGGGGGCTTCCCGTGTAAGGGATCTGTTTAAACAGGCTCAGGCCTCCGCTCCCTGTATTATCTTTATTGATGAGATCGACGCCATCGGAAAGAGCCGCGACACCCGTTTCGGCGGCGGAAACGACGAGAGGGAGCAGACCTTAAATCAGCTTCTTTCTGAGATGGACGGTTTCGATTCCTCCAAAGGACTCCTGGTGCTGGGAGCTACCAACCGCCCGGAGATTCTGGATCCGGCCCTTCTGCGTCCGGGCCGTTTCGACAGGAGAATCATTGTAGACAAACCGGATTTAAAGGGCCGGGTAAATATTCTGAAAGTTCATTCCAAAGATGTGCTTTTAGATGAAAGCGTAGACTTTGAGGAAATCGCTTTGGCTACTTCCGGAGCAGTGGGCGCGGATCTGGCCAATATGATGAACGAGGCGGCGATTACCGCAGTAAAAAACGGAAGAAAGGCCGTTTCCCAGAAGGATCTTTTTGAGGCAGTAGAAGTGGTATTGGTAGGAAAAGAAAAGAAGGATCGCATCCTCAGCAAAGAGGAACGGCGGATTGTTTCCTATCACGAGGTTGGCCACGCCCTGGTCAGCGCTTTGCAGAAAGACGCGGAGCCGGTGCAGAAAATCACCATTGTACCCCGTACCATGGGTGCTTTAGGCTACGTAATGCAGGTTCCGGAAGAAGAAAAATACCTTAATACCAAGAAAGAAATCAAAGCCATGCTGGTAGGCTTCCTGGCAGGAAGGGCGGCTGAAGAGCTGGTATTTGACACCGTAACCACAGGAGCTGCCAACGATATTGAACAGGCCACCCGTCTGGCGCGGGCCATGGTAACCCAGTACGGTATGTCGGAGAAATTCGGCCTTATGGGATTGGCTACCCAGGAGGATATGTACCTTACGGGCAGGACGGTGTTAAACTGCGGAGACGCTACGGCAGCGGAAATCGATCAGGAAGTAATGCAGATCTTAAAAGATTCCTATGATGAGGCAAAGCGGCTTTTAAGTGAAAACCGTGCAGCCATGGATCGGATTGCGGAATTTTTAATTGAGAAGGAAACCATTACGGGCAAAGAGTTTATGGAAATCTTCCGTCAGGTGCAGAAAGAGCAGGCTGAGAAGGAAGAACAGCCTCAGGCGGATGTACCGTCTCAGGGAGAAGAACAGTCCCGGGAGAAGGAAGAGCCTCACGCAGAAGAGTGCAGGGAGGAAAAGGAATGTTAAGGGATTTGGTTTGCCAATGCCGTTCTTACCGGAGATTTTACCAGGAGGAACGGATTTCTGAGGAAACCCTGAGGGAACTGGTGGATTTGGCCAGAATGACGGGATCCACTGCCAATTCCCAGGCGTTAAAGTACCGCCTGGTGACAGAGGAAGACCTTTGCGGGGAAGTTTTTTCCACCCTGACATGGGCGCGGGATTTAAAGGACTGGGACGGTCCGGAGGAAGGGGAACGGCCGGCGGCTTATATTGTAGTCATTTGCGACCGGGCCCTGGGAGCCAATAAATTTTGGGACGAAGGAATCGCCTCCCAGACCATTATGCTGGGGGCGGCGGAAAAGGGTTTGGGCGGCTGCATGATCGGCAGCGTAGACCGGACAAAGCTGGCGCAGATTTTAAAGCTGGACGAAAACCGCTATAGTCTGGATTTGGTTTTGGCATTGGGAAAACCGAAGGAAACGGTAGTAATGGTACCTGTAGGAGAAGACGGCAGCGTTAAGTATTACCGCGATGAAAATCAGGTGCATTACGTGCCGAAGAGAAGTTTGGAAGACATTATTTTGTAATCATAAAGGGAGATACGCTTTGGATTTTGGAAAGCGTATCTCCCTCTTGCATTTTACCATGAAAACCCGCCGCCGGACAGGCGGCAGAAAGGATTAGTGATAGATTTTCTTGTGTTCGTAAATCGGCTCGGAGGTGAGCTGAATCCCCAGTTTTTTAAAGACCGTAATGTCTACAGCGGAAAGCATAACGGAGGTATGAACCTGGCATCCCCTCAGCTTGGGAAGCTGCTCCAAAGCCACCTGGGCGTTCCGATCCGTGGCCGCGCACATAGACAGGGCGATTAAGACCTCATCAGTGTGGAGACGCGGGTTTTTGCTTCCTAAATAGGTGGTTTTCAGCTTCTGGATAGGCTCAATGGCGGAAGGGGCGATCAGGTGAATGTCGTGGTGAATATTCCCCAATACTTTAACGGCATTGAGCAGAAGGGCGGCGGATGCCCCCAGGAGATTGCTGGTTTTTCCTGTTACAACAGTTCCGTCCTCCAATTCCATAGCTGCGGCCGGAGCCAAAATGGAAGCGGCCAGATCCTTGCAGGGCTGGACAACGGACCGCATCTGAGGGCTGGTATTGGCCTGCTTCATTAAAAGCTCGATTTTATAAACTTCCTCCTGGGAGCATTCCTCCCGTACCATACGGCTTAACGAATCGTAATAGCGGCGGATGATTTCCTGACGGGACGCTTCCCGGCAGACCTCGTCGTCAACGATGCAGTTTCCGGCCATATTTACGCCCATGTCCGTAGGGGATTTGTAAGGACTTTCGCCGTAAATGCCTTCAAAAATAGCGTTGAGGACAGGGAAAATCTCTACATCGCGGTTGTAATTGACAGTGGTTTCCCCATAGGCTTCCAGATGGAAGGGGTCGATCATGTTGACGTCGTTTAAATCAGCGGTAGCGGCCTCGTAGGCCAGATTAACGGGATGCTTTAAAGGCAGGTTCCAAATGGGGAAGGTTTCAAATTTAGCGTATCCGGCCTGGATGCCTCTCTTATTTTCATGGTAAAGCTGAGAAAGACAGGTGGCCATTTTGCCGCTGCCGGGGCCGGGAGCCGTAATAATGACCAGGGGTTTTGTCGTCTCGATGTAATCGTTTTTCCCGTATCCCTCGTCGCTTACAATGAGGGGGACATTGCTGGGATAGCCCTCAATAACGTAATGGCGGTACACCCGGATTCCCATATGCTCCAGCTTGCTTTTAAACTGATCGGCGCTGGACTGGCCCGAATATTGGGTAATGACTACGCTTCCCACATAGAGGCCCTTATCGGTAAATTCCTGAATAAGACGCAGCACATCTACGTCATAGGTAATGCCTAAATCGCCGCGGATCTTATTTTTTTCAATGTCTTCTGCATTAATGGCAATGACAATTTCGGCCTGATCGGCTAATTGGAGAAGCATTCTCAGCTTACTGTCCGGGGCGAAGCCAGGAAGGACGCGGGAGGCGTGGTAATCGTCAAAAAGCTTTCCGCCAAATTCCAGGTAAAGCTTGTCGCCGAACTGATTAATCCGCTCACGGATATGCTGGGACTGGGTAATAAGATATTTGTTGTTGTCAAATCCGATTTTCATAGCTGATGAGTTCTCCTATTCTTGTTCTGAATGTAAAAAAAGTATTCATTATACCACGTCCACTAAACTCGTGGAAGACCTCGTTAAGTGGATGGGTATATATTCGCACTAAGTTCGACAAGACCTCACTAAGTGCTCATATTATACCACCTCCGCAGTGCCCACTCGGAAAACTTCGTTTTCCTCGTTCACGGGCATTCGCCCTATGCGTACAATAAACGGCAAATCGGTCTGCAAGCAGCCCATTTGCTGTTCTCTTGTACGCGCACTGCTCATTGCTTTCGCGAACATTATACCACATTATTAAAATTTGCGGGAATTTTTTTGCGCTTTCTTTTCACAATGGGGCCGGGAGGGGTAAAATCAGGCAAAATGGGAAGAAAATGGGAGAGAAGTGGGGGCTATATAGGCCAGAATCGGGCAAAAGGGTTGGCGAATCCCAAAAACTGTGGTAAAATAGGCTTTACGAACAATTGTACGGTTAAACTTCAGAAAGAAAACGAGGTTGCTTATGAAAAGATGGATCATAGCCCTTTTCTGTGTCATAAGCTGTCTGGCCCTGTTGGGAGGCTGCCGCCGGTATGAGCCGGTTATGGATTTGGCCAATGAGTCTCAGGAGACAGAGCCGGAAGCTGAAGCCGCAGAAGAAGGGGAAGAGGATACGGATGCCGAATCCGGGCAGCAGTCTCAGCTCCAGGAACCGGAAGAGACGGAAAACCCGGAAGAGGAAACCATGATTACCATTACCACAAAACCGGAGAGAGAACCGGTAAAGGTAAAGGGAATCTATCTGACCGCCAATACGGCCGGTCTGGAAAGCAGAATGGACGAGATTATCGGCTATCTGGATCAAACGGAATTGAACGCAGTGGTGATTGACGTAAAAGACGACTTTGGAAACGTTACCTTCCAGATGGACAGCCCGGTGGTCAGTGAAATAGAAGCCGTGAAGGTTTACATTTCGGATATGCCGGCCCTGGCGGAGAAACTCAAAGCCCACGGCGTTTATATGATTGCCCGGATTCCCGCTTTCCGGGATCCCTATCTGGCGGAAAAGAAGCCGGAGTGGAGCCTGAAAAAGTCCGACGGTTCCATTTATACGGACAATAATGGACAGGCATGGGTAAATCCCTATAAAAAAGAGGTATGGGATTACCTGATAGAAGTGGCAAAGGAAGCGGGAAAAGCCGGATTTGACGAGATTCAGTTTGATTATGTCCGGTTCTGTACGGAGCGGGGCATGAATGATGTGGTCTTTGACCCGGCGGATACTCAGGGACGGGATAAAACCCAGATTATTACGGAATTTATCGATTATGCATATGAAGAGCTGACAGACGAAGGACTGTTCGTGTCGGCGGACGTTTTCGGAACCATTATCGGCAGCGCCCAGGATGCCTCCATTGTGGGACAGGATTACGGGGTTATGGCCGGAAAACTGGACTATATTTGTCCTATGATTTATCCCTCCCATTATGGAAACGGCAATTTCGGCATAGACTATCCCGATACAAAGCCTTATGAAACGATTTTAGGGGCGTTGTCCGGCTCCAGAAAAGTCCTGGATCCCCTGGAAGGGGAAGAAGGCAGCATTGCCGTAGTAAGGCCCTGGCTCCAGGATTTTACGGCGTCTTATCTGGAACATTATATCCAGTACGGAGACGCGGAGATCCGGGCTCAGATTCAGGCAGTATACGACGCCGGATATGATGAATGGATTTTGTGGAGCGCAGCCAACCGGTACCATTTCGGCGGCCTTCTGACGCCGGAGGCGGCTGAGGAGGAAAGGGCAAGGATTCAGGAGTCCAGGGCGGCGAAAGCAGCGGAAGAGTCCGCAGCGGCGGCAGCGTCTGAAGCGGCAGCGGCCTCTGAAGCAGCGGCTGCCTCTCAGGCGGTCCAGAGCCCGGAGGAGGTACCGGAAGAAACTTTGCCGGAGATCCAGCCTGGGGCCTGAGGCATAAATGAGAGAAGGAAGACAGAGAATGGAGATAATACCAAAACCAGGAGAATTTTACCGCCATTTTAAGAATAACTTGTATCAGGTATTAGCAGTGGCGGAGCACACGGAAACGGGAGAGCTTATGGTGGTATACCAGGCTCTCTATGGGAATTTCCGGATTTACGTCAGGCCGTTGTCCTCTTTTTGCAGTGAAGTGGACAGGGAAAAACACCCCGGCGCTTCCCAGAAAATGAGGTTCCAAAAGGTAGAGCTGGAAGGGGAGGCGCCGGAGGGCCGGGAAACTGCTTTTAAGGAAGAGGCGGGAGAAGAGTCCAGACCCGGGCCTCACCCTCTGCTGATGCAATTTTTGGACGCGGAAGATACGGACGGCCAGATAGGTGTCCTTACCCGTATGAAGGGCAAGATTACCCAACAGGAGCTGGACAGTATTTACCTGTCTTTAGACATGGCCCCAGTGACTGGGGATGTAAACCAGCAGCTTTTGGGGATTATACGAACATTAGAAACCAGAAAGAAATTCGATGGCAGCCGGCTGCGTTAAGGGGCCGGCTGCGCCGCTGCCGGAGAAAGGCGGCAGGAGGAAACGGATAAGATGGTCTTTGATATTGAAGAAGAGTTAAAAAAGCTGCCGGCCCAGCCGGGAGTATACCTGATGCACGACGCCAAAGATGAAATTATCTATGTGGGAAAGGCTGTGAGCCTGAAAAACCGGGTGCGGCAGTACTTTCAAAGCAGCAGAAATAAAACGGCCAAAATCGAGCAGATGGTGTCCCGCATCGCCCGCTTTGAGTATATTATTACGGACTCCGAGATGGAAGCCCTGGTGCTGGAGTGCAACCTGATTAAAGAATACCGGCCCAGGTACAATACCATGCTCAAAGACGACAAGGGCTACCCTTATATCCGGGCTACGGTAGAGGAAGCCTATCCCCGTCTCATGATGGCCAGAACCATGAAGCGGGACAGGAGCCGGTATTTCGGCCCCTATACCAGTGTCACGGCGGTAAAGGATACCCTGGAACTGATACAGAAGCTTTATCAGATACGGACCTGTTCCCGGGTGCTTCCCAGAGATATTGGGAAGGAACGGCCCTGCCTCAATTACCATATTAAACAGTGTCAGGCCCCATGCCAGGGCTATATCAGCAAAGAAGAGTACCGGGAAAATTTTAACCGCGCCCTGGAGTTTTTAAACGGGAATTTTGACCCTATTGTAAAATCTCTGGAAGAGAAAATGACGGAAGCCTCCGATGCCATGGAGTTTGAGAAGGCCATTGAATACCGGGATCTTCTTACCAGTGTCCGCCACATTGCGCAAAAGCAGAAAATTACCAGCCAGACTATGGAAGACCGGGATATTATCGCCATGGCAAAAGCTGGGGAAGACGCTGTGGTTCAGGTATTTTTCGTGAGAGAGGGAAAACTGATCGGAAGGGACCATTTCCGGCTTTCCGTGGCCCTGGACGACAGCCAGAGCGCAGTATTAACCAGCTTTGTAAAACAGTTTTACGCAGGCACGCCCTTTATTCCCAGGGAATTGCTGGTACAGGCTCCGCTGGAAGAGGAAGAGGTGATTATCCAGTGGCTGACCTCCAAAAGAGGGCAGAAGGTGCATATCCGGGTGCCTCAGAAGGGAGAAAAGGAACGGCTGGTAGAATTGGCGGCAAAGAACGCTTCCATGATTTTGATTCAGGATTCGGAAAAAATAAAACGGGAAGAATTAAGGACCATTGGGGCCATGAACCAGGTGGGTTCCTGGATGGGACTTTCCAGGGTGAGCCGCATCGAGGCCTACGACATTTCCAATATCAGCGGCGTGGAATCCGTAGGATCTATGATTGTCTACGAAGACGGGAAGCCGAAACGGAGCGATTACCGCAAATTCCGCATTCGTACCGTTCAGGGCCCCAATGACTACGCCTCTATGGAAGAGGTGCTGACAAGGCGCTTTTCCCACGGCCTGGAGGAAACGAAAGAGCTGGAAGAGAAGGGACTGGATATTTCCTACGGAAGTTTTACGCGATTCCCGGATCTCATTATGATGGACGGAGGACGGGGCCAGGTTAATATTGCCCTGAGGGTGCTGGACAGACTTGGGATTTCCATTCCCGTCTGCGGCATGGTAAAAGACGACAGCCACCGGACCCGGGGGCTTTACTATGACAATGTGGAAATTCCCATTGACCGCCATTCAGAAGGCTTCCGGCTCATTACCAGGATCCAGGACGAAGCCCACCGGTTTGCTATAGAATACCACCGGAGCCTCAGAAGTAAGGATCAGGTAAAGTCCATTCTGGACGATATTAGCGGTATCGGCCCCTCCAGACGGAAGGCCCTTATGCGCTATTTCAAGGAAATTGAAAAAATCCGGGACGCCTCTGTGGAGGAATTGCTGAAGGTGCCGGGGATGAACCGCATGGCGGCGGAGGCAGTCTACGAATTTTTCCGAAAACCCGCTTGTCAAAACACCTGAGATCCCTGTATACTGATACTAGGCGGCAGCCAGACAGAAGGAAATGGAACCCAAGCATATGGAAGTAAAGGAGAAAAGGCCCAATGTATGGAGTAACGATAACGGAAATTATTGAAAAAATGGGATTAAAGAATATGACGCCGGAGATGGATACCGACAAGATCGTGGTGTCCCATCCCGATGTAAACCGTCCCGCCCTGCAGCTAACCGGTTTTTTTGAGCATTTTGACAATGAACGGGTGCAGATCATCGGCTATGTGGAGCAGGCTTATTTAAATACTCTCCCCAGCGAGAGGAAGCAGGTTATTTATGACCGGCTTCTGTCCAGCCAGATTCCCTGCCTGATTTACAGTCGGGCCATGGAGCCGGACGAAGATATGCTGGCCAGAGCGGATTATTACGGGGTTCCCTGTCTGGTATCCAATAAATCCACTTCCGATCTGATGGCGGAAATTATCCGCTGGCTCAATGTAAAGTTGGCGCCCTGCATCAGTATTCACGGAGTGTTGGTGGACGTATTCGGTGAAGGCGTTCTCATTATGGGCGAAAGCGGTATCGGAAAAAGCGAGGCAGCCCTGGAACTGATCAAAAGAGGACACCGTCTGGTTACAGACGACGTAGTGGAGCTGCGCAAGGTTAGCGATGAAACCTTAGTGGGAAGCGCCCCGGACATTACCAGGCATTTTATCGAGCTGAGAGGCATCGGCATTATTGACGTAAAGACCCTGTTCGGTGTAGAGAGCGTAAAAGACAGCCAGCAGATTGATATGGTAATTAAGCTGGAAGACTGGAATAAAGACAAAGAGTACGACAGACTGGGACTGGAAGACCAGTATACGGAATTTTTAGGCAACCGGGTAGTCTGCCACTCCATTCCTATCCGTCCAGGCCGGAATCTGGCCATTATTGTAGAATCGGCAGCCGTAAACCACAGACAGAAAAAGATGGGCTACAATGCAGCGAAAGAGCTGTACAACCGTGTGCAGGCAAATTTGACCCGTCAGGGTATTTAAAAAGGAGCGTTTATGTCCGATTTTTTATGGAGGCTTACGGAAGCGGCGGGGAAAGAGGGAACCGTCCGGGCCGCGGAGCCGATGAAAAAGCATACGACATTTCGGACAGGAGGGCCGGCGGCATTTTTTGCCGCCCCTTCCTGTGTAGAGGATATTTTGGCCCTTGTCCGGCTTTGCCGGGAGGAGGAAATGCCTTATTATATTTTGGGAAACGGAAGCAATCTTTTAGTCAGTGACAAAGGATACGGCGGCGTAATGATTTCTACGGAAAAGCTGGACGGCTGCCAGACAGACGGCTGCCGGATCCGGGCGGGAGCCGGCCTTCTTTTGTCCAGAATCGCCAGGAAAGCCCTGGAATCCTCCCTGACAGGATTCGAGTTTGCGGCGGGGATCCCCGGGACTTTGGGAGGGGCCGTAGTCATGAACGCCGGAGCCTACGGCGGAGAGATGAAGCAGGTATTGGAGGCCGTAACGGTTCTGACCAGGGAAGGAGAGGTCAAACGCCTTCCGTTGGAGAGCCTGGATTTGGGTTACCGGAAAAGCTGCATTCCCAGAGAGGGGTACATTGTCCTGGAAGGGGAAATCCGGCTGGAACCAGGCAGCCCCCATGATATTTCATCAAAAATGGAAGAGCTGGCAGCAAGGCGCAGGGAAAAGCAGCCTTTGGAATATCCCAGCGCCGGAAGCACATTTAAACGGCCGGAAGGATATTTTGCCGGAAAGCTTATTGAAGAGGCCGGACTGAGAGGCTTTTCCGTAGGAGGGGCCCAGGTATCGGAAAAGCACTGCGGCTTTGTCATAAACCGGAAAGACGCCTCGTCAGAGGATATAATTACATTGTGCAGACAGGTACAGGAACGGGTAAAAATGCATTCCGGGGTAGAACTGGAAATGGAAGTGCGCTGCCTGGGAGATTTTTAGCGCCCGTTTTCGGAGAAAAACAGCGGAAGGAAGGCGAGGAAATGAGAGTGGTTATTGTAACGGGAATGTCAGGAGCGGGAAAAACTATTGCCCTGAAAATTCTGGAAGATTTGGGGTTTTACTGTGTGGATAATCTTCCCATCTCTCTCATAGAACGGTTCAGAAGGCTGATTGAAGACAATCCGGGGGACATTCAGAATGTTGCCCTGGGAATTGACATCCGCAGCGGGGAGGAGCTTTCGGATTTGGGCCGTATTCTCCAGAAATGGAAAGCGGAAAAGATGCCTTATGAGATCCTGTTTTTAGACGCCAGCGACGGAATCCTGGTAAAGCGCTACAAAGAAAGCAGGAGAAAGCATCCGCTGGCGGGAGCCGGCCGCATTGATCAGGGAATTGGGAAAGAACGGAGCCGGGTGGAATTTCTGAAAAACGCGGCGGATTACATTATTGATACCAGCAAATTGCTGACAAGGGAGCTTCGCCAGGAATTGGAGAAGATCTTTATAGATGATAAAAGCTATCAGAATCTCTTTGTCACAGTGCTGTCCTTTGGGTTTAAATACGGGATCCCCGGAGACGCGGACCTGGTTTTTGACGTCCGTTTTCTGCCGAATCCCTATTATGTGGAAGAACTGCGGCAGCACACCGGAGAGGAAAAAGAAGTCCAGGATTACGTAAAGCAGGGAGGCACTGCGGAAGAATTTTTAAAGAAACTTTACGATATGCTGGAATTTCTCATTCCCCATTACGTGTCCGAGGGAAAAAATCAGTTGGTAATCGGAATCGGCTGTACCGGAGGCAAACACCGTTCCGTTACCATAGCGGGCGAGGTATACAGACGGCTGAAATCCCATGAGGAGTGGGGAGTGAAGCTGGAGCACAGAGATATTGACCAGGACAGGAAAAGGAAGGGATAAGGAATGTCATTTTCTTTCAGGGTAAAAGAGGAACTGTCCCGGCAGACCAGTACGGCCCGACACTGCCAGATAGCGGAGCTGGCCGCTATTTTAAGCTTTTGCGGACGGGTTCAAATATCGGCAAATGAGCGGTACCGCATAAAAATACACACAGAAAATGCGGCTGTTGCGAGAAAAAGCTTTACATTATTGAAAAAAACATTTAATATAGGTACGGACATCTCTGTTCGGAGAAACGCTTTCCTGAGAAAGACCCTGACTTATACTGTGGCTGTCCAGAACCATGAGGATTCTATGAAGGTTCTGAAAGCAGCCAAAATCCTGCAGGAAAATGGAGAGATTGGGGAAACCCTTTCTCTGGCGGACAATGTGATTCTGCAGCGCTCCTGCTGCCGCAGGAGTTTTATCCGGGGAGCCTTTTTAGCGGCCGGTTCCATCAGCGATCCGGAACGGTTTTACCATTTCGAAATCGTCTGCCCTACGGAGGAAAAAGCCGCCCAGATCCAAACGGTTATCGCAACCTTTGGAATGGAGGCAAAGGTGGTAATCCGGAAAAAATATTATGTGGTTTATATCAAGGAAGGCAGCCAGATCGTAGATCTGCTCAATGTAATGGAGGCGCCGGTGTCTCTGATGGAACTGGAAAATATCCGGATTCTCAGGGAAATGCGGGGGCAGGTAAACCGGCAGGTAAACTGCGAAACTGCCAACATTAACAAAACGGTATCTGCGGCGGTTCGGCAAATTGAAGACATTGCCTACATCCGCGACACCGTGGGACTTCACCGTCTGCCGGAAGGGCTGGAGGAGATCGCCAGACTCCGTTTGGCCAGACCGGAAGCAAGTTTAAAAGAGCTGGGCGAAGCTCTGGATACTCCCGTGGGGAAATCCGGCGTAAACCATCGGCTGAGGAAACTCAGCGCCATTGCCGGAGAACTCAGGGAAAAAGACGCTGGATGTGAAACAGGGGGCAGCCTGTTTCAAGGGAAATGAGGAGGAAAATTATGGTAAAAAAGACGATTACGGTTGAATTGGAAACAGGGCTGGAGGCCAGACCTATTGCAATGCTTGTACAGGTGGCAAGCCAGTACGACAGTAAAATTTATATGGAAACCGGCTCTACGAAAGTAAATGCCAAAAGCATCATGGGAATGATGACACTGGTTCTTCCGGTAGGGGAAGAAGTTACAGTGACGGCAGACGGGGCTGACGAAGAGAAGGCAATTGCCGAAATCGAAGCATATTTAAGCGCCAGATAAAAGCGTCCAGTGCATAACTTTCCAACAGCGCGGCCGGCATTTTGCCGGCCCGTTTTGTTATACCATAGGAAACGCAGTTTCCTGTGGCATAACAATGCTCCGCAAGGATCGCACTGCGGCGGTTCGGAAGATGTCGCAGGAGCGACCCACTGCAGGCGGAGAATCCTGCAAAGCAGGATTCTTTTTATAGATAGGGGGATTTATGGCTTTTACACATTTGCACGTCCATACGGAATACAGTCTTTTAGACGGATCCAGTAAAATCGGAGAGCTGGCGGCCAGAGCAAAGGAACTGGGAATGGACAGCCTTGCCATTACGGATCACGGCGTTATGTACGGCGTAATCGATTTTTATAAAGCCTGCAGGGAAGTGGGGATCAAACCCATTATCGGCAGTGAGGTTTACGTGGCTCCCGGTTCCAGGCTGGATCGGGAAAGCGTCAGCGGGGAGGATCGGTATTACCATCTGGTGCTGCTGGCGGAAAACAATGTGGGCTACCAGAACCTTATGAAGATCGTGTCCAAAGGCTTTGTAGAGGGATTTTACTATAAACCGAGGGTGGACTACGAGATTCTGGAGCGCTACCATGAGGGAATTATCGCCCTCAGCGCCTGTCTGGCAGGAGAGATTCCCCGGTACCTGGCAAGGGGAATGTATGAGGAGGCCCGGAAATCCGCCCTTCGTTATGAAGGGATTTTCGGCAAAGGGAACTTCTTCCTGGAGTTGCAGGATCACGGGATCCCTTCCCAGAGAACCGTAAACCAGGGGCTTCTGCGTCTCCATAAAGAGCTGGGAATCGACCTGGTGGCTACTAACGACAGCCATTATACCTTCCAGGAAGACTGGAAGGCCCACGACATTCTTCTGTGCATTCAGACGGGAAAGAAGGTAGCCGACGAAAACCGTATGCGCTATGAGGCCGGGAAATTTTATCTGAAGTCGGAACAGGAGATGGCGGAACTGTTTTCTTACGCGCCGGAAGCCCTGGAAAACACACATAAGATTGCAGAGCGCTGCAATGTAGAGATCGAATTTGGCGTCACAAAGCTGCCGAAGTATGAGGTGCCTGAGGGCTACGACTCCTGGAGCTACTTAAACCACCTCTGCGAAGAGGGCTTTGCCCGCCATTATCCCAATGACGACGGAACCCTTCACAACCGCCTGCGGTATGAGCTGGATACCATTCACACCATGGGTTATGTGGATTACTTTCTCATTGTATGGGATTTCATTCATTTTGCCCGTTCCAACGGCATCAGCGTAGGACCTGGCCGTGGATCGGCGGCGGGAAGCATTGTATCCTATTCTTTGGGAATTACCAATATCGATCCCGTCCGCTACAACCTCCTTTTTGAACGGTTTTTAAATCCGGAGCGGGTTTCCATGCCGGATATTGATATTGACTTCTGCTACGAAAGGCGTCAGGAAGTAATCGACTACGTAGTAAGGAAATACGGAAAAGACCAGGTGGTTCAGATTGTAACCTTCGGTACTCTGGCGGCCAAGGGCGTTGTGCGGGACGTAGGCCGGGTACTGGATATGCCCTACGCCCGCTGCGACGCCATAGCCAAAATGATTCCCGGGGATCTGGGAATGACCCTGGAAAAAGCTCTGAAGGCCAGTCCGGATCTCGGGGACGCTTATAAGAAGGATCCGGAAGTAACCTATCTCATTGATATGGCAAAAAGGCTGGAAGGCCTTCCCCGCCATACTTCCATGCACGCCGCCGGAGTGGTTATCAGCCGGACCAGCGTAGACGAATACGTGCCTCTGTCCAGGGCGGCGGACGGAACCATTACCACACAGTTTACCATGACGACCCTGGAGGAACTGGGCCTTTTAAAGATGGACTTTTTGGGCCTGAGAACCCTGACGGTAATTCAAAATGCCTGTGAACAGGTGGAAAAAAACAGGGGCGTCCATATTGATGTAGACCGCATTGACTATGACGATAAACAGGTTTTGGAGTCCATTGGAACGGGAAGGACAGACGGGGTATTTCAGGTGGAAAGCGCAGGGATGAAAAGCTTCATGAAGGAGCTAAAGCCCAACAGCCTGGAAGACATTATCGCCGGGATTTCCCTGTACCGTCCGGGCCCCATGGATTTTATCCCCAAGTATCTGAAAGGGAAAAACAATCCTGGCTCCATCACCTATGAGTGTCCGCAGCTAGAACCCATTTTGGAGCCTACTTACGGCTGCATCGTCTACCAGGAGCAGGTCATGCAGATTGTACGGGATCTGGCGGGCTACACTCTGGGACGAAGCGACCTGGTGCGCCGCGCCATGTCTAAAAAGAAGGCCTCGGTGATGGAAAAGGAGCGCCAGAATTTCGTTTACGGAAATCCCCAGGAAGGCGTGAAAGGCTGCATTGCCAACGGCATTGATGAAAAAACGGCCAACCATATTTATGATGAAATGATTGACTTTGCAAAATACGCCTTCAATAAATCCCACGCGGCGGCTTACGCCGTAGTTTCCTACCAGACGGCCTATTTAAAGTATTACTATCCCGCAGAGTTTATGGCGGCTCTCATGACCTCCGTAATGGACAATATTACCAAATTGTCGGAGTACATTGTCACCTGCCGCCAGATGGGGATCTCTATCCTGCCGCCGGATATTAACGAAGGGGAAAGCGGATTTTCCGTATCGGGAAACAATATCCGCTACGGCCTGTCCGCTATCAAAAGCATTGGAAAGTCCGTAGTGGACGCCATTGTGGATGAGCGGAACCAAAACGGCAGTTTCCGCACATTAGAAGATTTTATTGAACGAATGTCCAATAAAGAGGTCAATAAAAGGACGTTGGAAAACTTTATCCGCTCCGGCGCCCTGGACTGCCTGCCGGGAAACCGTCGGCAAAAGATGATGGCCGCTCCTGAGATTCTGGACGCAAAAAACCGGGAAAAGAAAAATTCTATGGCCGGACAGCTCAGTCTTTTCGATTTTGCCGGAGAGGAGGAAAAAGACGATTTCCAGATTACCTTCCCCAATGTAGAGGAATTTTCCAAAGAAGATTTTCTGGCCGGAGAGAAGGAAGCTCTGGGAATCTATATCAGCGGCCATCCTCTGGAGGCATATGAGGGACTTTTGAAAAAGAACGTTACGGCCTCGGCTATGGATTTTGTAGTGGATGAAGAAACCAATCTGGCAAGGCTTTCCGACGGCGATCACGTAACCATCGGAGGTATGATAACGGATAAGACAGTAAAAACTACTAGGACAAATAAAGTCATGGCCTTTTTGACGCTGGAGGATCTGACCGGATCTGTGGAAGTACTGGTATTTCCGCAGAATTATGAGGCGCAGAGGGAACTTTTTGCAGAGGACGCCAGACTTTTTATCCGGGGACGGGTTTCTTTAGGGGAAGAACCTGTGGGAAAACTGGTTCTGGAGAAAGCGATTCCTTTTTCCCAGGTGCCCAGAGAACTGTGGCTGAAATATCCGGACAAGGCCGCCTACCTGGCGGGAGAGCAGAAGCTTTTGGATATGCTGAGGCAGGCGGAAGGGGAGTCTTCTGTGATAATTTATCTCGAAAAGGAGCGGGCGAAGAAAGTACTTCCGGCCAATTGGCGGGTCGGGCTTTCCGAAGAGCTGACGGCCCGTCTGACTGCGGCTCTGGGGCAGGAAAACGTCCGCATTGTGGAGAAGACCCTTCAGGAGAGAAAAAGATAGATTTGTCATTCTAGGTATTGCTAATCAGGGAAAAATGCATTAAAATATGGGATGTATGGAAAAAGATACGTTTTGTAAATGAAAAAATGAATCTCGCAGAGAGGGAGGCACTTTTTATGGCTAAAAAGGTAAAAACCATCGGCGTACTGACCAGCGGCGGAGATGCGCCGGGAATGAACGCGGCGATCCGGGCGGTCGTGAGGACGGCAATTCATGAGGGCTTGAAAGTAAAGGGAATTATGAGAGGATATGCAGGCCTCCTTCAAGAAGAAATTGTGGATATGGACAGTACCAGCGTTTCCGATATTATCCACAGAGGCGGAACGATTTTATACACGGCAAGGTGTATGGAATTTATGACCCCGGAAGGCCAGGAGATGGGTGCGGAGATTTGCCATAAGCACGGAATCGACGGTATTGTGGTAATCGGCGGCGACGGTTCTTACCGCGGCGCAGGAAAGCTGTCCGCCCTGGGAATCAACACCGTAGGCGTACCCGGAACCATTGACCTGGATATTGCCTGTACAGAGTACACCATAGGCTTTGATACGGCTGTAAATACGGCTATGGAGGCAATCGATAAGGTAAGGGATACCTCTACCTCTCATGAAAGATGCAGTATTATTGAGGTTATGGGCCGTCGGGCAGGATATATTGCCCTCTGGTGCGGTTTTGCCAACGGCGCAGAGGAAATCCTTCTTCCGGAGCGCTATGACGGAGACGAGCAGGCCATTATTAACCGGATTATCGATAACCGGAAACGGGGCAAAAAGCACAATATTATTATCAACGCAGAAGGAATCGGCCACTCCGCTTCCATGGCACGCCGAATCGAGGCAGCTACTGGAATTGAAACCAGGGCTACGATTCTGGGTCATATGCAGCGTGGCGGAAGCCCCACCTGTAAAGACCGTGTGTACGCTTCCATTATGGGTTCCAAGGCTGCTCTGCTCCTGGCGGAAGGAAAGAGCAACAGGGTAGTTGCTTACCGGGCAGGCCAGTACGTAGATTTGGACATTCAGGAAGCATTAAACATGAAAAAAGATATTCCGGAAGACCAATACGAAATCTGCAAGATGTTGGTGCGTTAATAAGTTAAAAAAAGCGGAAACCGCGGATTGTATAAGGCAGGATGCCTGAGAGTTTTCAGGCATCCCTTTTCTATGCCATAGGGAATAAAGCGATCTATTACATAAAAAGGAGAATTTCGGTATGGCGGAAAGTCATTGCAAAGGGGCGGAGCCGGTGGTGCTCTGCGGAGCTAATTCTTACGAACAGAAATACTTTTTTAATCAGGATTTTAAAAATCTGCCCGAAGAGGTACAGAAAGAACTGCAGGTGATGTGCGTCCTTTTTACAGAGGATGTGGGAGGCGTTCTGACTTTGAGATTTACCTCCGGGGGAACCCTGGAATTTCAGGTATTTGCAGAGGATTGGGACTATCTTTTTGATGAAATCGGAAGCGGGCTTTTGATTCGGAAATATCAGAAAGAGAAAAAGGAGCTTTTGGAATCCCTGGAGCTGTATTACAAAATCCGCTTTTTGGGTATGCCGGCGGAAGAAGCCCTTAAATCCGGGGAGGAAGAAGATGAATAGAACGAAAGCCTATCCCGGCCCGGTGATTGGAAATGTGGCTCTGAAAAATCCCCTGATTCTGGCGCCTATGGCTGGAGTGACGGATCTGCCCTTTCGGATCTTGTGCAAAGAACAGGGCTGCGCCCTGACCTGTACGGAGATGGTCAGCGCAAAGGCAATTCTATATGGAAATAAAAATACAAAAGAGCTGTTAAACATTGACGAAGGGGAACGTCCCGCAGCCGTTCAGATCTTTGGCTCGGATCCGGAGATTATGGCGGAAATCGGAGGGCGGCTGGCAGAGGGCCCCTATGACATCATTGATGTGAATATGGGTTGCCCGGTTCCCAAAATCGTCAATAACCAGGAAGGATCCGCTTTGATGAAAAATCCCAAGCTGGCGGAAAAAATCCTCACAGCCATGGTAAAGGCTATTTCCAAGCCTGTGACGGTAAAATTCCGCAAGGGCTTTTTTGACGGAGAGGAAACGGCAGTGGAGTTTGCTAAAATGGCGGAGGCCTGCGGCGTTCAGGCCGTGGCGGTTCACGGACGTACCAGGGAGCAGTATTATTCCGGAAAAGCGGATTGGGAAACCATCCGGCGGGTGAAAGAAGCGGTGGCCATTCCGGTTATTGGAAACGGCGACATATTCCAGCCTGAGGACGCAGCCAGAATGATGGAGGAAACCGGCTGTGACGGTGTGATGATTGCCAGGGGAGTCAAGGGCAATCCCTGGATCTTTGGCCGGACGGCCGCCTTTTTGGAAACAGGAGTTGTGCCGCCTCCGCCCTCTAAAGACGAAATAAAGGCCATGATTCTCCGCCATGGAAAAATGCTTATTGAGTATAAAGGAGAATACGTAGGTATGAGGGAGATGAGGAGCCACATGGCCTGGTACACTGCCGGAATGCCTCATTCCGCGGCCCTGCGCCGGGAAATCAACCAGGTGGAAACTTACGGAGACATGGAAAGACTGCTGGAAGAACGGTTGTAGCGCACACTTTTTAAGGGAATAGGCTTTCAAAACCGGAGGTACAAAATGGAAAAGTCAGATATACGGTATCAAACATATGTACAGATTTTAAAAGAAGAGCTGGTTCCGGCTATGGGCTGCACAGAACCCATCGCCCTGGCTTACTGCGCCGCCAAGGCCAGAGAGATTTTAGGCGCTGTGCCGGAGCGCTGCATGGTGGAGGCCAGCGGCAATATTATAAAAAACGTAAAGAGCGTCGTTGTGCCTAATACAGACGGTTTAAAAGGAATCCAGGCGGCGGCTGCCGCTGGGATTGCCGCCGGAAAATCGGAGAAAGTGCTGGAAGTGATTTCTGACGTTACGCCGGAGCAGAAAGAGAAAATCCGGGGATTTCTGACAGAAACCGATATTCAGGTAAAGCCTTTGGAAACCGACGACATTTTGGACATGATCGTAACGGTCCGGAAAGGCGCTTCCTGGGTAAAGGTGAGAATTGCCAATTACCACACAAACATTGTCCTTATCGAAAAAGATGGCCGGGTACTGTACCAAATCGGCGCAACAGCCTTAAAAGAGGCCCAGATGGCCGACAGAAGCCTTTTAAAAGTAAAGGATATTTATGAGTTTGCCAAAACCGTTGACATAAAAGACATTGAAGAAATTTTAGGCCGGCAGATTGAGTATAATACCGCCATTGCCAAAGAAGGGCTGAAAAACGATTGGGGAGCCAATGTTGGCAGCGTTTTGCTGGAAGCCTTCGGAAATGATGTACGGGTTCGGGCCAGAGCCATGGCTGCGGCCGGTTCAGACGCCAGAATGAGCGGCTGCGAAATGCCGGTGATTATTAATTCCGGCAGCGGAAATCAAGGAATGGCGGCCTCCCTTCCTGTCATAGAATATGCAGAAGAGCTGAAAGTCTCCAGGGAGGAGCTTTACCGGGCCTTGGCCCTGTCCAATCTCATTACCATTCACCAGAAAACGGGAATCGGCCGCCTGTCGGCATACTGCGGAGCAGTCAGCGCCGGCTGCGGTTCCGGCTGCGGCATTGCCTATCTTATGGGCGGAGATTTAACGGCTGTGGCCCATACCTTAGTAAACAGTCTGGCCATTGTTTCCGGAATTATCTGCGACGGAGCCAAACCGTCCTGCGCCGGAAAAATTGCCGCAGCCGTAGACGCTGGCATTTTAGGGTACTATATGTACCGCAGCGGCCAGCAGTTTAGGGGCGGAGAAGGAATTGTTTCCAAAGGCGTGGAAAATACCATTATCAACGTAGGCCGTTTGGGAAGAGAGGGAATGAAGGAAACGGATAAGGAGATTATCCGTATCATGACCGACTGCTGACGCCGGGTCCCGCCGTTTGGAAGGGCGAAAAAATCCTTGTATGGAAAGGCATTTGAAGGCCGGTCTTAGTTCTTGACAACCGGGGGAGTTTGGGCTATAATACCTTGAATGCGAGAAGGCGTGACAAATAGTTCAGGAGGAAGCAAGACATTATGGAAGAAAAGAAAAATATTCTGACCTATGCAGGATTAAAAAAATACGAAGACGAACTTCACGATTTGAAAGTAAACCGCAGAAAAGAAGTGGCTCAGAAGATAAAGGAAGCCAGAGAGCAGGGCGACTTGTCTGAGAATGCAGAGTATGACGCTGCAAAAGACGAGCAGAGAGACATTGAGCTGCGGATTGAGGAGCTGGAAAAGCTTCTGAAAAATGCCGAAGTAGTCGTAGAAGAAGACGTGGATCTGGAAAAGATTAACGTTGGCTGCGTAGTTCGGGTGTACGACATTGAATACGCAGAAGAAATGGAATTTAGCATTGTAGGTTCCACAGAGGCAAACAGCCTTCAGAACAAAATCTCCAATGAATCTCCCGTGGGCCATGCCCTTATTGGAAAGAAAGTCGGGGACGTGGTAGAAGTGGAAACTCAGATGGGAACCATTCAGTACAAAGTACTGGCAATACAGAGAGTATAACTAAAGGAGTGTACCAAGGTGGCAGGAGAACAGAATCAGGTAAAGAGCCAGGAAGAATTAAATCACGTGCTTCAGGCGCGCCGGGATAAGCTGGCAGAACTTCAGGCGTCTGGCAAAGATCCGTTTCAGGTAACCAAGTATGATCAAACGCATCACAGTGCGGAAATCAAAGAACATTATGATGAACTGGAAGGAAAAGAAGTGTCCGTTGCCGGCCGTATGATGTTTAAGCGCGTCATGGGAAAGGCGTCCTTCTGCAGCCTTCAGGATTTACAAGGCAAAATCCAGGTTTACGTTGCCCGGGACAATGTTGGGGAAGAA
Source organism: uncultured Clostridium sp. (assembly GCA_946498245.1). GTDB lineage: Bacteria > Bacillota > Clostridia > Lachnospirales > Lachnospiraceae > UMGS1370. Next base: position 5,750 of record CAMMNN010000032.1, on the reverse strand, counting down.
GAATACAAGGACTTTAAGAAGCTGGATATTGGCGACATTATCGGGGTGAAGGGAACGGTATTTACTACAAAAACCGGAGAAATCTCCATTCATGCTACAGAGCTGAAGCTCCTTTCCAAGAGCCTCCAGGTTCTTCCGGAGAAGTTTCACGGCTTGACGGATACGGACATCCGTTACCGCCAGAGATACGTGGACCTGATTATGAATGAAGAGGTAAAGGAGACTTTCATTAAGCGCTCCAAAATCATTTCCGCTATCCGCCGTTTCCTGGACGGCCAGGGATTTATGGAGGTGGAAACGCCCATGCTGGTAGCCAATGCCGGCGGAGCCGCCGCCCGTCCCTTTGAAACCCATTTTAACGCCCTGGACGAAGACGTAAAATTGCGGATTTCTCTGGAGCTGTACTTAAAGAGACTGATTGTAGGCGGTTTGGAACGCGTATACGAAATCGGCCGCGTATTCCGCAATGAAGGCGTAGATACCCGTCACAATCCGGAATTTACACTGATGGAGCTGTATCAGGCTTATACGGATTACCACGGCATGATGGATTTAACGGAAAACCTGTACCGCTATGTGGCCCAGGAAGTACTGGGGAGCACAAAGATTGTTTACAACGGCATTGAAATGGATCTGGGGAAACCCTTTGAAAGAATTACCATGGTAGAAGCCGTAAAGAAATATTCCGGAGTGGATTTTGATACCATCCATACTCTGGAAGAGGCCAGAGCCGCCGCTAAGGAGCATCACGTAGAGTACGAAGAACGCCATAAGAGAGGCGATATTTTAAATCTCTTCTTTGAAGAATTTGCAGAAGAGCACTTGATTCAGCCCACCTTTGTAATGGATCACCCCATTGAGGTTTCTCCGCTGACCAAAAAGAAACCGGACAATCCGGAACACGTAGAGCGCTTTGAGTTTTTCATGAACGGCTGGGAAATGGCCAACGCTTACTCCGAGTTAAATGACCCCATTGATCAGAGAGAACGTTTTGCAGCCCAGGAAGAGATGTTCGCTCAGGGCGACGAGGAGGCAAACCACACAGACGAGGACTTCTTAAACGCCCTTATGGTAGGTATGCCCCCCACAGGCGGAATTGGATACGGCATCGACCGTATGGTAATGCTGATGACAGATTCCTCAGCTATCCGGGACGTACTGCTGTTTCCGACAATGAAGTCCCTTGGCGGTTCTGAAGGGGCTAAGAAGGCTAACAGCGAGGCTGGAAAAGCAGCTTCCCTGGAGTCTGCCATGGGTCAGGCATCTCAGGCCCTTGCGCAGCAGTTAGAGGCTATGCCGGCGGCTGTGTCCGTACCGCAGCTTGATCTTTCTAAAGTGAAGATCGAGCCGCTGTTTGAGGATGCGGTGGATTTTGATACCTTCTCCAAGTCCGATTTCCGGGTGGTAAAGGTAGAGGCCTGCGAGGCGGTTCCAAAGTCCAAAAAGCTTTTAAAGTTCACCCTGAATGACGGAAGCGACCGGAAACGTACCATTTTAAGTGGAATCCACGAATATTATGAGCCAGAGGATCTGGTTGGAAAGACCTGTGTGGCCATTACCAACCTGCCGCCCAGAAAGATGATGGGTATCGATTCCGAAGGAATGCTCATTTCCGCCGTATATGAATATGATGGGCGTGAGGGATTAAATCTCCTGATGTTAGATGATACGATTCCGGCGGGAGCAAAGCTGTACTAAATCAATATTGTACCTAAGATATTAGGGACACTTTCATTTAAAACGTGAAAGTGCCCCTTTTTGCGTTGTTAGGCCCTTGGCCTAACAAAAGAGAACCTGATAAGTTTTCAGATTCTCTATACCAGTGAAAAACCTTGGCGAAAAATGGCATTCCAGTTGCTTTTTTGGAAGAGAAAACGAACAAGGGTAACCCGGTTTTCGTCCTCAGAAATTTCAGGAAAATCGGAACGGGAATTAGTATTAGTGTTTTCCGATTTCCTGCATGGTTTCAATCATGTCATAGATAACACGAATCTGCGTTTCCTCACAGCGGGGCAGCAGCCAGTTGATTTTTCTGGCATAGTCGGATTCTGTGTGAAAGACCAAATCATCCATTCACCATGAATGGGGGCTAGGAGGCTGAAGTGTCGAAGATTCTTTTTAAGCTGACAATCGTTTTACGCTATCCAAAAAACTCCCTATTTCCATGGTTGTAAAATTATGGTAAGATAACAAAAAAGCGGGAGGGGAAATAGAAAGGGAAATTGCCATGAACATTTCTTTTGAAACAGAATACAATCAAAAATCCATGACCGTTATGGCGAAGGCCCTAAGAAAAACTGTCCGCAGGAAAAGGAGCCGACGCTCCCATATATTTGGCTGGATTGTTGTAGTATTAGGCCTGTTGCTTTCTTGCTGGTCAGGCGATAACGGATTTTCAATTAAATTAGAAATGCGTACAATTATCACATTGATTACCATAAGTATACTGGTTATAGTTTTATTATGGGAAGATGCTATCAACGGTTATTTTGCCCGCAGGCGGTTATTGCCCGGTACAGAAAAAGCAAAAGCTGTGTTTAGAGAGAATGAATTTGTTTCCAGTACGGATATTGGCACAAGCATTTTTCACTATAATAAGATTGAGGTTATAGCTGAAAATGCAGACTATTTTATATTCATATACAATATCAGCCACGCTCAGGTATATGATAAGAAAAAAATCTGCGGAGGAGCGCTCCAGGAATTTCGGGAGTTCATAGAGCAGGCAACTGGCAAATATATTGTAAAAGTGTAAGAGTTTCCCGCCTTTTACTTGCGTACAAACAAGATGCCGGCAAACATTTCGCTAAAAGTTTCATTGACTGCAGCTAATGTATAGCGCAATCCCCGAATGATTGGTATAATGTACACGGGAGTAAATTGTTTTTAATGTTTTATCGGAAGGGACAAGCATTTTATCAAAGTATGAATCTGCTTGTACTTTGAGAGAAAGGAAGATCAGAGGCATGAACAGCGACGTCTTGTACTTTTTTGAGAACCATATGGAAGCCCTGCCTCTCTACGACGCGTTTGAACAGAGAGTGTTTCAGGAGATTGAGAATGTGCGGATTAAGGTACAGAAAAGCCAGATTTCGTTTTACAATAAGCATCTTTTTTCCTGCGTATCCTTCCTGCGTGTGCGAAAGAAAAAGGATTGTCCGGCTTCCTATATTGTAATTACCTTCGGACTCCGCCATAAAGCGGAATCTTCCCGTATTGACGCAGCAAGTGAACCATATCCCAACCGTTGGACTCACCATGTATTGATTTCCCAGCAGGAAGAAATCGATGAAGAGCTTATGGGCTGGGTGAAAGAGGCGGCGGCATTTGCAGCGGAAAAATAGCTAACTGATGTGCAGCGAAAAGAAAAGTGGCAGAGGCAGCGGCTGTTTCATGTGCTTTGCCCTGCAAATCGCCATATATCCAGCTTCATCATGCAGAAATATGGGCTGCAATAGGGCGGAACACATCAATGAGACGAAGTGCGAATGGTAAGTACACATAAAAAGCCCGAGAGATTCGCACTGCAATTATATATGGAAAAGGGATTTTGCGCTGCGACTTGCAGGGCGGAAATACAAATCCGCTTAATTAAATTGAGAAAAACGACTATTATATCCCGAAAAATAAATATAGAAATTGGTTAAAATTGCTGTCGCTCCCCCTGCGGGAGCGTGGATTGAAATTGATCTCCACGCCGCACTTTTTTCTCAGAATCCCGTCGCTCCCCCTGCGGGAGCGTGGATTGAAATACAGTACCCCCAAATTATTGATGGCGGTGCAGGCGTCGCTCCCCCTGCGGGGGCATGGATTGAAATCCTTCATAAGCGGTTTGATTCCCTGTCATTGCCGTCGCTCCCTCCACGGGAGCGACTCAGCCGAAAATCATCAAAAGGGATTGAATCCTGATTTTGCCAGGTAAATATCCAAAACCTGCTGGACATAAGCATTAGCGCGTTCCTGCTTTTCCTGCCAGTTTTTATCCGAAAATTCGAGGTTTCCAAATTCCATAAGCTTAGGAATGAGACTCATATCGCCGTCGGTAAAATCCATAATCATATCCCAATAAGCCCTTGCAAAGTCCTGTCCCTGAGGGCTGTCTGCAGGAACCCCGGCGTCCTGAAGCTGTATGGCCTCCTCCTGAAGCCGTGTAAAGGCATTGATAAAGGCCAGACCGCTTTCTTTGTCAAAGCGGCTGCGGATGTGATCCAGTGTTTGATCATCAAAATGCTTAATGAGCCAGTAAAAGTCATTTTTCATCTGGAGATTTACGATTATATCTGCATATTTCTTGAAATCTACGGTCTGCATTTGAAGGACCTCTCCCTGCAAAGCCTCCAGTTCCCTTAATGCTTCCGCCAAATTTTCCAGTTTCTTTTTGATGTCTGCGGCCTGCTGAGCAAGGACAAGGGCAACTTCAGACGGGGTATCGAGAGGGATCAGACGGTTTTTAATGTCGTCCAGAGAGAACCCTAAATGCTTCAGCGATAGAATCTGATGAAGCTTCACAATGTCCCTGTCAGTATATAATCTGCGTCCTCCTTCCGTGACAGATGATGGAGGAAGAACCCCTTCTCTGTCATAGTGCTGTAAAGTCCGTACCGTGACATCCATTTTCTTTGCAACTTCCCCTATGGTCATATATCCCTGAGGGATTGCCAGGTTTTTATCCATTTTCATCGCCTCCTGAAAACAGTATATATGATTACCCTGCGTCACAAGCAAGAGAATTTAAAAAGTTTTTCAATTTCTATAGATTTTTGGCGGGCCTGCGGCCTATTGGCTGTCTCGCCCGCGGAAACTGTCAGGGCGCAGCTTTTGAAGCGCACAGGGTCAGCTCTGCTTCATAAAGTTTACATTCCACTTTAAATGTGATATATTGTGGTATATCGCGAAGGCCCTGGCGTCACGCGGATTTTGGCTATTTTAATTCCTGTGTTCAGGTGAAAAAAGCAGGAAGATGGTATGGCAGGAATACATATAATGAAATCATTTTATTACAATTTAACAATGCGTAAGCGGAAATAAGGAGGAAACAAGATGCTGGAAATCGGAACGAAAGCGCCGGAATTTACCCTTCCGGATCAGAACGGAAATATGGTTAGTCTGTCAGACTATCGTGGAAAAAAACTGATTTTGTATTTTTATCCTAAGGATAATACTCCAGGCTGCACAGCCCAGGCCTGTGGATTTGGGGAACGCTATCCTCAGTTCCAGGAAAAGGGAGCAGAGGTAGTGGGAATCAGCAAAGATGGGGTGGCTTCCCACAAAAAATTCGAAGAAAAATACAGCCTTCCCTTCACTCTTTTATCAGATCCGGAGCTGCAGGCAATTCAGGCATATGACGTATGGCAGGAGAAAAATATGTACGGGAAAAAGACCATGGGCGTTGTGAGAACCACCTATCTTATTAATGAAGAAGGCATCATAGAAAAGGCTTTCGGCAAAGTAAAGGCAAAGGAAAATCCGGCCCAGATGCTGGAGGCTTTATGAAAATTATTATTTCTCCGGCAAAGAAAATGAACCGGAATACAGACTATTTTCCGGCGGAATCTCTGCCGGAATTTTTAGAAAAGACGAAGCTCCTGTTAGAGAAAATCAGGGGACTGGATTTTTCCCAGGCCCAGGCATTGTGGAAGTGCAACGAAGGAATTGCAAGGCAGAATTTTGTCCGGTTTCAGGAGATGGAACCGGACAGATTAGAGAGTTTGACGCCGGCTCTTCTGGCTTATGAGGGGATCCAGTACCAG
>CAMMNN010000031.1 GCA_946498245.1 uncultured Clostridium sp. | reverse complement strand
GTATGATTCATGGAGGCGGCGCTACCGGTGCATTGTGGGAAAGTACACAGGATGGACGGCCTGGGTGGGAGTTTCGTTTTTTGCAAAATGGTTTGAATGTCAATGTTTCTGACGGAGTAGAGCGTGGGCGGTCTTCCTGGGCACAATATCCGGAGATCAATGAGGGACCGCCAATGTTTAACAGCTATGGAGAACGGTGGACAACTTATCGTCTGGGTCCGAAAGCGGGAGTCCCTTATGAAGGCAGCCGATTTGATTACAGCAAATATGATCAATTTATGAAGCAGCATGTGCCAAGATGGACAACATCAAATGCCATGGTGCAGGCAGCTTATGACGAATATTTTTCCAGTATGAAAGATGGAATGATCGTCTTGGCCCATAGTCAGGGAGGCCTGTTTTCACTGGAGGCCGCACTGAAAAATGCAGAAAATATAAAAGGGATCATCATGGTGGAAAGTTCCTCTGATTTGGATGTAGATAAAACAGATGTATCTGTTTTTAGAGATATTCCGTTTTTATTTGTATATGGTGATTTTCTGGGAGATGCATACTGTATCGACGGATATAAATGGCCGGGAGCATTTGCATGGGAAGGAAGTATGAGAAACCTTCATCATAAGATATTGGAAATGGGCGGTGACAGTACCTGGATGGAACTTCCAAAACTTGGAATCCGAGGCAATACCCATGCGCTGATGATGGAAGATAACAGTGATGAAATCGCTGATTTGATCTGTGATTGGATTAAGGAGCATATAGGATCGTAAGGAGGATCAGAACATGGATTACAAAAGCAGCAGAATCTTAACAAGCGTGATGATGCGGCAGAAAATAGATATGTTGTATCTTGCAAAACAATTTCATGTATCTGAGAGAATGGTCCGAAAATGGATCCGTGAATTGAATGATGAGCTGTGCGCGGAAGGATTGCCGCCGTTAATGCCGGATGAAGCGGGGTTTCTTGACTTTCAGGAAAAACCAGATCGTCTATACGATGATTTAAAAAAATTTTTAATGAAAGCAGATTTTTATATTTATCGGCTGAATGGAGAGGAGCGAAAGACAATCTGCGCCATGATTTTGATGAATCGAGAAGGATATGTGACAGCAGCAGAATTATCTGAGCGTCTAAAGATCAGCAGGAATACAGCGATTGCAGATCTCAACGAATTAAAAGACTGGTTTTCTTCTGGACAGATGGAATTAAGCTCCCAAGTTCAAAAAGGGTATAAGGTCAAAGGCAAAGAAATGGATATTCGGAATGGAATTTTAAAACTTATGGAGTTAAATCCGGATTATTCCAATTATAAAAACGGAGAAATTTGGGATGTTTTTAATCATTTGCTGCTTCGAGAACTGGAATATGAAGACAGGATGCCGGTGATTCAAAAAATTGTTGCAGAAGAAGAAAACAAACATGGCTTTTATTTCTCTGATTTTTCTTTTATGGAAGTTGTATTTGAGATTCTAATCCTTTTGAAAAGGTTATCAAAAGGAAAGTATCTGGATGAAATGGACGATTCCATAAAGAAAAGTTCGAAATATGAATTTAGCAGAAACATATTGGATCGTGTTGGAAATGCCTGTTCTATTACGATTCCGGAGTCAGAAAAGAAACATTTTGTACAATGTCTGCGAAGGAAGAGCTATCTAAAAAGCAGTACGACCAATGTAGATGAGATCGCCATTCCTGTCATTATAGGAGAAGCCATTTATCGTATTTGTGAGAGCTTTCATATTAGTTTTTATTTAGACTTTGGCTTGTATGATGTATTGGTAGACCATATGAAATCAGCGATTTATCGGGCAAGATCCGGAGAATGTCTGAAAAATCCTTTTGGTGAGGAAATTGAGAGAAAATATCCGGAGATTTTTCAAGTAGTTGCGGATTGTGTGAAACCACTGGAACGTTATATTAGAAAAAATTTTCAAAAAGATGAAATCTCTTTTCTTACCATGTATTTTGCCTCGATGGTGGAGAAGAAAAAAATGGAACAGGCAAAGGAGCAAAAAATTCCCGTAATGCTGGTAGGAGCCATGGGAAGGGGAACCATGAAGCTGTTTGAGACAGAAATGGCGTATTTTGATGACATTTTAGAAATTGCAGAGATCAGGGCTTCCCATGAAAATATAGACATAGACACAAGTAAGATAAAAATGATCATTTCCATGGTGCCATATCAATGCAAAGAGATTCCATGCATCAAGATCAATGGCCCTATCTTAAACAAAGAAGAGATCTATCAGATCCGCATGACAGCCATGGATATTCTGGAGCAGATGCAGGAGGAAAAGAAATTACCAAAGGAGAAGAAAAGGGAAGTAGTCGCCAAAAAAGAAGGAGAGTCTTTTTTAATGGAAGAAGGGATTTCTTTGAATGTATCGGCAAAATCATGGGAAGATGCAGTTCGGATTTCAGGACAGCTATTATACCGAACCGGGATGGTGAGGGAATCTTATATCGAGGCAATGGTCGATAATATTCGGGAAAACGGAGACTATGTTGTCATTTATCCGGATCTTGCAATTCCTCACGCAGAAGCCTGGAAAGGAGCGGTCAAGGAAGGAATCAGTTTTGTCCGTTTGAAACAACCGGTCTTGTTCTTGGATCATAAGGATAAGGCTGTCACTTATGTGATTGGTTTGAGCGTAATCAGTGCAGACAGCATCAACGATATTTTATACAATCTTGTAAAAATGTTCAGCAATGAAGAATTCAAAGCGAAAATGGACGCTATACAGACAGAAAAAGAAATGTACGAACTGATGAAAGATAAGATATAAGGAAGAAATCATGTGCGGAAGATACTATATTGATAAAGGAACGATCCAAAGCCTGGGAGAGTTCCCGGATTTTAATGAAAGGCAATGGTTTGGAAAGGATGGGGATGTCTATCCGTCAGAGGCAGCTCTCGTTTTACGAGCAGGAAATTCGATCTTAACTGCAGATCAGATGATTTGGGGATTCCCTCGTTTTGACGGCCAAGGTCTGGTCATCAATGCCAGAGCGGAAAGTGCAATGGAGAAAAGAATGTTCCGAGAAAGTATTCTTTACAGACGCTGCGTTATTGTGGCAAAAGGATTTTATGAATGGACAAAAACAAAAGAAAAATATACTTTTGAGCGGGAGAATGGAAATGTGATGTTTATGGCAGGATGTTTTCAGTCATTTCAGGGACAGAATCGATTTGTGATTTTGACCACAAATGCCAATGCTTCTGTCGAACCGATCCATGACCGTATGCCTTTGATTCTTGAAAAAGAAGAGGTAGAGAATTGGATATGGGATAAGCGATCCGCAGAACATATTTTGAGGAAAAGGCCGGCAGAATTGAAAAAAGAAACCGAATATGAGCAGTTGAAGCTGTTTTTATGAAGTGAGAAAAATACATATAGGAAAGAAAAAGGAAGATATCACGAAAACGCGCACACCTATAAGGAAGCAATTTCAATATCGCAGGGCGGCATAGTCAAAAGGCTATGCCGTTCTGCTTTTTCTCTGCCGTTCAACCGTCTGCTTGTCCTCGTCCTGTTTCAGTTCCCCGATAAAGTTCCAGACAATTTCAACCTTCTGTCTGCGGTGTCCACTGGACTTATCCGGCGCGTGAACAATGATTTTCTTTACAAACTCATTGACAATAGTAGGCGTTAATTCCCGTATTCCCACATACTTGCGGATAACGGCAGCGAAGCTGTCAAAATCCGTTCTGTCCTGTTCGTAGGTATCAACGGCAGCTTGTTCTGCCTTGACAAACTTTGTCAGTTCCTTTTGCTCCGCTTCATACTCGGCGGACAACTTCAAGAATCTTTCGTGACTGATTGTGCCGTTGATGTCGTCCTCGTAAATCCGCTTGAAAATACGGTCAAGCTCGGCAATCCGTTTCCTTGCCTGTTCCAGTTCTTTCTTTTGCCGCTTTACTGCTTTTTCTGCTTCCTCAAATCGCTGCTGATAAACCATGTTTTGAAAGCTCTGTATATCATCAAAGAACATAGCTGTTACATCAAATATCCTTTGCAGGACGAACAGTTTTAAGGTTTCCTCTCTGATAAAATGCGCGGAACAAGTACCCGTATTGCTCTTGTAGTTGGAGCAGACATAATGCTCTTGTTTGGGCGTAAAACTGTTTGTTGTGCAAAAGTACAGCTTTTCGCCACAGTCAGCGCAATAAAGCAAGCCGGAGAATAAGCCTTGCCGTCCTGTCTTTGTAGGGCGGCGTTTGTTTGCCCTTAATTCCTGCACCCTCTCAAATACCTGTTCCTCGATAATCGCAGGTTGCGTGTTGGGGAAGATACGGTAATTTTCCGGCGCATTTTGCAGACGTTTTTTCAGCTTGTGGGATTTGGAATAGGTTTTGAAATTGACTGTACACCCTGTATATTCTGGGCGTTCCAATATCCCCGCTATGGATTTGTAATCCCAACGATAGGGATTATCCGGCATAGCCTTTCCGTCACGCTTTGCATAGTAGGCTTTGACTGTCAACACTTTGTCCGCTGTTAGCACTTTTGCTATCTGCATGGGTCCTTTTCCGGCAATACACAAATCAAAAATTTTCTTTACCACAGCGGCAGCTTCTTCATCTACAATCCATTTCTTTTTGTCGTCTGGGTCTTTCCTGTACCCATAGGGCGGATTGGTACAAAGATGTTCTCCGGCATTGCCCTTTGACCGCATGACTGCGCGAATTTTCTTGCTTGTATCGCGTGCGTAAAAATCATTGAACAGATTACGGAAAGGGGTAAATTCATTATCGCCTTTTTCACTGTCTACTCCGTCGTTGATTGCGATATAGCGAATGTCACGCTCCGCAAAGAAACTCTCGGTATAGTAGCCGACTTTCAGATAATCGCGCCCCATGCGGGACATATCTTTGACGATAACCGTTTTGACCTTTCCGGCTTCCGAAAGCCTTATCATTTCATTCCAACCGGGGCGGTCAAACGTCACACCGGAAACGCCGTCATCAATGAAAAATGTAGGATTAGGAAAACCGTTGTCCTTTGCATACTTCAAAAGAATTTTCTTTTGATTGGCTATGCTGTTGCTCTCTCCGTCTAAAGCGTCCTCTTGAGAAAGCCTTGCATATAAAGCGGTAATGTTGTCGGGATAGTTTTTCGTCGTTGTCATGTGTTCATTCCTCCTGTAATGAACGCCCGACAAACAGGTTGCTATCTTCATTATAGCGGACTTCTTTTTCTTTGTCAGTAGGCGTTTTGCCGGATTCCGCTTTTATGAGCCTTTCCATTTTGCTATAAAGCGGTTCAGAGCCACCGCAAATCGTTGACACCTCAAAAATTGTGCCGCCGATTTTGTAAGTAACTGTTTCATGCAGAGGATTGCCCTTTTGTGGCATAAATCCGTTGTTTTCAATATCTCGTTTCTTTTCCATTCCTTTCCCGTCCTTTCGTAGTTTGATAGAAGAAAAGTTTCTCAGCAAGCATAGGAACGGGGTACCCTTTCCGTAAAATCGTCCGTTTTCTGTCTGCCGACAGCGGGCGATTTTTGCTTGTTGGGAAGTTTCCCAAACCCTCTCAATTTTTCTTTCACTACCTATTACACCGGACAGAGCGATTTTGCCAAAGATTTTGAAAAAATTTTTTAAATTACTTACTACGGAGAACAGGTCAAAAATATCAAAGAGCGCGAAAAAATCAAGATTGATATAGGATTAAGAATGTGCTAAACTGTATTTGCCTTAGATTATTGTGTCAGACAGAAAGAAGTGATTTTGTATGTGTATTAACACCCAAAAGAGAAACAAAGCTTTTCTCCATGCAAAGCCAGTAGATTGCGACGGTTGCATGGAGTAAAAAATAGTCGCAAAATAAAAATGCTGGCTTTGCAACTTGACTATCACATCAAGGAGGAAGCCCGCATGAAATATCTTAATGCACAAGTTATTCTTCCGGACGCATTGGTAAAAGAGTTGCAATCTTATGTTCAAGGCGGATATATCTACGTTCCTATCGAACAGGAACAACAAAAACGTTGGGGAGAAGTTTCTGGCTATCGTCAAGAATTAGCGCAACGCAATCAGCGGATAAAAGAGGAATATCAAAGCGGTATTTCTATGGAGTGTCTGTCTGAAAAATATTGCTTGTCTTTATATGCTGTTCGGAAAATCATATATCAAAAGTAACCGTAAGGGGCTGCCAAGTGCAGCCTCTTATTTTATACCAATCATTTCGGTATCGTACAGTATATAGAATGTCCATCTGAACGGCTGTAAAATAAAAACGAAGCATACAAAGATTTTATGAAAGGTGGCTACTATGTGTACCAGATTCGTTTATCGCGGAAGCGACATAATAACAGGCTTTAATTTTGACATTGACCTTTCTGTATGGACGCATAAAGTAATAAAAGAAAAAGAGCGTTTCTATATTGGAATTTTGCGACCGGACGGAATTTATCATTCTTATCATGGGGTAAATCAAAACGGAAATGCAGGAACGCTGTTATATGTGCATGGCAATTCTGCCGGAGCATATCAAAGCGGCAGTAACTGTATGACGATTGCCGATTTGACAGAGCAGTTTATCAAGGCTCAGATTTCCTTTGATGAGGTTCTTCAAATTGTTAAATCAAAGAAAATTGTTTATGCGCCGGACGCGACCATGCAAGCAATGTTGTCTGATGTGCATGGACGCACTTTAGTAATTGAACCGGGAATTGGTTACAGGGAAGAACAGAGTAAGTATTCCTTAATAACGAATTATTCTTTGATGAAGCCGGAAAGTACGAGAGAATTTATTGTGCCGGGTGATGACAGATATGAACGGGCTTTGCAGTTATTAGATAACTATAAAAATGAGTTTACAGTTTCCGACGCATTTACATTACTTCATGCTGTTCGCCAAGTGGGCATATGGGCGACCAGAGTTTCATTTGTTTACTCCGTAAACGAACATACAGTGTACTATGCGGAAAATAATCGCTTTGAGCATATCAGAAAATTCATTTTTCCGTTTGCCTAATAAGAAAGGAGCAGTTATGCCACAGAAAGTTTATCCACGTTCAAAGGACAAAGAAACAGTCTATTTAAAAAGTGTTATCAGCAATCCCAATATCATAATTGGTGATTACACAATGTATAACGATTTTGTCAGAGAGCCAACGGATTTTGAGAAGAATAACGTTTTATACCAGTACCCAATCAACCAGGATAAGTTGATAATTGGTAAGTTTTGTTCGATTGCCTGCGGAGCAAAATTCATATTCAATAGTGCAAATCACAGCTTATCTTCGCTTTCTACCTATCCATTCCCCATATTTTTTGAAGAATGGAATTTAGATGTAAAGGATATTACAAAAGCGTGGGATAACAAAGGCAATATTATTATCGGAAATGATGTTTGGATTGGTTATGAAGCAGTTATTTTAGCAGGTGTTACGATTGGGGACGGTGCTGTTATCGGAACCCGCGCCGTTGTTACTAAAGACGTTCCCCCATATACAATCGTCGGCGGTGTTCCGGCAAAGCCTATAAGAAAACGGTTTACCCAAGAAACGATTGATTTTCTGCTTAAAATAAAATGGTGGAATTGGCCTAAAGAACGTATCAGACAGCATATAACCGATATACAGTCAGGAAATATTGAATATTTGCGTTAAAGTGCCGCACGACGGCAAAAGAAAAAAAGCCGTCGTACAGCATAATTCCTCATGCACAAAAATCTTTCATGGACGGCTTTGAAATATGGAGCCGCCCATTTTTATTATGTCAGCAAAAATGTCTATGGCGGTATTAAGGAGGTATCGCCATGATTCTATCGGTTAATAGGCAATTATTAAAAAAATCCCGTTTTATACAACAGAGTATTCCGTCCAAGAGTATGAACTGTCTGCTCATTTAGTATGTCATAATAACTCATGTTCTTCAAACGCTCATGCGGTCTTATTCTGCGTGGGCGTTTGTTGTAATAGCCCCCTACTGGGAAGAAAGGGGGTGATGAGAAAATGAGATATTCTGAACAATTCATGGAGCATATCGAATACGCTTTTGCCGCCTTTTGCAGAATCGTTCTCCGTAATGCCGCGCTCAACGCATACCGTGATTTTAGGCAAAAGAAGAAACGGGAAGTATCGCTTGACTATCTGATGTCCAAAACGTCTTTTGAACCATTTACAACGGATAATTATTTTGAGCAGTACAAACCGACAACCTTTGTTGTGAAAGGTCAAAAAGTTACTGTTGTTAGCAAGCGATTAGCCGACGCATTATCCAAATTGTCGGAACAGCGTCGTACTGTCCTGTTGATGTATTTCTTTCTGGGCTATACTGATACAGAAGTCGGGAAAGAGTACGGACGGAGCAGAAGCACAGCTAACTACTGGAAATTATCGGCTTTAAAGAATTTAAGAAAGGAACTGGAGAAAACGAACTATGAGGAATAAGAAGCATATCCCCTTTGAAGTCATTGAAAAAGCGGTTGCCGGGGAGCCGAAAGCGATAGACGCAGTATTACGGCATTACAACGGATACATCAAATATCTGTCTACTTATCAAGGACATATCAACGACGATATTCAAGACCGTCTGAAAGCACAGCTTATCAAAGCTATCCTGCAATTCCGCTTTGACAGGTAGGGAGTAGCAAAGCCAGAAAAAGCCGTCAAGGATAAAATGCACGCTTGCGCGTCCTTGACGGTTTTCCCTGTCTTTGCTGTTGGGCGGCTAAGAGAGCGCAATCGGATAAACCGCTTACGCTCTCAATCCATTATGGAATGTTACGCAGTAGAGGTTGATTTCCCCTTGATTTATGCGGTTTGCAGGGTGCATTCATAGGGGAATAAGGGATTTATACTCATACCCTCAAATGGCGGCTCTACTGTGTAACGGATATAAAAAATAGGTATAGTGGGTTAATCATTGATACAATCCTTGTATATTCCAAGGCATTAAAATCCATTTTCCATTATTTCTCCAAGGAACTGCAATATGCTCAGTAATGCTTTCATAAACACAACCAAAAGTTAAAATAGCTTCTTTTTTACAATTATTGGTTGTCCATAATACTTTGACTTCTACTTTAGATAATGCACAAGCACGTTCTTCAATTTCAATAATTTCAAAAGTATCAAATATTTTGTTTTCAAACAATTTCCTGCATTCACCAGCTTTTTTTCCAGCTGATAAGTTTGTCGGAAATAATTTTTGTAAATGTATTGACAATTTTCCGTAGTTTTTATTCTTCCACGCAGATAACATTTCAATAACTTCAGCAATGTACGGATATTCAGTATAATCCCCTGCTGTTCCAGAAGGCGGAATATCTTTGCCTACAATAACTGTTCGTTTTTTCCACGAAGAAATTTCATCTCGAATTTGTTTGTTTTCCTTTAAGCACGCTAAGGATTCTCTTATAGGGGGTGGATTAACCGACTTTTCATACTTCTCTTTTCTTGTTTCTTCGCTATTCTTCATTTTCATCCAATCGGCTACAGCAAACATAAGGGATACACATTTACATGATACATATTCATTTGCGTAATTCAAGTCGCGACCATGTAAAATTCCATTCCGATAGGGAAGCGTAATTACTTCTGTATTTGTTTTTGTGCGTTTTTGGTTAAATATGCCCTTTAACTTTGTTAATCCATCACTACATCCTACCAAGCAATCCCATGCGTCAATAGATGTACCTTCTGCAAAAAAACCTTTGCTTTTGGTAAAATCATTTACTGCACCATCTACTATAATCAACCCAAGTGGGACACTTGCATAATAACGTTCTGCAAAATGGTCTTCAAAAAAACGTTGTATTAAATTATCTCTTACAGCAAATGCTTCTGAACTATGTTTTATCCAATGAATGATTTTACTCACATCTGATTTATAGTAATTGATTAAAATCTGTTCTGCTGCTTCTAATCCATTTGTTTCAAATTCTGCATTTGCACTTTCCATAAGGGAAAAATTCATACTATCATATGCACACCAACCTTGAGAGGAAAATCTATCATTGAAAGCAGTTGTTTGAACAATCATATTCTCAAGTTGCTTTTCCATATCTTTTAACTGTTTCCTCTGTTCGGGTTTTAAGAAAATTGATATAAGTTTCATTGCTTTTATATCAGTCTGTAATTTATTTAGTGAAACAAGATTATTGTCCATTTTAATTCCACCACCCTTATAAGTTTATCTTATCATAACATAAAACAACTCCGAATGCTATTAACATTCGGAGTTGTTGCACCCTGTTTGTCAGCCGTTAAGATTAGTTTGTTTCCAAAACTTCCTTATCGGCATTCAGCTAAAAGGCCGCCCCTTATACTTATACCATGTCCGCAGTGCGGCCATGGCAGCCTCCGGCGGAATTTAGCACCCGGATTTCTGCGGTGAAGGCAGAAACCGGTATGTGCAGTATAATAGCCGCTTTGCGGCTATTATACCCTGTCCGCAGTGCCCACTCGGAAAACTTCGTTTTCCTCGTTCACGGGCATTCGCCCTATGCGTACAATAAACGGCAAATCGGTCTGCAAGCAGCCTTTTTGCCATTTTTTTGTACGCGCACTGCTCATTGCTCTCGCGGATATTATACCCTGTCGTAAATTTCCTGAAGGAACTTCACATCATCATGGTACCGGAGATTGTTGGAATTTTCCAAAAGCATGGTGATGTGGGGTTTCTTTTCTTTTAAAATTTTCATCAGCGGCTCATAGTGGAACAGGCCTTCTCCCACATAGCGGAAAATCTGATTCCGGCCTTCAAAGACAAAATCTTTCATATGAAGCATGGTGATCTTGTCCCCGTAGTAAGCGAATGCTTTGCTGATTACTTCCTCCTGACATTCCACTTCCTCCGGGTGAATCAAATTGACGGAGTCCAAAATAACTTCCACATTAGGAGAGTCAATGTCCTCCAGAAAACGTTTCATCATAGCAGGACTGTACAGCGTATGATCAAAAACTCCTTCCACTCCAACGGTGACTCCCAGCTTTTCCGCAGCGGAAACGATTTCCCTCATGCTTTTTAACAAAAGCTGGTAAGCCGTTTCCGTAAAGGTTTCCGGCACTACCTTCATGGCAGGATCCAGCCGTCCCGTTTCCGTTCCCACCATATCTGCGCCAATAATCTTAGCGTATTTCAGGTGTTCGATAAATTTGGCTACTTCCGCCTGACGTTTTGACTCAATAGGATTAACGGGATTAATATAGCAGCCAAGAACCGCCACATGGATCCCGTTTTCGTCCAGCTTCTCTTTTATATAATGAGCAAATCCGGCACTGTAATGGCCTACGGAAAAATCGTAATCTGAAATGGATTTTCCAAAAGCCAACTGGATCTGACGGATTTTGTTAAGCCTTACCTCCTGGAACAATGGCTCCATAGCCATTTTGGGGCAAATATCGTGGCATCTCATTCCAAAACTCAGCATCTTCCAATCCTCTCCTCATCTCTAATAAATTATAAGTATGCAAAAACCGGATTACGGAAATGGTCTTCCGTCTAATCCGGTTTGCAATCATTTAAACGTCTACACTGTAATTAGGCGCTTCTTTCGTAATATGAATATCATGGGGATGGCTTTCTTTGAGAGCGGCAGCAGAAATCTTCATGAATCTTGCAGTTTCCTGAAGAGTTTTAATGTTTTGTGCTCCGCAGTATCCCATACCGGAACGAAGTCCTCCTAATAACTGGAATACCGTATCCTCTACTAAGCCTTTGTAAGCCACACGGCCTTCTACGCCTTCGGGAACCAGCTTTTTGGCATCGCTCTGGAAATAGCGGTCCTTACTGCCGTTTTCCATAGCGGAAATGGAACCCATGCCGCGGTATACTTTATATTTCCGTCCCTGGAACAGCTCAAACTCTCCCGGGCTCTCGTCGCAGCCGGCAAACATACTTCCCATCATGCAGACGCTTCCGCCGGCAGCAATGGCTTTGGTAATGTCGCCGGAATACTTGATGCCTCCGTCGGCAATAATGGGGATCCCGTATTCTTTCGCCACATTGTAGCAGTCCATAACTGCTGAAATCTGGGGCACACCGATACCGGCAATGACGCGGGTGGTACAGATGGAACCGGGTCCGATTCCGACTTTTACAGCGTCAACTCCTGCCTCAATAAGAGCTTTGGTCGCTTCCCCTGTGGCTACGTTTCCGGCAATAACCGGAAGCTGCGGGAAAGCTTCTTTGATCATCTTTACGCAGCGGATTACATTGGCGGAATGGCCATGGGCGGAGTCTAAAACTACTACGTCCACGTGAGCCTTTACCAACGCCTCTACCCGTTCCAGCACATTGGCCGTAATGCCAACGGCGGCTCCGCAGAGAAGGCGTCCCTGAGAGTCCTTGGCGGACAGCGGGTATTTAATCTGCTTTTCAATATCTTTAATGGTAATAAGTCCCTTTAAATTAAAGTCCTTGTCCACAATCGGAAGCTTTTCCACTCTGGCCTTTGCCAGAATCTTCTTAGCCTCCACCATGGTGATTCCCTCTTGTGCCGTAACCAGGTTCTTAGAGGTCATACACTCTTTAATCTTCTTGGAAAAATCTTCCTCAAACTTCAGGTCGCGGTTGGTAATGATCCCTACCAGCTTCCTGCCTTCCGTAATCGGTACGCCGGAAATGCGGAATTTTCCCATTAACTCATCAGCGTCTTTCAGAGTATGTTCCGGAGAAAGATAGAATGGGTCAGTAATAACACCGTTTTCAGAACGCTTTACCTTGTCTACTTCATCGGCCTGCGCTTCAATTGACATATTCTTGTGGATAATTCCAATACCACCCTGTCTGGCCATGGCAATAGCCATTCTGTGCTCTGTAACAGTATCCATTCCTGCACTCATAAGGGGAATATTCAGCTTGATCGTCTTGGTAAGATAAGTGGTCAAATCCACCTGGTTGGGAATCACTTCTGAATAAGATGGTACCAACAGCACATCATCAAAGGTAATGCCTTCACCAATTATTGTACCCATTCTCATTTCCTCGCTTTCTGATAGATTTTATAGCTGAACTGTTATGTTTTCCCTCGTTCCTGAGGGTTATTAGTATCTAATACTAGCAAACTTTACCATGTTTGTCAAACAAAAGCATTAGGCATATTCATACTATTTACTTATAATTATCTATCATTTTCCTGATAGTTTAGCCCACTAGCAGGCCATCACGCTAATTTGCCGGAGCCCCGAAAGCCCTTTCTCTATCCCGGCTTACAGAACGATTTTTCTCGGCGTTGTATTGCGGATGCATTGAAGCATCTTATCGTTAGGCTCAAAGATCACTTTCGTGCGCTGCTGCCCTGCCTGATAAATAAAAGCGTATTTCTTTACCTCCGGTCTGCGGGAAGAGCAGTCCACCACTTTTGTGCCCGCTCCTTCATAGTCCTTCAGGACATAGGAATCCAAAGGGGCTACCATCAGAAGGCTGTCTTTATCGCATTCCAAAAGTTTTTTCCGTTTGTTGCGGTTTAAAATCTTGTCAATGGAAAGCTGACCGTCAATATAGAGATACTCAAACTCAATATTTAAATTCAGCATAATGAAATAGGAAGCCACACAGACTGCAGCTAAAACCAGGATTCCAATATAAGACGTCAGGGCCATAAACAGCGCCAAAGCAAATAAAATTGCAAGTACCACCTTTACCAGAATCGAGTAGGCCGGTGATCTTCTCTTCACCAGATGTTCTACGTATGCATCTTGTATCATCCTTTGTTTCTCCTTTTCCTGAGATAATCTTATTCCCCTCCGGGACGGCCGGAACGTTTCCAATGGCCTCCCATCCTTGTGTGTTCACACACAGTCTGTCAGGCCATTGAAACTGGGCTTTCATAGTAAAAAGGGGCTTCCCTTTTTATGGCGGGAAGCCCCTCGTCGCTTACGCTGTCTTTATTACATCATTCCGCCCATTCCGCCGCCGGCCGGCATTGCCGGGGTTTCTTCCTTAATATTAGCAACTACGGACTCAGTTGTCAATAAGGTGGACGCTACGCTGGTAGCATTCTGCAGAGCGCTTCTGGTAACCTTTGCCGGATCCAGAATACCTGCCTGAATCATATCAACGTACTCTTCTTTGTATGCATCAAATCCGGTTCCTACCGGGGATTCTTTTACTTTGTTGATAATAACGGAACCTTCCAGGCCTGCGTTTGCCGCAATGTGATACAGAGGAGCTTCCAAAGCCTTTAAAATCAACTGTGCGCCGGTTCTCTCGTCGCCTTCCATATCGGCGATCATGGGCTTAACAGCCTCTGCAGCGTGAACGTATGCGGAACCGCCGCCGGCAATGATGCCTTCCTCTACAGCCGCTTTCGTTGCAGCCAGAGCGTCTTCCATACGCAGCTTTGCTTCTTTCATCTCTGTTTCTGTTGCAGCACCTACACGGATTACTGCTACGCCGCCAGCCAGTTTTGCAAGTCTTTCCTGTAATTTCTCTCTGTCAAAATCAGAAGTGGTTTCTTCGATCTGTGCGCGGATCTGGGAAACTCTTGCGGAAATTTCGCTCTTCTCGCCGCATCCGTCTACAATAATGGTGTTCTCTTTCTGAACCTTAACGGATTTTGCACGGCCTAACTGTTCCATAGTAACTTCCTTTAAGTCAAGGCCCAGTTCGTCGGAAATTACCTGGCCGCCGGTCAGAATGGCAATATCCTTTAACATTTCTTTTCTTCTGTCGCCGTATCCCGGAGCCTTAACTGCTACTACGTTAAAGGTACCGCGCAGCTTGTTGACAATCAGGGTGGTAAGAGCTTCGCCCTCAACGTCCTCAGCAATAATCAGAAGCTTTGCGCCGGTCTTTACGATCTGCTCCAGCAGAGGCAGAATATCCTGAATATTGGAGATCTTCTTATCCGTAATTAAGATGTAGGGATCGTCCAGGTTTGCTTCCATTTTGTCCATATCGGTGCACATATATGCGGAAACGTAACCGCGGTCGAACTGCATACCTTCTACCAGATCCAGTTCTGTCTTCATGGTCTTGGACTCTTCGATGGTAATAACGCCGTCTTTGGAAACCTTTTCCATAGCGTCAGCTACCAGCTCGCCTACTTCATCATCAGAAGCGGAGATTGCGGCAACTCTGGCAATCTGAGCCTTTCCTTCAATGGGTTTGCTCATCTTTGCGATTTCCGCTATAACAGCCTCGGTAGCTTTCTTCATACCTTTTCTCAGTACAATGGGATTAGCGCCTGCTGCCAGGTTCTTCATTCCTTCATTGATCATTGCCTGTGCCAGAACGGTTGCGGTGGTAGTACCATCACCTGCTACGTCGTTGGTCTTGGTAGCAACTTCCTTTACAAGCTGTGCGCCCATATTTTCGAATGCGTCAGCCAGTTCGATTTCCTTTGCAATGGTAACGCCGTCGTTGGTAATCAGGGGAGCGCCGAAGGATTTGTCAAGGACAACGTTGCGGCCTTTCGGGCCTAAGGTAACGCGGACAGTATCCGCTAACTGGTTTACACCGGACTCTAATGCTTTTCTGGCTTCTACGCCGTATTTAATTTCCTTTGCCATGGTTCATCAACCTCCAAATATAATCTTCATTCACCGGGGCCAAAGCCCTTTTTCTTTATTCGATTACTGCCAGAATATCATTCTGCTTTACAATTACGTACTTCTCTTCGTCTACTTCTACGTCTGTTCCGGAATATTTGGAATAAATAACCTTATCTCCGGCCTTTACCTGCATGGTAATTTCCTTTCCGTCTACTACCCCGCCGGGACCTACGGCAATAACCTCAGCCTGCTGCGGCTTCTCTTTTGCCTGACCCGGCAGAACGATGCCGGACTTGGTGGTTTCTTCCGCAACTAACTGTTTTAAAACAACTCTGTCAAATAATGGAACTAACTTCATAGTAAGAATCCTCCTTATTCTAAGTCTGCTTTCTTCCTTGATTTATCTGGTTGGAAATTTTCCAATTTCTTTCCTAGTCACAAGTAATGTTATATCACCCATTACTAGCACTGTCAAGAGTCGAGTGCTAATAAATTTATAAAAAAAGTATGAAATTTAATTATCCCTTTTCTTTTTCCTCAATTCGTATTACAATAATCCTAATAGCTAAATTTTATAACCGAAAGGAGCTGTGTGCTATGTCCAAAAACAACACAGGAAAGGTGCTGGCATTTCTGGCCGGAGCAGGCGCCGCCGCGGCTGCCATTGCCTACTTAGTTCGTTATAAAACCTTCAGCAACGAACTGGAAAAGGATTTCCGCGCCTTTGAGGACGAGGAACTGGAAGAAGATGACAAATCCGCCGGAGATCTGGACAATCCGTCCCACCGAAATTACGTTTCCCTGTCCTCCAGCAAGGACGAACTGAAAGCCGCTGCCAAAGATATGAAGGATTCCGCAGAGGCTGCCGCCAGCGCCGCAAAAGATGTTTTAAAAGACACCGCCGCCGTTTTAAAGGATACCGCCCATGAAGCCGTATCCGCCGCTGTAGACACGGCTCATCTGGCTGCTTCCGCTGTGAAAGAAACCATAGACGGCACTAAGGAAAAGCTGGATTCCGTAGAAAAAATGGCTGAGGAAGCTGCCGGCGAAATCGCCGATGCCGCTGACGCCGTTTCCCACCAGATTGACAATTCCGTTTCTAAAAACTCAGGAGAAACCACAACTGTTGAAGAAATAACAGAATAGTCGATAAAGCGAAAATTCCTTATCATTTAGGAGTTTTCGCTTTATTTTTTTAATTAGTTTTTGCTTTTTATCTGTAACAGCGATACCAGTGTGGAAGCCGTCGCCGCGCAGATATGGCTGACAAGTACAGCAATCCATATTCCGTTCAATCCAAAGCCTAATGACGAAAGCAGATATGCCAAAGGTATCCGGACAATGATATAGTAGAAAATCATCAGGAACATACTTTTGTCAGGCTTACCCCATCCGTTTAATCCGCCAAGAAAGCAATTTGTAACTGTGTTCAAGACATAGCCGATACTTACAGTTAAAAAATACGAACCGACAATCGCTTCTACATCTGTGCTGTTTACAAAAAGGCCGGAGAGCTGTTTTGAAAAGATCACTATGACACCGGAAAGAATGAAAAGCAGTACACACCCGTATTTCAAAGCACATTTTAAGTAATCTTCTGCCCGGTCAATTCGCTGTCCGCCGATACATTGACCCACGATAGCGGTCAAGACCATGTTGAGGGCCATAGCCGGATAAAAAAGAATTGTTTCCAATTTTCCCGTAATTCCATATGCCGCAATGGCAGTGATACTATATGTACTTACCAGTGCAGTTAAACAAGTCGTGCTTACTGCCGGAATACTCTGCTGAACGACAGACGGTACCGCTTTCCCAATAAGCGGTAAAACGTCCTCTTTATCAAACCAGGTAATATGCAAAGAAAAGAACTTTTTCCTTTTCAGATATACAACCATGAAAATCAGGCAGATGCCCTGTGAAAGCAAAGTTGCAATCGCCGCTCCATGAAAGCCAACGAAATAGATAAAAATAGGATCAAGGATCGCGTTTAATACGGTTGACACAAGCATAGCAACTGCTTGAAACATGGAATTTCCGAAGCACCTTAAAACCGCAGTAAAATACAGATACAGATAAACCGCCAAATATCCAAGAACATAAATAGAAAGATAGCTGTATGCCATATCATACGTTTCCGCCGGAGTATTTAAAGCGTTTAAAATATGTGGCAGAAATATTTCAAGGGCCAAAGTAATCATCAAGGAAAAGAGAAGCGCAACGACAAATGAAGTGGAAATCAAACTCTCTGCTCGTTTTTGATTTTTTGCGCCGATTGCCTGTGAAAGTAAAATAGAAACCCCGTTTGTCGCTCCCATTGCAATTGATGTCAGGATTAAAATAATCGGTGTAGAGTTTGTTAAAGCGGCATATGCAGTTTCACCCAAAAGATTTCCAAGCCATAAGCTATCCACAAGGTTATAAGCCATGTTTAGGAACATAGCCGCAATCATGGGCAATGTCATAGCCATTAAACAGCGCCTTGTATTTCCTCCGATAAAATCAATTTTTGTTTGCATATAAATCTTCCTTTCTTTTAATGAATGAATATTATTCATTTTGATGCTATAAGATTGCTCCCTACCACCGGAGCAGGGAGCTGAAATTATAACCGCAGCGCATAAATCAAAAACTCACGAATATGTTTCTCTTTCTCTTCTGCGGTATAATTCTTGCTGAGTAAAATACCGATTTGACCATAAACGCAAAATAAAGCCGCAGACCTTGTGTCATCTATGCTGATTTCGCCCTTTTCCTTTGCGTGTTCCAGTACTTTAGCAACTATCCCCGAAAGTTTCTCGCAGACTTTTAAGGTCAGTTGGTCGTGAAATTTTTTGTTTTCTACAACATGAAGCGTTTTATAATAATTGCTATCTTCTGTTTCCACCATGATTGGCATTGTTTCAATAAATTCCTTCAATGTCATTTGCTCATGGCCCAAGGGAACCGAAAAGCGGCTTACCAGCTCCTCTGCATATTGCTCAATTGCACTGTCAAAAAGAGCTTCTTTTGACGGAAAATATCGGTAGCACAATCCTTGTGCAACGCCTATGGCTTTTGCAATATCAGCAATAGAAGTTTTTTCATAGCCCTTTTCATAGAAAAGCCTCATAGCAGTATCTAATATTTCCTGTTTGCGTTCCTCTGGTTCTTTCGTAATACGCATACTGCACCTCCTTTCCACCAGACATCATAGCACGTTTCTTTTTTAAAGTCAATGAATAATATTCATTCAATTATTTTCAAAAACAGAACTGGCGTTTCCCAACACTTTTCAACAAGCAAAAATCGCCCGCTGTCAGCAAACAGAAAACGGACGATTTTACGGAAAAGAATGGAAGCCAGCGCTTATGCACTCCGCCTCAGGCGGGGAATCCTGCAAGCAGGATTCCTAAAATTTCTTCCATGTAGCCGGATAAAATAGCAGCAGCAGTGGGAACAGTTCCAGACGTCCCGCCAGCATATCAAATACCATAACCAGTTTCGCCACGCCGGAGAATACTGAAAAGTTCGCCGCCGGCCCTACCAGTTCCAGACCTGGGCCTACGTTGTTGAGGGTAGCGGCCACCGCCGTAAAATTGGTAATCAAATCCATATTGTCAAAGGCCAGAATCAGGATCGAAAACGCAAAAATCATTACATAGGTAATCAGAAATACATTTACTGAGCGGACTACCTCATGTTCAATGCTTTTTCCGTCCATTTTGATCTTTTTCACACTCTTGGGATACAGGTACTGCCGCAGTTCTTTTCCAACAGTTTTTAAAAGGATTAAGAACCGGGACACCTTAATGCCCCCGCCTGTGCTTCCGGCGCAGGCCCCTACAAACATCAGCATTACCAGAATTGTTCGGGATACCTGGGGCCATTTATCAAAGTCCGTGGTAGCGTAGCCGGTGGTGGTAATAATAGACGCCACCTGAAAGGCCGACTGCTGAACCGCTTCCGCCAGATTTCCGTATATTCCGTAGATATTTCCTGCGATGATTGCAGTGGAAACAGCGATAATGATTACATATCCCTTTACTTCCTCTATGCGGAAAGCGCTGCGGGCCTTTCCCATAAGGATAAAAAAGTAAGCGTTAAAGTTAATGCCGAAAAGTATCATAAAGATAGTAATAATCACCTGATGATACACAGAGTAGCCGGCGACGCTGTCGTTGCGGATCCCGAATCCCCCTGTTCCCGCTGTGCCGAAAGACAGGGTCAGGGCGTCGAAAAGGGGCATTTTCCCGATTAAGAGCAAAACAATCTCTATGATAGTCATAACAATATAAATGGCATAGAGAATCTTTGCCGTAGAGCGGACCTTGGGAACCAGTCTGCTGACAGAGGGCCCCGGGCTTTCCGCCTTCATGATACTCATATGAAAACCGCCGGTCATGGGAAGGAGGGTCAGCAAAAATACCAGAACCCCCATACCGCCGATCCAGTGGGTGAAGCTGCGCCAGAAAATAATGCTGCGCGGCAGAGACTCTACCTCAGGCAGAATGCTGGCTCCCGTAGTGGTAAAGCCTGACACCGTTTCAAAAAGAGCGTCTATGGGATCCGGAATCGTCCCGCTGAATAAAAAGGGCAGGCTTCCCATCACACTCAAAGCAACCCAGCTCAGGGCTACGGACACAAAGCCCTCTCTGGTGAAAAACTCATGTTTTCGGGGTTTCTTCCATTTCAGCGCCGTGCCGCAGGCGAGACAGGCTCCTATGGAAGCTGCAAAATCCCAGATTTCAGATTCCCCGTAAATAATCGCTACCACTGCGGAAGGAGCCATCAAAGCGCCTTCCAAAACCAGTGTCCAGCCTATGATAAATCGGATAATTCCATAATTCATAACTTACACCTGTTTTCTGAGAATATCATTAATATCCTGAAGACCCTTTCTGGTTGTAACAATAATAACCGTATCTCCTACCTGGATCCGGTCGTGGCCCCGGGGAATGGTAATTTTTCCGTGATGATTAATACAGCACACTAAAAGATTGTCCTTGAGAGGCAGATCCATCAGGGGGACGTCTATAACGGGACCATCTTCCCGGATAGAAAACTCCAGTGCCTCCGCCCTGTTGTCCAAAATATGGTACATAGTTTCCACATTGCTGCCAATGGAATTTTGCATAGCGCGGACATACTGGATAATATAATCCGCCGTAATGTATTTGGGGTAGATTACGCTTCCCAGATCCAATTTTTCAATAATGCTGTCAAAAGCAATTCTGGTGACCTTAGTTATAAGCTTTGCCTTGGACTGCTCTTTTGCAAACAAAGACAGGAAAATATTTTCCTCGTCAATACTGGTAAGGGTAATAAAAGCCTCTGCCGAGGGAAGGCCGCACTGCATCAAAAGCTTTTTGTCCGTACCGTCGCCGTTAATGATGGAGGCTTCCGGCAAAAGCTCACTGAGTTCCTCACACCGTTCCTTGTCCTTTTCTACAATACGGACTTTGATTTTCATATATAATAACTGCTTTGCCAGATAATAGCCCAGAGTTCCGCCTCCTACAATCAAGGCGTTTTTTACCTGATGGGTGGCAAGTCCTATCTTTCTGAAAAAGGCCGCTGAATTTTGCGGGGAAGCCACAATGGAAATCATATCGTCGTTTTTCAAAATGAAATCGCCTCGGGGAATGTTTACCCCGCCTTCCCGTTCTACTCCGCAGATAAGAATATCGCATTTGAACCGTTCCGCCAGTTCCGAAACTGCCAAACCGTCCATTCCAAATTCCGGTTTCAATTTAAATTTCAGCAGTTCTACTCTGCCTTTTGCAAAGGTGTCAATTTGGATGGCGGAAGGGAACCGCAGCAGTCTGGCCATCTCTGTGGCAGTAGCAAATTCCGGGTTTAAGCTCATGGAAATACCCAGACGTTCTTTAATAAAATTGATTTCCTGGCTGTAAACCGGATTCCTGACTCTGGCGATGGTATGGCAGTCGCTGACTCTCTTAGCAATGAGGCAGCACAGAAGGTTCAGTTCGTCCGATCCGGTAACGGCAATTAAAATATCGGCGTCCTGAATGCCGGCCTCCTCCTGGATGGAGATGCTGGCGCCGTTTCCCACCAAATACATGGCGTCGATCTCCTCGGAAAATTCCTGCAGCCGCTGAGAAGATGTGTCAATAAGCACAATATCGTGCTGCTCCTCACTTAACTGGAGAGCCAGGGTTCTTCCTACCTTGCCGCACCCAATAATGATGATCTTCATAATTTCCTCCGTATTTAGACTTTGAAGTCGTTTTATTCATTATGGAAAGACAATGCTATTATAGCACTTCCCTGTTATTTGAAAATAGGGAAATGCAAAAATCCCGGAAAAAGCCCTGCAAAAAAGGTTTTTTCCGGGATTTGCTATCTTTATGGAATTTTTATCTTCCGTATACCTCTATCTGGGTCAGAGCCGGGAAGGGAGAAGGATCGTCCGCCTTAATAAGCCGGCCCAGCTTTATCCAGGTAATGCCCTTCCTGGAAATAGAGAAGCTGTGGCTTTCCACGCTTTTTTCCATCTTGACTACTTCTGAAGTGCCGTCGGAGAATGTCAAAGTGGCCTCTACCCACCAGTTATCGTGGGGGAAGTCCGCCCGGGTATAGAGAATGATGGTGTCAAAGTCTACGGGGCGTCCAAATTCCAGGGTCATTTCCGCATCATCCTGGCGGTTAATGCCCCAGGATTCGTAGGGCCAGTTGCCGTGGGACAGATTGGCCACCACTCCGTCAATAGCGTTTCTGGCGGCGAAAACCGCCTCTCCCCTAGTCTCCACATTGGCCGACGCATGGGGGTAGCATCCCGGATCCCCGTGCTGATCCATTACGTTTTTGGCCAGATTTTTGTAAGCGCTGATCTCAAACTCTTTTGCCGGACGCAGGGTCAGATAATGGCGTTCCCCGGTAAATGCTTTGGGATTATAGGACGTCTTCTTTTCCTCAAAAGGAATATCGTATACCACTTCCTCCTTTGTTACATAGACAAAAGCTTCGTCCATAGTATCGTCAATGCGGACTACGTAAAATTTCTCCGTCTCCGGAAACGTACAGATAATCTGATCTCCCGGCAGGTATTCCCCTTCCCATGCCAGAACCGTTTCTCCATTGGCCTGGGCCTCTGCCCTTGCCTTTATATTTCCTTCACAATCTCTTACAGAAAGCGCTGCCTTCATAAAAAATTCCCTCCTGAATTGTTACAATTTGTTTCTATTGTACACCAAATTCAGGAGGGTGAAAATATAAGATTTTCTTTAATTGTTGTCAAATTTCCTACTTTTTTAAATCATCTGTCCTTTACCAGTAGATTTCCCAGTCCTTGGACAGTCTGGTAAGGGCCTCCATATAGAAGTAATCACCCCAGATATTGCACTCGTCTACTCCGTAATGATTACAGGTATTATAAGGAGAATGATTGGAATAGGTACTGTGAAGCACCTGCCCGTTGGATTCGCTGGGATCCTTTACGGCATAGCCGTCCACTACTGCTTTTAAAATCTTTCTGGCAATGGAGGTATAATACTCCTGATCCTCTCCTTCCATATACTTTGCCATCTCCAGCATACCGCAGACAGCGATGGATGCAGAGGAAGAATCTCTGGGCTGATCCTCATTGCCGTCGCCAAATTCCAGATCCCAGTAGGGAACCAGGTCTTCCGGCAGATGCTCTAAGAAATACTTTGTCACGCCTTTAAACATCTCAATGTATTCCGGTCTGTGAGTGTATTTATAGCCTACAGCGGTTCCGTAGATCCCCCACGCCTGTCCTCTGGCCCAGGCGGAACCGTCCCGGTATCCCTGGCAGGTAGCGCCGTGATCCGGTTCACCGGTTTCCATATCAAAGAAGAAGGTGTGCCACGTAGAGTAGTCTTCCCGGATTACATTGGCCAAAGCCGTGTGGATATGCTTTTCCGCAATATCCCGGTACTTCTCATCTCCCGTCTCCTCCGACGCCCAGTAAAGCAGCGGAAGATTTAAAAGGCAGTCGATAATCAGGCGGTAATTTTCCGGGGCGTTCATGGGCCCCCATGCCTGGATAAAGTTTCCTTTGGAATGGAACCGGGTAATAAGCTGATCCGCCGCTTTTATGGCAGCTTCTCTTCCCACAGGGCTGCCAATAAGCTTGTATCCGGCTACGCAGGAGGGCGAATATAAGAATCCCATATCGTGATGTTCCACTTCCACCTTGTTGTTAATCCGATCCAAAAAGCTTTTCATCTGAACCTCTCCGGCTTCCCGGAAAGCCTCGTCATGGCTGTATTCATATGACAGCCAGATTTCGCCGGTCCAAAATCCTGTGGTCCAGTCCACATTTTCCGTAGGCTCATACATATTGTGGTTACTGTAAGCTTTCTGGAAATGATAGGTAAACCGGGGAAGGTTCCTTCGAACCTGGTCTACGGCAAATCTCAAAGCCATTTCTACTTCCCCATCGGATATTTCCGGGCGCTTTTCCAGTTCTTCCAGCTTAATATAACTCATGTTTTTTCCTCCGTTATCTCATGGCAGCACTTTGGCCTGAGTCCTTTCCGTTTTTATTAGCCCTTTACGCCGGTAGCGGCAATGCCTTCTACGAAATACTTCTGCAGGGACAGGAAGACAATCAGTACCGGGATTAAGGACAGCACGGAGGCCGCCATAATGAGACCGTATTCTGAAGAGTTCTGTCCGATAAACATACGAAGTCCGATCTGAAGGGTTTTCTTAGCCTCGGTCTTTAAGTAAATCAACGGGCCTAAGAAGTCGTTCCAGGTGTTTACAAAGGTAAAAATCGTAAGGGTTGACAGCGCCGGCTTTGACAGAGGCAGCATAATCCGTCCGTAAATCTGGTATTCATTCATGCCGTCGATTCGGGCCGCTTCGCACAGCTCGTCGGGGATTCCCTGATAAAACTGACGCATCATAAATACGCCGAAGGCCGAAAACGCCTGGAGGCAGATAATGGCCAAATGGGTATCGTTTAAGCCAAAGGAACGCATCATCATAAACTGGGGAACCATGTAAACCTGCCACGGCACTGCGATGGTGGCAACATAGGCCAGAAACAGCACGTTTTTATGATGAAAGTTCAGTTTTGCAAAGGCGTAAGCCGCAAAGCTGCTGGTAAAAAGCTGAAGGAGCGTTACAATAATGGTCAGCTTTGCCGTATTTAATACAAAGGTGAGCAAGGGAATCTTTGTCCATATTTTTACGTAGTTCTGCCATTGCGGGTTTTCCGGAATCCACTGGATAGGCACAATAAATACGTCTTTATCCAATTTCAGGGAGGATGAAAGCATCCATGCAAACGGTACCAGCATTAAGGCCGCAATAATAATCAGTACCACATAGAGGATAACTTTGGTGATTGCTCGGTTTTGACTTTTCGTTCTCATGGTTTCCCCTCCTTAATTTGCGTATTTCTTTTCGCCTCTGAACTGGATGAGAGTAACAGCCAGTACCAGAAGGAAGAGAACCATTGCTACTGCGCTGGCATAACCAAGGTTCCAGTTGCGGAACGCCTCTTCGTAAATATGGTATACCAGTACAATTGCGGACTCGTTTAATACGCCGTTGGATCCGCCTGCCAGCATATACACAATATCGTATACCTTAAAGCAGTTAATGGTCAGGATAATGGTTACAAAGAACGTGGTGGGCTGAAGCTGAGGCCAGGTAATATAGCGGAACTTCTGCCATGCTCCTGCGCCGTCCAGGCTGGCCGCCTCATATAACTCTGCGTTAATTCCCTGAAGGCCTGCCAGATAGATAACCATGTAATAACCCATGTTTTTCCATACGCTGAACAGGACAATGGTAAACATTACCCAGTCGGGGCTGGCAGCCCACTTGGGAAGCTGGTTCGCCGGAACCTTGAAAATATTGTACAGCAGCATATTGACGGGGCCGCTTTTAGCCGGTGAAAACAGCATATTCCAAACGGCTGCTACGGCTACCAGAGACGCTACGTAGGGGAAGAAGCTTACGGTACGGAAGAAGTTTCTTCCTTTGATTTTCTGGTTCAGGATTACCGCCAGACCGATAGCTGCCGCCAGGGTTAAAGGTACCGTGGCAATGCAGTATACAATGGTGTTTTTAAAGGATGCAATAAAACGGCTGTTGCCAATCATACTGGCAAAATTATCCAGGGCTACAAACTGCATGGGGTTGTTGCCGTCCCACTCCAAAAATGCCAGGACAAAAGCGAAAATAACCGGTCCCAATGTAAATACGGCAAATCCGATAAAGTTAGGGGCAATAAAGGAATAGGCAATCAAGTCTCTTCTCTGCTGGCGGGTCATCCTTTCCCCGGTTTTTACTTTTTTAATTTTTTCTTCTACGTTTACAATTTTGGTAATTAGCTTCTGACGCTTTCTGGAATCCGTGGTCTTTTCCAACTGTTCTTCCAGCGCCTTTAGCTGGGGATTCAGTTTTGCCAATTTCTGTTCCACCACAGCCGGATCCACAGTTCTTTTATTTGCTGCCATACCCTTCCTCCTTTTCTTTCTGCCCTTTCATAGAAGGAAGCGGACTGTTTTAAAGTCCGCTTCCAGCAGATATTCCTTGTTTGCGCCCGTCATTATCTGACCTGCGGGCTATTTTGATTATTCAGCCAGAAGTGCTCCGATCTTCTCGTTCATCTGAGCAATTCCGTCGTCAATGGTAATGCTTTCGGTCATGATTCCGTCATGAGCTTCGTTTAAAACAGTCTCAATCTCAGAGCTCTTTGCGTGAACCGGCATTTCCAGATACAGGTTTGCGGTCTGCAGAGCTTCCTTGCTGGATTCGTCTGCCGGGAATCCTTCTACAGATGCAACCATAGCGGCGATGTCGTCGTTCATGGTAGCCGGGATGGATCCGGTAGAAGCGATAATCTCAGCGCCCTCTTCGCCAGTTACAAATTTTACAAATTCCCAAGCCAGTTCCTTATTGGGAGCAGAGGTGGGGATTGCCAAAGAAGTAATGGTTGCCAGAGTAGAACCGGGTTCTACGCCTTCTGCATGAGGATATTTTGCAATGCCCCAGTTGGTGCATTCGGTATATTCGCCTGCGTTGATCTTCTCAATGAGAGTGGGGATGAACCAGCTTCCCATGTTCATCATAGCAACGTTGCCCTGAGAGAATGCGCCGGAGTAGTGCAGGCTGGAGGTCTTTAAGGTAGCATAGTCCTGGCATACGCCGTCCTGCTGCTGCTTTAATACCATCTCATAGTAGGGCTTTGTGAAATCATAGGTTCCGCCTACGATAGAGTTCTTGCCGTCCAGAATACCGAAAAGCTGAACAGCGCTTCTCCAGGTGTGGTAGTGTGCGCCGTATACTTCCTGGCCCGGTTCGGTGTTGGTTACGCTTCTTGCCAGAGCGTCATATTCTTCAAAGGTCATGTCATTGCTGGGATATTCAACGCCTGCAGCGTCAAAAATGTCTTTATTGTAGAACAGTACCCAGAAATCGCTTCTGAAAGGCAGTTCATACAGCTTGTCGTCAACCTTTACCTGATCGGTAATGCCGCCGTACATACCTAAATCAATGCCGTCGTTTGCAATATAGTCATCCAGGGGTTCCAGAACGCCCTTGTTTACCAGAGTGGTGTATCCGGGAACGTCTTTGATGCAGACAACGTCAAAATCAGATCCGGAGCCGGTAAGCTCTGTTGCCAGAACTGTCTGGTAATCAGAGGATCCCAGGTCAACCATCTCTACGGTTACGCCGGGATGAGCGGCCTCAAAAGCCTCGATTAACGGCTCATAGTATGTAGTAAGGCTGATGTCCCATACAGACCATTTTAAAGTAACTTCTTCACCGGAAGCGGCCTCTGCAGCAGTAGTTTCTTCCCCTGCAGCCTCGGTTTCCTCTCCGCCGGCTTCTGCAGCGGTGGTTTCCGTATTAGCTGCCGCTGTCGTCTCATCTCCGGAGCCGCCGCATCCTGCGATGCTGGCTGCAACCATAGAAGCTGCCAGTGTCAGTCCTAAGAACTTTTTCTTCATATCTACTTTCCTCCTTATTTCTGTCAATCTTTGTCATTGACTATGCCCTTATTATACTATCCGGCTGTCCTTCCCAGAATGGAATTTTGTTTCAAAAAACTTCATTTTTTTATGTTCCCTTTTCGTCCTGGCTTCCGCTTTTGCCTGATAAAATGTAAAATTCTATGAATATCCGGTAATTTTTTATCATTTTCTTTCCTTTTCAACCAAAAATTTGTATGATACAATAATGGTGATCATGCTACCGGGAGGGAAAGGGCAATGAAGTTTTCCAAAACTCAGGCGTTGAGATTTCCAAAAACAATCCGCGCAAGGCTTATGGCCGCCACTGCGGGAATCACTCTGCTGATCTCTATTATTATTTTGACCATATGTTTTTTTACTTTTCAGTCCTTTCTGATGAAAAATCAGCTCCAGTCTTCTGAGTTCAATCTTCAGCTTGTCGCTAACAATGTTTCCGCTGATATGAAGGAAATCATTTACTTCAGCAAATGGACCTGCTCCAACAATGAAATCATCCGCTATCTGGAACAGGCGGACACCGTTGCTCCCGGTTCCGCAAGGGATGAGGAGGATTCCGTTCTCCTTCGCTCTCTGGCCCTGTCCGCTTTTACGCGCCTGAAAGAAGAATACTACAATACCAGTTCAGAGAAATATATTACCCATACCATTATTTCTTCCAACAACCAGACCAATTACCTTCACATTTTAGGCCCGTCAGAAAACAGTAAGCCTTATGCGGCCCATACCGTACATCAGGCCACCTATTTTGAAGACCTGTTTTCTTCTCCTGAATTTACCTGGATCGGATTGGAGGATGATCTCTTTACCAACGTAAACCCTGCGAAGGTCATTCCGATTATCCGTCCTATTTACAATGATTTCAACGCCTCTGTTTTAGGCTGGTCCTACGTAAGCGTTTCCCAGTCTATTTTCACCGATTATTTAAAGGACTTTCCTTTAGCGGAGGACAGCGCTGTTTTTATCACCATAGGCCCCAATACCTATACTCTGACGGAGCAAGGCGGGATAGAGGAATGTCCCGACGCCTTTACTTCTTTAGAGGACGTATCTGCGTCGCCCTTTAACGACGCCACAAAGGTTCAGACAGTCAAGACGGCGGACGGTTCCAAACATATTATGATTACCCTGCCCCTTGGGGTTGATGGCTGGTATATTTCCCAGCTTCTCTCCCAGCAGCAGTTTGATCAGCAAAAACTATTTTACTACGTCCTGCTGGCGGGAATTTTCTTTGTCATCCTTTTGCTGGGCGCCTTTTTAATGTATTATTTAAACCGAATTATTCATGTCCCCGTTGAAAAAATCCGGGCGAAAATCAACGCCATTGCTCTGGGAGATTTTTCCAGGGAACCTTCTATTGAATGGGACCATGAGCTTGGGGAAATCGGTAAGGGCGTCAACAATTTATCCAGCAATATCCTTCTTTTGATGGACAAGCGAATCCAGGACGAAAAGCAGAAAAAGGATCTGGAATACCAGATTCTCCAAAGCCAGATCAACCCTCATTTTCTCTACAATACTCTCAATTCCATTAAATGGATGGCCACTATCCAGGGAGCTTCGGGGATTGCGGAAATGACCACGGCCCTGGCCCGCCTGTTAAAAAACGTTTCAAAGGGTTCCGCCGCTATGATTACCCTTAGGGAAGAGCTGGATTTGGCCAGAGATTATTTTCTGATCCAGCAGTACCGCTACGGCGGAAGCATTACTCTGGACTGTTCCATTGGAAATGACGAGCTGTACCAATGCAGGATCCACCGCTTTACCCTGCAGCCCATTATTGAAAACGCCCTTTTCCACGGCATTGAGCCCAAAGGACAGGCCGGAAAAATCACCATACGGGCGGAGGAAAGCGCCGACAGCTCCGGACGTCTTCTGCGCATTTCCATTACAGACAACGGCATCGGAATGTCTCCGGAGACTATCCAGACGGTTCTCCAGGGCGGCGAATCC
This sequence comes from uncultured Clostridium sp., assembly GCA_946498245.1. Taxonomy (GTDB): domain Bacteria; phylum Bacillota; class Clostridia; order Lachnospirales; family Lachnospiraceae; genus UMGS1370. Next base: position 9,377 of record CAMMNN010000031.1, on the reverse strand, counting down.
ACCACTACAGACTTCTTCCGCCATGTAGGAATCAATAACGTAAACCAGCGCATTCAGCATGATTTCGGGGAAAACTACGGGATCTCCATTACCAGCGAGGTAGGCGTCTATACTACTATGACCATAACCATACCTTATATAAAAGATGAACTCAAACCGTAATAGGGGAGGATTTTTATGATAAAGCTACTGATTGTTGATGATGAACCTTTAGTCCAGATTGGCATTAAATCCATGCTAAACTGGGCTGAATACGGAATTGAAATCTGCGGAACCGCAATGAACGGCGAAGCCGCCCTGTCCATGATAGAGGAATTTGCGCCGGAGCTGGTCATTACCGATATTAAAATGCCGATTATGAACGGCTTGGATCTGGTAAAGATTTGCCGGGAGCAGTACGGGGCAATTCCTGTTTTTATTGTGCTCACCAGCTACGAGGAGTTTCAGCTTGTCCGCACTGCCCTTTCCTACCAGGTGGCCGATTACCTCATAAAGCTGGAGCTGGATCCCGCCTCCCTGGCGGAATCCGTCAACCGGGCTCTGGAGCGTTTAAAAGAACAGCAGGCCAGTCAGGCTTACCAAAATTCCGGGGGCCGTCCTCTGCTTCAAGGCTACCAGGATAAATTTTTCCTGCGCCTGCTCCACAACCTCTTTGACAGCGAGGAACAGTTTCAGCTTCAGGTGGCGGATCTGAAGCTGGATTTCCAGGATGCCTGCTATGTAGCCGCCCACTGCGAATTTCATGAGTCCGCCCAAAAGGACATGAATCTTTCTCAATTAGTAAACCTATATTCCAGCAGCCTGCAAATGGTCCGGGAAATCCTGTCCCGGTACCTCTCCTGCTACGTCGTTTCTCTGGATTTGAAATATTTTTCCATTATTTTCCATTTTTCTACTATCGAAGAATTGGATTGGGATTTTATTTCCACTGCCCTGGACAACGCCCGCAATATGATTCACAATTACTTCAGCGTGTGGCTTTCCGCAGGCTTAGGCGGACCGGCGGAACAACCTATGCAGATTTCCCGCTCGTATCAGGAGGCAAGACAGGCCGCTTCCCTGGCAGACAAAGAGCACCCCATTTCCTTTTTCCGGGACATTGGGGAAGACTCTGACTCCTTCCGCAACTACTTTAACATGGCCATATTCCGGCAGGCCATTACCCAGGCTTTCGAAGAATTTGACACGGACGTCCTTTCCCACACCATTGACGAACTGTGCGAGCTCTTTTCTTCCCACTCCTGCCGTCTTCTTCAGGCCGTAGATGGAGCCTGCAATATTCTGTATCTGGCCATCTCTCTCCTTCCTGACGGCGAAGAAACCATTGCCGGGATTTTTGACGATATTCCCGGCGGCTACCGTTCCATCTACCAGGCCTCCAGCACCCAACAGGTGGTGGACTGGCTCAAGGTTTTAGGCGGCGGCCTCTGCCATGTTTTAAGTTCCAAAAAGAAGACGTACAAGGAGCACGTCATAACCAGCATCCAAAAATACATAGACAACCATCTGGAGGATCGCCTGCTTCTAAACGAGGTGGCCGGGGTTTTCGGCCTTAGCCCCAATTACCTCAGCTCTCTCTTTAAAAAGACCTGCAATATCGGTTTTACCGAATACGTAACTCAGAAAAAAATCAGCCGAGCAAAAGTCCTGCTTCTGGAAGAGGATATGAAAATCTACGAAGCCGCGGATCGGTTGGGCTTTGAAAGCGCCTTTTATTTCAGCAAGGTTTTTAAGAAAGTCGAAGGCATTTCTCCCAGAGAATTTATCCAGCAGCATACCGGCTGATTCTATATAGGATTCAAATAATAGTAAACTGTTGCAACTAAGGAGGCATCATACTTTATGTTTTTACAGCACTGTAATTCCTATCGCTCACCCTTTCTCCCCTTTTCCCCCTATCCGGCTGCGTCAGACAGGGAAGCCTGGGAGAACCTTCCCTCTGATCTGAAGGAGAATCTCGTCCGTCTCGGAGAGGCTAACCTTCATTTTTCTTACCCGGATTTATCTGCCGTAGATTTTATGGACTTTTGCCGCACCGGCTGCCGGGAGCGTTATCAGGAACGCCTTTTTGCCAAGCGCATTGCCTTAAATCATCTGGTTTTGGCAGAATGCGCCGAATATCAGGGCCGTTTTCTGGACGATATTATTAACGGTATTTTTTCTATCTGCGGTGAAGCCGCATGGCAGCTTCCCGCCCACAATTCCTATATCCGGGACACCCCCCAGCTTATCCTTCCGGATATTACCCGGCCTATTATCGACCTTTTTTCCGCCGAAACAGGGGCGGTTCTGGCCACAGCCCTCTACCTTTTAAGGGAACCCTTAGAGGCAGTCAGCCCCGCCATTGGCAAGGCTATCCGCCAAAATATTGAAACCCGTATTTTTACCCCCTATCTGAAGGAACACTTCTGGTGGATGGGCGACGGAAAAAGCCATATGAACAACTGGACCTCCTGGTGTACCCAAAATGTCCTTTTATGCGCCGCTTTCCTAAATCCTGACGCACCTTCTTCCGCCGAAAAACCTCAGCCGTCCTACGGCCCCAGAATGAGAGCCATTTTTGAAAAGGCCTGCGGGAGTCTGGATTACTTTCTGGCGGAATACGGCGACGACGGCTGCTGCGACGAAGGAGCCCAGTACTACCGCCATGCCGGCCTCACTCTCTTTAATTCCATGGAGGTGTTAAACGGCATTACGGGAGGCTTTTTCTCCCCGCTGTACCAGGAAGAAAAAATCCGCAATATTGCCGCCTATATTTTCCGCGTCCATGTATCAGACAAGTATTACGTCAATTTCGCCGACTGCTCTCCCGCCGCAGGACGATGCAATGCCAGGGAATTTTTATTTGGGAAGCGCACCGGACAGCCCGGTCTTATGACCTTTGCCGCAGAGGATTACCGCAGAAGCGAAAATCCTCTTATTACAGAAGAGCACAATCTCTTTTACCGTCTCCAGACGGTATTCACCCATAAGGAAATCATGGAATGGGATATATCCCGCCCCGCTCCATACGAGGATCTGTATTTTCCCAGCGCCGGACTTTTCCTGGTCAGGGACAGCCGCCTCTTTCTGGCGGTAAAAGCCGGGGACAACGACGACAGCCACAATCACAACGACACCGGAAGCTTTACGGTTTACAAGGACGGACGGCCTCTTTTTATCGACGTAGGGGTAGAGACTTACACTGGGAAAACCTTTTCTCCTAAGCGGTATGAGATCTGGACCATGCAGTCCCGGTTCCACAATCTTCCCACCTTTGGCGACGACTCCGGAATTACCGCCAGCGATAATATACCGGAAACTGCCGGGGGAGTGGTTCAAAAGGCCGGAGCCCAGTACCGGGCTGTGGGAACCGTAACCCATTTTGACGGCAATTCAGGAAGTATTTCCATGGACATCGGAGCCGCCTATGGGGACTCCAGGATCCATTCTTATCTGAGAACGGCCATTCTCCGCAAAGAGCCGGAAAGCTTTATTTCCATTCACGATCATTACGACGGAACCCTGTTTCCCGTGACCCTCTCTCTCATGACCTATGAGCCCTGCCAGGTGGAACGCCTGACCGGTGAAAACGGGGCGGAAGGGGATTTTCAGATTATGGTGGGGGATTTAGGCACCTGCCGTATTACAGGGGCCTCTAAGATTACCGTAGAAACCATTCCCATTGAAGACGGGCGGCTAAAGGAAGCGTGGAAACACGAAATTTACCGCTGTCTGGTTACCCTCCGGGGCGGAGATGCGGAACTCGTGATTCGATAGCAGATGAATATAATTTATCCTGCATCGGTCGAAAATGAAATAAAGAATTTCTGAACTGAGAATTTAAAAATACATTTATCTCCGATTTTTTCGTTGTGCAAGTCGAAAACTCAAGGATTTTAAGAAGTTTTCGACTTGCAAGTCTGAAACTCAGACTGTCGACAAAGGCCGGAATCTCACGCCTTGAAGTAAATGGCATCGAAGTCAATGTCGCTTACCGCTGGTTTCTTGGCCTGGACATAATGGATAAGGTTCCTCATTTCTCGACATTTAGCAAGAACTATACCCGCCGTTTGAAAGACACAGACCTTTTTGAGCAGATATTTTCCCATATCCTCCAGGAATGCTATAAATTGAAACTGATAGACCCAAGTGAAGTGTTTGTGGATACTACCTATGTAAAAGCCAGGGCAAACAATAAAAAGGTACAGAAACGTATTGCCTGGGAGGAAGCCCTGTTTTTTGAAGAAGTGCTGAAGAAGGAAATCAATGTGGATTCTTGGTTACAGCGTCCATGCAGGAAACCTTCATGACAGCAAAACGGGGACTCCCGGGAGGAGGAAGTCCCCACAAGAATTTTTCAATTATACTGGCAGCAACGCGGCAGGTCAATACAGCTTGCGCCAATGATATGTTTGATGTTACGAATGATGTATTTCCCCTTGTTCTTCTTTTCGATTTCTGATAAAATGAAAGAAAACACGCAAAGGCGGTCTGTCTATGGCAACAGAAAAAATCAATTTAGAGGAAATCTCGGCGCTTACAAAAGAGCTGTTTCACGCCCATTACGCGGGGGATCTGGAGAAATGGTTTTCCTACCTCTGCCCGGACAGCGTTTACCTGGGCACAGGGGAACCGCTGCTATTCGGCGGCGACGCCATCCGGGAGCATTTCAAGGGCTTTACCGGAAAAGCGGTCAGAGTGAGGCAGGAAGAATATTTCCCGATTTCCCTGGGGGACAAAGCAGCCCAGGTCTGCGGCCAGATCATCGTGGAGAGCCTGGAGGGGTCTTTCCGGGTCATCAATCACTTTACCATCGGTTACCGCATGATCGGCGGGGAACTCAAAATGGTACACCAGCACAATTCCTATGAATATATGCAGCCCCGGGAAAGTAAGATATTGAAACTGGACGTAAATACCACGCATTTTGTCCGCAGTCTGCTGTTAGAGCGCCCCTCCGGGCGGCGTCTGCCAATCCGAAGTGGGACGCAGACGATTTTCGTCAATCCCAATACGGTCTTGTATGTGCAGAGCCAGCGCAGGAAAACCGAGTTTGTCTGCATTGACCGGGTAATTTCCTGCAACAGCTCTATTGGGGAGATTGCAAAGGAATTGCCGGATTTGTTTTACCCGCTGCGCCGTGGGTATCTGGTAAATACGTTGTTTATCGTTGCTATCCGGCGGTTTGAAGTGGAATTGATTTCCGGGATCTGTATTCCCATTCCCGCCTTGACCTATCAGCAAGTAAAACAGGATTTGCAGGGCATCATCAAAGGGGAATAGCGCAGGGGAACGGGTTGTCAGAACTTTTCCATAACGTAGGCCAGGGTGCTTGCACTCCCTGATCTTGAAGTAAACTAACCCCAGACCAAAACACTCGTCCAGCCGGACATTTTCCAGCGTGGCATTGAGGCAGCCGCTGTTTAGCAGCTTAGTCCGCCACAAAATCGCACGAGAACTGCGCCGTGTCTCCATCCCATTCGATGGAGAAAATGTCCGATACTATATCGTGACCAAATACATCCGTGATTCTGAAAACCATGGCGTATTGCCCTGCAGGCAGTTCTTCCCCGGAAAATACATGGTCTTCATCCAGTGTAAATATTTCTGACTCAACCGTTTCAATGACATCGATGCTGCCATTGTCCAGAGAAACGTGACGGCGAGTCATCACAATCGGCATACCATAATAGTCATATAATTCAACGGATTTCCGGCTAGGCAGTGAAAGACTGTTCGCCGTGTCGCCGTCCCACACACCGTAAACTTCGAACTGGCCTTCAAACACGTTTTCATTCGTATCAGGCTTCACGCCGTCCATGGTCAGCGCCTCGTTGTACACGTATGCAAGTCGGAACTCAAATTCAATCGACTCTCCCTCTCCGGCATAACAAAACGGTACGCGGTAGAGGATATATTCCGGATTTTCCTCCACAATGCCCATCTCGCAGAAGTGCCCGTTTAATGTTGCCCACTCCTCCGGGAAGGCTGCTTCAAACACCCCTTCGCCAAAGTTGCCAAACACATCGGCATATCCTCCCAGCGAAATCCATCCGTCGATTTCTTTGTCGTATTGGAAGAAATAGGCGTTAACCGCGCTCACTGCGCTTTTGGCATTGGTAATGTGCAACTGGGGCATTCCCTCTTCCGTCAGAGCAATTTGAGACTGCACGGTGTAATCCGCACGGGAAATATCCTTGACTTTCTCTGTCTGCTCATAAACCCAATCAGGCGCGGTCCAGCTCATGCTTGCCGCATCCAAAAAAGCAAGATATGAGGCGCTTTTACAGCTTCGCGCATAGTGATCCAGTGTGCCGACAGATGCGGACGGATCGTAAAAGAATGAGATACCATTGGAATAACTACGTTTGTCTCCTTTTATGTTATACACCACCGCGTCGCGCACCGCTTCATACACTTCGCCGGCCACTTCGTTGGAAAGCGCCTTGCCCCGCAACCTGTCGGCCATATCTGCCAAATCCACCATAGTCTCATTATAATAACGCTGGGCACCCTGCGTGTAGTAGGCAACCTCAAAGAATTCTTTGGGATCGGAAAGCTTCAGGCTGATTTCCTCAAACATCCGGTCAAAGGCCTGACTCACCCGGTCAATCTTCTGAAGGTCAATCACAGAAAAGGTAAGGGTGGACGATGTGCTGGTCATGCCGAGTTCCGCGTATTTCTGCTGCAGGGAATCGCAGAAATACCTGCCCACAGTCGCACCGTCGCATTCCGGGGTATCGTAGAGGTATTGCAACCACTGGGCATAAGATGTGCCCATACCGGCTACAATCTCTTCCGAAGCAATGAGATATCTGGCGCTGTCCTCGACAGCCTGTGCCGTCTCCAGCGAGGCCATAAGGCAAGCGTCCATCACAAGGGCCTCCAACTGCACATTCGCCTTTTTCAGCGCAATCTCCAGTTGGTTCAAGGGCATAATGGCATCTCCATGCAGCTCATCCGCAACCAGACCAGAAACGCTGCCGCCGCCATGATCCCACAGCACTAGCATATACCGTTTTGCCGGATATTTCTCTGCCCCCCAGGAAACAAAGTCTGCCAGCGTATCTGCACTGGCCATGTTGTCCTGGGGAAGCTCTTCCACCAGGCTAAACCCCTCTGTGCCGTAGCTCCAGCGCTGAAGATGGTCAGCGGATATGGTAAGACCTACGCTCTCCTCCGTATGCCATTCCCTTGTGCCGCCGGTTTCCATAACAAAATTAACCCGGTCGTTGGGTATCACCTGTGAAATTTCCCTCAGGTTGTAAGTCGCCATCTCGCCATCGCTTTCCAGGTCTGTGCCGCACAGGTAAAGCATAACCGTCCATTCTGCACTGATTTCATCGGGCAATTCTTCCGCGGAGGAACTTTCAGCGGAAGAACTTTCAGCAGAGGAACTTTCCGCGGAGGATCCCCCAGCGGATGTTTCTTCCACAACTTGCTCTGAACAGCCAAAAAGCAATGCGGCCATCAGGCAAAATAAAAGCATTTTTTTCATATGTTTCATACGGACCTCCTACAATGGGCATAAAGTTTGGCTCAATGCATCCGGGTCGCACTGCGGTAATCCCGGATGCATACCCGCCCTCTGCAATCAGAACAGATCGTTTATATACGCGGTGAGTGCTTCGCGATCATAGTAGTTTTCATCTTTATCAATGAGGACATCCGGCGCCACGCCCTGGTCCACAGCGTAGAAAGAACCGTTGGTCACAGTGCTGAGGCGGAGGCGGCTGGATATTTGCCATATAGAACCATCCGCACTCACCAGAGGCTGCACCGCACATGCGCCGCCGCCCGTTTGCCGGCCAAGCAGTGTGACCTGGTTGGAACTCTTAAAGATCGCCGGCACCAGATTGCCGCAGGAGAAACTGACAGGTGAAACCAGGCAGTAGCGGTTCAGGTGGGCAATGCTGTCATTTTCGTCAAACACGCGGTCGCCATTTACATCCACCTTGTAGTTCGTGGACGACCGGGCGCCGGTGATGGCGTCCTCCAAAGTCAGGTCGCATTCGCCCAGGAACCAGGCTGTTGTATAAATGGCCGCATCCGCATCGCCGCCAGTGTTCAGGCTCAGATCCAGCACCACATTTTCAATGGGGCTGTTTTCTCTGGTAATCTGGGCGTGGGCATACATGATGATCCCAATGGTGTCGGCAATCGGTTCCCCGCTTGCCAAAGCGCCGTAGTAATCGTTATCATAATCCGCGGTAAAACTGTTGAAGTAGATGTACGCCGTATTGCCAATTTCCTGATAAAAAGGCATACCATCCGGGAAGTACTCCCTTGCCACCGCCATCAGGCGCCGACCGTGACCTATGAGTCGGTTGGTGGACAGGGATTGCACATTCGGCTCAACTGCTACGTCACCGGCATAAGGAGAAGCGGAAACGAAAGTGCTGTGCAGGTCATCAATATATCCGTTGATCATATCGTTGAGCGCCACATTGGCCTCAAGTGCGTCTGTACTCTGCATCGCCTGGTCTATGCCGGTCAGCTCAAACAAGGTGCCGAAGGACGGGATATCGTGTTCGTCTTTCAGGCCGTAATTGAATTGCAGCGACAGGCAGGTTTCAACATAATTGAAACGGGCCAGTTCCTCGCTGCGCTCACGCGGTTCCACGGAATAGTAGGTTTCGCGCATATCGCCCAGATCAGTCGCTTCGATCATAAACACCGCTTCTCCGTTGTACGCCAGATTGATGTAAAAATAAGCCAGGAACAGATCGGAGAAAGTCTGCAATGGTATATACCCCTTGCCGTCCTCATAGACCGGTTCGATGAAAAAGTCTGCAAAGTACAGCCCTATGTTTTCACCTCGGCGCACAAAGGAGGAATCGCCACGCAAAAAGAGCTCCGGCTTCCCGTTTTCGTCCAGCCCGGTATGCGACAGAATATCCAACTGCTGCTGCGCGTAGCTTGCAGTCGTAAACAGGTTGTAGTCATCCCAGGCAATTGCGCCCTCATCAAAATCAATGGACGCCCGACTGCCGTTTTCGCGCACAAAGTCCACCGTTTTGCCGTCCGTCTCTATGGTCAGCTGGTAGCCATCGTCCTCTAAGTATCGCTGTGCATCAATCGCCACTTCCCGCACCGTATCCATATCGACATAAGGAATATCCGTTTGTCCATCTTTGTAATAGAGCGTGATTTCAGAAACATCTTCAATGCTGCCCCGATAAAACGGGACTGTTTCAGAACTCAAGTTTGCGGTTTGCGGCACCTCACCGGGGGCGGTGGAACAACCCGCCATTAGCAACACCAAGCACAGAACAAGCACAAAACCTTTTTTCATTGTGAACATATCCTCCTCTTCTGTTTACAGTTTATTGACCGTTCACCCATATGTAGGGTTCGTCCATCGGCCAGCTCATGCCGATGTTGGACAGGGAAAG
>CAMMNN010000030.1 GCA_946498245.1 uncultured Clostridium sp. | reverse complement strand
TGCAATTCATTCAAAAATTTCATTTTAGGTCTTGACATTTAATAGTTAGTCTTTCAGATATAAATCAAAATCACTGACGGGCACATATTTCATTTTTTTATAAGCTTTTTTGATGATGGAATCTCCTGCTTCCTGTCCGCTTCTTTTTACATACAATACCGGCTTTGGCAGAAACAGTTCTTCGTTCACGTATGGAAATGCATCGGAGATCAGAAGGCTTCCTTCTTTGGCAAAGGTTACCAGTGTATCCAATGCCTCCTTTCCCATACGGACTGCCACCTGGCAGAGTGCGGAAAACAAGGTGTCTGCACAAAAAGTATATTCCGATTGATCCAGTGAGCCGCTTCCGAAATGTACGGCGCTTGAAAATCTAAATTGGTACAGTTGGTATTCCATACAATATCACTCCTGTTCTGCGATGGCGTCCAGTAAAATCTGATTACATTTTTCCATTAACGGATCCGGAACATCACCTACAACTACTTCCGCAAGAATATGCCGAAATCTTACTTTTCCGTATCCTCTCGAACCGTGTCCTCCCAGGTAATCATACTGCAGAAGCTTCATGCCTTCCCCCAGAGTCTCCATGTCTTCCAAAAATTCTTCTTCTTTTTCCAGTTCATAAATAAGATCTAGATTAAAAACAGAACCTCTCACCGCACGCTCGATCTGCCTTGGATTGGCTGCCGCTGTTGTCCTGCTGATGGCGTTTTCAAACTTGATCTCCGTCAGACTCTGCAATCCTCTTTCTCTTAAATCCTCTGCATTGGAAAGGACCATATCAGAAAACAGAATCCGGCTTCTTTTGATTCTGCCTTTTTTTGATGTGCCAAACAATCTGGCCAGACGTATATGGTCATTTTCCGGTTCTGTAACGATTTCATTATATTCCCGAGCAAGAAGCGTTCTGATTTTCCCTTTCAATGAACTCCCTGGTATCATAGGCAGATTCGTAGCAATATCTTTTATAATGGGAGCGTCTACAGCGCCAATGGCAGCAATGGCCGTGGAACCGCCGATATGCATTCCCGTAAGCAATTCCACTTTTCCTGTGATTTGAATCTTTCCGTACATTCCAGTTTCCTCCCTTATTTGTCTTTTCCGCCATAGAATCGATGAAATGCCACCAGCGCTTCCATATAGTGGTTAAATAGTATGAAATTACTTTTTTCGCCTTTGATTTCTCGAAGAATGTCGAGAATGTTTGCTTCTGTCACGAAGTTTTTCACCTTTCCGTCGGAATCTTTTCCGACTTCGTATATAAAGCGCACCCGTAAATACTCAATCCGGTCATTGAGCCGTTCCGGTAGCCGATTGCCGGGAACATTTAATGCTTCATTGTATATATCCGCCGTCATTGCCAGCAAATTCCTTATTTTGGAAGTTGTGACCATGGGGATTTCTCTTCCTGTTTTCGGATTCTTTTTGCTTTTTAAGGCCAGGATAACTTTTTCCGCTTCATCTACATAGTTACTGTTCGTAATTATTTTCACTGCCTTCACCCTCCCTGCTATTTCTTGTCAGATACCCATAGATGGTAATGGCCATTTTAAGTTCTGACCTGTCCTGCTCATCTGTGATCCAACGAAGCATTTTTTCTGAAAAGATACCATAGGCTTCTTTTTCTTTTGCATCGGCTTTCTCATCTGGTTCCATTCGGGACAGAAGATAAACGTATCGGGCAAAGTTGATCCGCTCTTTCTGATTTCGAATGAGGTCCAAGAGATGATAAAGAAATGCCTTCCCTCGATCCTGAGAAAAATCAAAAAATGTTCTTATATGGGCCAGCTTGTCCTCCAGAACACGTTTCTCAAAGTCCGGCCATCTGCAGGTTCCATCGTTTACTGGCAACGGTTCTCCGGAAAGGGTAATGGTATGGTACGCGCCATCTTCCAGAAGGGTTACTGCATTTTTCCCCGGCATAGCCTTTGATTGATCTTCCAGCTCTGCTACTTCAGCAGCTATGGCGCTGATGGGATAACTGTCATGATACACTCCGATTCCCGCCGACAAAGTAAGAGTTCCTTCTGTGTATACTTCAAACTTTCTCCGAATATCTACAGCCAGTTCAATGACTTCGTTCCAGGCTCCTACGATAAACAGATCGTCGCCACCGGAGTAAACTATGGTGGCATTCCTTGGCCGGCACTCTTTTTTTCCTTCCATGGAATAGATGCCTTGCTCCAGAACGCGGTTGATATAGAATTTAAAGAACAAGGAAAGCTGTCTGGACAGGGTCGCTGTTCGGGATAATGTCACATAGCGGTTGTGATTTGCCGGATTGTCAAATCCCGCAACAAATGCATGGCCCAGATTATCTACATCTGCCCGCAGAATACCGATGCGATCAATTCCCACTGCTTCCTTAGCAAATGCTTCAAAGGTATTTCCATTGGTATAACTTCCTACCCATAGCTTCCTTGAAATATTTTTACCTGTATACAAGCGGTTTTTTCCGTAAGCCCTTTTAAATGATTCCGCTTCGTCTGTCATACGCTGTTTCAGAGTTTCTGCATTGTCCGCCACGAGACTGAATCCCCCGGGCAAGGGAAGCTCTCTTTGCTTTTCCTTGATGACAGTAAAAAAATCGGCATACAGTACTTTTTGGGACAATTCTTCTATGGTCGCACAAATCGAGCATACGCCTTTTTCGTTCACCATGCCAATCCGTTTGCAGACAGAACATTCCCGGGAATAATCCTGCTTTTCTGCGCTGTTCAGCCAGATAATCTGACTGGCTGTATAACGGCTGGTTTTCTTTTGGGACAATTTGGCCGAGATTTCATGAAAAATTTCCGCATAACTGCCTTCAGGTTCATTTTTTAGGGAATTGCTGCTGCAGGGTTCATATGCGCCAGCAATATAAAGGGCTGTCTGAAAATGCTCCAAAAACCACTGGTTCGTATGCTGAATGAATAACTCAAAGGCTTCCTTGCATGGGTCTGTATTGGGTAAAAGCAGATAGCAATGGCCTCCGCCTGAATAGATCAGATTTGCATGGGACAGCTCCAATTTCTCCAATAGCTGGTCAATGATATGCTCCATCATGATTTCCAGATAAAAAGAACGGGCCCTCAATGTACGCAGTGCGTTTTTGGTCGCAATGGTATAGATAAAGTTCTGGATTCCTGACATATCCAAAGAAGCCAGTAAAAATGCCTTTTTTCCGTAAAATTCTTTTCCTTTCTTGTAGAATGCTTCCTGATAATCCTCTATTTTCTGCTGGAGGGCATAATGATAAATGCAACTGGCAAAAGCGCCTGTCAATTTTACGTGATCGAACAAAGAAATATCCGGCAATTCATTTTTAGAGGTGGAGGCGGGGATATAAGAGAGGTTTGCTTCTAACACCTCTAATAAAGAACTGATATAATTTTCATTCCATTCCAAGCCCTTTAAATTGTCTGATATATTTCTGGCAATTTCTCGATACTGCGCTTCTGTATACAAAACCTTCTCGTTGGTCGGAAAATTGATAGAAGATTCTATATTCAGCAGGGCAGGAGAGTAATATTTCGTTCCCTGATTTTTGTTTAATATATTAAATACCGGCTGAAGAGGCGTATGGATCTCAAATCCTTGTTCTCCCATCTCTTTTTCCCGTCTGTCGGCAGCCGAGGCAATATTATCCGCCATATAAACGATATATGCCGGACTTTTCTTCGGAAGATCTGCTTCTCGCAAGGCATCACTATGGTGATATTTCACACAGTCCAGCACGTCCTGATTGGTTAGTCCTATTTCATCTCGGAGAAACTCATATCCGATGAGGCTGTGTTTTTTCTTTTCTCCGCCCTGACGGTAAAGAACTTTTCCTATATCGTGAAGAAGTCCTCCCAATACCAATGTAATTGCGCCCTCTGTCATACGTTCTCCTTTTCAATCCATTTCACAGCGCCCATTCCCATTCCGGTCTTAATCCCCACACCGGAATATTCTCCAAATCGCAGCAGCAGCCGTGCATAATTTGCCATCGTTTTCGTACCATTCACCCGGATTGTCATGGTTCCCATAAATGCCGGAATCCGTACTCCCTCTAACGGAAAGGATACGCTGTGGAGAGAATACCTGCTAATGAACATATTGCTGACCAACTGTTCCAGGGTTTCTTCATCAAACATATTTAATTCGCTGCTGCCTGCGCTGTATTTGTTCATCAGGCTTTGAAAGATCAAACGCAAGTCCGGATAGTTGACATACCTTCCATTTTGCTTGAAAGCCGTTGGCGACAAAAATTCTATAGATAAATACCGGCTGCTTTCATGGGAATAAAATTCTTCCATCAGTGCCTTTTTAGGAAGTATGGAAATTTCTTTTTGCAGAATACTGACCTGTATGCCTTTTTTCTTAATTTGAAATGAAACAAAGTCCGAATCCTGCAGCGGCAGGAGGATTTCATGATATGCCTCTTTCGTCCATGTATGGAGGAACCACCAAAATTCCTCATTTTTACAATACAAAAATTGACTGTAGGGCTTCCAGCCCTGTTGATGCAGCTTTTCCGCATAATCAGAGTTTATTTGTTCCATTAATACTCCCTGCAGATTGGACGACTGGTAGTAACCAAATCCGCTGCAGTCAGGTTTTAGTTTCATTCTCAGTTGGGCCAGCAAAACACGCTTCCTCCTGTTTGGCATATTTTTGAATATAGTGCCATTATAACACGAGTTTTGTTGAAAATGAATACCCTTCAAAGGGAGCAGACATGATGCAGAATATTGTGCAAAAGCCTGCTTCCCTAACGCTATTATTTCGTTTTTTTCCAGTTTAGGAGAAAGGCAGAATTGATGATAACAAGGACGGAACCGGCATTATGGACCAGGGCTCCCACAACCGGGTTTAAAATACCTGTTATGGCAAGGGCTATGGCCAGGAAGTTCAGGGCCATGGAAAAGGTGAGGTTTAAGCCAATGGTTCTCATCATTCGTTTAGACAGGGCCATAAGGTGAGGAAGTTCTTTGACCTCGTCGTCCACCAGCGCTATATCAGCAGCGTCTACGGCAATATCGCTGCCGACGCCGCCCATGGCAATTCCCACAACCGCCTTTTTCAGCGCCGGGGCATCATTGATTCCGTCGCCGATCATACAAAGGGAGATATTTTGGCTCTGGGCGCTGTCAATGTAGTTGAGCTTGTCTTCCGGAAGGCAGTTGGCGTGTACTTCCAGAATCTGTAGTTGACTGCCGATCTTTTGGGCTGCGTTTTCATTGTCGCCGGTTAAAAGGACGGCCTGAACGCCGATGCGGGAGAGGGCTGCAATGGTATTCCGGCTTTCTGGACGCAGAGTATCGGAGAGAATCAGGCAGCCGGCCAGCCGTCCGTCAATGGCAGTATAGGTGACGGTACACCCCTCCTTTAAAAAGGCGTCAATATCGCTGCAGTCTGATATAGAAACGCCGTGATCCTTCAACAATTCCAGGTTTCCGGCCAGTACGGATTTGCCATTGACAAAAGCCAGTACGCCGCGTCCGGGAAGCATTTCAAAATGCTCTGCTTTCAGGAGAGGATTTTCCTTTTTTTGTAGATAGGAAGCGGTGATAGCTTTTCCGAGAGGGTGTTCGGAAAATTGCTCTGCAGCAGCAGTGTAGGAGTAGACATCTTCCGGGCAAAACTCAGGGGACAGGGCTTTTACGGCAATGACCTCCGGTTTTCCATAGGTCAGAGTACCGGTTTTGTCAAAAGCAATTTTTTTGACTGTGGCCAAACGTTCCAGGGCATCGCCTTCCCGAACCAGAAATCCATGCTTTGTGGCGTTTCCCATAGCCGCCATAATTGCTGTAGGCGTCGCTAAAACCAAGGCGCAGGGACAGAAGACGACGAGAATGGTTACAGCCCGGATAATTTCCCCGGAAATAATCCAGGTAAGGGCGGCGGCCGTCAGTGCAATGACGACGATCCAGGTGGCCCAGCGATCCGCCATTCCTACAATTTTTGCTTTTCCGGCGTCGGCAGACTGTACCAGGCGTATCATACGTTGTATGGAGCTGTCTTCTCCGACCTTTGTAGCTTTCATTTCAAAGGCACCGAATTGGTTTACCGTACCGCTGGAAACTTCGTCCCCTGCCTCTTTATCTACAGGCAGAGATTCTCCGGTCATAACGGCCTGGTTAATGGAGGTCTGTCCGGAAAGAATGATACCGTCCACAGGTACGCTTTCTCCTGGAAGGACACGAAGAATATCCCCGATTCGGACTTCCTGAGCCGGAATGGTTTTCTCTGAACCATTGAGAAGGATTCGGGCGGTCTGAGGAGTCAGATGCACCAGCTTTTCAATGCCGGCCCGGGCTTTTGCCACGGTGAGATCTTCCAGCAGAGCGCCAAGCTGCATAATAAACGCTACTTCGCCGGCGGCGAAATCTTCGCCAATGCAGACGGAGGCGATTAAGGCCAGGGATACCAGGACGTCGGCTTTGATGTCAAAAGCAGTGACGAGGCCGATAATGGCTTCTAAAATAATAGGGACCCCGCAGAGAATAATAGCGATCCATGCCGGGTCAAAGGGGAGAGGGGACAGGTGAAAGATACTGGCAATAAGGGCAATGCCGGCAATTGCCAGAAAAGCAATCTCTTTTTTGATGCCGCCCAGTTCAAGAAAATGTTCCAGATGAGTGATGAATGATTTCATAAAAGCTCCTCCTTTATACCTATAGGGGTATACCCATAAGATACCATAGGGGGTATGGGTTTGTCAAAGGGTAAAATAAAAAAGCAGCTTAAAAACTGCTTTTACCCCATATTGGAAAACCGTTCCACTGCTTTTGTAAAACTCTCAATGGTTTTGTCTGGGTCGCCGTGCTCGATTCCGTCACGGACACAGTGCTTAATATGGCCCTCTAAAACCACTTGGCCGCATTTATGCAGAGCTGATTTGGCCGCATTAAGCTGGGAAAGAATATCTTCACAGGGAACATCTTCATCAATCATTCTGTCAATGGCCTGAACCTGGCCAATGATCTTCCGCAGTCTGCGGTGCAGATTATCAGAATCCATACACTGTTTCATGGCGCTGCCTCCTTGTATTGACTTATCTTTGTATTGTTCATTATCTTAAATTTCGGGTTCTTTGTCAAGAAGGGCGGAAATCCGGCTGATTTGTACAGCCTCTTTGAGATTCCCCTTGAAAAGAAATCTCAGGGCCGTTAAAATGAGGAAATATGGATCGCATACAGCGGCCTGAGAAGAGAGAGGAGAACCTATCATATGACGGAACGGGAGAAAATGAACAAGGGACTTTGGTATGATGCCAATTACGATAAAGAGCTGTTAAAACAGAGGGAAGAAGCGGAGGAACTGTGCTTTTTGCTGAACCAGACTTCTCCGGCAAAAACAGAAGAGAGGGAGGAGATTCTAAAAAGCCTTCTGCCAAATAAAGGAGAGGAGGTTACGATTTTATCCCCCTTTTATACGGATTACGGCTACCATTGCTTTATCGGCAAGCGCACATTTATCAACCATGGGGCTTATCTTATGGACGGAGCGCCGATAACCATAGGCGACAACTGCTTTATCGGGCCCAACTGCGGTATGTATACGGCCCAGCATCCCGTTATTGCGGAAGAAAGAAATCAGGGGCTGGAAAAAGCGGGTCCCATTACCATTGGCGATAACGTATGGCTGGGAGGAAACGTGGTGATACTGCCGGGAGTCTCTATTGGGGAGCATTCTGTTATCGGCGCAGGCAGCGTCGTGACAAAGGACATTCCCGATCATGTGATTGCAGTAGGCAATCCATGCCGCGTACTGCGCAGGATCACAGAAGAGGACAGTATCAAAAACAGATAAGGCCCTTTTGAGGCTTTCAAGGGGAGAACAGTCCTGTGTCATAGAAAAAGCCGTCTCAGAATAGACTGTTAATAATCAACTATTTTGGGAGGAAACAGGAATGACCTTAAACAGAAAAGTGTTTCTGGCTATGAGTCTGTGCATTTGGGTAATGGTTGTAAGGCTGTTAAGCGGCTGCAGCGCAATAGGCGTGGGGAAAGACAGCGGGGACAAGGTACGGGATTTGAAATTTACGGTGACGGCCAGTGAGGAAGTGCCGGAGGAACTGCAGAAACTCATTGACGAGAAAAAGGCGGAGGCTTTTAAGCTGACCTACACAAACGACCAGGGACTCTACATAGCGTCGGGGTACGGGCAGCAGCAAAGCGGCGGATACAGCATTGCGGTGAAAGAATTGTATCTTACGGACAATTCCATTGTATTCCGGACAGAGCTTATGGGGCCCCAAAAGGGGGAAGAGGGAGGAAACGAACCGTCTTACCCTTATATTGTGGTAAAGACAGAACTTTTAGACGAACCGGTGATTTTCCAGTAAAAGCGGCATAGGCAAAAGCGGCATCCTGGCAGGAACAGGAAATTTGTGCTTTTTTTCAGTTCCCTCATATGATACAATATGGTAACAGTTCCGGAAGCCTGCAGCGGCAGGAAATGCCGGAAAGCAGGCGGATCCGGAAAGCCGGATCATGGGAATGGAAAGAAAGGCAGGTTTGCGTCTATGATAATAAAGGATATATGGCTGGATGTAAAAGCGGTTCAGGAGAGGGATCCTGCGGCCAGAAGCGCCCTGGAAGTGCTGCTTCTTTACCAGGGGGTTCATGCGCTCATATGGCACCGCTTCGCCCATTGGTTTTATAAGCATCATATGTTTTTCATCGCCCGGTTAATCTCACAGTTTGCACGCTTTTTTACGCTCATTGAAATTCACCCGGGAGCAGAACTGGGCCACGGGATTTTAATCGATCACGGCGCAGGAGTCGTAATCGGAGAAACTACAGTAGTTGGCGACAATTGTACCATTTACCAGGGCGTCACTTTGGGGGGCGTGGGCCTGAATAAAGGAAAGCGCCACCCCACATTGGGGAACAATGTGACCGTAGGAGCCGGGGCAAAGATCCTCGGGGCTTTTGAAGTAGGAGATAATTGTACCATTGCCGCCAATGCCGTCCTCTTAAAGCCCCTGGAAAGCAATGTCACTGCCGTGGGAATCCCCGCCAAGCCGGTGAAAAAGGACGGAGTGCGCCTTCCCAAAGTGCAGAAATACGCCAGCGCGGAACGGCTGGGGGACAATACCAGAAAAATCGAGGAACTGGAAGAAAAAGTAAGGCAGCTTGAGGCACTGGTGGAGAAGCTGTCCCGGGAAACGCCAAAAGAGGCGGCCAATACAGAAAAAGGATGAGAATACATGGAAGAGTACCGCGCAATAGAGCAAAGCATTATTAAACAGTTCCGCAAGACCATTTGGCGTCCTTTTACGCGGGCTTTAAACGAATATGAACTGATACAGGACGGGGACAGGATTGCCGTCTGCATTTCCGGAGGAAAAGACTCCATGCTGCTGGCAAAATGTATGCAGGAGATTTTGCGCCATGGGAAAATGAATTTCGGACTGGAATTTCTGGTGATGGATCCGGGCTACCATCCGGACAACCGGAGACTGATTGAGGAGAACGCCCGCAGGCTCAATATTCCCGTCCGCATTTTTGATTCTGATATTTTTAACATCGTGGTAGATGTGGAGCAATCGCCTTGTTACCTCTGCGCCAGAATGCGGCGGGGCTATCTTTATTCCCATGCCAGGGAGCTGGGGTGCAATAAGATTGCCCTGGGCCACCATTTTGACGATGCCATTGAAACGATTTTAATGAGCGTGCTCTACGGCGGCCAGTTTAATACCATGATGCCGAAACTGCACAGCACTAATTTTCCGGGGATGGAGTTAATCCGTCCCCTGTATCTGGTGAAAGAAGAGGCGATTCTGGAATGGAAGGAGTTTAACCATCTCCGGTTCCTTCAGTGCGCGTGCCGTTTTACGGAGCAGATTGCCAAAGAAAGGGCCGCAGAGGAAGAAGTCCATTCCTCCAAACGCCAGGAAATAAAGGAGCTGATACGGGAAATGAAAAAAATAAACCCCTATGTGGATTCCAATATTTTCCGGAGCGCTGAAAACGTAAACCTGGACGCCTGCATCGGCTACGTGCAAAAGGGAAAACGCCGCCGCTTTACAGAGGAGTATGGAAAACCTTCTGCATAATTAAATTTTCTTCCGCATACACTTTCCTAAGGAAAGGAAAGGCGGGCTGGTTTATGGAATTAGTGAAAAAGCAGATACATATGAACCGGTGGAAGGGAAATGTGACTACCCAGGCAACTCTGGACGACGATTTTATTGTGCCGGATACCATGGACGATATGGCCCAGGTTCTTCTGGACAGCGGGGAGATTCAGATAGAGTCGGTAAAAAATCAGGGGGAACGGGTACTGGTAAAAGGGAAACTGGATTTCTCTGTCCTTTACCGCAGGGCAGAGGGAGGACTCCAGACCTTAGGCGGGGCCATTCCCTTTGAGGAATCCGTCAATGTGCCGGGGCTGGAAGAACGAGATGATGTGGCGTTAAGCTGGGATTTGGAGGATCTCAGCACGGGCATGGTAAATTCCCGGAAATTGGGTGTAAAGGCCATTGTAACTCTGGAGGTCCGGGTGGAAAGTCTGTATCAGGCGGAAGCGGCTGCAGAGGTGGACCAAAGCAGCGGCGCCCTTCAGCAGAAGCAGACCATTACCATGGCGGACATTGCGGCCCGACGAAAGGATACATACCGCATCAAAGAGCAGTTGTCCCTTCCCGGAAATAAACTGAACATCGGGCAGATGCTTTGGAAAGAGATGCGTCTGGGCGGCGTGACGGTACGTCCCGGAGACGGCAGAATGCGGCTGGAAGGGGATCTGGAAGTTTTTATTATCTATGCGGGAGAAGGCGACGAATCCCCGGTTCAGTGGTGGGAGGAAACCATTCCTTTTTCCGGTGAAGTGGAACTGGCGGAGGCCACGGAAGAAATGATTCCCATGGTAAATGTCCGTCTCGCCCACAAGGATGTGGAGGCCCGCCCGGATTATGACGGGGAAATGCGGGATCTGGATGTGGACGCGGTTCTGGATCTGGATATGAAATTGTACGAGGAGCAGCAGACGGAGCTGCTAAAAGATATTTATTCTATGGAAAAAGAATTGGTTCCGGTAACGCGGGAAGCCTGTTTCGAGCAGATTCTTACAAAAAACGGCTGTAAGTGCCGGACAGCGGAAAAATTTTCTCTGGAGGAATCAGAAAGGATTCTTCAGATCTGCCACAGCGACGGGACTGTAAAGGTGGACGAAATTGCCGTGGGAGAGGATCAGCTAATGATAGACGGAGCCGTAGAGGTGACTCTGCTGTATCTGACCAGTGATGATTCTGCGCCGATTCAGTCTGCGGTCCGGGCCGTTCCTTTTCACTGTACGGCGGAAACCCCAGGCATTGCTTCCGACAGCGTTTACCAGGTGGCCCCGTCTTTGGAACAGCTTACAGCCGCCATGATGGGCGGAGATACTGTGGAAATCCGGGCAGCGGTATCCCTGGAAATTCTGGTAATGCAGCCGGTGTGCGAGACTGTTATTACAGATGTGGAGGAGCAGCCCTTAGATTTGAAGCGCCTTCAGGAGATGCCGGGGATTGTAGGCTACATTGTGCAGCCTCAGGACAGTCTTTGGAAAATTGCCAAAAAATTCCACACAACAGTGGAAAGCATTATGGCTATGAATGATCTGGCAGATGATGAAATTCATCCCGGAACCAGGCTGATTCTGGTAAAAGAAGTGTCCAGGGGATAATTTCACGATTTTTGGAGATACCCATACTGTACCCTGAAATTTCAGGGCGGTATGGGTTTTTCATGTGATGGGAAACTTCTTTTCTTATTACATGAAAGCCTCCCCGGGGATTGCCCTGGCGGAAAAATAAGACAAAATAAGAGACAGGAGGTATTTCGTATGAATCAAAACCGGGAACCCGTATTTCTAATGGGAGATCACGGACAAGCGATTGTCGAAGTAATCGGAGGGATTCACCAGGAAAATTTTCAGTGCTGCCAAAAGCCCATGGGACTTTTAGAAGCCACAATGACAGAAGGGGCCAGCGAAAAACATCTTCCCAAGGTAAAGGTACAGGGAAATAAAATCTGCGTCTGTGTTGGCAGCGATCCCCACCCCATGACACAGGAGCACAGCATTCAGTGGATTTACCTTCAGACGGAAAAAGGCTGCCAGAGAAGGAACCTGGAGCCCGGAAAAGCGGCGGAGGTTACTTTCCTCGTAGCAGAGGACGATAAGCCGGTGGCGGTTTACGCCTACTGCAATCTTCACGGATTCTGGAAGACTTCCATAGAAGCCGGTGCCTGACGGAACAAGAAAGGGACATACACCTTTTGAATGTTATATGATATAATATTGTATAACCTGTTTGTGCATCAGGCTGATGCTTTATCATAGATTACAGGGAAAACCTGGGCGGTAGTGGCGCAAAAGCTGCGTTATTACCGTTTACATAGCCGGCAAGGAAGGCGGCAGTATTATGAACTACACGTACATTTTAAAGTGCGCCGACGAAACCCTTTACTGCGGATGGACAAACTGTCTGGAAAAGAGGCTCAAAGCCCACAATAAAGGGAACGGGGCAAAATATACGAAAAGCAGAAGACCCGTAACGCTAGTGTATTACGAAGAATTTGAAACTCAGGGAGAAGCTATGCGCCGGGAAGCGGCTGTTAAGAAGATGAGCCGAAAAAAGAAAGAAGCATTGATCTGCGTGAAAAATCCCGGGTTCCGGGATCTTTTTTCTGCGGCCCCCGGAGAGGAAGCCGCAGAGAAGTTTATGCTACAAACTGATACATCATAATATAGTGGCAAAGACTGCCGCCCATCACAAAGAGATGGAAAATCTCATGGGATCCGAAGTACTTATGGCGTGAATTGAAAATCGGAAGTTTCAGCGCATAAATAATACCGCCTGCCGTATAGATAAGTCCTCCGGCCAAAAGCCAGTAAAAAGCGGCAGTGGGAAGAGCCTGGACGATCCGCGTAATGGCCAGAATGCATACCCATCCCATGGAGATGTAAAGGACGGATGAAAACCATTTGGGGCAGGTGATCCACAGGGCTTTGATTACAATGCCGGCAATGGCGATAGCCCACACTAAGGACAGCAGAAGCCAGCCGGTCTTATCGCCAAGGACAATCATGCAGACCGGAGTGTAGGTCCCGGCAATGAGAACAAAAATCATCATATGATCGATTTTTCTCAAAATCCGGTTAATCCGGGGAGAAATGTCCAAAGTATGGTAAGTGGTACTGGCAGCGTACAAAAGGATCATGCTGACGATAAAAATTGCCAGAGCCGCTACATGGATGCGATCCGGTTCCTGGGCGGCCTTTAAAAGAAGGGGTCCGGCGGCAAAAATGGCCATTGTCATGGCGATAAAGTGTGTAATAGCGCTTCCAGGGTCTTTTATCCGAGAAAGTTTGGCTGACATAAGCATACCTCCTTATAAAAATCAAAACTTTGATACATAGTTTTCAAAACTACATATAACTATATTTAATACTATACACTTTTTTCAAAAAGATGCAAGGGTTTTCACGGAAATTTTATAAAATCGGAGGAAACACAAGTGATAAGAATTTTATATGAAGATCATGACATTATAGTAACAGTAAAACCGCCGGGGATGGATTCTCAGGAAAAGCATGGCTTTGCCCCGGATATGGTCAGCGAGATCCGGAAGCATTTGGACAAGTTATCCACAAAGGAGTCCACAAGGGGAAAAGTGCCCTATGTAGGAGTTGTCCACAGACTGGATAAACCCGTTGGAGGCGTTATGGTGTACGCAAAGAACCCAAAAGCTGCTGCTGCGCTATCTAAGCAGATACAAGAGGGAAAGCTTAAAAAAACATACTTGGCGGCAGTTTGTGGAAATCTTGTGGATAATGTGGGAAACTATGTGGATTATTTGAGGAAAGATGAAAAACAAAATTATTCACAAATTGTTGATAAGTCTGTGGACGGGGCAAAAAGGGCGGAACTTTCCTATCGTGTTTTAAAAAGAAATATAATAGAAGGAAAGCCCGTTGCTCTGGCGGAAATCCGCCTTCATACGGGGCGCCATCACCAAATCCGGGCCCAATTCGCCGGCCGGGGAACGCCCTTGTGGGGCGATGGAAAATACGGTAAGAGAGTCCCGGGGCAAAGTCTGGCCCTGTGGTCCTGGGGGCTTGTGCTGGAACACCCGGCAAGCAAAAAGATTATGGAGTTTACCGCAGAACCGGAAAACGGCATTTTAAAACAATTTTTAGATGGCTGAATAATCAGCGTGGATTTGCTTATACTATAGGTTGTACAAAGGAAGTACGAATCAGAAATAGGTGAGTCCATGGAAAAACCGAAGGAGAAACTGAAGAAGATTCTTATTATATCAGGAATTACGAGCGCGGTGTACGCAGGCTGCAAGTATCTGCTGCCCCTCGTAATTCCTTTTTTTGCCGCTTATGGTCTGGCGCTGCTGCTGGAGCCGGCGGCCAGATGGATCTGCAGGAAAACGGCCTGGAAAAGAAAGGGAAAGACCTTCCGCCTTCCCATAGAAGCGGTTGGAGGCGCGGAGTTGCTGCTGATTTTAGCCATTATAGGGATCGGGGTGTATTTTGGCGGCTGTCGGCTTTTGGAACAGGTCAAACTGCTGATAGATTCCCTGCCGGAGCTGACCCGATCATTTGATCGTTGGCTTACGGGAAACTGCAGACAGATGGAATCCCTTCTGCATCTGAAAAAAGGCTATATTGTGCTGCTGGTTCAGGACATGATCCGCCAGTTGGGAGGCACGGCAAAGTCGGCGGCCATGCCATATTTAATGGTCAGCTCCGTAACGGTTTTCAAATGGGCTGTCAGCGCAATGGTTATTTTCCTGATTCTGTTTTTTGCAACCATTCTTACATTAGGGAAGCTGGACGCTATTCGGAGCTTTCAGAAACGGTCTTTATTTCATGAAGAATTTGAACTGATCCATCAAAAGTTTTCCGTATTCGGGAAAGCATTTTTAAGGGTACAGGGCCTTATTCTCCTTTTAACCTGCATCGTCTGCACTGTCGGCCTGTGGCTGGCCGGCAACCCGTATTATATCCTTTTGGGAACAGTCATCGGTCTGCTGGACGCCCTGCCCCTTTTGGGAACGGGCACAATCCTTCTGCCCTGGGCGGTTGTGGAACTAATAGGAGGGCGGGGAAGTCAGGCCTTGTGGCTGGTGGGAATTTACGTAGTCAGCTACATTATCCGGCAATTTCTGGAAACTAAGATGATGGCAAAAGGGATTGGCCTGTCAGCCCTGGAAACTCTGGCGGCTCTATATGTGGGGCTAAAGCTTTTTGGCGCCTTGGGCGTTATTTTAGGTCCCCTGGCATTTATGCTTATAAAAGCCTTCTGGGAAATTCTGGAAAAAGAAGAGGCGGGGTAAGCGGGTACCGAGGGCGGAAAACAAAGGTTTTTAGGGAAAAGAACCGAAAAACAAAGAAATTTTTCTTGCAGAAATTCTCATTCAGTGGTAGCATTAGCAAATATATTGAAGTGAAAAAACCACAGGAGGATAAGAATATATGGCTCTGATATTACCAGAAGGATACGATCCAAGGCTGACAGTTCGGGAGACTCAGGAAGCAATAAAATATATCCGGGACACCTTCCAGAAAGAATTTGGAAAGGAGATGAATCTGGAGAGAATTTCCGCCCCTCTGTTTGTTAAGAAAAGCTCCGGCTTAAACGACGACTTAAACGGCGTAGAAAGACCTGTTCAGTTTGATCTGGCCGGCGCTCCGGACGAAGTAATAGAAGTGGTTCAGTCATTGGCTAAATGGAAAAGAATGGCCCTGAAACGCTACGGATTCCAGCCGGGAGAGGGCCTGTACACCAATATGAATGCCATTCGCCGGGACGAGGCCCTGGACAATCTTCACTCCTGCTATGTGGATCAGTGGGATTGGGAAAAGGTGATTACAAAAGAAGAGAGAAACCTGGACACCTTAAAAGATACGGTAAGAACCATTTTTAAGGTGATTAAACATATGGAACATGAGGTTTGGTATAAGTATCCCCAGGCCGTGAAAAAGCTTCCGGAAGATATAGCTTTTATTACCACGGAAGAGCTGGAAGAACGGTATCCGGATAAGACGCCTAAGGAAAGAGAAAACCTGATTACGAAGGAATACGGCTGCGTATTTCTGATGAAGATCGGCGATAAGCTGGCCAACGGCGAGCCCCACGACGGCAGGGCCCCGGACTATGACGACTGGCAGTTAAACGGGGACATTCTCTTTTGGTTTGAAACTCTGGGCTGCGCCCTGGAAATTTCCAGCATGGGTATCCGCGTAGATGAAAAATCTTTGGAGGAGCAGTTGGCAAAGGCAGGCTGTGAGGAACGGAAAAACCTGCCTTACCATAAAATGCTGCTGGAAGGAGAACTGCCCTACACCATCGGCGGCGGCATCGGACAGTCCCGGCTGTGTATGCTCCTTCTGGACCGCGCTCACGTAGGAGAGGTACAGGCCAGCCTGTGGCCGGAAGAAATGCGGAAGGAATGTGAAGAACACCGCATTTTCCTGCTGTAAGGCCAATAATCCCCTGCTGCTGGAGGTTACAGTTTCAGCCTGGGTATAAATTCTGCCGCCTTCTTTAGAGAGGTGTTGACAATAAGCTTTTCCGGGAAGTCCACTTCTTTCAGCAAATCCCAGGCATAGTCATGATTGCCTACATCACAGAAGAAGTGGGCGTCGCTGCTGACAATGATATGGGTTTGGAAACGGCGGCAGTATTCCAGGAGTGTGATATAATTTTCTCTGGAATTTTTGCGGAAGCTTTTGGGGGAAAGAGAAGAATTGTTAATCTCCAAAAGCTTGTGATGCTGGGCTGCCGCTGCAGCCAGGGTTTCAAAGTCAGAGGGGAAACGGCCGTCGTCAGGGTGGCCGATGATCCGGACATAGGGATTTTCTATGGCTCCCAGATAAGCGGAGGTATTTTCCGAAACGGTTTTTCCGCTGTAGCAGGGGCCGTGGATACTGGCTACAGTGTAATCCAGCTTTGCAAGAGTCTGCTCTGAGAGATCAATGGCTCCGGAAGGATCCAGGATGTTTAATTCCGCTCCCATAAGGATACGAACCCCAAAGAGTTCCCTGGGAATTACCTTGAAGTTAATAAAATACTGGCCCCCCAGAGAACCGGGCATAGCGGGGCCGTGGTCAGAACAGCCGAACAGCTCGAGTCCGCGGTTGGCTGCTGCCTGAATCATTTCCGTTAAAGTACTGTATGCGTGGATGCTGGCAATGGTATGGGTGTGCAGATCTAGTTTGTCATGCATGGCGCTCCTCCTTTCGGTGCCCTGTGGGATATATTCGCAGTGCCCACTCGGAAAACTTCGTTTTCCTCGTTCACGGGCATTCGCCCTATGCGTACAATAAACGGCAAATCGGTCTGCAAGCAGTCCATTTGCCGTTTTCTTGTACGCGCACTGCTCATTGTTCTCGCGGATATTATACCACAGGACACCGTTTTTTCATTAAAATTTTTCCTAAAAACTATAGAAAATTACAGTGGTTTGTGTTTAAATAGGAGAAGGGAAATTGGGGATTCCCCGAGAGCTTTAATTTATATAGAAAAGGAAGGAAAAACAATGGAAGAGGAAATGAAAACCACAGAAACCATGGAAGATTACGCCGCCGAACTGGAAGCGTCTTTTAAGAAGGTGCGGGAAGGGGATATTCTCACCGGAACGGTAATCGGCGTAGACGAGGACCGTGTTGTTTTGGATTTGAAATATTATGCGGAAGGCATTATTACGAAGGAAAATTTAAGCAGCGATCCGGATTTTAATCTGAAGGAGTCTGTCCAGGTAGGCGATGAAATCAGCGCTACTGTTATTAAGACGGACGACGGGGAAGGCAATATCCTTCTGTCCAAAAAGGAAGCCAATGATATTCTGGCCTGGGACAAATTAAAAATGATGATGGAAGAGAGAACCATTGTTCCGGTTAAAGTAAGCGAAATCGTAAAAGGCGGGGCCGTTGCCTATCTGGAAGGAATCCGCGGCTTTATTCCTGCGTCCAAGCTGGCGGCGGAATATGTGGAAAATCTGGAGGACTGGAACGGAAAGACCATAGAAGTAACCGTCATTACTGCTGACGAGGAGCAGAAACGCCTGGTTCTGTCCGGAAGAGAGGTGGCCCGCCAGAAGAAGGCGGAAGAAACCAAAAAGAAGGTAGAAAAATGCCAGGTGGGAGCCGTTGTGGAAGGAACCGTAGAAACCTTAAAGGATTACGGTGCGTTTGTAACTCTGGAAAACGGCCTTACGGGATTGCTCCACATTTCTCAGATCAGCAATCAGAGAATTAAGCATCCGGGAGCGGTTCTGAAAGAAGGGCAGAATGTTAAAGTGAAAATCATTGGCCTGAAGGACGGAAAGATCAGCCTCAGCATGAAGGCCATTGAACCGCAGGACGAACCGGAAGAAGTATTTGACTATAAAGAAAGCGGAAGCGCTACAACAGGGCTGGGAGCTCTTTTAAAAGGAATTAAACTGTCCTAAGAAAAATCCGGCCTAAAGAAGTAAGTGAGGTGGGGATTATGGCGCAGAGTCTTCAGAGAGGCGGACAGGTGGATCATTGGAAAGAGATGATGTTCCTTTACAGGGCCGCTTTAAAGGAGATAAACGCAAAGATTGAAATCATGGACGACGAGTTTGCGGAACGCTTTGGACACAGCCCGATTGAGCATATCAAATCCCGTTTAAAGACCCCGGACAGTATTGTCAGGAAACTAAAGGCGGACGGGTATGAGGTTACTATTGAAAATATGAGGGAGAAACTGAGCGATATTGCCGGCATTCGCATTATTTGCTCATTCATGTCCGATATTTATCAGATTGCCGACATGATTTCCAGACAGACGGACGTAACTGTTCTGTATGTAAAAGATTATATTAAAAATCCGAAGCCCAACGGATATAAAAGCTACCATATGGTGGTGACCATACCGGTTTATTTATCTGAGGGAGCGGTAGAGACTAAAGTGGAAATCCAGATCAGGACGGTGGCTATGGATTTTTGGGCCAGCCTGGAACACAAGATTGCGTATAAATTAGATGGAAACCCGCCGGGAAATCTCATGAGGGAACTGAAAGCCTGTGCGGACATGGTTGACATTTTGGATGCAAAAATGTTTTCCCTGAATAAAGCCATTACAGCCATTATGGAAGCGCGGAGACAATTGGCGGAAGAGGAGACGGAAGGCGGAACGTGAGGACTGATTGGAAAGGAATTTTTGCTGTTTTGCGTTTGAACTTAAAGACAGTTCTGGCGTTTGTATGCATATACCGCCTGATTACGCTGCCAGCATATATTCAGGCAGTCAGCGCCGGCCTAAAGCTGGCGCTGAGCCATTCCGGCTACAGCTATGTGACATTGGGAAATCTGGGCGCCTTTCTTTTGAACCCGTGGACCATAGGAGCGGGGGTCTGCAGCCTTTTTTTGGGCCTTCTGCTTCTTTGGATTGAAGCGGCTTGTCTGATGACAGTATATGAGTCAGCGGCATATTACCGGCCTTTAAGCCTGTTCCACATCGCGGCTGGCGGCCTTCCTTCAGCGGGAACGCTTTTTTCCAGGAAAGCCTGGGGTATTTTGTGGCTGATATTGGCGGAATATACCCTTTTAAACTTTTATCTTATCTTTTGGGTGCTGAGCCGGGTGAAGCCGGTAAATTTTGTAATGGCGGAATTAATGGCACAGCCAATAGGCCGCCTGGGACTGGTCTTGCTGGCGGTTTTTCTGGTTCTCTATACGATTCCCAGGCTGTTTGCATTTCATTATTTTGCAGTGGGCCAGAGATCCTGGAGAGACAGTATAGAAGACAGCAAGGAACTATTCAGAAAACACTGGAAAAGGATTTTGCCGCCCCTGCTGATTATCAACACGGGAATTATGGCGGCAATGTTTCTGGTAAGAAGCGTTGGCGTAGTCGTGGCCGCTGTGCTGACAGAGCTTTTAGTAACAAGGAATTTGGCCCTGGCGGTATTGTCCCAGATCTGCGACAGGATTACTCTTGCGGTTTTATTTGTGACGAGCCTGTTTTTGGCGATGGGAAATATGGGCCTTATAACGTTTCTTTATTACAGGCTGGAAGGCCATGTGGGAAGACAGGAATGGTGGAAGGGAATCAGGATTCGGTTTACAGGAATTTCCAGAAGGCGCATGATTGCAGCGGCGGCAGCCGCCTGCGGGATCAGCAGCTTTTTTATTTTTGATTTAGTTTATAATGGATCCGTAATCGGACCGGATATTTTGTCGGAAATTCAGATTACCGCCCACAGAGGGAGCTCCGGGTCAGCCCCGGAAAATACCATGGCGGCTCTGGAAACGGCGGTAGATGAAATGGCGGATTACGCCGAAATCGACGTCCAGTACAGCAGCGATAAGGTGATTGTGGTGTGCCACGATACCAATCTTTCGAGGGTAGCCGGAGTCAATGAGAATGTGGGCGATATGACCTGGGAAGAGCTGCAGCAATTGGACGTAGGCAGTTGGTTTTCCGGAGAGTTTAATGGGGAAAGGATCCCTTCATTGGAGGAAGTTCTGGATTACTGTAAGGGAAGAATCCATTTAAATATAGAGATCAAAAACATTGGAAGGGGCACGGATCTTCCTGAGGCCGTGGCGGAAATGATTTTGGAGCGGGATATGACGGAGCAGTGCGTCGTTACCTCTGTAAGCCTTTCTTATCTGGAACAGGTAAAAGAGGTGTCTGAGGACATTCGGACGGGATTTATCGTAGCGGCGGCTTACGGCAATTACTATACCAATCCGGCGGTGGATTTCATCAGCCTGCGTTCCAGTTTTGCCACAAGAGGGCTGGTGGAAAAGGTTCATGAAGCGGGCCGCGCCGTCCATGTGTGGACCGTTAATTCCGCCAGAGAGGTGGAGCAGATGCGGCAGGCGGGGGTGGACAACATCATCACCGACGATCCTGTAAGGGTCAGAAATCTTCTTTATCGGGAAGAAGAAACGGAAAATCTGATAGGATTAATCCGAATGATGCTGAATTAAAAAGGAGGTTTTCCATGAAAGCGGTATTGCAGAGGGTGTCCCAGGCTTCAGTGGACATAGACGGAAAAACGGTAGGAGAAATTGGCCGGGGATTTTTGATTTTGCTGGGAGTATCTAACGAGGATACGGAAGAACTGGCAGAGAGAATGGCGGACAAAATATGCCGTCTGCGGATTTTTGAAGACGAAAACGGAAAAACGAATCTGTCCCTGGCGGACGTAGGCGGGGCTCTTTTGGTAGTAAGCCAGTTTACGCTGTATGCAGACTGCAAAAAAGGTAACCGCCCCAGCTTTATTAAAGCCGGAGAGCCGGCCAGAGCAGAACAGCTATACGAATATTTTATGGAATGCTGCAAAAAGAGAACCGGAAAAGTAGAGCACGGCAGTTTCGGAGCGGAGATGAAGGTATCCCTGTGCAACGACGGCCCCTTTACGCTGGTTTTAGACAGCAGAGAATTGTTCGGCAGCGGACAGGACAGACATTGACAACATCACAAAAAGACGGAGGAAAAGACTATGGCAAAAAGAACAAAAGGGCAGGAACTGGCTGAGAAACTGACTTGGAGCGCCCCCAACATCGGAAAGGACGCCCCCAAACAGGCGGCAAAAGCCGGAAAATTCTGTGAAGGATACAAGAAGTTTTTAAATGAGGCAAAGACGGAAAGAGAGTGTGTGACGGCGATTGTTTACCGCCTGAGCAAAGCGGGATACGTTCCTTATGACAAAAACGCGTCTTACGGACCGGGAGATAAGGTGTACTTTGTAAACCGGAAAAAATCCCTTATCGCCACTACCTTCGGCACAGAGCCCGTAGAGGCCGGACTGCGGTTAAACGGAGCCCACATTGACTCTCCGAGGCTGGATTTAAAGCCCAATCCCCTGTATGAAAAAGACGATATGGCCCTTTTTAAGACTCATTATTACGGCGGAATCCGCAAATACCAGTGGGCGGCCATTCCCCTTGCGATCCATGGCGTAGTGGTAAAGAAAAACGGGGAAGTCGTTACAGTAGTTATTGGAGAAGATGAAAAGGATCCGGTATTCTGCGTAACAGATCTCCTTCCCCATCTGGCGGCAAAACAGAATGAGAGAAAGCTGGGAGACGGCATCCGGGGCGAAGAGCTGAACGTGGTAATCGGATCCCTTCCTTACCAGGACGAGGCGGTGAAAGAACCGGTAAAGCTGCTGGCCCTCCAGATGCTGAATGAAAAATACGGCATGACGGAAGCCGATTTTTACCGGGCGGAAATCGAGATTGTGCCGGCCTTTAAAGCTGTTGATGTAGGCCTGGACAGAAGCATGGTAGGGGCCTACGGCCAGGACGACAGGGTGTGCGCTTACACTGCATTAACGGCTGAGATAGAAATGGAGAATCCCACCTATACCACAGTAACGATCTTTGCAGATAAAGAGGAAATCGGATCCGAAGGCAATACGGGCTTAAATTCCGACTTTGTCCTCCATTATCTGGAGGATCTGGCGGAACAGGCAGGGGCTGACCGCCGCACAATGCTGCGCAACTCCCTGTGTCTGTCTTCCGATGTAAACGCCGCCTATGATCCCACCTTCTCCCAGGTATTTGAGTCCAACAACTCCTGCTACATTAACCGGGGCTGTGTTTTGACAAAATATACGGGAGCCAGAGGTAAATCCGGTTCCAATGATGCCAGTGCAGAGACTATGGCAAAAGTCATTGCCATGATGGAAAACGAAGGCGTTTACTGGCAGGCCGGAGAACTGGGAGCCGTTGACGAGGGCGGCGGCGGAACCATTGCCAAATTCGTTTCCCATATGAACATTGATACCGTAGACTTAGGCGTTCCCGTACTGTCCATGCACTCCCCCTTTGAGCTGACCTCAAAGCTGGACGTCTACCATACATACAAAGCGTTCAAAGCGTTTTACAAATAGGATTCGGTATTCGGCCATGCATTCATAATTTGACGGATTCCGCTGTGCGGTAAGCGAGCTTCCCCACAGCATTTTGCCATATGCTTCTGCATGGCCGATTGTTTTTACAAATAAAGGAACTGTAAAGGGGGTTCCTTTTCCCAAAACAGTGTGATATACTACAGAAACCGGGCACAGGGGATTTCTGCCCGGAAAACGGATAAGTTAGTGAGGAGAATTATGAGAAAAGCAAAAATGTTTTTGCTGTGCGGCGCGGCTGTTTTAATGATGGCCGGCTGTTCAGGAAAGAATGCGGAAACTGCAGCTTCAGAGACTGTAGCTGAGGAAACTGCGGCAGTTGAAGAAACCACTGCGGCCGGAGCAGCTACGGAGACGGAAGCAGGCACAGAAGACGACGTTCCTCAGGGAACGGTAGTTCTGGGAGAATATAAGGGAGTAAAATATACTCCCATGGATACCACCATTACTGATGAAGACGTAGAAGAACGGATTCAGTACATTGTAGACGCTAACCCTGATATGGTGGAGGTTGACCGTCCCGCAGCAGAAGGGGATACGGTCAATATCGACTACGTTGGGAAAAAGGACGGAGAGGCCTTTGAGGGCGGTACAGCGGAAGGCGATGAGCTGGTACTGGGTTCCGGCAGATTTATCGACGGATTTGAAGACGGCCTTATTGGAGCGAAAAAAGGCGATACCCTTACATTAAACCTGACCTTTCCGGAAGATTACGGCAACGAGGAGCTGAACGGACAGGCTGTAACCTTTGACGTGACGGTAAATTCCGTAATGGAGGAGCAGCCTGCGGAATTGAATGACGAGTTTGTTCAGAAGATCAGTGCCGATGAAGAAATTACCACAGTAGACCAGTACCGGGAAAGCATTCGCACCAGTATGCAGGAATCCATTGACGCCCAGGCTTTGGCGCAGATGCAGAATGACGTTCTGGAAGCAGTTATTGCCAACTGCCAGTTCAGCGACATTGACGCCAGAGCAGAGAAAGAGTTTGAAGAAGAGTGGGCTATCATGAACAACATGGCGGCCATCTATGGAATTGACATTGAGATGTACGCGGCCATGTATGGCGCTTCCAGCGTGGATGAATACAAGGAATTGGTAAAAGAGGACGTAACCAACGGAATCAAGCTGGAGCTTATGATGAATGCCGTAGCAGAGGCTGAAAACATTACCCTGACCGATGCGGATTATGCGGAATTGGCGGAATCCAACGGCGTGGACAGCGCAGACGTTCTGGTAGAGCAGTTTGGCCAGGAAGCGGTAGATCAGGCTGCCCTTCAGACCAAGGTTATGAATTTCCTGACTGACAACGCAGTGGAAGAATAAAAATACAAAAGAAAAGCGGAGGTACGCCATGCGGCTCCTGAAAGAGAGAATACAAAAGGATGGAATCGTCCGGGAGGGCGGAGTCCTGAAAGTGGACAGTTTTCTGAACCATCAGATGGACATAGAGTTGTTTGAAGAAATCGGCAAGGAATTTTACAGGCGTTTTGAAGGCGCGGGGGTCAATAAGATTTTAACCATTGAGGCCTCCGGCATCGGCATTGCCTGTATTGCCGCCCGTTACTTTCAGGCGCCGGTGGTGTTTGCCAAAAAGAATAAGACGAAAAACATTGCAGGCGACGTTTACACCGCACGGGTGGAATCCTTTACCCACGGCCGGGTTTACGACATTATAGTTTCCAAAGATTTTTTGGGAAAAGGAGATAAGGTACTGCTGATTGACGATTTCCTGGCTAACGGCAAAGCCCTGGAAGGGCTGATCCAGTTAGTGGAGGATTCGGGAGCAGAGCTGGCAGGAGCCGGCATAGTAATCGAGAAGGGATTTCAGCGCGGAGGAGACGCTATCAGAAGCAAAGGGATTCATTTGGAATCCCTGGCGATTGTCGACAGCATGGACGCGGCCACGGGAGAGATTGTCTTCCGGGAATAGGCGCGGCGAAAAGGACAAAAACATATCAGGGGGGCTGCAGCGGGGAACCGCGGCAGCCCCTTTGCGGGCTAATAGGGAAAAGGAGAGAAAAAGCAATGGAAAGAAAAGCACTTTTTTTTGATATAGACGGAACGCTGCTGAGTGAAATTACCAAAGAAGTTCCGCAAAGCGCAAAAGATGCCCTGAAAAGAGCCAGACAAAAGGGACATTTGGTATTTATTAATTCCGGGCGCAGTTATATTTTAGTAAAGCCTATTATGGAAGAGGTTGAAGCCGACGGCTGCCTTTGCGGCTGCGGAACCAGCATTGTCATAAACGGGGAGTTTGCCTATGCCTATCATATTCCCCATGAAAGGGGAAATGAAATCAAGCGCTCCCTTCTGGCTCACGAAATGGACGGTGTCCTGGAAGGCGCTGAAGGCTGTTATTTCCGCCGGGAAAATTCCTGGATTCCCTTTATGGAAAGGCTGCGCCGTTCCGTTGCTAAACAGGGGGCTATGTCTACCTATTTTTGGGAGGATGACTGCTACGAATACGATAAATTCTGCGCGGTAGCCGATGAGTCCAGCGACAGAGAGGGATTCTTTGATGAGATTCGCAAGGATTTTACAATTATTGATCGGGGAGACGATTTTTATGAGTGCGTTCCCCGGGGCCATTCTAAGGCTACGGCTATTGAGTGGGTATTGAACCATTACGGCCTTTCCCTGGAAGACGCCTGGGTGTTTGGCGACAGCAGGAATGATCTGCCGATGTTTGAATATGCAAAACACTGTGTTTTAATGGGAAAGCATGACCCGGAACTGGAGGCCTACGCCACATTCCAGACAAAGGACGTAGAAGAAGACGGAATTGCCTGGGCTATGGAAAAACTTGGAATAATTTGACACAAAAGACAGCAGAGAGGTATTCATGGATAAAAAGATGTATTGGAAAGGGGCGGCAGCCCTGCTCCTTGCGGCGGCAGCCATAGGCATTATCTGGTTTGCCGGCCGGCAATGGCGGAGTGAGAAGCCCGTCACAGAAAGCACTGCAGAGCCGTCCCGTCCGGAGGAAAAGACGACGGAGGAAGTGCCTGAGAAGGAATCCACGGCGGAAACGGAAGAAGGGGAACTCAAAGAAACCGAGGGCGCGTCTGACAGGGAAGGGACGGAGGAAGAAACACCTTCCCGGGACAGCGGCAGGGAAGAGGAAGAGATGGAAGAGGAAGAACAGGCTGAAGAAGAGTACCGGCCTCCGGTAGTGGCTGTGGTTTCGGATCTTCATTACCAGTCCCGATCCATTACGGATTTTGGAAAGGCATATTATGATTTTGTAGTATCCGGAGATGGCAAGGTAGTACAGTATCTGCCGGAACTTTTAGACGCTTTTCTGGAGGAGATCATTGATTTGAATCCTACGGCTCTGATTCTCAGCGGGGATATTACCATGAACGGGGAGATTGAAAATCACCAGGAGCTGTCCCAAAAGCTGAGAGAGGTGGTGGATCTGGGAATCCCGGTTCTGGTGATTCCGGGAAATCACGATATTAACAACCACCATGCGTCCCGGTATTTTGGCAGCGAGAAAACAACGGGCCAGCCCATTACTCCGCAGCAGTTTTTGGAGTTTTACCACTGGATGGGCTACGATCAGGCCATCAGCCGGGACTCTGCTTCCCTGAGTTATGTCTATCCTCTGGATGAACGGTACTGGATGATGATGCTGGATACCTGCCAATATGAACCCGTAAACCTGGTAGGAGGCCGGATTCAGGAAGAAACCCTGGTCTGGATGGAAGAACAGATGGAAAAGGCCAAAGAAGCAGGTGTAACGGTGATTCCTGTGGGCCATCATAACCTGCTGCCTCAAAGCAGCCTGTATACTACAGACTGCGCCCTGGAGAATTACCAGGAAATTACTGACTTTTTTGAGTCCTGGGAAATTCCCGTTTATGTCAGCGGGCACCTTCATGTGCAGCGGTTAAAGCAGCACGACAGAAGAGAAATGCCGGAAGAAAAACTGGGGCCGGGAGCAAAGCTTGCCGCTATCCGGGAAGCGGAGGACGCAGGCGAAAAGGCCGGAGGGATCTACGAGATCGTCAGCGATGCCGTCAGCATTCCGCCCTGCCAATACGGGGAGATCCGGTGGGATGAGGAAGGCAATATGACCTACCGGACCAGACAGGTGGATGTGTCGGCCTGGGCCATGAAAAACGGCAGTGACAATCCGGATCTGCTGGATTTTGAAAACTATTCCCGCGAGTACATAAAAAAGATTATTGCCCGCCAGATTGAAAATAAAATGGATCCCATGACTCTCGACTTTTTAGATGAAATGACAGGATTGTACGCAGACTTGTATCAGGACTATTATGCAGGAAGAATCATTGATTCCAAAACTGTTTACGGGAGCGTACCGTGGCAGTGGTGGATCCGGCTGCTGCCGGAGAGCCGCCAGGTGAGAGAGATGAGAGCAATGGTTGGGGATAGCGAAAAGGACAATAATTACCTGTATTTGCCAATTTCTGAAGAGAACTAAAGCAGTTGGATTCATACATATGTATAAAAAGTGACAAAAATACGAAGTGTATACATAAAAAATAGCTAAAACTATTGACGTTTTTTCTTGCGCTTGTTATAATGGCCTTAGTTTCAACGGAAACGCATAAAAAAGGAGGATTATGAAAATGTTCAAGAAGGCAGCAGCAGTTTTATTGGCAGCATCTATGGCAGCGTCCCTTGCGGCATGTGGCGGCAGTCAGCAGGCTGAAACGACCCAGGCGCCCAGCTCAGAGGCAGTGGAAACCACAGCAGAGGCAGCGGCTGAGAACGGAGAAGAAACGACCGCAGACAGCGGCGAAGCTTCCGGAGATCAGGTTACTATCCGTATGTCCTGGTGGGGCGGCGACTCCAGACATGAGCAGACACTTGCGGCAGTAGACGCTTTCATGGCAAAATATCCCAACATCAAGGTTGAAACAGAGTACGGCGCATGGAACGGCTGGACTGAAAAAGTATCCACCGCTCTGGTTGCAGGTACGGCTCCTGACGTAATGCAGGTAAACTGGAACTGGCTGTATCAGTTCTCCAGCGACGGAAGCAAGTTTGCTGATTTGAAGGAATATTCCGACGTAATCGATTTTTCCAACTATGATGAAGCGACCCTGAATACCTGCTTTGTAGGCGACAAGCAGCAGGCCCTTCCCATCAGTACCACAGGAAAGTGCTTTTACTGGAATAAAACCACTTTTGACAAAGCGGGAATTGAGATTCCCACTACTTTCGACGAGTTAATTGAGGCTGGCCACGTATTCCAGGAGAAGCTGGGTGATGATTACTATCCCATGGCTATGCTGGAATATGAGAGAATGCTTCTGATGGTTTACTATCTGGAATCCAAGTATGAAAAGGATTGGGTAGTTGACAATGTAGTAAATTACTCTGTAGAAGAAGTTGTAGACGGTCTGGAATGGATTTCTTCCCTGGAAGAAAATCACGTTCTGCCTACCATTCAGCACTTAAAGAGCCAGGGCGCTGAAACCATTGAGAAGAACCCTGACTGGATGAACGGTAAATACGCTGGATTCTATGAGTGGGATTCCGCTCAGGCTAAGTTTGCAGAAGCCCTGGAAGACGGACAGGAATTTGTATTAGGCGATTTCATCACCGGATTTGGCAAGAAGACGGCAGGCCTTTACAAGATTTCTCAGGCATGGGCCATTGCAGAAACCAGCGAGCACAAGGAAGAAGCAGCTATGCTGATTAACTTCCTGGTATCTGATCCGGAAGCAGTAAAGATTCTGGGTACCGAGCGCGGCGTAACTGTAAATAAAGCGGCAAGCCAGACTCTGGTTGACGAAGGACTGATGGCAGGCCTTACCTACGAAGGAAATAAGGCAGTTATGGAAGTTGCCAACTACACCCTGGATCCCAACTTTGAAAACTCTGCTCTGAAAGACACCACCGGCGTTTACTACGAGGTAATGGAAGGCGTAAGCTACGGCGATGATAAGACAGAACTGGCAGAATACTTAATCGACTCCATCAATGAAGTGAATGCAGACGCAACGAAGTAAATAAAATGCAGGGCTGCCAAAGTTTTCTTTGGCAGCCCTTTTTCCTTTAGCGGTTAAAAAATAGGGTATAGTCAGGAAAGGAGAACATATGGCTGCGGAAAGAGAGAAAGCGGAGGCATATTTAAATCAGGGTTTTGTCTCCATGAAGGACTTAAAAGAAAGGATGCCTTTCTGCATTGAGTTTGAGACGAAATATAACGGAAAAGAACGGTATAACCGGATTCAGGAAATTTTTAAAGAAGCCGGACGGGAGGCGGAAAAGCTGGACTTTTCTCAAAACGGAGAAGAGCTGGCGGATTATATGACGGCTTTGGCGGAGTGCTGCCCGTTGGTGGATGAAGAAGTATTTGATCACTATAAAAACCTGGAAACAGCCTTTAAAAATGTTTTGCACAGACTGGCGGATCCGTCGGTACCGGGCCGTGTAAAAGTATCCGTTGAAAGCGAGGAGGCAGGCCGGGAAATGGGAAAGGCTATTTTAAAGGCCTGTGACGCAGGAATGATACTGGAAGAAAAGTACCGGGGCCTGGGCCTTGCCTTAGAAAAAAATGGGAGAATCGAAAAAGGAGAAGAGAGATGACAGGATTTCAGGTGATTTTTAAGACCTCCAGAAAATTCACTTTGGAGCTTTTAGAAGAAGGAACGTATTATGCCGACAGTCCCTATGAGATTTTTATTAACGGGGAAAAGGCGTTGGAATCCAATAAAATGGTGCAGACCGTATCCGGCCTGATTCCTGATACAGAGTACCGGGTGGCCCTCAGACGGGGAGAGGAAATGTCAGAGGAAGTAATCGTCCGTACAGACTATGAGTTTGTCACTCTGGACGTAAAGAAGTTCGGGGCTAAAGGAGACGGCCTTCAGGACGATACGATTTTTATCCAGACCGCTATTAACTGCTGCCCCAAAAATGGCCGCGTATATCTTCCTAAAGGGGTATATAAGACCTCAGCCCTGTTTTTAAAAAGCGATGTTACCATTGATTTGGACGACGAAGCGGTGATTTCAGCGTTTACGGAACGGGAAAAGTTTCCCATTCTTCCGGGGCTTATTGACAGCTATGATGAAAAGAGCGAGTACAACCTGGGAACCTGGGAGGGCAATCCTCTGGAAATGTTCGCTTCTATTATTACCGGCATCAATGTATCCAATGCGGTGATTACGGGAGGCGGGATCCTGGACGGGAACGCTAGCTATGAGAACTGGTGGGAAGGAGACGGCAGAGAAAAGAAGGGCGGCGCCTTCCGCCCCAGGATGATTTTCTTGAATCACTGTGAAAACATAACCGTGCACGGGATAACGGTGCAGAACAGTCCGGCCTGGAATCTTCATCCCTATTTTTCCAATCACACCCGTTGGATTGATATGAAGGTTCTGAATCCTAAAATATCTCCCAATACCGACGGAATGGATCCCGAATCAGTAAACGGACTGGAAGCTATCGGAATGTATTTCTCTCTGGGAGACGACTGCATTGCCGTAAAGTCCGGGAAGTATTACATGGGAAACCGTTATAAAGTGCCTTCCCAAAATCTGGAAATCCGTCACTGCTATATGCGCCACGGCCATGGATCCGTAACTTTAGGAAGCGAGATCGGGGCAGGCGTAAAGCATTTAAGATGCCATCACTGCTTCTTTGAGGATACGGACAGAGGACTGAGGGTAAAGACCAGAAGAGGACGGGGCCAGGACAGTGTCATTGAAGATATTTCTTTCGAGAACATCAAAATGGATGGAGTTTTGACTCCATTTGTGGTAAACTCATACTATTGGTGCTGCGATCCGGATGGAAGAACGGAATATGTCAGCTCAAAAGATCCTCTCCCTGTAGATGAGCGTACTCCCAAAATAAAGCAGCTTTCTTTCCGGAATATTGAGGCTAGAAACTGCCATGTGGCCGCCAGCTTTATCTACGGTCTTCCGGAATCTAAAATAGAAGAAATCAGTTTTGAGAACGTAGCCATTGATTTTGCAGCGGATCCAAAACCGGAGTACCCTGCCATGATGGCCGAGGTGGAGCCCTGTACCAGAAAGGGAATTTATATCAACAACTGCCGGAAGCTGACGATGAAGGGAGTTACTGTAGA
This sequence comes from uncultured Clostridium sp., assembly GCA_946498245.1. GTDB lineage: Bacteria > Bacillota > Clostridia > Lachnospirales > Lachnospiraceae > UMGS1370. Next base: position 12,792 of record CAMMNN010000030.1, on the reverse strand, counting down.
CGGAGCAGAAGGCGAAGCAGTGGAGATTGTAAACGTAGACGAAGTAAACGGCGAGAGGAGAGAATAAAAATGATTTTATCAGCAACCTGTACTACCAGCGATGTAAGCCCTATGGCGCCGATTTTATACAGAGGAGATTTGGAGACGATTCTTTCGGAAGCTAAACGCACTGGCTATGAAGGGGCGGAAATGCATATCAGAAATTCGGATCTCATTGACAGAGGGCTGTTAAAAGAGAGCTTGGATCGATTTGGCCTGGAGCTGACTTCCATCGGCACAGGAGAGGGTTTTAATAAAGATCATTTGTTTTTGGCCAGCGAGGATAAGGCTGTCCGTCAGGGCGCAGTGGAACGGATCTGCGGCCATATCCGGACGGCAAAGGATTACAGCCATGCAGTGGTAATTTTAGGCCTGATCCGGGGAAAAGCATCCTGCTGCAGCAGCCGGAAGAGTTATGAAGAGGGGCTGAAAGAAGGGCTGAAAGCCTGCCTGGAGGAAGCGGAAAAATACGGCGTTTACCTTGGAATGGAAATGATAAACCGGTATGAATGCGACGATTTAAACCGGATAGAGGAAGGAGCGGAGCTGATAGAACAGCTCGGTTCTAAGTATCTGGGGATCCACATTGATACTTACCATATGAATATTGAAGAAGGAAATATCCGAAAGGCCATTTTAGGCGCAAAGGATAAGATCGTCCATGTCCACGCAGCGGATAATGACCGCTGGTATCCGGGACACGGCCACATTGATTTTGATAGTTTTGGGAAAATTCTCAAAGAGATGGAGTACCAGTGGGCCGTTGCAGTAGAATGCCGTCCCTGGCCTGACGGCAAGGAAGCGGCGGAACGCGCCCTGGAAAATATGAGGCTGTGGACGTAAAGGGAAGTAAAAGGGGGGAACTGTTTGAGGAGTGCAGAAAAGAAACCGTCTTTGGTTGAAGAGGCTTATGAGAAAATAAGAAGCAAAATCTGCGATTTTGAGTTGTATCCGGGGCAGGAGGTGTCGGATTTTACCTTGTGCAAGGAGCTGGGAATGAGCAGAACTCCTGTAAGGCAGGCCTTAGTGCAGCTCGAATACGACGGTCTGGTGCAGGATGCCGGAGTGGGGAAGAGCTATAAAGTCAGCGAGATTACAGAGAAAGAGATCTCGGATATTTTTGACGCCAGAGAAGCCATTGAGGTCAACTCTCTGCGTTTAGCCATGGAAAAAGGCATTGCGCCGGATCAAATGGAGACGTTAGAGAGAATTAATCTGAATATGGAGCAGCAGAATGCGGCGGGAAATATCAGGCTGCAGTTTCAGTATGACCAGCGGTTTCACAATTACCTGGTAGAGCTGGGAGGAAATCAGCGGCTCCTTAGGTTTTATGAAAGCCTCAGGATGCAGCTAAGCCGTATGCGGGTGCTCTCGTATCTGGAGAGTTCTTACCAGGAAAAAGCCTATAATGACCACCGGAGCGTCCTGGAAGAGATGAAAAAAGGAAACAGGACCCAGGCCATGGGGCGCCTGACTTACCATATCAGAACCTCTAAGAAAGATTACTGCGATTTGATTCAGAACAGAGTTTCCCTGAACTCCTATGGAATGCTTCGCTTTTTAATGAAAAATACGGAACAGAGAGAGTAAAAGATAGGGGATTCGCTCCAAAGCGGATTCCCTGAAAATAAAATGTAAACACTTACAAAAAAGCTAAAAAACACTTGAATAATTAAAGAAGATGTTGTATAGTAAGGGTAGTAAAATCAAAGGCAAGTAGGTAGCACACAAAAATGTAAGCACTTACAAAAAACTATGTAATGATGGAGGATGTCAGGATGAGCAGTAATGTAAAAGAAACGGTAATCCAGTTTGGCGAAGGCGGCTTTTTAAGAGGCTTTGTAGACTATTTTTTCCACAAGCTGCAGGAAAAAGGTCTGTATGATGGAAAAATCGTAGTGGTTCAGCCCATTGAAAAAGGAATGTGCCAGATGTTAGCGGATCAGAACTGCGAGTATAATTTATTTCTCCGCGGCATTAACAACGGCCAGGTGGTAAATGAGCATACCCACGTTACCTCGATTTCCAGAGCCTTAAATCCCTATACTCAGTACGAGGATTATATTGCTTTGGCTGTCAGCCCGGATCTGCGGGTGCTGGTTTCCAATACCACAGAAGCCGGTATCGAGTATCTGGGAACAGAAAAGCTGACGGATATGCCGCCCAAATCTTACCCTGCAAAGCTGACTCAGTTTTTATATAAGAGATTCCAGGCAGGATTAAAGGGACTGATTCTGCTGCCCTGCGAGCTGATTGACAATAATGGCGACAATCTGAAGGCCTGTGTTTTAAAGTATGCCGATTTGTGGGAACTGGGCGATGATTTCAAAAATTGGGTTAATACAGAAAATGATTTCTGCAACACCCTGGTAGACCGTATCGTTACCGGCTACCCCAGAGATGAGGTAGAGGAGCTGACAAAGCAGTTGGGATACACTGACAACCTTATTGATACTGCAGAGATTTTCCATCTTTGGGTAATCGAAGGCCACCACGAGGACGAGCTTCCCTTTAATAAAGCCGGCTACAATATTGTTTGGACCGATGACGCAAAGCCCTATAAAAAGAGAAAGGTCCGCATCTTAAACGGAGGCCACACTTCCATGGTACTGGGCGCATACCTTTACGGCCTGGAAACCGTAGGAGAATGCATGAAAGACGAGACGGTCAGCGCGTTCTTAAAGAAATGCCTGTTTGATGAAATCGTACCGACTCTAGGAAATACGGAAACAGATGTACAGTTTGCTAAAGATGTTCTGGAGCGCTTCAGCAATCCCTTTATTAAGCATCAGCTTTTAAGCATTGCCTTAAACTCCGTAAGCAAGTTCCAGGTGCGCGTACTGCCTACTATTTTGGAATACAAAGAGAAATTCGGCAAGTATCCGGTTGCCCTGACCTTCTCTATGGCTGCTCTGATTTCCTTCTACAGAACCGATAAAGCAAACGACGGCGCAGAGATCATGGAATTTATGAAGACCGCATCCGTAGAAGACATTATGAAGAGAGAAGATTACTGGCACAGCGATCTGACGGAAATGATTCCCATGGTAAAAGAGTACTATGATCTTATCCAGGAAAAGGGAATGGCAGAGGCGTACAAAGCGGTTTTGGCAAAATAATCAATACCCCAAATTTTGTTAAATAATATATCTTCCTAAAAGAGAGAAGAGACTGTCCTAAACGCATATGGCTTTTAGGGGCAGCTCTTTTCTTTTTTGCTGTTTTTATCCTTTTTACAGACGGGAAATCCTGCGAAAATAATACAATTTACTGATAAAATATAGGATTTTTAGCGAGTATTGACTCTTATTTTCAGAATTGTTAGAATGAGCTTTACGAAATTGAAAGAGCTTGAAGCAGGAGGAATAAGAAATGAGAAAGAAATGGCTTCTTTCGACTGCGGCAGTGGCTGCGGCAGTGGCCATCAGTACTGGCTGCGGACAGACGGCTGACACAGGAAAGGAATCTTCAGCCGCGATCCAGGAGAGTACGGCGGAAACCAAGGAGGCGGAAAAGGTGCAGGATGAAACGTCTTTTACTCTGGTAAAAGGGGAGACAAAGCAGTTGGAGGCCCCTGAGGATTTTCAGGGAACCATTACCTGGACATCTACGAATAATATGAGGAATGTAGGAAGTTCTCAGAAAAAATCACCCTTGGACGAGGGAGAGACAGACGGGGACCGGAGCGCCGGCCTTGCTTCTGCGGATCATCTGCTGTCCGTGGATGAGAACGGTTTGGTGACAGCCCATGAAAAAGGGAATGGTATCTGTATCATCGCCCGGGATGAGACTGGAAAAGAAAAGGTGTGGGAGGCTGAAGTCCGGGCTTTTGACGAAAGCCAACTGCCGGAGGCTTCCGCAAAGGACTTTGCAGATTTGCGGGCCCGCTACGCAGCGGCTTTGGTAGGAGAGGACAACGACCTGTCCGACCCGGATGTGAAAGCCTTTGTGGACGGTATCGACGAGGCAGCCGGGACAGCCTGGGATACCTATGAATATAAAGGGCAGGAATGCGCCGGCGTTCCCTGGAGCGCTCATTTAAAGGACGGGGATCTGGATTCCTACAAAAATGATGCAGTGAAATTCCGGGCGTCCTACCAGTCGGCGGAGGCTATGGCAAAAGCCTATAAAACCCCGGGAAGCCAGTATTACGGAAATCAGGAGCTGTTAAAAGATATTATAAAGATCATGGACTGGCTGTCGGAGAACTGCTATTACCCGCGTTCCGAGACAGACAACTGGTGGACCTGGGAAATCGGCCTGCCAAAGAATGTGCTTCCCATCTGCATATATTTGTATGATGACCTGACCCCGGAGCAGAGAGTTTCCTATACAGCCGCAGTCCGCTTCTTCCAGCCGGATCCCTTCCACGCAGGTAGCATCGGAACGGCCAGCACTCACGCCAAAGGGTACCGGGAAAATACCAGCGCCAATCTTATGGACTGCGCTTACACGGCAATCGGCCTGGGGCTGGTGCTGGAAGACGGAGAGTACTTGTCACTGGCCAGTCAGGCAGCGGCCACCACAATGACGGATTTCCAGACTCCTATCCGAAACGAGGACGGTACCTATAGCTATACCAATGGCTTTTATGAGGACGGTTCCTATATTGATCACAGTGTAGTACCCTACGCGGCCTCTTACGGCCTGGAATTTTTAAAGGGTTCTGTGCAACTGGTAAACCTGCTGGGAAATACGCCCTGGACTCTGAGCCAGGAGAACCTGGATATGCTGGAAACCTATCTGACAGACGGCTATATTGCCGCCATTTATGAGGGCGCAGCCCTGGATATGCTTCGGGGACGCGCTGTCTGCCGTCCAACCTTAACAGATCGGGACGCAGCGGCGGATATAATCGAAGTGCTTGTGAAGGCTATGGACGCAGTCAGCGAGGACACCAGAAGCCAGATTAAGAGCGCAGTAAAATACTGGCTCACTGTAGATGAAAGCAATCCGGCTCTGGCTGTCACAGACGTGGCGGTGCTGGCTAAGATAAAGGAAATCCTGGCGGACGATTCCATTGACACGTCCCCGATGGCCCAGCCGCGCCATAAGATTTATCCCTTAATGGATCGGACCGTTCACCAAATGGCTGAAAGCCTCTTTGCTGTCAGTATGTTCTCCAGCCGGATTTCCAACTGTGAGATCATGAATGATGAGAACTTAAAAGGCTGGTATACAGGATTTGGAATGACCTACCTGTACAACGACGATCTGTCCCACTATACGGACAATTACTGGAATACGGTCAATGCCTGCAAGCTTCCGGGCACTACGGTAGTTCCGGTGGAAATTGACAATGGAGAGCCGGATTCCAGCGGATTCCACCAGAGCGGCGATTTCCTGTCCCCGGAAGACTGGGTGGGCGGAACCTCTATTGGTAACTACGGCGTCAGCGGCATGAAACTGTCGGGAAAGGCTATGTCCAATGGCGATTCCAGCAACGTATCCGAGACAGTTTATGCCGATGACTTAAAGGCCCAGAAGTCCTATTTTATGCTGGATAAGGAAATTGTATGCCTGGGAGCGGGGATCAACAACTCCGGATTTGAGGAACCCACTATCACAGTAGTAGAAAACAGGAAGATAAAGGACGATGCCTCCAACCAGGTGACGGCAGATGGACAGACCCTGGATTTGAGCAGTCAGCAGACCCTTTCTCCCACCTGGATCGCCCTGGAAGGCAACACGGAAGAAGGCTCTGACATTGCCTACTATTTCCCGGAAAAGCAGGAACTTCACCTTCAGAAAATTGCCAATACGGGAAGCTGGAATGATATTAAGGGGGATCTGGCTGATGAGTATGAGCCGGTGACTAAGAATTACTTTGAGTGTTGGTTTGACCACGGTGCGGCTCCGGCAGATGCCTCTTATAGCTACGTGATCCTGCCGGATATGGATGCGGCCATGGCGCAGGATTACGCTGAGAATCATACCATGGAGATTTTAGCCAATACCACTCAGGTGCAGGCAGTGAAGGATCCGGAGCTGGGCGTATTAATGGCCAATTTCTGGGCTGATGAGACTGTGACGGTAGACGGCGTAACCTGCGACAGTCAGGCTTCAGTCATGGTTTTGCGGGAAGATGGACAGATTACGGTATCTGTGGCGGATCCCACAATGCTGAATACCGGAGAAATTACCCTGACCCTCGAATTGGAAGATGCATCCGGCGTTATCAGCGCTGACGACAACGTCAAGGTCGAAACTGCAGACGGAAAAGCGGTGGTGACGGTTTCGGCGGACGGACTCTGCGGATTCTCGTCCAAGGCAGTAATCGGCACGAAATAGAGAAACTGGAGGTTTATTATGGCATTTCGGGAAATGAGGAGAAAAAAACAGGCGCTGCCGCAGCAGGAAATTGCGGATATTCTGTACAGGGGAACCTCCGGCGTACTTGCCTTAGCCGGCGACGACGGTTATCCCTATGCCGTTCCCATCAGCTATGTATATGATGGAGAAAAAATATATTTTCACAGCGCAAAAGCAGGTCATAAATTAGATGCTGTAAAGAGAAATGAAAAAGCGTCGTTCTGTGTAATTGACAGGGACTCCGTTGTGCCGGAAGAATATACGACTTATTTTAGAAGCGTAATTGCGTTTGGGAGAATGCGGGTCATTGAAGAGGAAGCTGAAAAGAGGGCGGCAATTGAAAAACTGGCGGCCAAATATTCCCCGGAGGCGACTCCCGCCAGCCGCAGTGAGGCCATAAACCGCGAATGGGGACCTCTTTGTATGCTTGAAATGGCAATCGACCATATGACCGGAAAAGAAGCGATAGAGCTTGTAAGGAAAAGATAGCAGGCCGGCAGTTCTTGTTTCCATAAAATTTATCTGGACTTTTTTTGTCAATGACTGTAAGCTTAATCCATACAGTATTATCAGAAGACAAAAGGAGAGATAAGTAGGATGAATATTGTAATCGGACTGCTGCTCCCGTTTATAGGGACAACGGCGGGGGCAGCCTGCGTATTTTTTATGAAAGATCAAATCAAGCCCAAAATACAAAACCTGCTTCTGGGCTTTGCCGCAGGAGTAATGGTGGCTGCTTCCGTGTGGTCATTGCTGATTCCCGCTATGGATATGTCAGAGCACATGGGTAAGATGGCATTTCTGCCGGCAGTGATAGGTTTTTTGCTGGGAATCGGTTTCTTACTGCTGATGGACCAGGTGGTTCCCCATCTTCATTTGGGAAGCAAAGAGCCGGAGGGCTTAAAGAGCCATTTAAAGAAGACCACAATGCTGATGCTGGCGGTGACCATTCACAATTTTCCGGAGGGGGCGGCCACAGGAGCCGTTTTTGCCGGGGTAATGACAGGCCACGGGGAAATTACTTTGGCCGGGGCCATCGCTCTGTCCCTGGGAATCGCTATCCAAAACTTTCCGGAGGGAGCTATTATCTCCATGCCCCTAAAGAGTGAAGGCGTGGGGAAAGGCAAGGCGTTTCTGGCCGGGGCCATGTCCGGCATTGTGGAACCCATCAGCGCGGTGACGGCTATTATGCTGGCCTCTGTGGTAGACCCGATTCTGCCGGGGCTGCTGGCTTTTGCGGCCGGGGCTATGATTTACGTAGTTGTGGAAGAATTGATTCCCGAGGCGTCCCAGGGAGAACACAGCAACATTGGAACCATTGGCTTTGCCGTGGGATTTGCCCTAATGATGGTATTAGATGTAGCGTTAGGGTAAACTTTATGCACAAAAATGCAGCCGCTCCGAAAAAAGAGCGGCTGTTTTTATTCTACAGGAAATTCCTCTGAGTTTCCTGTAGAATAAAAAGCCCTTCCGGGCAGGAACGCACTGCGGCGGAGATGAGTTATGTCGCTAAAGCGACCCGCCGCAGGCGGAGAATCCTGCTTTGCAGGATTCTTTTTATGGAGAAAAAAGGTATTAAAGATAGTGGGCTGAATGGTCAGGCGGAACAGTGCTCCGCTAAAACAGAGTGCAGGGCGGCTGCGCTGCTGGTGTGGACATGGGCGATGGGAATGTTATTTTTCTTTGCCTCCTGAGATGCACTGATGGCCATTTTGTGGGACGCAGTGCCGGTAAAGAGGATCAAAAGATCGGGACAGCCGATCTTTTTACGGATTTGGCCGTGCTCTTTGACAAAAACCTTGGCTTTGCAGCCGTAACGTTTACAGATGTCTTCATATTGATAAACCATGCGTTCATTTCCGCCTATAATCACTACGCTCATAAAATCACCTCAAGAGAAAAGAGTTAGTTGAAACTAACTAAAATATAGCATACCTGAACCAGTATGTCAAGAAAAAAGCACAGTCATTTATATCGAACATCTAAACTGCTCTTTTCCGGCATAGGATATATTATGTAGAAAAGGAGGAAGCTATGAAGAGAGCAGTCCGGCAATTACTGGCAGTTTTAGGGACAGACGCCTTGCTGCTGGCGATTCTTTTATATATGACTTTGGGCGGAATGGGAAGAAAGGAAACCAGGGAAGCGGATTCAGGGGCGGAAGGCGTGATAGAAATGCCGGCGGAAAAGACCATTGCCCTGACATTTGACGACGGCCCCCACCCCATATATACAAAAGAGCTTTTGGAAGGATTGAGAGAGCGGGGAGTGAAGGCAACATTTTTTCTCATGGGGGCTAATATAGAAGGCAATGAAGAGTTGGTTTTGGAGATGGAGAGAGATGGCCATCTAATCGGGAATCACGGATTCCGCCATGAACAGATGACGGAAGAAGGCGCAGAGGCGGTCTGTGAATCTGTAGAAGAAACCGGCAGTTTAATCAAGGCCATTACGGGAAAAAAGCCGGAGTACCTGCGGCCTCCTTACGGGGCCTGGAACGAAGAACTGGCAGAGGAATTAAACCTGACTCCGGTTTTTTGGTCTGTGGACAGTCTGGATTGGAAATATGAGAACACATCCCAGATTACCCAAAGAGTGCTGAAGAAAGTAAAAAACGGGGATGTAATTCTGATGCATGATATATTTTCTACATCCGTACAGGCGGCTCTGGAAATCATTGACACTCTGCAGGCGCAGGGCTATACTTTTGTTACGGCTGACGAATTGGTAGTAGATTAACGCCGGAACATGAAAAAGATAAGGTGATACCATGGATTTATTTGACTATATGAGAGAAACGGCAAAGGAAACAGAGGCGCCCCTGGCGTCCCGGCTGAGGCCCAGAACCCTGGACGAAGTAGTGGGACAGCAGCACATTATCGGAAAAGACAAGCTGCTCTACCGGGCGATTCAGGCGGATAAACTGGGGTCCCTGATATTTTACGGGCCGCCGGGAACGGGAAAAACGACGCTGGCAAAAGTCATTGCCAACACCACCAGCGCGGAGTTTAAACAGATTAATGCCACGGTAGCCGGAAAAAAGGATATGGAGGAAGTGGTAAAGGAGGCGAAAGACGCCCTGGGAATGTACGGCCGCAAGACGATCCTCTTTGTAGACGAGATTCACCGCTTTAATAAGGGCCAGCAGGACTACCTCCTTCCCTTTGTAGAAGACGGAACCTTGATCCTCATAGGGGCTACTACGGAAAATCCGTTCTTTGAGGTCAATGGGGCGCTGCTGTCCCGTTCCCGGATTTTTGAATTGAAGCCTTTGGAAAAGGAGGACATTAAAAAACTCCTGAAAAGGGCTGTCACAGATGAGGAACGGGGAATGGGGGCATACCGGGCTGAGATCGGGGAAGATGCCCTGGAATTTTTGGCGGATACGGCCAACGGCGACGCCAGAGCGGCGTTAAATGCCATAGAATTAGGAATCCTGACTACGGAGAGAAGCCGGGACGGCCTCATTCACATTGATCTGGCTGCGGCCCAGGAGTGTATCCAGAAAAGGGTCGTGCGCTACGATAAAAGCGGCGACAGCCACTACGATACCATTTCGGCCTTTATAAAAAGCATGAGGGGGTCGGATCCCGACGCTGCGGTATATTATCTGGCGCGGATGCTTTACGCCGGAGAAGACATTAAATTTATTTCCCGGAGAATTATGATCTGTGCGGCGGAAGACGTAGGAAACGCTGATCCCCAGGCCCTGACCGTGGCGGTGAGCGCAGCTCAGGCGGTAGAACGGGTGGGAATGCCGGAAGCCCAGATTATTTTGTCCCAGGCCGTTACCTATGTGGCCTGCGCTCCTAAAAGCAATGCGGCCTGTCTGGCGGTTTCTGAGGCTATGCGGGCGGTGGAGGAGACTCGGACTATGCCCGTCCCGGTTCACCTTCAGGACAAGCACTACAAAGGAGCGGAAAAGCTGGGACACGGTAAGGGCTACCTGTACGCCCACGACTATCCCAACCACTATGTAAAACAGCAGTATCTTCCTGACGGATTGACGGACAGCCATTTTTACCGGCCAACGGAAAACGGGTATGAGAAACAGATAAAACGGCACCTGGAATTTCTAAAGGAGTATATAGATGAAAAATAAGATAAAAAGAAACAGACTCATTGTAATTTCCCTGGACGCAGTAGGGGAAGCAGATCTGGAGAGAATGAAGGAGCTGCCGAACTTTAAACGGTATTTTAAAGAGGCTGCGGTATGCAGCCACGTAGAAAGCGTTTATCCCAGTCTGACCTATCCGGCTCACGCTACCATTGTAACGGGCCGCAGCCCGGGGAAACACGGAATCGTAAACAATTTAAGATTTCAGCCGTGGAGAGAAGAGCCGGATTGGTTTTGGCAGAGGCGCTTTATAAAAGGGACGACTCTTTATGATGAGGCGGAGAAAAAGGGCATGAAAACGGCGGCCTTTCTCTGGCCGGTGACAGGAGGAGCCCGTATTGCCTGCAACCTTCCGGAGATATGGGCCAACCGTCCCTGGCAGAACCAGATCCTGGTATCTCTGAAAAACGGTCCCCTGCTTTTTCAGTGGGAGCTTTTCCGGAAATTCGGTTCCATGCTGGACGGAGTAAAGCAGCCGGCTCTGGACTCCTTTGTACAGGCGTGTTTTCTGTACACATTGGAGAAATACCGGCCTGATGTGTGCCTGGTACACTGGACAGATGTGGACAGCAAGCGCCACGATTTCGGAGTCAACAGCTTTCAGGCCAGAGAAGCCCTGGAACGCCACGATAAGCGGCTGGGGGAAGTGTTAGATAAAATCGAGAAATTAGGGTGGAAAGACACAACCAATGTGGTTCTCCTGGGAGATCACTATCAGATGGATACGAAAAAGGTGTCTTATCCGAACTACTATTTAAAAAAGCTGGGCTGGCTGAAAGGGAAGGACGGAAAGGTAAAGAGCTGGAAGGTTTTGGCACGGGAAAGCGGCGGCTCCTGCTGCATCTATGTCCGCAAGCCCGGGGACAGACCGCGTGTACGGCAATGGCTGGAGGCCTGGGAGAAACGGCCTTCTTCCCCTGTAGGCAGGATTTACACAGGAGAAGAGGCCGCAGCCATGGGGGCGGATCCCGCCTGCGCCTTTATGGTGGAAGCCGCCCGGGGCTGGTATTTCCAAAATGGCTTTGAACGTCCCTGGGAAGCCGTTGACCGGGAGAAGGATCCCAGGCTTCACAGAGGGAACCATGGCTATCACCCGTCCAGAGAAGGGTATCAGACCTTTTTTGCCGGATCAGGCCCTGATTTTGCGGCAGGCGCTTCTGCGGATTCCATGAAATTAATGGATGAAGGGCCCACCCTGGCAAAGATTTTGGGGCTGGAGCTTCCTGACGCTGAAGGCAGCCCGGTGCTTTCCCTTCTGGAATCTACATGGAGCGCTGCAGAATAAGGCGGAAGATAAGCAGAAGGAAGGCGAACAGACCGGTTACGGCCAAAAGGACCTTCAGTACGGTAAGGCTGATAAATCCGGCAGCCAGAGTGGCAATATACAGCAGCAGGAACATGGTATAACCGGCGTAGGCCCAGCAGCGCAGGCCGAGAATGCGGTTCCTTTCGTCCGTTTCCTGGATTTCCCGCTGTTTCTTCAGGGCAGGATCTCTTAAAATGCGCCGGTTCTGCCGTATTTTAATAAGGCCGGCTGCGATCAGCGCGGCTCCCAGAGGAGCGTAAAAGTCAGCGGTGGCGGTTCTGGACTGCTCTTCCAGGTAAAGCACTGGCAGATTGGGAGAAAGACACGTCCAGACCAGCAGGGTGGCAATTCCCAGAAGCACAGCGGCGGCGCCTATGGCGATCCGCCGCCTGCAGCGCTTTTCAAAATCAATAGGAGCGTCATAAAAAAGGTGATTTAACAACATAAATTATTCCTCCTCAAATAAAAAAACTTCTTCAATGGTTAAATGGAAGTATTTTGCGATCCTGTGAGCAAGCTGGAGGGACGCATTGTATTTCCCGTTTTCCAGAGAAATAATGGTCTGCCGGGTAACGCCCACGGCTTCCGCCAAATCCTCCTGCCGGATTTTTCCGGCTTTTCGCAGTTCCTGAATGCGGTTTTTCATAGGCACCTCCCCAAAGGTGGGTAAAATGTATAAAGTACTTTACATTTTGAGTATAGCAGAACCGAAAATGAATGTCAAGTGCACTTTACATATTTGCCAATGGAAAGCCGATTATTTTCTATTGCTATTTTTCTTCAGTCGTGTTATACTAGATTCCTGAGATAAAAATAAAAAAGCGTTGACGAATACTGGGATTTGTGATATAGTAGACGGGCGAATGGAAGAGCCTAGGTCTTTTTTTTATGCTCAAATTTAGAGAAAAGAAAGGACCTCAACAACAAGAATTTAAGTGGAGGTGGAAGTCGTGCGTACAAGAATTACACTGGCATGCACAGAATGTAAGCAGCGCAATTACAACATGACCAAGGACAA
>CAMMNN010000029.1 GCA_946498245.1 uncultured Clostridium sp. | reverse complement strand
TACTTTTTGCGTGATATGTAAATAACAAGAGTTATCACAGCGCAAAGCATTGTTACAAATTGGATTAAGTCCGAAAATGTAATCATTACGCATCAGCCCCTTTCATCTTCTGGATTCCAGCGGCTGGCATATCGCCCCATCGGCTCCCCGGTTAAATATACTATATTCTTTTACTCTTCTACGTCCGGCACGTATTCCATCAGCTCACCAGGCTGACAATCCATTACACCGCAAATTTTATTGATGACTTCCAGCGACACATATTCATTTTTGGATATTTTCGCCATTGTAGCCGGGGAAACTTGAATCTTTTTTCGTAGTTCCTCCTTCCCTATTCCTTGGCGATTCATCATATCCAGCATTTTGTAATATTTAATAGCCATATTTTTTTACCAGCCCTTTCAAAAAAGACTATACCACACTAAATAAAATAAATCAACAGAAATCTTCATTTTTCTATAGATTTCTATCGAAATATGTATATATCTATGCTAATATATCTATATAAAGTTAAAGACAAATTTGCTAATATGAGGCAGTGTCAAGTAATCTATGAAAAGTGAGCTTTCTGACAATAGACTTTCGCATCTTTCCTGTTTTTTCATAAGCAAGTAAATAAGCCCGCCAAAAAGCGAGCTTATTTAGAATACCTGTTTATAGGTTATCGCTGAATTACGTTTTCAGGCCAGCCCCTTGATGTCCCCTCAATATCCGCTGCCTATCCGGCTACTAAATCTCTTACGTTTTCGGCAATATTGACTGCGTGATCTCCAATCCGTTCAAAGTATTTCGCTGTCATCAGAAGATCCAGAATTACTTCCGGATCCGCTGTCTTCTTTTCAATTTCTTCCAGGAGTTCTTCCTTTACCTTTGCGAACATTTCGTCTACCAAATCGTCGCTGGCAATGACCTTTCTGGCCAGAAGCTCGTCGGAATTGACAAATGCCTGTACGCTTTCCGTAACCATTTTAACTGTAGCGCTGGCCATTTCCTGAATGTGAACCCGTCCCTCATAGTGAAAAGTGGACAGGTACGGCATCAGCTCTGCAATATCCACAGTCTGATCCCCGATTCGTTCCATATCCGGCACGATTTTCAGGGCCGTGGCAATGGTACGCAGGTCGCAGGCCACAGGCTGCTGGCGCAGAAGAATCTGGCGGCAGAGGTTTTCTACAGAACGCTGCTTATGGTCTATTTCCATTTCCGCCGACTGAATTTTGGCCGTAAGCCCCTCTTTTCCGTCCAGCATTTCAGCCGTCATGGCAATAGCGGACTCACAGAGCCGTCCCATTTCCAGCAGATCGTCATGAAGGGTTTTTAACTGTTTGTCAAATTCTGTACGCATATCAACCAAACCTCCCTGTGATGTAGTCTTCCGTCCGGCGATCCTTTGGCTTTGAGAAAATCATGTCCGTATCGCCGTATTCTACCATTTCTCCCAGCAGGAAAAACGCCGTTTTATCAGAAACACGGACTGCCTGCTGCATATTGTGGGTTACCATAATAATGGTATATTTTTTCTTTAATTCCCCTGCCAGCTCTTCGATCTTCAGAGTAGAAATAGGATCCAGGGCTGACGTAGGTTCGTCCATCAAAAGGACCTCCGGCTCTACTGCCAAAGCCCTGGCAATGCAAAGCCTCTGCTGCTGGCCGCCGGACAGACCCAAGGCAGACTTTTTCAGGCGATCCGACACCTCATCCCAGAGAGCGGCGCCTTTTAAGCTTCTCTCTACAATGTCGTCCAGTTGTTCTTTATTTTTTATCCCATGGATCCGGGGGCCGTAGGCCACGTTATCATAAATGCTCATAGGGAAGGGATTGGGCTGCTGAAATACCATACCGATCTTTTTGCGCAGCAGGGTGGTGTCTACCTGGGAATCATAAATATTTTCTCCATCCAAGGTTACCTCACCCGTAATTTTTATATTGGAAACCAGGTCGTTCATCCGGTTTAACGTCTTTAAATACGTCGATTTACCGCAGCCGGAAGGCCCGATAAAGGCCGTAATTTTTCTCTCGTACAAATCCAGGCTTACGTCTTTTAAGGCATGATTTTCACCGTAATACAGGTTCAAATTCTTTGTTGAAATTTTCGTATTATTTTCCACGTTTTCTCCCTCACTTATCTCTCAATCTCGACATTAAATTTGTGGGACAGGTACTTTGCAAGGCCGTTGATCCCCAGAACAATTACCAGCAGAACCACCGCAACGGCGAAGGCTTCATCATACTTGGCTTTCTGCATAAATAAGTACAACTGAATGGTCAGGGTTCCTCCGGATTCCAGAACTTTTGAAAACAGATTTCTAGGCAGATAGTAACCGCTGCCGGCAGTAAAGAGCAGGGCTGCAGACTCCCCTACAATACGGCCGATTGCCAAAATTACCCCTGTCAGGATTCCCGGCATAGCGCTGGGAAGCAGTATGGTGCGGATCATGTACCACTTTGTAGCTCCAATTCCCAAAGCTCCTGTGCGGTAGCTGTCAGGAACGGTTTTTAAGGCTTCCTGAGTCGTCCGGGTAATAACGGGAAGAATCATCAGAGTCAGGGTAAGGGATCCTGTTAAAATCGAGTAGCCCAGTTTTAAGGTGTTTCCAAAAAATACCATGCCAAAAAGGCCAAATATAATCGAAGGAATACCGGAAAGAGTTTCCGTGGTAAACTCTATGGCTCTTACCAGCTTTCCCGGTTTTGCGTATTCATTTAAGTAAATGGCGGAGCCAACGCCCAGGGGAGTAGCGATTAAAAGAGTCAGTACAACGATATAAAGGGTGTTTACAATGTTTCCTAAAATACCGAAGGTGCCTGCTCTGGTACTGCTGACCGTAGACAGAAACTGCCAGGTCACGTGGGGGATTCCCCGAACAAAAACGTATCCCATAATGCCCGCCAGAACCGCCATGGCAATACCGGCACACAAGTAGATAAGGCCTGTCAAAACAGCGTCCCAAAGGCGGAAATTCTTTCTGCAGATACTTGCTTTTTCCGTATAATATTTCGTATCCAATACAGCGGTGTTATCTCTCATTTTTCTTGTCCCCTCTCTTTAAAATTCCAGTCAGGGTTACATTGATTATCATAATAAAGGCAAAAAGCACAAGGCCCACAGTAAAGAGAACCTGTCTGTGAAGGCCCGCCGCGTACCCCATTTCGGAAACGATTGCCGTAGTCAGGAAGCGGACGGAATTAAAGGGCAGCGGAAGGTTTACGGAGTTTCCGGAAACCAGGCTGATGGCCATGGCTTCGCCGATAGCCCGCCCTGTTCCCAGGACAACAGCCGTGATAATGCCGGACTTTGCCGCCGGTATGGTTACGTGGAAAATCGTCTGAATCTTCGTAGCTCCCAAGGCCAGGGAAGCGCTTTTTAACTCAGAAGGAACCGCTCTCAGGGCCGATTCGCTGATATTAATTACCGTGGGAAGAATCATCAAAGCCAATACCAAAACTGCGGAAATCAAATTGGCTCCGCCGGTAAACTGATGAGTTTCTGAGCCTTTAAAAACAATCAGTTCCAATTTATACATAAAGGGGTTTAAAATCATTACCCCTAAAAGACCGTAGATAACAGACGGAATCCCTGCCAGCAGTTCCACCGCCGGACGGACAATCTTAGACAGGCGCGGCGGAGCAACTTCCGCCAAAAATACGGCTGTCAGTACTCCGATAGGCATTCCCAGCAAAACCGCTAAAACCGTACCGACAATAGAGGTCAATATAATAAACAGGATACCGAAGCTGGCTGTATCCGCTTCCGGCTGCCATACCGTACTGAAAATCAGGTCTTTAATCCCTACCTGGAACAGAGCCGGCGCTCCGCTTATAATCATATATAATGTAATAGATGCCACCGCTAAAATGGCAAAAAAACCACAGACGGTAAAAATCATCTGGGCGGCTTTTTCCACACTGGATTTCGCCCCGTGATGAGAGCGTATGGAAAACGAATCTGCTGTCATGAAGAATCTCCTTTCTGCTTCCCCATGGCTAAGGCTGCATATCATTAGAATGCGCCCGACCCATGGGATAGCCGGACGCATACGCTGTTTTTCCGCCGCTGATTACTGTTCCACTGCAATCAGGCCGACAGATTTAACCAATTCTTCTCCTTCCGGAGAGTAGATGTAGTCAAATAATGCCTGTACCAGTTCGCTCTGCTCACTGATCTCGCCCTTTGTAGCCATTACGAAGGGACGGCTCAGAATGTAGCTTCCTGCTTTAATGTTTTCTTCCGTAGGCTCTGCTCCTTCTACCTTTACAGCCTTAACGGTATCGTCTAAAACGTCCAGAGATACGTATCCGATAGCTCCGGGAGTGGCGGCTACCTTCGCCATAACAGCGCCGGTGCTGTCCAGTTCATTGCTGTACTTGCACAGGTCTTCCAGTTCCAGCAGCTCTTCAAATGCGCTTCTGGTACCGGATCCGGCTTCACGGCCGATTACTACGATAGGAGAGTCAGAACCGCCTACGGCGCTCCAGTTGGTTACTTCACCGCTGTAAATCTGAGCAAGCTGTTCCTTTGTTAAATCTTCTACTGCATTGGCGGTATCTACTACCACTGCGATTCCGTCAATTGCTACGATATTTTCTACAACGCCATTGGCCTTTTCTTCATCTGTTAAGTTTCTGGACGCGTTTCCGATGTCTGCCGTTCCGCTGTTTACCGCTTCTACGCCTGCTCCGGATCCTACGAACTCAGCCGTTACCGTAACGTCCGGATATTTTTCCATAAATGCTTCGCTTAAAGAATTTGCAAACTTTTCCATGGAGGTGGAACCTACCATGCTGATAGAACCGCTTAAATCTGCAGGAGCCTCTTGGGCCGCTGTAGTTTCTGCCGCCGTCGTATCGGCTGCCGCAGTATCGGCCGCTGTCGTAGTTTCTGCCGCTGTAGTATCAACTGCAGCGCTGGTTTCTGTTGTCTGAGATCCTCCGCAGGCAGCTAAACTCATTGCCATTGCGCCTGCTAACATAATTGCGGATAATTTTCTCATAACTCTCTTCCTCTCTTTTTTGAAAAAATTTTTCTCCTCTTTTTCCCTCTCATCGAGTACAGTCCCCAGTATACTGTCCCTTCGTAAAATCTAATATCATGGTTCTGTCAATTTTTTGTAAAAAATGTGCTCGGCTGCGGAAAAAAAGACTCTATGCGAAAGATTTTTCTATCACATAGAGTCCATGCTATATTAAAGGTATTTTTTCACTAAAACTGTACAATTTCTTTGATTTCTTTGGCCGGCTCCACCTTTTCGCCGTAAAGCACAGGCCCTTCGCCGCCGTAATCCTGCCAGTATTCCTTCTCTACTCTGGCCCTTACGCGAACCCACTGGCGGGTTTCCAGGTTTCTGGCCTCTCTGGCCTTGCAGATAAAGCCTAAAAAGGTCATATCCGCCTCGCAGCAGGTCATAGCCATTCGGCCCGGAACGAAATAATTCCTTGGGAAATTGTCTGATTTAAGAACCATGGCGGTAAATTCCACCGTTTTTCCCACGTACCGTTCCGTATTATCCATGCAGTCGATATACCAAATCCCGTAGTCCTCAGGCTTGATTTCAATTACCGGAGCATTCAAATCATAAGGAAGGTCTTCTTCCAGGGTATCCTGGGGAATCTCTCCGTTTTCATCCTCCAGAACGATTTCACAGTTGCGGCTCATGGCTCTGAGGCTCCTGCGGTAAGAGGTCAGCTTTTCGTCAGAAATCCCGTCACAGCGGTTCATAATAATTAACTCACTGTTTCTCACCATTGCTCCTAAAAGGGGCTTCATATTGGCGGCATACAGTTCAAAGGTGGAACCGTCAATTATGGTAATCTGCTGGTAAACCTGCCAGTCCGCCGGCAGCCGCAGTTCGTCCTGATTCCACATACCGTTCCACTCCATCAAAACCCGCTCCGGATTGTGAAGAAGCTCCTGCTCTTCCAGAAATTCCGGCGTTAGCTGGGAGGGATCCTCTACGTATACCACGTCTGTGCGAGTCTCCTTCAGGCTCTTTTCGTCGTACTCCGTGTCTCCTTCTTCGCAGACAATCAAAAGTGTGCGCCCCTCTGTCTGGAAATACTCCTGCTCCATGGTAAACTGAAGAAACTGGGTCTTTCCAGCCTCTAAAAAGCCGTTTATGAGAAACAGCGGCATTACTTCATCTTCTATCATTTTTCCCATTTCTTTAACTCCTGCTAAATGCGTTCTGCAAAGCGTCTTCCTTCAGTCGGGCGCCGATTACGCATACTTTTCCAGTGTAATCCGGCTGTCCTTCCCGGATCTCATATTCTTCCGGAACCAAATCAAAATACAGCCAGCAGCCGGCTTTTTCCGTAGGAAGCATTCCTTTGGCTCTGAGAACATCGCCGTATACTGTGGTTTCCGCCAGATCTTCCAGAATTTTCTCCAGCTCATCCCTGGTAAATGCAGCCGCAGTTTCCATTCCCCAGCTTGAGAAGACTTCATCAGCGTGGTGATCATGGTGATGGTCGTGGCAGCCGCAGGAACACCCGTCGCCGTGATCGTGATCATGATGGTGATCATGGTCATGGTGATGATCGTGGTCGTGGTGGTGCTCATGGTCATGATGGTGATCGTGCTCATGATCGTGGTCGTGGTGGTGCCCATGGTCGTGGTGGTGCTCATGGTCATGATGGTGATCGTGCTCATGATGGTGCGCTTCCACCTCTTTCAGCAAATCCTCCATCATGGTATCGGGCTTTTCAATAATTTCCAAAAGCTGGCTCCCTGTAAGCTGGGCGCAGGGAGTCGTAACGATAGAAGCTTTGGCGTTATGCTCTCTCAGCATCTCTACTGCGGCTTCCACTTTCTTGCCGTCAGCCACATCAGTCCGGCTCAGAACAATGGTTCCGGCGCTTTCAATCTGATTATTGAAAAATTCTCCGAAATTCTTCATATACATTTTGCATTTTAAAGCGTCTACGATGGTAACCGCGCTGTTAAGTACCACGTCCATATCCGCTGAAACGTCCCGCACAGCCTTCATTACGTCTGACAGTTTGCCGACGCCGGAGGGTTCGATAATAACCCGATCCGGCTGGTAGGTCTTTAATACTTCCGCCAACGAAGCGCCAAAATCTCCTACCAGGGAGCAGCAAATACAACCGGAGTTCATCTCCCGGATCTCAATACCGGAATCTTTCAGAAATCCGCCATCAATTCCGATTTCGCCAAATTCGTTTTCAATGAGAACCACCTGCTCTCCGGCAATGGCCTCTTCCAACAGTTTTTTTATAAAAGTGGTCTTTCCGGCTCCTAAGAAACCGGAAATAATATCAATTTTTGTCATATTTTCCTCCTATCTCAATCATTCTGTTTTGAGTCTGGTACCATTATAGCACGGAAATCCAGAAAAACAAGCCGCAACTGGCCTGCCCCAAAGCCTCATGCCCTATGGACTGACTCGTCTTCTCTCATATATCAGCTCTGTAATTCCGTTTCTGCTTTGGGCTTCCTTCAGCCGCAGCCGTATTTCCTTTTCCATGGTTCCAAAAAGGGGAATGCCCTTTCCCAGAATCGTTGGAATCACAGAGATTCGG
Organism: uncultured Clostridium sp.; assembly: GCA_946498245.1. Classification (GTDB taxonomy): domain Bacteria; phylum Bacillota; class Clostridia; order Lachnospirales; family Lachnospiraceae; genus UMGS1370. Next base: position 39,216 of record CAMMNN010000029.1, on the reverse strand, counting down.
TACTGATCAATCAGATCTTTCTCCACAAGCTGGCGTACAAGATTGGCTCCTCCGCAGATCCATATGTCTTTTCCCTTTTGTTCTTTCAGTTCACTAATCAATGTGCCGGGACTCTGACCGGTAAACAAAATCCCGTCCTCAGGGGCAGCTTTTCTGTGGGTAATGACATAGCTTTGAAGATTGCCGTACACCCACTCTTTTGGCGACAGCTCTGTTACAATCTGATGGTACGTCTTCCATCCCATAATAACGGTATCGATTTCTTTTTCAAACTCTTCGTAACTGCCGTCCTCCGGAAGATCGCTGTCCTGCCCTGTCAGCCAGTCCACCTTTCCCTCTGCGTCTGCAATGTATCCGTCAAGGCTCATGGCAATATATAAAATAACCTTTCTCATTTTGATCTCTCCTAAGCATGGAATATATTGGAATCCCCGTTTTGTAGACACAGTATAATTAGTATATTAAGAAAAGTCAAGGCAGCAAAGAAAGCCCTGTCTGCCTCTGCTAAAGCAGCCGAGGTTATTGACACGGCAATTTCGCGCCTGTAAAATTAAAACAGAATACCAGGAGAAATCCATATGAGAAGGAGTAAGGAAGGATTTCAATATGAAGCACAAAAACCATACTGTTCCCCAGGCCATTGCCGTCCGGGGCGCCCGGGTCCACAATCTTAAAAATATTGACATTGATATTCCCCTGGGAGGATTAACGGCCATTGCCGGCGTATCCGGCTCCGGCAAGTCCTCTCTCGCTCTGGGAGTCCTGTACGCCGAAGGATCCCGGCGCTATCTGGAAGCTCTGTCCGCCTATACCCGCAGACGCATGACCCAGGCTGCGGAAGCAAAGCTGGACTCCATCGAAAACATTCCCGCCGCCCTGGCCCTCCATCAGCGGCCCGCAGTGCCGGGAGTCCGCAGTACCTTCGGCACTTCCACGGAACTTCTCAACAGTCTGCGGCTCATGTATTCCCGTCTCGGAAGCCACATCTGCCCTAACGGCCATTATGCAGCCCCCACTGCAGACGTGGCAAGAGGGCGGGACATTACCTGCCCTGTATGCGGCGTAACGTTTTCACCTCCCAGTGCGGAAGCGTTTTCTTTTAACAGCGACGGGGCCTGCCCCCGCTGTACCGGAACGGGAATTGTCCAGACTGTAGACGAATCCACCCTGGTTCCCGACGAATCCTTATCCATAGATGAGGGGGCTGTCGCCCCCTGGAACTCCCTTATGTGGTCTTTAATGACTGATGTATGTCGGGCCATGGGCGTCCGCACAGACATACCCTTTTCCCAACTGACGCCAGAAGAACGGGAAATCGTCTTTCACGGTCCGGCGGAAAAGAAGCATATCTTTTACAAAGCTAAAAGCAGCAATCAGGCGGGAGAATTGGACTTTACTTATTTTAATGCGGTTTATACCGTGGAAAATGCCCTGGCAAAAGTCAAAGATGAAAAGGGCATGAAACGGGTGGAAAAATTTTTAAAGCAAAGCGTCTGCCCTGACTGTAACGGAACCCGCCTAAATCATCAGGCCCGTTCCACTCTTCTCTGCGGCATAGCTCTGCCGGAGGCCTGCGCCCTGACCTTAGAGGATCTTGTAAAATGGGTTCAGTCCATTCCCGGCCAAATGCCGGAAATCCTGCGGGAAATGGCGGAAAGTATTACCGGACAATTTCTGAATACGGCCAGACGGCTTCTGGAGCTGGGGCTGGGATACCTGACCCTTCATCGGGCCAGCTCTACCCTTTCTACCGGGGAACGCCAGCGCGTGCAGCTTGCCCGGGCCGTGCGAAACCGGACCACCGGCGTCCTTTACGTCCTGGACGAGCCTTCCATCGGACTCCACCCGTCAAATGTAGACGGGCTTTTGGCCGTTATCCGGGATTTGATTGCCGGAGGAAATTCCGTCGTTCTGGTGGATCATGATCTGCGGGTATTAAAAGCAGCCGACTGGCTCATTGAAATGGGAACCGGAGCCGGAGAATACGGAGGAAAGGTGGTATCTGCCGGAACCATTGCCGAAACCTGCTCCAATCCCTGCTCTCTCATTGGGAAATTTCTTTCCGGGGAGGAGGCGGCGGCTGTCCGCAAAAGGGCCGGGAAAGACGAAATGTTTGAAAACGGGCAGATTTTTCTCTCCACCCGCCCTCTTCACACCGTCCATTCCCTTGATTTAACCATTCCCAAAGGCCGTCTGATAGCCGTAACCGGCGTATCTGGTTCCGGCAAAACTACCCTTGTCCTGGAAAGTCTCGTCCCAGCCCTTCAGGCCCAAATCAGCGGTAAGGCATTTCCGGAACATATCCGGTCGCTCCAGGCCGACGGCATTGGGAGGGTCAACGTTATTGACGCGGCTCCCATTGGAACCAATATCCGCTCTACCGTTGCCACCTACAGCGGTGTTTTAGACGATCTCCGCCGTATTTTTGCCAATCTTCCTGCCGCCAAAGAAGCCGGATATAAAGCGGGGGACTTTTCCTACAACACCGGTTCTCTGCGCTGTCCCGCCTGCGACGGAACGGGACAGATTACCATGGATATTCAGTTTCTTCCTGATGTGGAAATCACCTGTCCTGACTGCGGCGGTTCCCGCTATGGAAAAGAAGCCGGAAAAATCCGCTATGTCCCCCAAAAAGCCCTTTCAGACGAGCCAGGGATCTCACTGCCGCAGCTTATGGCCTGTACCGTAAAGCAGGCCCTCCAACACATGGCCGCCATTAAAAAAGTGCGGGATCGCCTGCAAGTCCTGGAGGATTTGGGTCTTGGCTACCTCACATTGGGAGAGGGAACTCCGGCCCTTTCCGGAGGCGAAGCCCAGCGGCTGAAAATCGCTTCTGAAATGGGAAAATCCCAGGAAGACGCCGTCTTTATTTTCGACGAGCCTACTATCGGCCTTCACCCCCTGGATATACGGGTTTTAATCCATACCTTTCAAAATCTCATTGACAACGGAGGAACGGTAATCGTCATTGAGCATGACCTGGATATGATCGCCAATGCCGATTACATCATTGACATGGGCCCCGGCGGCGGCAAATCAGGCGGACGCATTGTGGCCGCCGGGACGCCGGAAGAAATCGCAGAAAATCCTGACAGCCTTACGGGGCGGTATCTGAGGGATTTCATATAAGTATGCGCCCTATTTTTCACCGTTCCCCCAATGCTGTACCCAGATCCGGTCTTCCCGGATCCAGAGCGGGGCAATATAAACCTGCCTGTCTCCTCCTGGCCTATCGTAATGGGTATGGGCGTGGTACACGCAGTAATACTCTCCATCCGGCCCTTCCACAACGCTGTTGTGTCCCGGGCCGGAAATCCTTTCGTCTGTAGCAAGAATAGGATTATCCCCATACTTCACAAAAGGGCCCAGAGGCGAATCCGCTACAGCCCCGCCAATTCCGTAAAATCGGGAGCCAAAATAGTTTGCGGAATACATCATGTGGTAGCGGCCCTCTTTTTTCAGAACAAAAGCGCCCTCGTTCCAAAATTGGTTCCTCTCCGGTTCCTGTTTCTCCCACTGCTGCTCCGGCACCAGGAGCTCCTTTCCGCTCCCTTTGACAGAAATCCAGTCTTCCCCCAGTTCTACCACATAAATTTCCGATTCCTGCGCTCCATTTACAAAATGGTTCGCTCCTGCTCTGGAATAATACAAATAATTTCTTCCCCCGTCCTTCAAAATGTGGGCGTCCAACACCCCGTAGCCAAAGTCAAACATTGGCCGCTCCTCCCAAACGTCAATAAAAGGGCCTTCCGGCTGCTCTGCCACTGCCACTCCGATCCGCAGTTCTTCTCTTTTATAGATTTTCCACTGAGCCGTATAGTACATATAGAACCTTCCGCCAAATTCATACACCTCCGGCGCCCAAAAACAACTATTTCCAAAACTTCTCTCGTCTGCCAGATAGCAGATCTTCGGTTTGCTCCAGTCCGTCAGATTTTTCGATTTCCAGCAATAAAATCCATTAAAATGGCTGGTGGCATACAGGTAATATTGGCCTCCGTGGCGCAATACATAAGGATCCCCGATATTATCAATTGGGATTGGGTTTCTGAGCTTCATTTGGTAGTCCTCCTATCTATTAAAATATTGGGCGGGCGTCATTCCCGTATATTCCTTAAATACTTTAAAAAAATAGTTATAGTTTGGAAATCCGTTTTCCTCCGCGATTTCCTTTAGCTTTCCCTTTCCATTTCCAATTGCAGTGATCACATGCTCTATCCTCACATGATTTAAATAGTCACTGAATCCAATTCCCACATCTTCTTTGAAAACTTTGCTCAAATACGCTCCGGAAATTCCCATTTCCTCTGCCAATCCAGCTTGAGACAGACTCTCTGCATATCTGGAATGAATGATTTTTAGTGCATTTTTGGTATACTCATGATAGGTTTCATGTCCCGCTACCGGAGACATTACCTGAAACAGCCGCTCTAAAATCCTCCTGAAAAGCTCCGCCCACCCATCGAAAGATGGTATTTTTTGAAATTCCTCATAGTTCATCTCTTTTCCGTCAAAAAGAAACCTTCGGGAAATCCCCTCCTCCGCAAATGAAACCAGTTTGTCTGCCAGTCGAGTCGCACCTTCGCGGAAATCGGAAATATTCCCTTTTGACTTTTTCGCTCGGACAAAAAAATCTTCCAACTCCCTCCTGATTCCCTCTTGATCCCCATCTTTTAAAAACATTCTCAGCTTTTTAATATCCGGAAAATCAACAAATTTTTCCCGAACCGCCGACGTTCCTCTCTGCCGCCAAGAGCAGATTAGCCTTTGTCCCCTGTCATAAAAAAATTCCTCCCCATTCTCCTTTGCCTGATCGTAATACCGATGCAATTGGCGCGGGTCCTGACAAATGCCGGAAATGCTGACTGCCAGATTTACATTGAAAAAGCGTTTTCCATTCTCGCCAATGGCTTTTCCCCATTTTTCCAGACGGCTCACTGCCTCTGCCTGACTGACCAGTTTCCGGAAAGAAATCACTGCACAATAGTACGCTGGATCCATCTCTACCATCTGTACAAACTCGCCTTCTCTTAAAATCTGCTGGCACATATGAAACAGGGAACGTTCTAGCATTTCATCTTCAATCTCCTGATTTTTATATATCAACATGATACAGAGACAGCCTTTATTACATGGGATTTTTAAATTCCGGACGATATTTCCGATCTGTTCCTGATCAAAATCATTTTCCTTTAACAGTCTTCGAAAAAAAGATTCCGAAAGCTGCTCCACTGTCAGGCTGATATGTGATTGTATTTCCTGCTTTTCCTGATCCTTTTTCATAATCTCCAAAATCAGGCTCTCCACGGACTCCTTCGTCAGCCGGTTTTTCAGTAAATAATCGCAGGCTCCGTATTTTAAACTGCCTCGCACGTAATGAAAATCATCATAAGCGCTTAAAGCGATCACATGAATATGGGGATAATTTTTGCTGATATACTCAATCAGATCCACACCGCTGACCCCTGGCATATTCATATCCGTCAGCACAAAATGGAGCTCCATTCGGTCCAGGGCTTCTATGGCCTCCTTTCCTCCAGGCGCATAGCAGACAATCTCAATTCCCAGGCGTTCCCAGTCTAACAATGCAGCGATCTGATTGCACATCAGCGCGTCATCATCTACCACCATCATTTTTTTCATGTTTTCCCTCCTCTCCATCTAAAAAAGGAAGCTCCAAAACTACTTTTGTGTAATGATGTTCTTTGCTCTGAATCCTCAAAAAATATTCCGGACCATAAAACAGTTCAATCCTCTGCCTCACGTTCTCCAAGCCGATCCCATGGGTTTTATCTTTATCCTGCCGTTCCTCCCGGAATCCATTTCCATTGTCAATCACCTCAATTACCAACCTCTTCCCCCGCTTTTGGATCCGTATCAGGATCTTTCCCGGCCGTTCCAGTCCCGCCGTCCCATGTATAATGGAATTTTCCACTAACGGTTGGATCATGAATTTCAGGATCCTGCAGTTTTCGGTTTCTTTCTCTATTTCAAATTTAACCTCAAATATACCGTAATACCGATATTCCTGGATCACCAGATAGTTCTGGATATATTCGATCTCTTCTTTTAACAGAACCTCGTCTTTCTGGTTATTCATACTGTAGTGGAGCAGCGTAATCAGAGAGGCAGTCAATTCACTGATATTTCCCGCATTCTGGCGCTCTGCCAGAAAACGAATGGTATTCAGGGTATTTGACAAAAAATGTGGGGAAATCTGAGCATAAAGAGCTTGGAACTGAGCGTTCCGTTCTTTCTCTCTCCGTTCCTCCAAATCCTCCATCAGCCGCCTGATCCGGCAGATCATCTGGTTAAAGCTGGCATCCAGCTCCTGAATCTCGTCCCCGGAAGGGATCATAGGGATTTCTTCCAGGCAATTTTCTCCCGCTTCATCTACGTACTGTTTCAGCTTCAAAATATTTCTGGTAAGATACTGGCTGAAATACCCGATTAGAAAAATCCCGGCAATCAGAAGCGTTACGCTGAACACGATCATCATCTGCATTGTCTGATCTACATTTTCCATAATCGAGGTTTTCGGGATCAGAAAAATAGAGGTCCAGCCAGTAAACTCCGACGTCTTGTAAAGCGTCAGATATTCCGTCTCCTCTGTCTTAAAGTAGAAGCGGCCTTCTAAAGATTCTATTTGCCGGGTTACATTCCGAAACGGAGTATTTTCAATACGTTCTTCCGACGGATACGGGGAATTGCTGTCGTAAACGATCCCCCCGTCCTCGTCCACTACTAGCAAAACGCCGCCCTCGCTGGTAATAGACGAAAAATTCCGCTTCATATAGTCGTAGGACAGATCTACCAGCACATATCCGATAGTTTCTTCTTTATCCACAATCTTTCTCCCGGCAGATAAAACGTAAACCTCATGGGTATTTCCCCCGGTATAATTGGCGTGGGTTCCCAAAAATACACCGTCTCCACTGTCCTGCTTTAACTTTTCAAACCATGGCTTTTCCATCAATTCCGACACTGGCAGCGTCACACCGTTAGCAAACTCATTTCCATTCACTCCAAATAAAAGGATACTGTTAATATAATTCCGGTAGGAATAAAAATCACTGATGCTCCTGGATAAACTTCTCTCGCTCTCTAGCTGACTGTAGTTCTCAATGGTTCTGCTTCCCGTCAGAACCTTCCTCTGATCAGTCGCGTTAATGGACAATACCAGGCTTATATAGTTAGCCTCCTTCAACAAGTTGTCCATCTCATCATTTACTAAATTTATAGACATGGCAAAATGCGATATGGCCTTCTCCTCGGCCATATCGCTCATTGCCCCTCTCCAGAACAGACATACCGCCCCAGCTAATATCAAAAAGATAATCGTAAAGCTAATCTGCAGTTTCCTTTTGATGCTTATCTTCATCTGCCGCCCCTCCCGGACTTTAGTATGGCGCTTCCCTCTCAGGCAGCGGATCCACAGTAAATGACATTTGATCCGCCAGCTTCTCCAACATTCGGATCTGTACTGTGACCGCCGCCGGCTTTCCATACAGGTTGTCAAACTCCATGGGGTCGTGAACCAAATTATAAAGCTCGCCCTCATCTGTGCTGTGGCAATAGGATAATTTATAAATCCCATCTGTCACCATTGTCACATAATCCGGCCGTCCTGTTCCGTGTCTCATGGAATTGTAGTATTCCGAATACACCACGTCATGCAGATGATCCCTGTGTTCCCGCTCCAGCAAGATCTGTTTCATGCTGATCCCCTGCATTCCCGGCTCTGGAGCGATCTCCGCCAAATCCAACAAAGTAGGGGCCAAATCCAGCAATTCCGTCAGCGCTTTTCTTCGGATCCCTCCGGGGATCTTTTCTGGCCAGCAGACAATTAACGGAACCTTGACCATAGGCTCGTAAAAATACGGCCCTTTCAGATATATCCCGTGATCCCCCAGCATTTCTCCATGGTCTGATGTAAATATGACGATGGTATTTTCCGCCTGTCCTGTCTCTTCCAGTTTCCGGAGCACATTTCCCACCTCCCGGTCAACCTGCTCCACCATAGCGTAGTAAGCGGCTTTCAGCTCCAGGTGATCCCTCTCCATCATTTCTTCCCAGTCAAAAAATCCCGGCGTACTGTAAGCGCCTCTGTGATCCCTTCTTTGAATCTTTGGCTTTTCTTCCCACTCGCCACCCCGTACTTTTGGCAGAGCGTCCCGGTTCAGCTTGTTCAAATACTTTTCCAGCAAACCCTTCGGCGGATCAAAATCGTGGTGCGGATCGTAAAAGTTAAGAGAAAAAAACCAGGGACGGTCGGGATATTCCCGGTGCGCCTCAATGAACTCCTCTGCCATCTGGGCACACCAGCGACTGTGGGAAAACTGAGGATCTGGTCCTGTAAATACGTATCGGGAACCTTGGTAGGGGATTCTTTCATAAGCGGCATTCTGGTTATGGAGCCATATATTATATTCGTTTAATGGCCAGTTACTGTCTTTTCCATAAAAATCCGGATGATGGGACCAGTGGAAGCTCTGATAGCCGTCCTCCCCTCTAGGTTCCCCTGCTATGCTGACGCTTGCATGGCAGGGAGCAATATGGAGTTTCCCCGCTAATCCGCAGGTATATCCATTCTCCGCAAAAATCCGGCTTACCAGTCGCTCTTCCCGCGGGATCCTCTGCCCGTTTTGGCGGACACGGCATGTCCTTGGGTACCGTCCTGTCAAAAAAGACGCCCTGGACGGCGTGCAAACCGGACTCTGGCAATACGTATTTTCAAACAACATTCCCTGCTCTGCCAGACGATCTAAGTTGGGCGTCTCTATCTGTGGATTCCCATAGCAACCCAAACTGTCAAACCGCTGCTGATCAGTACAGATCCATAGGATATTGGGCTTTCTCATAGGTGCTCCCTTCTTATCAATTCCTCTAGTTTCATACGCTTCCTCTCTAGGATTTCCGCATATTCTGGTAACAACGCCAGATTTTTCATCTCATAGGGGTCATTTTCCAGGTCATACAATTCCTCCATCTGTCCCTGGTTCCACACATATTTATACTGAATGTCTGTCAATACACGGCCCCGGTGTGCTAAATGGTGTCCAAAAGTCTCCGCATAATTCTCCTGCCGCCAGTCGGCATCTCCGCCCTTCTCCCACAACGTCAGTAGATTTTTCCCGTCTACCGGACCAGAAAAAGCGGTTCCTGCCGCTGCAAGAAGTGTTGGCGCTAAATCTGCATTGCTGATCAATGCCTGACTTTTTTCCCCTGCCGGGATATGGCCGTCATACCGCATAGCAAATGGGATCCGCAAAACCTCCTCCGTCATGTAAGCGTCCTTATCAAAGTGACCGCCATGGCAGGCCAGCCCATCTCCATGGTCGGCGGTCCAGATGACCAGAGTATTCTCAGCCAAACCTAATTCCTCCAGCTTCTCTAATATCTGGCCCCCTGCTTCATCTGTCAAGGTAATCTGTCCGTAACAGCGGGACATTGTCTCTGCCCATGTGCTCCAGGGAACATCATTAGGAAGTATGATCCGGTAATCCTGACTGATATTCCGTCCCCCTTCAAAATGGTAAATATCCGGCTTCTGGCTCAAATTATCCCCATAACTGGGATACTCCCCAATCTCCTCCGGCGGATACAGATCCGCATATTCCCTGGTCGGCAGGTAGGGTTGATGGGGACCCCAAAATTCTACTTGAAGGCAAAATGGCTCTCCGCTCTCCCGATACTCCTCCAGTTTCCTGCAGGCCTCGTAAGCCAGCCAAAATGCCTCGTGAGTCTCTTTGGGCGTTGTCAAAATACCAGAAATGCACTCGTTCATCGTGGGTCTGTCCAGAATGTATTCTTCCCCTTCTGCAATGTCGTCGATCCAGCCAGGGGTACACCAGTTATGCTCAATCCTGGCCTTAGGAAACGGCAGGCCAAACTTCTCCAGGTATTTCCTGTAGGCCTCTAAACGATACGGGTTTCCATAACCTTCGCAGAAAATACCCTCCGCCCCAAAATCTCCTGGCGTCCCTTTCCCGGTGTGCCACTTTCCCAGATAGCCTACCTGATAGCCCGCTTCCTTCAGCTTTTCCAGATAAGTCTCATAGGGGTATCCTGCATTGCTCTGCCCGGAAAACTGCCCATGATGGCAAGTGTATAATCCGCTCACCATGGTTCTCCTGGACGGACAGCAAAGGGGCGTACTGCAATAAGCCCGTTCAAAATCCACTCCTTGCTGCGCCAGACGTTTATAATAAGGGCGTTTGATGCCATAGCGTTCTTCATGGCCATAGCAGGCCTGGTGATCATTTACTAGCAATAAAATATTCGGTCTTTTTTCCATGGCGTTCTCCTCTACTTTTCCGCTCCGGACAGCATATCAGCCCGGAAATAACGATTTAAGAAAATATACAGTAAAACGGACGGCACAATTGCTAAGATCAGGTAAGCGTACAGTTGGGCCTGCATTTCCATGGTCATATTTCCCGAATCCGTCAAATAGGTCGTCGCCAGCGTGATGGTATATTTCTCTGTCTTTGTGATCGTAATCAAAGGGATCAGATAGTTATTCCAGCAATAGACAAAACTCAGCAGGCACACATTTAAAATTGCCGGTATTCCCAAAGGAAGGATAATCCTCCGATAGATATGCAGGGTCGATGCCCCGTCCATCACCGCCGCTTCCAAAAGAGCATCCGGGATCGTATCAAAATAGTTTTTCATGGTGACCATCATATACGGGGCGTGAAGCGCCGTCATGACAAATATCAGATACCCCAGCGTATTGTTTAAGTGCAGGCTTCTCCCGAAGAACACTAACGGTATCATAATCGCTGCCGGAGGAAGGGTCAGGCAGGTAACTAAAAGATAATACAGTACCTGTTTTCCTTTAAATCTGAACTTAGAAAAGGCATACGCTGCCAGGGACGACAAGATTACTACCAAAAGCGTTGATACCGCAGCGACAAACAAGCTGTTAAACAGAATCTGAAAATAGTCGATCTTCGGATGGTTCATGACCGCCAAATAGTTTCCAAATCCATTAATTGCCAGGGATTCTTTAAACGCAACTCCAATCGGGTAGCACCAGATGACGCCTACCGGGATCAAAACACAATACTTCCAAATCCATTTTCTCTTTGTCACAGTGATGCCCCCTTATTCCAATTGTGATTTTTCATAACCCTTGTTTTGGATTATGGCAAGTACCAGGGCTATCGTCAGAATAATCATGCCGATAGCTGCTGCCTGACCGCCGCTGTACTCGTCAAAGGCTTTCCGGTACAGAAACGTGGTCAAAAATTCCGTGGAACGCCCCGGACCGCCTCCGGTCAGCAAAAAAACAATATCAAAGGTTTTCAGAGATCCCACAATTCCTAAAAGGATCAGGCTTGCCGTCGTGCCCTTCAACATTGGGAGGGTGATGGAGAACAGGGTTCTAAAGAACCCCGCCCCATCTAATTTCGCAGATTCGTAGATCTGTTCATCAATCGACATCAGACCAGCATAATACGTCATCATGCTAAATCCCATCCAGTTATAAATATTTACCGCAATAATCGAAAACAGAGCGTATTTCGGGTTTCCCAGCCAGGAAACAGCCAGCTTATCCAGGCCAATGCTCCGCAAAAGCGTGTTCAGAGCGCCGATATTAGTGTCTAAAATCATGCGGAAAATTGTGGATAATACCACCGGTGCCATAATAACCGGAAGAAAGAATATCCCTTTAAAAAACAGGTTTCCGGGAAATCGTTCTTTTAGCAGTACCGCCAGCAGGAGGCCGATAGCTGCTTGCAAAAACACAGTAACTGCAAAGAAGACCAAAGTGTTCTTTAACGCGATTCGGAAGGTACTGTCCGTAAAAGTTTCAAAATAATTGTCCAGTCCGATCCAGGTCTTTTCACTGCTGATCCCATCCCATTCATAAAAGCTCATCACACCGGTAAAACCCAGGCAATAGTACAGCATAACACCGCTGACCAGGAGAATCGGCAAAAGCAGCAGATATGGGGTCGCCCTGTTTCCAATTTTCATATCCTCACCACCGTTTCTATCGTTTTGAACCCGTTACTGGAGCCCTTCAAAAGTCTCCTGAACCTCCTGGAGTGCCTGGTTAATATCCTTTCCGGTCACAACATCCTGCATCGCGACTCCAAGGGCATTTACCAGCTCCTTATTAGACAAAAGGCGTTTACCCACGCTGTTTTCGATCATTTTCATTCCGCTCTCAACTGCGTCTTTTTCTGCCGGAAGGGCCACTTCATCCAGATTATCCGGAGCAATATTTTTATTTGCAGAGGAAGCGCCCAACTGATTTGCCACAATCTGCACTCCTTCTCCACCAGTCATAAAGTCGATTACAACCTTTGCGGCTTCCTTATTTTTTGAATCCTTGTTGATACCAATGGCCCAGTCTGTGCTGGCTACAGCCTGCGGCTCATAGGGGCCCATCTGGGGAAGGATAAACATACCAAATTCATCATCTTTGGTTTCCCCATTTGCCTTTGGCCCGTTTCCAAACAGGGAACCGGTCTGCCAGGTTCCGGTCATAAACATTGCCGCCTTGCGGGCGAAAAAGTATTTAATTGAGGCATCAGGATACATTTGGAGGCCAATGGCTCCGTCCTGATATATTTTATCATCAAACATCTGTTTCCAGGCCGTCATGGTATCCACAAACACTTGATCCGTCCAGGGAATGTTCCCAGCTTCCGCCTCGTAAATCTTTCCGGGGCCGTACTGCTGGCTTAGGGCAACAAACATATCTGCACACACATCAGTTCCCTTTGCCCCAAATACCACCGGAACTACATCAGGCATTTTCTCTCTTAAAATCTCAATATCTGCTTTCCACTCCTCATAAGTCTCCGGGACTCCTGTAATCCCGGCCTCATCAAACAGGGTTTTATTGTACATAACAAACTGCACTCCGCTGACGCTTACCGGAAGGGCCACCTGAGTGCCGTCCTCCGCCTTACACTCGTTTAAAGCGTCTTCCAGGAAATTGCTCTCCCAATCCGCGCCCATTAGTTCCTCCGCTACCGGCTCTATGGGCTCTAAAAACTTTGAATACTGATTCAGCATGGCTCCAACCTGGATTCCCATAATATCCGGTCCTTCCCCGGAAGCGATAGCCACCTGCAATTTCTTCTGATAATCAGGAAGCTCGCCTCTCCAGTACTCCAATTCAATCTCCGGGTGGGCCTCCTCAAACGCCGGAAGCAGGATTTCCATGACCTTGTCCGACGGCTGCCATGACCACCAGACCACCTTCTGTTTTTCTCCTGGGGTTTCCTCTCCTCCGTCTTCTCCCGTGCTTCCCGCCTCGGTTTCCCCGGAACCGGATCCTCCCTGCGTATTTGAAGCCGTTCCAGAGGAACACGCGGACATCGCCAGCGCTGCCGCCAAAATACAACTCATTAATTTTATCTTCCTCATAGTCTCAACCTCCTCTTGATTGTTGACTTCATTATATAAAAATACATTTTCCCCTTCTACTTCAAATATTTCATATTTACTCCAATATTTTAACTGTCTTTTTCACGTACAGCCGCCCCGAAACTCTTCCGGCGCATTGCTATCCTATGAAACAAAAACACCTCCTTTAGATTGGCTGTATCACACAATCTAAAGGAGGTGTTAAATGTATGCTTTGGTAACGGATTCCCCTCTCCGTTTATTCCCGGATCCTGTTTATAATGCGGTCCACATCTTCATTTTTCCCCATTACCATCAAATGGTCCTTTTCCCGGATAACGTAATCGGCTCCCGGCATCATATTGACTGTCTCACCTTCCTTGGTGGCTATAATATTGATCCGGTATTTGTTCCGGATACTCAATTCTTTAATGCTCTTTCCAATCCAGTGGGAAAGAGGCGGGATCTCGTAAATGGAATAATCCTCTGCTAATTCAATGTAATCGAATACGTGATTAGCGCTATAGCGTACCGCCAGTTTTTCCGCAGTATCCCGATCCGGATAAATCACCTCGTCGGCGCCATTTCTTAAAAGAAATTTTGCATGAATATCCCTGGTAGCCTTGCTGATAACCCATTTTGCTCCCATTTCCTTTACCTGGCTGGTGATTTCCAGACTGCTCTGGAAATTGGTGCCAATGCAGACAAAGCACAGATCAAAGTTGGAAATTCCAAGGCTCTTTAAGACGGCTTCATTGGTACAGTCTCCGATTTTTGCGCTGACCACATAGGGAAGCATGGGCTCCAGCCTCTCTTCCACTTCGTCAACGATCATAATCTCATTGCCGAGCTGCGCCAGATTGTAGCAGAGATGGTGGCCAAACCGGCCTAACCCGATAATTAATATGGATTTCATACGTTTACTCCTTTTAACCTATGGTAATCTTTTCTTCCGGCAGTTTTACCTTTGCCGCCTGTATACGCTGGGTAAAGGCCAATGCAAAGGAAAGGCTTCCGATCCGTCCGCAGTACATCAAAAGGATCAGCAGCAGGCGGGAAACAGCAGTCATCTCCCTGGTAATTCCCGTAGACATCCCCACGGTACCGATAGCGGAAAATGTTTCCAGCAAAACATCCATTCCATTTAAATCCTGCATCATTAAAATCGCAGCCGTTACCCCCAGAGCCAAACATAAATTAATGGTACAGATGCAGGCAGCCCGCTTGATGGAGTCATCACCAAGCCTGCGTCCAAAGACATTGACTCCGTTTGTCTGGGTAATGGTGGATTTTACGTAAAACAAAAGGGTCGCAAAAGTAGTAGTCTTTACGCCTCCGGCTGTAGAACCGGGGCTTCCTCCGATAAACATCAAAAATATTGTAATAAGCTTGCTGGCCTCTGACATTCCCGCAACGTCAATGGTATTAAATCCGGCAGTCCGCGCCGTTACGGAAGCAAAAAGCGAAGACCATATCCGCCCGCCGGTACTCATGGAAGCCATGAGATTATTCCGTTCCGAGATCCCAATGAGTACAGCGCCCCCTGCAATGAGAAGTACCGTAGTCACCAGAACGATCTTCGTATGAAGCAGATAATGTCTCACCGCCAGCTTATGGCGGCTCACATCCTCCCATACAATAAAGCCCAAGCCGCCTACAACAATCAGGCTCATAATCACGAGATTAACCAGCCAGTCATCATAATAGCCTGTAAGGGACATATAGGGAGTATCACAGCCCATCAGGTCAAAGCCTGCGTTGCAGAAAGCTGATATGGAATGGAATATCCCGTAATAGATCCCCTTTCCCAGCCCAAACCGTGGGATAAAACGAATGGCCAGAAGCACAGCGCCTGCGCCTTCAATAACAGCCGTTCCTATAATAATCTTTTTAGCCAGCTTAACAACGCCCCTAAGCTGCAGGGCATTGACGCTTTCCTGCATCAGTCCCCGTTCTTTCAGGCCGATTTTCCGCCGCAGTACAATGGCTACAAAAATGCCGATGGTAATAAAACCAAGGCCGCCGATTTGGATCATGGTTATGATAATGATCTGGCCAAAAACAGACCAGTTTGTCCAGGTATCTACTGCTACGAGGCCCGTCACGCAAGTAGCGCTGACAGCGGTAAAAAGACAGTCCAAAAAACCTGTGCTCTGGCCGCTTCTGCTGGCCCAGGGAAGCATAAGGAGGAGCGTTCCCGTCAGAATAATTCCAAAAAACCCCGAGGCGATAAATTGAGTCTGAGATAACTGCCATCGGATTCGTCGTTTCTTTTCCATAGTTCTTTTCCTATCCGGTCCGGCTTCTTCCGGCCCATTGCCCCTATTATACCTGCTTCCCGTCTGCGGGGCAACGGAAAAACAGTATTTTTACGTCTTCTTAATCTTTCTTACAGTGCTCATTTTCTGCGTCCCGCCGCCTGCCATGCATAAAACAGCAGAAAAGCCGCCAGGTTGACTACCACCACACTGGCCCCAGCCGGGGTGGAAAAGTAATAAGAACCCGTCATTCCTATGGCAAAACAGATAACGGAGAGAACCCCCGACGACAGCACAACTCCCCGGAAGCTTTTAAAGACCCGCATGGAAGTCAGGGCCGGAAAAATAATCAGGCTGGAAATCAGCATAGCTCCCATCATCCGCATTCCCAGGACAATGGTAACCGCCGTAAGGACGGCAATGAGGATATTGTACCAGTCCACTCTTACCCCTGTAGCCCGGGCAAAATTTTCATCAAAGGTCACGGCAAAAATCTTATTGTAACAAATGAGAAAGAGTCCCAGCACCACGGCTGATAAAACCACGGAGAGAATTACGTCTTCCCGGCTCATGGCCAAAATGCTGCCGAACATATAGCTGCTGACATCCGTAGTCATTCCCGTCGTCAGGCTGGTAACGATAATTCCAATGGCCAGAGAGCTGGCGGAAATCATAGCAATAGCAGCGTCGCTTTTCATTTTTCCGTTTTCCGTAATCCTTAATAGGAAAAAGGCCGCCAGCACCACCACGGGAATAGAAACGGACAGAGGGGACCACCCCATAGCCAAAGCAATGGACAGCGCTCCAAAGGATACGTGGGAAAGCCCGTCCCCTATCATAGAATACCGTTTTAACACCAGGCTCACCCCCAAAAGGGAGGCGCACAGGGACACTAAAATCCCGCCGGCAAAGGCTCTGGCCAAAAAAGGATAAGAAAGCATTTCTCCAAAAACGCCCATCAGCTTTCACCTCCTAAAAATTCTCTTCCTACCCGGCTTTTTTTATACTCCTCTGCTGTTCCGTAAAAAAGGACTTCTCTCTTTAGATGGAGGATCTTGCCGGCTTCTGACACAACGTTGCGAATATCGTGAGATACCATTAAAATCGCTACTCCATCCCTGTTTAGCTGCTTTAGCATAGCGTACAGCTCCTGGATTGCCGAGGGATCCAGGCCGGTAATGGGCTCGTCTAAAATCAAAAGACGGCTAGTAGCGCACAGCGCCCTGGCAATTAAAACCCTCTGCTGCTGCCCGCCGGACAATTCCCGGTAGCAGTGATCTTTCATCTGGTAAATCCCGGTTTTTTCCATATTTTCTCTGGCTATGGCTTTCTCCTTCCGGGAATAAAAAGGCTTGATTCCCCTCCGGCTAAGGCAGCCGGAAAGCACTACTTCCCAAACCGTAGCCGGAAAATCTTTTTGGGCCGCCGTCTGCTGGGGAAGGTAGCCGATTCCGGTTTTCCTCAGATCCTCCTCCACCGTCAGTTCGCCTCCTGTGGGTTTTAACAGCCCTAACAGCCCTTTCATTAATGTGCTTTTTCCGGAGCCGTTTTCCCCCACAATACACAGGTAATCCCCTTCTTCCACCGTCATGGAAACGCCTACCACAACGTCATAATTTTCATAGCCAAAATCCACGTCCCGGCAGGTAATAAGGGGCCGTCCGGAGCTCATATTTCTGTTTTCTTCCAAAATCTATTTCCTTTCTCTCTTCCTTGCCGTCTGCAGTTCATAAAATCCTGATTAGTTTAATCCTGCCCGCAGAGCTTCCACATTGTTTTTCATAAGCTGCAGATACGTAACGCCTTCGTCAAATTCCTTTCTGGTTACATTGTGGCAGGAGTGAAACAGCATGGGCTTTGCCCCTGTTTCTTCCTCAATAATCTCCGCCACCCTGGGAGTGGACAGTTCCAGATAGTATACTGCCGGAATCTGCTGCTCTTTTACCTTATTAATGAGATAGGCAATGGTTTGAGCGCTTGGCTCCGTATCTGAGCTGCAGCCTGTAAAAGCGGCGCGGTATTCCAGGCCGTATTCGTCTGCAAAATACCGGAAGGGAAATTTGTCCGCCACAATAATGAGATTTCTCTTTCCATTTTCCACAATCTGCCGGAAGGCTCTGTCCAGCTCCCCCAGCTCCCTTTGGTAGTGGCCTGCATTTTCCTCATAGACAGCGCCATTATCCGGATCCGCTTTTTTCAGTTCCTCACAGATAACCCCCGCCAGCTTCGCTCCATTAACCGGAGAAGTCCAGATGTGCTCGTCATACTCGATTTCCATTTCATGGCCGTCTTCCTGATGGTCGCTCTCCTGGTGGTCGCTCTCCTGATGGCCGTCTTCGTCATCTCCGTGGCTGTGGCCCTCATGACCGCCTGCTTCCATTCCTTCTACGGTTTCTTCCTCCACTGTATCCACATAATCCATCATCGTCACAACCGTCATCTGGGACGTGTCCAGGGCATCCAGAACCTCGTCCAGCCAATGTTCCATGGTTCCGCCGTTTCTTATAAGAATGTCCGCTTCCTGGATAGCAATCATATCCGCTGGCGTAGGTTCAAAAGAATGGCTGTCCATTCCCGCCGGAACCACCAGTTTCAGCCGGACTCTGTCTCCTGCGATCTGGCGCACAAAATCGTAATAGGGAAACACCGTGGTCACCACATAGAGCCGTCCGTCTTTCTCCTCTTTGCCGGGGCCGTCAAAGGCACAGCCCCCCAGAAGGAGAATGCTCAGAACCAAAGCCAGGAGCCCTTTTCCCCGTCTCCTTACTTTCTTTTCAAACCAACGTATGCACATATTTTCATATTCCTTTCAAAAAAACAACAGGGCAGCCGGAAAATTCCGGCCACCCGCAATGCAGTTGGTATTATACACGACAAATTCGAAAAAGTCAATCATTGCGGTGAGGTTGCAGCAGCATCTCCCCATATTTTATCTGCTTGTATCTTCAAGCAGATTTTTCCTCAATGCATTAAGAGTTTTCTGATTCTTTTTCAGAAGTTCCAATTGTCTATATGCCTTTTCTCTTAATATTTTCAGCCGTTCAATTTTCGGCACCTTCTGCCTTATGAGATCAGCGTTTGTATCCTCCAAATTGATAAGCACAACTAATTCTTCTGCCGAAGCAAAATCTCTAATATTCGGTGTTTTCCCACTTACTCCACTTTCGCTTCTCCATTGTGATGCCGTTTTTCCGAACAAAGCCATATTGAGAATATCCGCTTCTGAAGCATATGTATATGCCATCTCCTGCGGAGATAGTGTCGGTGTTATCAAAAATTCCTTTACCGCATCTGTATGAATGCGATAGTTTATTTTTGAAAGTTCCCTTTTTGCATCCCATCCAATCGCTAGTCGGTCTGCTTCATCTTTCTTTAACCGCTGATAGTCCTTGATAATATAGAGCTTAAATTCCGGTGAAATCCACGAGGCAAACTCAAAAGCAATGTCCGTGTGAGCATAAGTACCTCCATACAGTCCCGACTTTGATACAATACCTATTGCATCTGTCGCCTTTATCCATTGCAGTGGTGTCAGTGTAAAGGCATTATCTCCTGACTCTGCTTTAAACCTATCGAATTCGATAGGTTTAAAATTAGGGTTATGAATCTGTTCCCATAATCCTAAAAATGAGATTGTCGAATGGTTCCGCATCCAGTTTGCAACCACAATGAAAGCATTATTCGGATTTTTATATTTAGCTATATCCGTCAGAGAAATATATGCGTTCTCATTGACAACATCACCCAATACCTAATTTCCGTTCCATTATCAGGCCAATGTTCGCAACCTCCGTTTCATTCAGAAGTTCTTCCGAAAATTCTTCCGGCGGGATCGTCCCTCATACCAACTGAGGCTGTTAAAATACCAGCGCAGCTCGTCATCATCAAACTGGCGGAAGGACGCCCAAATAACACAAAAGGGCCAGGAAACTTCCTGCCCCTTCTGCGGCCCTTCTCCATTCTCCCCATGCTATCCAAAGAGAAAGAAAAAAGGCGGCCGCAGCCGCCCCGTTTCCTACTCCTCAATGGCTTTCCCAATATCATGGCGCATATATTTATTGTCAAAATCCACCCATTCTGTAGCCTTGTAGGCGTTTTTCCTGGCTTCCTTTAATGTCTTTCCTACAGCGGTTACGCCCAGAACCCGGCCGCCGTTGGTAACCAGAACGCCGTCCTTGTCAAATTTCGTTCCGGCGTGGAATACGTAGTAGCCCGGTTTGTCTGAAAAGGTTTCCAGTCCTCTGATGGGAAGACCCTTTTCGTATTTCACTGGATAGCCTTCTGAGGCCAGAACCACGCAGACTGCCGCGTTGTCCTCAAATTCCAGCTCTACCTGATCCAGAGTCCCGTCGATGCAGGCTTCAAACACGTCTACAATATCATTTTTCATTCTGGGGAGAACCACCTGGGTTTCCGGATCCCCGAAACGTGCATTGTACTCTAAAACCCTGGGGCCTTTTTCCGTCAGCATCAGCCCGAAGAAAATAATGCCCTTAAAGGGTCGTCCCTCTGCCTTCATAGCGTCTACGGTTTTCTGGTAAATGTGTTCCCGGCAGAAAGCGTCAACCTCTTTTGTGTAGAAAGGACTGGGAGAAAAGGTTCCCATTCCGCCTGTATTCAGGCCCGTATCTCCGTCTCCTGCCCGCTTGTGATCCTGGGCGGAGGTCATAATGCGAATGGTATTTCCGTCTACAAAAGACAGCACAGAAACTTCCCGGCCTTCCATGTACTCTTCAATGACAATCCGATCCCCGGCGGTTCCAAACTGCTTATCTAACATCAGGGAGCGGACACCTTCTCTGGCCTCTTCCCTGGTTTTGCAGATTAACACGCCTTTTCCCAGCGCCAGACCGTCCGCCTTTAACACAATGGGAACAGGGGCCGTTTCAATGTAGTCCAGGGCTTTTTGGGGATCGTCAAAGGTTTCATACGCAGCCGTAGGAATCTGGTATTTTTTCATCAGATCCTTAGCAAATGCTTTGGAACCCTCCAAAATAGCGGCGTTCTTTCTGGGGCCGAATACCCTCAGTCCCCGGCTTTCCAGCACGTCTACCGCCCCGGCGGCCAGGGGATCGTCAGGTCCCACAACCGTCAGATCAATCTGGTTTTCCACGGCAAAATCCGCCAGCTTTTCAAACTCCATGACTCCGATGTCCACGCACTCTGCGTACTGGGCGATTCCCGCATTGCCGGGAGCGCAGTAAATCTTCTCTGCTTTGGGACTCTGGGCCATTTTCCAGGCAATGGCGTGTTCCCGTCCGCCGCTTCCTATTAACAGTATTTTCATCAGTGAGCCTCCTCTCCCTTTGCAGTCATACCTTTTGCTATCATATCAATGGCCTGGGGCAGTATGATCCACTCGGCCTCTTCCATAACGCGTCTCTGAAGGATTTCCGGCGTGTCCCCCTCCTTTACTTCCACAGCCTTCTGCAGAATAATGGGACCAGAATCCACCCCTTCGTCTACGTAGTGTACCGTAGCTCCTGTCACCTTCACCCCCCGCTTTAGGGCGGCCTCATGAACCTTCAGCCCGTAGTAGCCCACGCCGCAGAAGGAGGGAATCAGGGACGGGTGGATATTGATAATCCGGTTCCGGTATTCCTGAATCACAGCCGGAGGAATGGTAACAAGAAAACCGGCCAGAACAATGAGATCCAACTGGTATTCCCTGAGCTTTTCCAGCAGGGCGCTGTTAAAAGCTTCCCTGTCAGGAAAATCCTTGGGAGAAAGGCAGACTGCCTCAATACCGGCCTTTTTTGCCCGCTCCAGGGCATAGGCGTTTTTATTGTTGCTGATGACTACCCGAACCCGGGTATTTTCAATGGTTCCCTGGGCAATTCCGTCCAGAATCGCCTGAAGGTTGGTGCCGCCTCCCGACACCATTACCCCGATATTCAGCATAGATCCACTCCCTTTTCTCCTGCCTCAATGGTTCCGATGACGTAGGGCTTATCCCCCGCTTTCCGGATAGCCTCTGCCGCCTTCTCCTGATCCGCCGGATCCACTGCTACAATCATGCCGATTCCCATGTTGTAGGTGTTGTACATGATTTTTTCTTCAATCTCGCCCTTCTTAGCCAGCAGGCCGAAAATAGGCGGTATTGGATAACTGTCCTTGCGGATTACGGCTCTGGTTCCCTCTTTTAACATACGGGGCACATTTTCATAAAAGCCGCCTCCCGTAATATGACAGCAGGCTTTTACCTTTACCCCTGCCGCCTTCAGCTCTTTTAATGCCTGTACGTAGATTCTGGTGGGAGCAATAAGGGCTTCCCCCAGAGTGGTTCCCAGTTCTTCATAATAGGTATTTAAACCTTCGGAAGTCATTTCCTTTTCAAATACCTTCCGTACCAGGGAAAAACCGTTGCTGTGGACGCCGGTGGAAGCCATGCCGATAAGCGTATCCCCCGCCGCCAGGTCTTCGCCTGTAATCATATCCTTTTTGTCTGCAATTCCTACGGCAAAGCCGGCCAGATCGTACTCGTCCTCCGGATAAAATCCCGGCATCTCCGCCGTTTCCCCGCCGATTAAAGCCGCGCCGGACTGTCTGCAGCCCTCAGCCACGCCGCTGACAATAGCCGCAATCTTTTCCGGAACATTTTTGCCGCAGGCAATGTAATCCAGGAAAAATAAGGGCTCGCCGCCTGCGCAGGCCACATCGTTGACGCACATGGCTACGCAGTCAATGCCTACGGTATTGTGCTTGTCCATAAGGAAAGCCAGCTTCAGCTTTGTCCCTACCCCGTCGGTTCCCGACAGAAGAACAGGCTCTTCCATAGCCTGGAAGCCCTTCATAGAGAAAGCTCCTGAAAAACCTCCCAAGCCCCCTAAAACCTCCGGACGCATGGTTCTTTTTACGTGCTCCTTCATCAATTCAACAGAACGGTAACCCGCTTCAATATCCACTCCAGCTTTTTTGTAATCCATACATATCCTCCTGATCAGGCCCTGCCGCCCTTTTATTTTTTCATCTGCGCCAAATACTCTTTATAGCCAATCTGATCCAGTTTCTCCGCTTTCTTTACCACATCATTCTTTAAGTTTTCAGAGTAATTTTCCAAACGTCCCAGCAGTTCCTCATCGGAAACAGCCAAAATCTTTGCAGCCAGGATTCCCGCATTGGCTCCGCCGTTAATGGCTACTGTGGCTACCGGGATTCCGGAAGGCATCTGGACGATAGAATACAGAGAATCTACTCCTCCCAGGTCAGAGGTCTTCATGGGGATTCCAATTACCGGCAAGGGGAAAAGCGCCGCGCACATTCCCGGCAGATGAGCTGCCTTTCCGGCTCCCGCGATAATGACCTTGAGTCCCCGCTCTTTTGCGGATTTGGCATATTCAAAAAAGATGTCCGGTTCCCTGTGGGCGGAAATCACAGTGATTTCAAATTTCACTCCCAGTTCCTCCAGAATTTCCGCTGCCTTTGCCATTACCGGCATATCTGAGTCGCTTCCCATTACAATTCCTACTTTTGCCATGGTTCATTCTCCTTTTCTGGTGCCGCCGCAGCCCTGTTTTTCGGGATTCATAATCTGCAGCTATGGTTTTCATTAGTTATTCTTATTAATGCTGTTTGTTAATGAAACAGTACTTATCAATTATATTACAAGGTTTTAAAGAGGCCGTCAATAGGGAATTTCCTTTCATTTTCCAGTCTCAATCTCATCTAAGGGATCATTTAAGGGCTCAGTTCCTTTCAGGACAAATCTTCCGTCCTTTAAAATCACGCTGCGGCTCCCGTCAGGCCCTACAGCCGCAATCTCTTCCAGCTCGTCATAAGGAATGGTAATGTCGCAGTGGCAGTTAAAATAGGCTTTAGAAATGTCCGTTTTTCTCAAAACAGACACCTCATTGTCCCTGGCGATCATCTCCTTGCCGTCGGGATTGTACATGGGAGCGTCCTCAGACCAACTGTAGCAGGTATCCCCTACTGCAAAATGGGGGCCCATTTTTTCTGCAATGAGGATCGGCAGCTTGGAAAAAATATTGTATTTCCGCGCCATGGCGTAGGCTGTGGTATTGGTTCCAATGGCAAACTCGCCCATAGGCACGCTGTCGTGGTTTCCCATAATCACCTGCTTTACCAGAGCCTTGTTTTCCTTTTCCTCCTCAAAGTTCCGGCAGGTATATTCTGCCGTGCGTCCCTTCTCAAAGCGGACGGACAGATCCCGAAACTGAATATCTCCGATATAAACCTGGCTGACATTTAAGATTCCCTCTGTCCCTTCCAGAACCGGAGAAGTAAAGACCTCCCCCACAGGGATATTGACGTCGGCCACACAGTTTTCAAAATTCGTCTGCTTCTCCGGATTTTCCAGAGTGTGGAGGTGAATCCGCAAATCCGTCTTGTTTGCGCCCTTCCCCTTAATGGTTACGTACTCCGCTGTGTCCAGAGTGTCAATAAGGACCTGCTGCATATCCCGGTACAATTCATAGTCCAGGGTATTGATAGCAATGGTTTCCTCAAAAATCTCCTCAAAACGGGGGCCGATCTCCGGTTTCGGGAAGGCGATAATGGTATAGCTGGTTTCCTCTCCCGGCTCGTACTGATCCAAAAGCTGCCGGTATTCATTCGCATAGGCAATGGACACTTCCTCCTGGTGGCGGTTAAAGGAGTAGGCTTCCTTTTTATTGACAGGATCAAATTCCTCTTCCCCAAAGGTTTCCATCACCGCCGGCCCCGCGTAATCAGCCGCCAGGGTACGGTAGGTTTCCAGGGCCGTCCGGATCATGGCCAGTTTCCGCTCTTTTAAGGCGCTTCCCATATACAGGGCGCTGTCGTAGCGGTGATCGTAATCGTACTGCTTATTGGCGGAAGCGCCGCTGTAGCCGGATCGCTTTCCGGGATTCCGGTTAATAATCTGAGCCGGAGTCCGGAACAAAATGGGCTCCAGGCCCATGGCCCGGAAATTCTCAATGGCCTTTTTGATCATCCGTTCAAAGCCCAGCTCGTAATGAATGGCCACTGTCTTTTTTATGGACAGATCCCGGCCCATTACCTGAAAGCCTTTCCGAAAGCCCTCCGTATAAGTGTTAGCCATCTTGTCAATGGTTTCCTGGGGCAGACTGTTTAAAAAGGCGGCCAGGGTCAGCTCCGTCTGGGAAATATATTCCCCGAACCGATATAAATAGCGGAGATCCGACAGATCCTGCTCCATAATAATGTCTTTGGCAAAGGACAGGGACGGATCCAGGGTTTCCCTGGTCCGGTAAACCACCGTTTTGTCGGCGTAATCGCTGACATACCAGTAAAGGACGTCCTTTACCGCCTGGGCTTTGGGAATGCCTTCTTCAAAAAGATTGTAGATTTCAATAAAGGTTTCATTGATAACCGTAATGTCCCAAAGGCGGCTCTCAAAAGCAAAAATAATGCTTCCCCGTATTTCCGCGTATAAAAAGGACAGAAGTTTTCCGTAATCTTCCCCCAGGCATTTTACTGCATAAGCCGGATTGCCGTAGCTTGTCTCATAATGATCCGGCAGAATATCGGCATACAGCCGGTGATTTTCTTCCTTCAGTTCTTCCAGGCTTTTCCCCTGGAATGGATCCCTTAAATCCTGGCTTTCCAGCCCCGGCACAGCCCCCAGCCTTTCCGCCAGCCGGCCTATCTCACAGATAAAAGCGGCCACGGAAACAAAGTAGCTGCCAAAAGGCTCTTTTACCCGGTTTTCTGAAGGAATCTGCCGGATCCGTTCCATTGACAGCGTCCAGCGCTCCATTACGTCTTCATTGTCCTGTTTCCACAGAATCCTGTAATCCATAGCCATCAGCTCCTTATTCCTATTATAATCATAACCAGCCAGACAATCACCAACAGGCCGCTAAGGGGCGTACTGATTCTGGCAAGTATGTAATTTTTCTCTTTTTCCCAAAAGGAATGGACGCCGTACCACAGGCCAAACAGGGAAAATGCCAGACTGGAAAATCCCAGGGCCCCTACGTACATTCCGCTCTGTCCCTGCTCCCTTACCGCCAGAATCATAGCTCCGGCAAATAAAACGAGCCCTGCGGCACAAAGCCCCAGGGACCACTTACTTTGTCTTGCAAAAGGCTTCCGGATATAGGAAACCTTTTTAGTTGTCTGCGCGTTTGTATTTCTTCTTCTCACGATGCCAACTCCTCATTTTCTGCACAATCCGATACAGAATATAGCCCAGCACAGCTCCGGTTACATTCAGCATAATATCGTCTACATCAAAGCTTCCCACTTTCCATACCAACTGTACGGTTTCCACGCACAGGCTGAAGCCAAAGCTGATAATCAGAGTATTGTACCACTTTTTGCTTCTGCGGCTGACAATAGGAAGGAAAAATCCTCCTGGCACAAAGCCCACTACATTTCCCACCACATTGAGCAAAAAGCTGCGGATCCCCACTATATCCCGGTATACCCAAAACCGGCGGATCTCTTTAAATGGCTCCAGGTTATAGGCATAGGTATCCTGAGGCCGGCTGGTTCGTCCAAACCCCTCCGCAAAGAACAGAAAATAAACTAACAGGAGCAGATATGCCGTAAACAGCAGCCATCCCAGCTTCTGATTCTTTGTCGTATTTCTTATCATAGCCTCTCCGTCTAAAATTCAATTTCGGATTTGCGCTTTAACAGAAGGGCTCCGTTAATAATGGCCACGATTCCCACAGCCAGACCTGTTATGGCAATTAAAATTCCAATGGCAATATTGCCGGCGCCTACGTTGCGCATTGTTTTATAAACTCTCTCCATAAAACCCCGCCTTCCTGATTACTTTGCTCCGTACTGCTCATAGTAAGCGTCAATTGCCGCCTTAATAGCGTCGTCGATTACGATTCTGCCGCCGCACTCCCGGTTGTACAGGTATTCCGTCACTTCCTTCATATTTACAATGGCGGCGGTGGGGAAGCCGTAGAGATCTTTAATCTCCTCCAAAGCGCTCTTTTCGCCCTTGCCGCGCTCCATACGGTTTAAGGACACGATCAGTCCCTTTACCTCTACGTTGCCCTGGGCCTTGATAATGGGGAAGGTTTCCTCAATGGACTTGCCGGAGGTGGTTACGTCCTCAATAATAACCACTCTGTCGCCGTCCTTCATAGAACTTCCCAGAAGGATTCCCGCATCGCCGTGATCCTTTGCCTCTTTCCGGTTGGAGCAGTATTTTACGTCCTTTCCGTAAAGCTGGCTGATGGCCATAGCCGTGGCTACTGTCAGAGGGATTCCCTTGTAAGCCGGCCCAAAGAGAATGTCAAAATCCAGTCCGTAATTGTCGTAAATGGCCTTTGCGTAATACTCTCCCAGCCTGCGAAGCTGAGTTCCCGTTACGTATGCTCCCGCGTTCATAAAGAAGGGGGATTTTCTGCCGCTTTTTAATGTAAAGTCCCCGAATTTCAGGACGTTGCTTTCTACCATAAATTCAATAAATTCCTGCTTATAGCTTTCCATTGCTGCCTCCTTTTATTTTACCGCGCCAATCAGGTCCTTTATATCTTCCACCTGATACCGCCTCATATAATCCTCGATTCCCTTTACCACCTCTTCTGTGGCGTAAGGATTGTGGAAATTGGCCGTTCCTACAGACACCGCCGCAGCGCCGGCCAGAATAAACTCCATAGCGTCATCAGCATTCATAATGCCGCCCATTCCGATAATGGGAAGGCTTACCGCCTGAGCCACCTGGTACACCATCCGCACGGCCACCGGCTTAACCGCAGGGCCAGACATACCGCCGGTCTTATTGGCCAGGGCAAAGGTTCTCCTGTGAATATCAATCTTCATGCCCGTAAGGGTGTTAATCAGGGAGAGGACATCGGCCCCTCCTGCCTCCGCCGCCTTTGCCATAACGGTAATGTCCGTCACGTTGGGGCTCAGCTTCATAATCACCGGCTGCTTCGCGTGTTTTTTGATCTCTTTTGTAATGGCTTCCACTGCCTTTGGATCCTGGCCGAAGGCAATGCCTCCTTCCTTGACATTGGGACAGGAAATATTAATTTCCAGCAGATCCACTGCCTCGTCAGAAAGGCGCTCCACCACTTCTACGTAATCTTCCGTGGTCTTGCCGCACACATTGACAATAATCTTCGTATCGTACTGCTTTAAAAAAGGAATATCCCTTTTTACAAAAACATCGATGCCCGGGTTCTGGAGGCCAATGGCATTTAACATACCTCCCCAGGTTTCCGCAATGCGGGGAGTGGGGTTCCCCGGCCACGGCACATTGGCAACCCCCTTGGTCACTACAGCTCCCAGCTTATTTAAATCTACCATTTCCCCGTATTCCGCCCCGGAACCAAAGGTACCGGAAGCCGTCATCACGGGATTTTTCAGCTCCACGCCGGCCAGATTCACTTTCGTATTCATCAGAGTTCTACCTCCTCCGCTGCAAAGACAGGGCCGTCTTTGCAGATTCTTTTATTGCGGACATGGGAATGGCTGTCCACCTCTTTCGACTGGCAGACACAGGCCAGACAAGCCCCGATGCCGCAGGCCATCCTCTCTTCCAGGGAAAGATAGCAGGCAATGCCTTTTTCCTGGGCGTAGGCTTTTACCGCCTTTAACATAGGAGTAGGGCCGCAGGCAAAAATAATGTCCGCCGAAAGCCCGTTTTCCCGGATAGCGTCCAAAACGTTTCCCTTGCTGCCTGCGCTGCCGTCCTCCGTAGCGGTCCAGACAGAGGCGTAGGGTTCAAACTCTTCTTTTAAAAACAGATCTCCGCCCCGGTATCCCAAAACAGCATGGTTTTTGGAAGGAAGCTCCTTTGCCAGCTCCAGCATAGGAGGAATCCCAATGCCGCCGCCGATTAAAAAGGCGGTTTTCCCTTCCATATTCTCTAATGGAAATCCATTTCCCAGGGGCCCTAACATATCAATGGGATCTCCCTGGCGGTAATGGGAAAATTCTTCCGTCCCGGCTCCGGCTACCCGGTAGACCAGACGGATGCATCCCTTCTCCTTCTCAATTTCACACAGACTGATGGGGCGGGGAAGAAGCCTTGCCCCGTCTCTGCTGTATAGGGAAACAAACTGACCGGCCTTCGCCTGGGCTGCAATCTGCGGGGCTTTTACCCACATACTGTAAATCCCCTCCGCCAGTCTTTCCTGGCTGGCTACTGCCGCCGTTATTTTTATCTGAGCCATGTACTCCTCCTGACCATCGCGTTTACAGTACGCTGTTAATATCCTTTACCATATCGATTACTGCCTGTCTGGCGGCCTCCGCAAAATGTTCTGGCCCGAACTTGTCGTAAGGTGCCTTCTTATAAGCGGCGATAATGCCTCTGGAGGAATTGACAATGGCCCCCAGGCCGTCCTCGTTAAAGCAGTCCTTTAAATCCTGGGCCGTTCCTCCCTGAGCGCCGTAGCCCGGTACCAGGAAATAGGTCTTAGGCATCAATTTTCTTAACGTCCGGCTCATTTCCGGATAGGTGGCCCCTACTACGGCCCCAATATTGCTGTAATTGCCGTCCATAGAGCTTTCGCCCCATTCCACAACCTTTTCCGCAACCAGCTCATAAACCGGCCGGCCGTCTACCAGCCGATCCTGAAATTCCCCGCTGGAGGGATTCGAGGTCTTTACCAGAATAAACAGGCCTTTATCGTTTTCATTGCAGGCATCTACAAAAGGCTTTACCCCGTCTGTGCCAAAGTAGGGATTTACAGTTAGAAAATCTGTGCCAAAACCGGCAAAGGTATTCTTTCCTACCTTTACATTTCCAATATGGGCGGAGGCATAGGCGGCGGAAGTGGAACCAATGTCCCCTCTTTTGGCGTCGCCGATTACTAACAGCCCCTTTTCCTGGCAGTAATCCACCGTTTTCTTATATATCTTTAACCCTTCAATCCCAAACTGCTCATACATGGCAATCTGGGGCTTTACTGCCGGTATCAGCTCCCACACGGCGTCCACAATCTCTTTGTTAAACTGCCAGATTGCTTCCGCAGCCCCCTCCAGAGTCTCTCCGTATTCAGAAAATGCTTTCTGAAGCAGATGTTCCGGAAGATAGGAAAGCATAGGATCCAGCCCTACGCAGATAGGCGCTTTTGTCTTCTGAATTTTGTCTATTAATTGTTTTATCATGGGGTCCTCCTTGTCCTGACAGCCGTTAGGCATACTTATCTTCCTCATTTTACCATAGAAACGGGGGCTTTTCAAGGCACTAGAGAACTGCCTTTTTAATTCACGGCCATATAAATCTTTTATAAAAGGGTGACTTTTCTACGTTTTTATAGTATAATTTAGAATTTGGAATCAGTTGTTTAAAATTAACTTAATTGAGCAGTTTTTATAAAATTCAGAAAGGTGGAACTTTCCATGTATTGTACCAGAAAAGTAACAGATACCATTCACTGGGTAGGCGGAAGCGACCGCCGTTTGGCTCTTTTCGAAAATCTCTTTCCCATTCCCAGAGGCGTTTCTTACAATTCATACGTGATCCTGGATGAGAAAACCGCCCTCTTAGATACGGCGGATCCCTCCATCCGCAATCAGTTCCTGGAAAACGTGACCCATGTATTAGACGGCCGCAGCCTGGATTACCTGATTGTCAACCATATGGAGCCGGATCACTGCTCCGGCATTGCGGAAATCCTGACCCTTTACCCTGAGGCGAAGGCAGTGGGAAATGCAAAGACCTTCCAGATTATGAAGCAGTTCTACACCATTCCCAATCTGGATGAGCGTTCTATTGTGGTAAAAGAAGGTGATACATTAAGTCTGGGTTCCCATACTCTGACCTTTGCCATGGCTCCCATGGTTCATTGGCCTGAGGTTATGGTTACTTACGAATCCTCTGAAAAGGTACTGTTTTCCGCCGACGCTTTCGGCACCTTCGGCGCATTAAACGGCAATATCTTTGACGACGAAATCGATTTTGACCGTGACTGGCTCTCTGATGCCAGACGGTACTACACCAACATTGTGGGAAAATACGGTCCCCAGGTTCAGGCGGCTATGAAAAAGCTGGGTGCTCTGGATATTAAGATTATCTGCCCTCTTCACGGGCCTGTATGGAGAAGCAATATTCCCTATCTGCTGGACAAGTATCAGCATTGGAGCACTTATACCCCTGAAGAAAGGGGCGTGGTGATCCTTTACGGTTCCATGTACGGCAACACGGAAAACGCTGCCAATGTTCTGGCCTGCGCTCTGGCTGAGAAGGGAGTAAAAAACATCGCCCTTTATGATGTTTCCTCCACCCACCTCTCCCAGTCCATTGCGGAATCCTTCCGGGTCAGCCATATCGTTCTGGCCTGCCCTACATATAACGGCGGCATTTATCCGGCCATGGAGCACGTGCTTTTGGATATGAAGGCGTTAAATCTCCAGAACCGTACCGTGGCCCTCATGGATAATGGCTCCTGGGCCAGCACTTCCGCAAAACAGATGCGTGCAATCCTGGAAACCATGAAAAATATGGAAATCCTGGAAGCCTCTGTCAGCCTTAAATCCGCTTTAAAAGACGATCAGACGGCCCAGATCGAAGCTCTGGCCGACGCCATTGCCGCAGGACTGCAATAACCTGCACAAAGCCCCTGGTTTTTCTCCTCAGAATCCGCTTCTGACACAGAAAAACCAGGGGCTTTTTTGCTTTATTTCAATATATAACGTCTGTCAGGACAGATGCAGCAGCCGTACCGCCAATTGGAAATAGATTACCAGGCTTACCCCGTCTACGATGGTGGTAATCAGCGGGGCGGCCATAATCGCCGGATCCAATCTAAGGGCTTTTGCCGCCAGAGGCAGGACGCAGCCAATGGTCTTAGCAAGTACGACCGTTGCAAAAAGACTCAGCACGACAGTCAGGCAAACCATGGCCTGACCCGGATAACGAACCATAAGCTGAAGGTAATTTACAATCCCCAAAGCTGCCCCTACCAAGATCCCTACCTGCAGTTCTTTCCAGATAACCCGGAACAAATCTCCCGGAAGGATCTCTCCCACCGCCATTCCCCGGATAATCATGGTACTGCTCTGGCTCCCGGCATTTCCGCCCGTATCTGTCAGCATGGGAACAAAGGTTACCAAAAGGGGCAAAACCGCAAAGGCGTTTTCGTATTTCGCCAGGATTCCCCCTGTGATCATACTGCTGACCATGAGAATCAAAAGCCACATAATACGGTTTTTGGCCAGTTCCAAAGCCCCTGTCTTTAAGTAGGGTTTCTCGCTGGGAAGCATGGCTGCCATCTTTTCAAAATCTTCTGTAGCCTCTTCTTCCATAATTTCTACAATATCGTCCGCCGTAACGATCCCCACCAGCCGGTTTTCTTTGTCCACTACCGGCAGACTCAGCAGGCCGTACTTGTTGAAGCAGGCAGCCACCTCCTCCTGATCTTCCGTAGTCACCGCTTTGATAATATGGGTATTCATAATATCGCCTACTGCTGTTTCGTAGGGGTGCATCAGCAAATCCTTTACGGAAACAACGCCTTCCAAAGTCCTTTTGCAGTCTGTTACGTAGCAGGTATAAATGGTTTCCTTGTCTACTCCGTGCCTCCGGATATAGGCGAAAGACTCCTCCACTGTCATGGTCTTTTTGAGTCCTACGTATTCCGCCGTCATAATTCTTCCGGCACTGTTCTCCGGGTAAGCTAAAAACTGGTTGATTAAAGCCCTGGTCTCCGGCGCGGCGTTGCGAATTACCCGCTTTACCACCACTGCCGGCATCTCTTCCAGCATATCCACAGCGTCGTCTAAGTACAGATCCTCTACAATTCTTTGGATTTCTACATCTGTAATGCCATTGATAATGTGTTCCTGGGTATCCGGCGGCAGAAAGGCGAATACGTCCGCCGCCATTTCTTTGGGAAGAAGCCTAAATACCACCACGGTACTCTCTCTATCCAGCTTTTCTAAAAGCTCGGCAATATCCGCCTCTTCCATTTTCGGCAAAATTTCCTTCAGCATCAAAAACTGCTTTTCTTTTGCCATCTCCGCCAGTCTGTTGTAATCGATCTTCTGCATATCTGCCATCTCCTTTCTCCTTCCTTTGCAGGTGGTGCTGAAAAAAGATGAAAGCCGGATTAAGGCGCAGTTCTCCCTGCGTCCCAATCCGGCTTGCTTTATGCCTCAAGGGTTCAGGAAATCAGCAGGCTCCGGCCTTGTTTCCGGACTCTGCGTACTGCTTCTGCCATTTATAAACTGCGCTGACTGCTTTCATCCTGCAACTTCGGCCTTCCATACCTGCTTCACTTCCTTTCCATAATTTTTATTTTTCACATTTTCCCTCCCGGTCTTCCTATGGAAAACAGGGCGAAAAAATGTTCTGTTACCAGTCTACTTCTTTCTTTCCATTTTGTCAATATGCAAACCAGCCCAAATACCAGGCCGCAGGCAAAAATTTCCGGATGGCGTTTACACCGTCAAACCACATTCCGGCATCGGCAAAAACCGGACAGATTACCAGCAGGGCCGCCGCCAGAACCGGCAGAAAAGCCGCCAGTATTCTGGTATCCTTCACCAGCTCCTTGGCTGCAAACCCATAGATGCCGCAGACCAGCACATAAGCTGCCATAGTTGCCGTTTCTTTCCACAGTCCTTCCCATTCACCTGCCGCCCACAGGGCAATCCAGACCGACAGGGCCGTAAGGACAAGGGGAGCCATCAGAGCCGCCCACTTGCACAAAGGGCGTTCCCGAAAGGGAAGGGCCAGAAACAGTCCCTTCTTTTCATCCTCCCCCAGGGTGCAGGCGGAAAAAAATGCCGCCAGAAAAATAATAACCGCCCCCAGGCCCCTCACCGGGAAAACTTTCCCTCCGGAACCCGCTTTCTGATTTTCTTCCTGGTTTTCTTCCGGCCCTTTCCCCTGGCCTTCTTCCCTCTTTTCATAATCCTTTAGTTCCGCATATTCAAAGCGGAAGGTACTGCCGTCAGTCCGGTACTTCTGATACAGCTCCGCCAGCTCTTGCCCGTCGCTTTCGTCCAGCTCTCCAAAGGCCTCTTCTTCATCAGCGTACTGCTGCAGCAAAATCCCGTCATAGCGGCTGGCCAAAGCCGAATAGACCACTTCTCCCGCTATGGGATCCAAAATGGTAGACGGAGCCTTATAGACCGTAATGCAGCGTCTGTAGTCCCCTGTTTTCAGCCTTTCTTCCAAATCCTCCGGAAACAGGTAGGCGCACTCCGCCTCTTTTCTCTCCACAGCCTGCCGCGCTTCTTCTTCGCTGGCATACAGGATAAACTCAAACATACCTTCCCCTGAAACCAGTTCCTGGGCTATCTCCATGCCAAGACCCTCTCCTTCCGGCCACAGGCCAATGGCGATACCTTCTCTTTCTTCCGGTTCCAGGCTTCGGACGCCAGCCATGAGAAAAGGTAGCAAAATCAGGGCCGCTGCAAAGCCGGGGTGTTTCAGCCAGCGTTTTGCCGACAGCCAAAACCAGGTTGCCATCCGTTTCATTGCCTCTCCCCCTTTCCGGCGCAGGCTAAGATCAAGGCCGCCAGACCCAGCAGCCCTGCGGCAACTCCTTTTTCCCAGATACTTTCCGGCAGGAAAAGCCCCTTTACGCCATCCATAAGGATAGATGTTGGAAGGAAGGGGGACAGCTTTCGAAAGCTTTCCGGCAAGAAGACTTCCGGCAGGAAGCCTCCGGACAGAAACATCATGCCTGCAGTCAGGCCAAAAAGAGCCATTCTTCCTCCCATGCCCGTCCCTACGGCCCGGTAGCACAAAGTAATCAGAGATGCTGCGGCAAAGAAAACGGCAGCCACAGTAAAAACACCGCCCATTCCCTGTTCTCCCAGGCCGGGCGCCGCCTCTGCCCCTATCCGGAAAAGGCTCTCCTGCCAGCCTCCTATCCAGGAAAGGAGGAAGAGAAAAACAGCAAGGACAGCGGCAGAAACCAGAAGCAGGAACCACATAGCCGCAGCTCTGGCAGCAGTCCGTTTCCCTCTTCCGATTCCCAGGAGATTCAGCTTTTCCCTGCAGGAAACATTGTACTCCTGAAACAACTCCGCCGCCGGAATGCCGCAGAAAAGCAGAAGGAGAACTGCTGCCGCCGCGCCGTAATGGACGGTTCCGGAAACGTCGCCAAAAGCCGATACCTGTCGATCGCGAAAGTACACCGTCCGATCCAGACTGTATTTTAAATACTGCCGGTTAAGCCAGTCTTCCGCCCCTTTTATGGTTTCCGGAGTCCCTTTGAGAATACAGAACTGATCCGCCGCATAAATGCCGGCCTGGGCGCTCCCCAGGGTCTTGGCTCCCGCGTCTGCCAGTTCCTTAAAAATCTGTTCTTCAATGCCGTTTTCATTGGGAAAGACAATGGTTACGGGTTCGTTGGTTCCGTTTATGATGCCGCTGACAAACTGTTCCGGAACCACCAGCAAAAGATCCAATTCTCCCGTCTTCATTTTTTCTTTGGCGCTTTCCATATCAGTATAGACAAAATCGCAGATACTCTCTACGCTTTCCAGAGAACCCAGCATAGAAATGGCCTGTTTTGCGATTTCGTCATTTTCCGGCAGAATCACTCCTGCCTGAAGCCGGGAGATCTCCTGGCTCCCGGTAAAAGCCGCAAAGAGCAGAAAGGCAATTGCGCCCAGCAAACCTGCCAGCGCAACTGCCCCTCCGCTTACCCAGGGCAAATATTTCACAGCCCTTTTTAATTCTAATTTCAGATAGACAAAAAAAGTTTTCATAATTAATACAGGGTGTAGGCGCTTCCAAGAATCCCGAAAAAGCCCATGATGATTTCCTCTCCTACCTCATTCCATTCGTCTTCCGTAGCAGCCAGCACATCCATCTCCGTTCCCTCAGGAGGAGTGATTTCGCCTTCCAATTGTTTTATGTAGGCGCTTCCGGCCAGTTCTACATAATAGCCGCCTTCCACCTCAATCTTTATGGAATCCACTGTATAATGGATATTTTTCCCTTTTTCCAGCTCGTCAACGATTCCGTCCACTGTTATGATAATGGATTCTCCGTCCATAGAAGGAACCATTGCAATAGACAAATCTCCCGAAGCCCGGTCGTAATCGCTCTGGTAATTCAGAGACATAACTGTACCGTCAGATTCCAGGGACAAATCCCAGGCGCTGTTTAACACTGCGTCCGTATATTCTCCGGACTTATTGAGTTTCAGGGAAATCGTATCGGTTCCGTCTGACAGATCCAGGGACATTTCTCCGTTCTGAGTAGGATAGGCGCCTCCGGCTAACTGTACCCGTCCGTCTGCGTAGAGCACTTCCCCTTCTGACACTGTAAACTCTGTACTAACCTCTAAGGAAACCAGATTGCCCTTCTTATCCACATAGACGGTCATGGTCACGTCCTGCTGCAGGGCCTCGTCCAGAGCGGCAATGGCCTCGTCCACACTCTGATCCATATCGTTCCACTGGCCCGTTACCAAAGCCGTCAGTTCACTGTCTGACATTCCCATACCATCGCTCAGGCGCATCATCCAGGTCATGTATTCCAGAATATCCTGCTTCATGGTTTCATCTGTAAGGAAGAAATCCGCCGTTGTCCGGACAAACTGAATCACTGAGTCTCTTGGAAGAACCACGTCGTAGCCGGTACAGGCCGCTTCCTGTCCATTGTAGATCATAGTCTGCGTTTCAGACTTTTTCTCCACAGTCATAGCCGCCTTAAAATCATTTATGGCCTGACTGCCTGTCTTATAGCGCTCCCAAAGGGCCATAATGTCAAAAGTCTCGTTATCACTGCTGTAAAGGCCTGATACGTATTCCATATAATCGTTGACAAGGGCTTTATCCTCTTCTGTTAATTCCAGGCCCATTTCCAGAACCAGAGGGGAGTTTTCAAGCTGCCCTGCCAAATCGTCGGCATAATTAATTGAAAATACCCTGCCGGACAATTCCGGAACCGCCGCTTTCAGATAAGTATCGTCTCCATAAAGCTGAATGTGGGCCAAATCCATTCCGCCGTACTGAATGCTCATATTTTCAGAAAACTTGACTCCCTGAACATCACTTTTGGCGTCTAAGGTAAAGCCCGCTCCCACTAAGCTAAGAATGTCGCTTTCGGAAGCGCCTGAAAGGGACAGCTCCAGTCCCATTTCCCCTCCTGTCTCCTCCAGGGTTTTTCCCAATTCGCTAAATCCAAAAACCTCTTCTCCCGGATTCTGGTTTTCCGAACTGTACACGCCTTTTAAAGCATCAATTACAACGGTTTTAGGATCTGCAGTCTGTCTCGTAGCCGCAAAAACGATTCCCACAACGGCCACTGCAGCAACAACACCTCCTCCAATAAGAACTTTTTTAGAAATCTTCTCCTTTGGCTCCAGGTTGTTTGTAAGTTCTGTGTTTTCCATAGACATTTTCTCCTTTCCCTTATCCGGCACAGGGCCGGATATGTAAACGGTTTAAAACCGCAAAGACAGTTCCTTTGCCGTAAGGCTTTGGGGAACCTCCCAGGTTTTTCCGTCTTTTAAAACCAAGAGTTTCGAGCAGATGGATAATTCCTCCATCTCATGGGAGGCCAGCAAAACCACGCCCCCCTTTTTTACATATTCCTGCAGGTAGCTCCGTATGAGTTCCTTGCAGGCCAAATCCAGGGCTGCTCCCGGTTCGTCCAAAATCAGGATCTTTTCCTTCCCCGACAGGGCGGCGGCAATGGACAGCCTTTTTTTCATTCCGCCGGAAAGCTTTCCCACCCGGACATTCAGAAATTCCGGTACGCCCAGCATGGCTGCCGGCCCTGATTCCAGATCCCGTTTCATGGCCTCCTTATCTCCCCTGTACCACAGGCTGAGATTATCTTTTGCAGACAGTTCCTCCATAAACGGATTTTCCTGAGGCACGTAGGCAATGGTCTCCGCCTGCAGCTTGGGATGGCCTAAAAGCTCCCGGCCATCTGCGCGGAAGCTTCCGCTGTCCGCCTTCCGGGTTCCTGCCAGAATGGAGAGAAGGGTGGTCTTCCCGCAGCCGTTTCCCCCTGCGATCCCTATGCACTCTCCGGCTTCCGCCTTTAGGGTTACCCCTGACAACACCTGTTTTTTCCGGTACTTTTTACAGATTCCTGAAATTTCTAACATTCCTTCTCCTTTAATACAAAAGGGCAAAGTCAGCCAGCAGGGCCCAACCGCTGCGGTTTTCCTTCCATACATTTTCAAACTCTGACAGAGGCATAGGGCACTCCGCTTTTCCCGTTTCCACCGTAACATTGGGGACCGCATTGTCTTTTAACTGGAGCCAGTCTTTAAAGCCCCCTCCGCCTCCGCTGTAAAGCATCTGATAACCGCCGGTAGCCGCTGACACCAGTTGGGCCAGATGCTGGGATTTGGCCTTTTCTTTATTTCCCTCAATATCCCAGTATATTACATTTCCCATGGAATGGTAGCTGATGGCTCCCTTCCACGTAAGGCCGTTATTCATCAAGTTTACCAAAGCCTGTGTTTCCGGCTCGGAAACCGGACCAATACCTTTATACGCCGTATAAGACGGCAGCATCCACCCGTCGGACAGACTGCTCCACCGGGCATCAAAGTTGTAATTTAAATCCACTCCCCTGGCATTGGCTTTCCATCTGGTCAGATAAGTGTCAAAGTCCAGAGTCGTCCGGCCGGCGGCTAAATCAGAAGCGTAGCAGCTTTGGATCCGTTCCTTTAAATCGGCGGAGCCAATCGCTTCCAGGCCAAACTGACTGAGCGCCACTCCGTCAGGATTGGTCATGGGTACAAAATGGACCGCCACCTGATTCAGCAAATCCGACAGTTTTCTTCCATTATAACTTCCCGTATCGTAAAATGCCAGAGCATCTTCTACCTGTTTCATGATTAAAAGGGGATTCATATACTCTCTGGCGTGCATAGCCCCCTGGATCAAAACGTGGCGTCCTGCGCTCTGATTGCCAACGACAATCTCGTAAATGTTCCGTCCGTCTGCGGAGGTTCCTATAGTATTTACCTTCATGTGAGCTGTTCCGTAGCGTTTCTGCAAAGCCTCCAGATCCGTCTTCATCTGCTCATAAGAATATTTTTCCACGGGCTGAACCACGGGATTTTCCACTGTCATGGAGGTGTAGTCAGAACCGCTTTGGGCCTGTTGCTCCTTTTCACCCTCCAAATTCACTCCAGGGCCAATCTGAGAATAGTCCTTTCCCTGTCCCCCTTGGCTGTCCCGGATAATGGTGGAGCCATTTGACGTTCCCATTCCCGTTCCCGGTTCAGATGTCTCTGTCTCATAAGCCGCCGTCTCAGTACCTTGGGATTCTCCAAAGGCGACGGCACTGGGAATGGTCAGGCTCAAAAAACACCCCATTACTGCTGCATAAATTCTATTTCTCCTCATACTGTTGTCCTTACCTTATAATTCCGCCGCCGAGTAGGCGGCATAAATTCAGGGATGCCGAGTGCGCCGCTGCGCATGATGGCTTACCTTAGTTTTCCGCCGCCGGATAGGCAGCATGTATTCAGGGATGCCGAGTGCGCCGCTGCGCATGATGGCTTACCTTAGTTTTCCGCCGCCGAGTAGGCGGCATAAATTCAGGGATGCCGAATGCGCTTTGCGCATGATGGCTTACCTTATAATTCCGCCGCCGAGTAGGCGGCATAGATTCAGGGATGCCGAATGCGCTTTGCGCATGATGGCTTACCTTAGTTTCCTGCCGCCGAGTAGGCGGCATAAATTCAGGGATGCCGAGTGCGCCGCTGCGCATGAT